>DATBIB010000182.1:0-5812 GCA_036557205.1 Ktedonobacterales bacterium | reverse complement strand
CCAGTTGGTGCGCAACATGCATCGCTGGGCCGCCCACCTGATGGTGGTGACCGTCACGCTGCACATGATTCGCGTCTTCTACCACGGCGCCTACAAGCCCCCGCGCGAGTTCAACTGGGTCATCGGCGTCGTGCTCTTCCTGACGACCCTGCTGCTCAGCTTCACTGGCTATCTGCTGCCCTGGGACCAGATTGGCTACTGGGCGATCACCGTCGGCTCGAACATGGCCAGTTACGCGCCGTTGCTGGGCGCGCAGGCGCACAACATCCTGACCGGGCAGCCGGTGGGGGTGGGCCAGCCGACGCTCATTCGCTTCTAT
Organism: Ktedonobacterales bacterium; assembly: GCA_036557205.1. Classification (GTDB taxonomy): domain Bacteria; phylum Chloroflexota; class Ktedonobacteria; order Ktedonobacterales; family JADMIN01; genus DAHUXT01. The sequence continues at coordinate 5,493 of DATBIB010000182.1, read as the reverse complement.
ACGCTGCACGTGATTGGCCTGCCGCTGGTCGGCGCGGTCTTGATGGCCGTTCACTTCTGGCGCATCCGCAAGGATGGGGGAGAGGCGGGGCCGCCGCCGCCCTCCAAGCGCGAGATCGAGGCAGCGCGCGCCGAGCAGGCCGGAGCCGCGCAGCCGACACACGCGGGTTCACTCAACTAGTCGCGTATCAGCCCGGAGCCGTCTGCCCCACACGAGGTCAGGCGGCGCATGCTGAAGGAGAAACCGATGGCAACAACCGAGCCACGCCCGACTCGCACCGAGAATGGTGCCAATGGGAATGGGGCAGCCGGAGCGACACAGAAACGGTATCGCACGCTGGCTGTGGTCAAGCAGGAAGCAGTTACCCGGGTTGAGAAGCAGCTCGAAGATTCGGTCTTCGTCTGGCCGCATCTGCTGGTGCGCGAGTTCCTCGCCGCGGTCATCATGACGATGGTGCTGACGCTTACCTCACTCGCCATCAACGCGCCACTCCGCGACCACGCGAACCCGAACCTGACGCCAAACCCGGCGAAGGCGCCGTGGTACTTCCTGGGTCTGCAAGAGATTCTGCACTACTTCCCGCCGACGGTGGCAGGCGTGCTGATTCCGGGCTTTGTGCTGGTGGGGCTGGCCATCCTGCCCTATGTTGATCGCAACCCCAGCCGCGCCTTCGAGGACCGCAAGCTCTCCATCGCGCTCTTTACGATCTTCGCGGTCTTCTTTGCCGTCGTAACACTCGCCGGCAGTTTCTTCCGCGGTTCTGGCTGGCAGTGGATCTGGCCGTGGCAGGGTGTCTTCTTTGACCTCTAAGCCACTAGTTCACCTGATCCGGGCGCATGGGCGAGTCGGCGCTATGAGACTGAGGATATCGCGATGAGCACAAAGTACGATGATACGACACGGACACCACAGGAATACGAGGTGCTGACCGGCGGCGGCGCGGAGTCGGCGCAGGTCGCCAAGCGTGGCATCAGTCGGCGCCAGATGCTGCGGCGCGCCACCGGCATGAGCCTCGGCATCGTCGGCGCGATGGCCGGTCTCGGCTCGCTGATGATGCTTTACCCCAACCTGGAGGGGCAGTTTGGCGCGCCGATCACGCTCAGGAACAAGGCGATCTATATCCCCGCCGAGCAGAAGGAAATGGCGCTCGATCAGAAGGGCATGTTCTACGAACAGAGCGCGAAGTCCTATATCATGCATCTCAAGTCCGGCGGCACCACGCAGTTCCTCCAGTCTGGGGTCTCGCTGGCCAATTCGATGGAGGCGCAGGACTGGCTCAAAGATGGCGACACCTTCTGGCTAGCGCTCTATCAGGTCTGCGTACATCTGGGCTGCAAGGTGCCATTCCGCGACGACTGCAATAGCTTCAAGTGCCCGTGCCACGGCTCCCATTACAACATCGATGGCGAGTATATCGACGGCCCGGCGCCGCGCAGTCTGGACCGCTTTACGATGTCATTTGACAGTAGCGGCAACGTCGTCGTGGATACCGGCGCGCTGAATCAGCATGTCGAGCGCCCCGATGTGGGGACGCGCGTGCTTCGGCTGCCCTATGTGCCGGTCTGTTCGGCGCAGTAGTTCACGGTCGTTCTCTGAAGCGTCGTCTCAAGAGTTGTCGAAGAGTCGTCAGACGCCTAGACATGAGGTCATTATAGATGCAGACTAGTCGTAATCCGGGGCTGTTCGCCATAGCGATTGGGGTCGCGCTGGCAATACTCTTCACGTTGCTGGGCTTTACCAGTGTACTCGAGGGACGGCTGGCCTTTGGGCTGGCGGCCATCTGTGTGATCGTGCCGGTCCTACTCTACATCTTCTATGCGCGTGGCAGCGCCATTACGCGCAGCGGCTACGCGGCACTTATCCTCACGCTGGGAATCGGCCTGATTATCCCCCTGCTCATGGTGAACCAGCAACAGGCGCGGGCCGACCGGACGGCCGCTCTCTACGATCAATCGCTTCAGCGCGGCGCGGCGCTCTTTGGCCAGTATTGCGCCACCTGCCACGGCTTCCAGGGGCAGGGTATCGCCGGGCCGAAGCTCAATAACAATCCCGATGTGAACAAGTTTACCGACGACGACATTACCCGCATCATCTCGGCTGGCATCCCGGCTGATCCGGCGAATCCAACGGTGCTGGCAATGCCCGCGTGGAGTGATCGTTACGGCGGCTCGCTCACAGATGACGATATCGCCTATCTGTTGGCGTTTATTCGCTCCTCGGACCCGGCGTACATCAAGCAGAATAAGCTACCCACAACCAATGGCTTCGGCTATGTGCTGGGCACGCTGACGAACCCGACCCAGATTGCCGATTACAACAACCAGTTGAAGACCGGCAGCAAACCGCCAGCAAACCAGTTCACCGATATGTCCAACCAGCAGGCGGTCACGATACCGATTGAAGATACCACGAGCAATCCGTCGGGCTTCGATTTCACGCCGCCGAACATCATCGTCAAGGTGGGCACGACGGTCACGTGGGAAAACAAGACGGCACAGCCGCACAATGTCTTCCCGCGCCAGGGAAGCACGCCACCGGATGCGTCCTTTAAGTCGCCACCGGTCATCAACGCGCAGACAGGCACATACTCGTTCACGTTCACCAAAGTTGGAGAGTATCCATACTACTGCGCCATTCACCCGGCCATGCTAGGGTGGGTGTCGGTCGTGGCATAGCTTAGTGGCATAGCGTATTTCGATATCGCGTGTTGATGTTGTCTGGCGGATACCTAAGAGGTATCTGGGGTATTGCCGGGCAAGGCCAACACTGCCCGCGAAGGGGATCGCGCGGCGTTGGGCGCGGACCGGGGCAATCGGGAATCATTTTCTGAAAGGGACTGTGACCCATGCAATTAACGTCGGCGAACTCCGTGCGTGAACATGAAAAGCCGATGTCCTGGGCCAGGGCAATCGTCATCGCGGTCGGCTTCTTCTTCGTGACGGCAATTCTGCTTGGGCAGATTCCAAGCTTCGTCTTTGTCGTCTCAACCCTCTCAACCCTGACGCGCATGGAGCAGAGCTTCCTCGCGATGGGCCTGCTGGCATTGGGCATCGGCCTGATCTGCTTTACCGTCTCGTTCCTCTACGATGTGAAGCCGGTGCTGCCCTGGCCGCTCTTCTTCGTGGGTGGCGCGGCGCTCGCGGTCATCGGCCTGTTCATGCTCTACCAGGTGCGCGTCGGCATCCATACGACGGGCTTCTTTGGCTCTGGCTGGTCGGAGTATTTCCCCGACAAATTCGTGGACTCCAAGGGCACTGTCACCTATTGGCCATCTGATAACCCTGGCTATCTCTTCCATCCCGCATGGTTCCAGCCACAAAGCATCGACCTCTCGGCCATCGGCATCATCGCGCTCTTGACGGGCCTCGGCATCGCCTCGGTGGCGGCCCTCAATCCGCTGGTGCTCTCGGGTAGGCTGCTCGGCCCCATACGCGATCTGCTGGTGCGCCTGAGCATCGGGTTAGCCATCGTCATCGCGGTGCTCTGGCTGACGATCAATACCTTCGCCAACATCGTCCCCAGTGACGGCGACCACGCGGGCATCATCAACATGATGCTGTTCGTCGGGCTGATCCTGGCGCTCTTCGGGCTGGAGGTCTGGCTGCTGCCGGTCATGACGGCCAATCGCCAGCAGTTCATGCCTGGCGTGTATCTGCATGGCGTGGTGGGGCTCATTGGACTGGTGGCTGTGCCGCTGCTGATCATCTGGGTGATCCTGTATCCCGTCGTGAATTTGATTCACAATTTGGATCCTACCCAATTCTTCGTACAGTGCTCGCAGAAGACAGAGATTCCCGCCTCCTGCACCTTCACGCCGTTCAGCGGCTACATCATCTGCGCCATCGTCTTCACGAACCTGTTCGCTATTCTGGTCGCGGGCCTCTATTTCTGGAGTACCCGCCGCAATACTGTCGTGCTCGGCGGCACGCTGGCGTTGATCTTTGTCGCCATTGCGCCACTGGTCATCCACCTGGACGAATTTACGCAGATTCCGATTGGCATCCTGCTGGCGCTGGGCATCGTCGTGCTGGCGTTCATCTACACCTGGGCGACACAGCGTGAATTCGCTCCGACCGCTCCACAGCAGCTCGGCTGCGCCGGACAGTGGCTGGTGTTGGGGACGCTTCTGCTCTTCTTGCTGATGGGCTTCGCGTTCTTCTCGCTTCCGCTCTATTACGAGCTGGAATCTGGCCTGATGTTTTTCTATCAGCCAGGCCCTGGCGGGCTGCATGACGCCTGGTGGATGTTGTTGCTGATGGGCGGCCTGGGCCTCTATCAACTGGTCGTGCTGATGCGCCGCCGCTACCATCCGATGGGCAACTGGCGCAAGTTCGGCCTTTGGGTCAACGCGATTGCGCTGGCGCTGATGGTGACGGCCGGTATCAACGGCTTCCATGCCGATGTGCTGCAGAAGGGCATCGACGCGATGGATGGCTCGCACGCCATGTTCGTCACGGCCCTGTGCTTCGCGATTGTCGGCATCGCCGCCTGCGCCATCGCCGCAGTACGCACAGGGTCCATCCCGTGGCTGGTGGCGATTCTGGTGAGCGTGCTCGTCGGGCTGGCGCTCGCCTTCGTCGCCTACAATCTGCCGAACCCGTATCCTGAGCTGGTCATCTTCGGCTTCGCGCTGACGATGCTGGGCGCGTTCGCCTACACCGCCGCTGGCCCCGACCCGGAAGATGTCTACCTCAACGGCTACGAGACCAGCGAAGGCGTGGTCACGGCGGCCTCGCGCCCGTAAAATGGGCAACGGCCCTCTCCCCCTAACCCCCTCCTCTAAAAGGGAGGGGGGACCAGAACGCGAAGTTCACGAATGCGGCCCGTAGCCAGCAATGGTTGCGGGCCGCCGCTTGTCTATGGCACACTATGGAGAGAATGACACCGTATCAGGACTTGCCCCAATGATCGACCCGCAGAACACCAGCGCGTTTGCCCGCCTCGCGCGCAAGATGGCTCCCGATAGCGCGCTGCTCCGCGCATGGACGCTGCATGGCGGCGTATCGGCGCGGGTGACGGCCATCGAGCTTCAGCGCGCCGACGGCCAGACACAGAAGCTGATCGTCCGCCAGCATGGCGCCGCCGACCTCGCGCGCAACCCACAAGTGGCCGCCGACGAATTCGCGCTGCTGCGGATCGTGCACAATGCCGGAGTGCCCGCGCCCGCGCCATACTATCTCGATGAGTCAGGCGAGATATTCGAGACACCCGTCGTCGTTCTCGAATACATAGAAGGTGAGACGGTGTTCGCACTGGCGGACGCGCCCGCGCCCGATCTCCTGCCGCAGTTCGCAAGGAATCTCGCGGCGATTCATCGGATAGACTACGCATCACACGACACCACCTTTCTGCCAGACCACGCCGCTCACTGGGCCAGCATCATCGGCAATCGGCCCGCGCGCCTCGACGATTCGCTAAGCGAAGGACACATCCGCGACGCGCTGGAGGTGGCGTGGCCGTGGGCGCAGCGCAATCCGTCCGGCCTGCTCCATG
>DATBIB010000181.1:0-18498 GCA_036557205.1 Ktedonobacterales bacterium | reverse complement strand
CGGTTTTCCTTGCGTCCAAGGATGCGCGCCAGTCGGTCGCGGTCCACCCGCGCCAGCAGCGGTCGTGGGTCGGCGACCTGCATCCCCAGCGCGCTGGCGGCGACGGTGGCGGCGCTGGCCAGCCACGCCAGCGAGCCCTCGCCCATGCGGTTCTCGAAGTTGCGGTTCTGCGAGCTGAGCCAGACCTCGCCCTTGCCCGCCTTACGGCTGGCGATGCCCAGGCACATCGAGCAGTTGGGCGGATCGACGATGAACCCGGCGCGGCGGTAGATATCCCAGATGCCCGCCTTCTCCAGATTCTTCTGGATAATCAGGTCGCCCGGCACGGCGATGCGGCGGTCGGGGTCCGTTTCCTGTGGGGTCTGGCCATCGGCCAGCGCCGCCTCCAGCACCAGCCCGGCCAGCGCTAACTCTTCCTCGGTGGTGGTACAGGCGCCGATGAACGCGCCATCCAGCGTCTGGCCCACGAGGTCGCCGACGGCGAAGACGTTGTCGGGCGAGAACGGCTTGGCAATCTGCGGCGCGAGACGGTCAAGCGCGATGGGGTAGCGAGCGACATAGGGGGCGTCGTCGTCGGCGCGGAAGTAGAGCGCGCTGTCGTTGTAGCCACGCCGCCGGTGCGCCAGCCAGTCGGCGACGATCTCGTCGGCCAGAAGCTGGATGGCGCGTTTATCGGTGCCTGCACCACCACCGAAGAGGAGCTGGCGCTGGCTGGGCTGGTGCTGGAGGCGGCGCTCGCCGACGGGCAGACTCCCCAGGAAACGGACCCTAACCGTCGCATCGCCGTGCCGGGCGACCTGATTATCCAGAAGAATCTGGAGAAGGCAGGCATCTGGGATATCTATCGCCGCGCCGGATTCATCGTCGATCCGCCCAACTGCTCGATGTGCCTGGGCATCGCCAGCCGCAAGGCGGGCAAGGGCGAGGTCTGGCTCAGCTCCCAGAACCGCAACTTCGAGAACCGCATGGGCGAGGGGTCGCTGGCGTGGCTGGCCAGCGCCGCCACCGTGGCCGCCAGCGCGCTGGGGATGGAGGTCGCCGACCCAAGGCCGCTGCTGGCGCGGGTGGACCGCGACCGGCTGGCGCGCATCCTTGGGCGCAAGGAGAATCACCCGCTGCCGGAGATTACGACGAGCGAGCCGACGATGCATGTCGAGCCGCATGCGGCGGGCGCCAAAGAGACCCAGGCCACCAGCCAGGTGGTGCGCGGGTGGGTGCAGCGTTTCGGCGACTCCGTCGACACCGACGCCATCATCCCCGGCGAGTTCTGCCACCTGACGAAGCTGGAGGAGCTGGGCGACAAGGCGTTCTATTACGTCCGGCCAGAGTTCCGCGAGCGGGCACGTGAGGGCGCGAACATCATCATCGCGGGCGAGGGCTGGGGCAGCGGCTCCTCGCGCGAGATGGCCGTCTGGGCGCTGCAGGGCGTCGGCATCCAGGCTGTCATCGCGAAAAGCTACGCTTTCATCCATAAGCGCAATCTGGTCAATGAGGCGCTGCCGTACCTTGTAGTGACCGATCCCGCCTTCTATACGCTGGCCATCGAGGGGTCGGAGCTGGAGGTGGACCTGGCGCGCGGCATCGTCCGTGATCTCGCCACCGGCCGCGAGTTCCAGGCGCAGACGCCCTCGCCGATGATTCAGGCGCTGACGGCGGAGGGGGGGCTGGTCGCGGCGGTGCAGCGCCACGGCAAAGAGGTCTTCTCAGCGCTGACGGCGTGACGTTTCTTGTCCCCCTCCCAACTCAGGGAGGGGGACTATCTGCTTCGTTGTGATTCAATCGCCAGTGGCGTTTGGAGCGAGGCCGCCTTGCGTGCCTGGCAGCACCTCGTTGTGGCCGATGCCGAGCGTCTTGATCCAGCGTTGCTGGCCGAGGGTCAGCGCGACAAAGAACCCCAGTTCCACCAGTTCGGGATCGGTGAACTGCGCGTGCAACCGCTCCCAGAGGGCGTCATCCGCGATGGTGTCATCCCAGATGATCGCGCTGGTATAGGTGAGCGCGGCCTTCTCGCGCTCGCTGAACTCGTCGGAATCCTCAAACATCAGCAGCTTGGCGTACTTCCCTTCAGGAATGCTCCCCGATCCAGACCGGACCGACCGCTGCACCCCTCAGTACTCGCACGCGATGGACTGCGAGACGTAGACGCGGCAAAGCTCCTTCAAGCCGTGGTCGAGCACGCCCGTGCGAAACGTCGTCTGCCAGGCCTGCGAGAAGGCGCGGATGACGGCGGGCACATGCGCGCGAATTGCCTGGCTCTCGGGCCGTGGCGCGCCATGGATGCGGGCATCTTCCAGGTATCCGAGGATTTCGGGGTCGGTGATGGCGGATAGGTCAGCATACGGTATTCTGGGCATCCAGGCGACTCCTCTCTCGTGGTCGGCGGTCCAACACACGCGCTTGCCTGTGTGAGATGTATCGTACTGCGCTCTAATTCGCGCGTCAACCGGTATTGTGTTAGCTGGCAACGGCCCCGCTTGAAACCCGCCACACTCCTAATAGATGAGTACGGAACGCGCTGTGACATTCCGGCGATTCCTTCGGAGGGAGCGAGGATTTTGGCGACGACATCGACGACAATAAACGGTATCGAGGCAGGGGTCGAGAGGAAGCCGCTGCTACGTGGCTGGTTTCACGCGGTGGCGGCAATCGTCTCGGTGGCGCTGACGGCGGCGCTCTGCTGGCGGAGTCGCGTTGACCCCGCGCGGACGGTCTCGCTGGCGATCTTCGGGCTGAGTATGGTCGAACTGTATACGGTGAGCGCGCTCTACCATATTGGCCGCTGGAAGCCGACGGCGCGCAAAGTCTGGCGGGCGCTCGATCACGCCAACATCTTCGTGCTGATCGCAGGCACCTACACGCCGCTCTGCTTCAACGTGCTGGAAGGGTGGGTGCGCCCGACGCTGCTGACGGTGATCTGGCTCTGCGCCGCCTTCGGTGTGGCGCTGGCAACGCTGACGCTGCGGACGCCGCGCTGGCTCTCTACATTGCTCTACGTCGGCATGGGTTGGGTGGCCGTCTTCGCGCTTCCGGCGTTCGTGCATGCGCTCTCGTGGCCGCCGGTGCTGCTGCTCTTCGGTGGCGGCGTGCTCTACACCATCGGCGCGCTGGTCTATGCGCGGCGCTGGCCGAACCCCTTCCCGCGGGTCTTCGGCTTCCATGAGGTCTTCCATCTCTTCGTCATCGCGGGCAGTGTCGCCTTCGCGCTGATGATGTGGATCTGGGTCGTCCCGTTCCCGCGTGGCTAACCATCACTCTAGCCCCTCTTCTACGAGGAGAGGGGAGCCAGAGGTAAAGCTGCCCAACGCTGCTAACGTTCGCTTGTGGCCCCTCCCTTTTAGGGGAGGGGGTAGGGGGAGAGGGCCGCGTGATGTCCCATGTGTAGCGCCCCGCGTAGGGATAGTGTATAGTTGGGGCGCTATCGTGTCAGCATTTCGCTGTCTCCGGGTGTTCGTTGGAGGTTGTCAGCTATGACCATCGCCGCTCAGCAGGGATCACCGCAGTTCCCACAGGCCGCCAGTGCCGTCGCCGCCAGCGACCAGACCGCTATGGACAGCGCCATCGCCGAGCTCCAGGCGCGGAAGGACGCATGGGTCGCCACATCCGTACCCGAACGCATCGCGCTGATCGATCGGATGATCACCGATGTCGCCGCGATTGCCCCGCGCTGGGTGGATGCCTGTCTGCGCGCCAAAGAGATCACGCCGAACACGCCGGGAGTTGGCGAGGAATGGGCCACCGGGCCATACTTGATGCTCAAGCAGCTGCGTCAGTTCCGCACCGCGCTCGATGATATTCGCACGCGCGGCGTCCCGCGCATTCCCGGCCCGGTCAAGACGCGGCCAGACGGGCAGGTCACCGCGCAGGTCTTTCCGCAGACGACCTACGACAGGCTCTTCTTCGGTGGATTGACCGCCGAGGTCTGGATGGAGCCGGGCGTGACGCAGGCCGACCTGCCCAAAACGCAGGCAGTCGTCTACGCGAATAAGAACCATCCAGGCAAGGTCGCGCTGGTCCTGGGCGCGGGCAACGTCTCCAGCATCGGGCCGCTCGACGCGCTCTATAAGCTCTTCGTCGAAGATCAGGTCGTGCTTTTCAAGACGAACCCCGTCAACGCCTACCTGGGACCGCTGATCCTCGAAGCGTTCCACACACTGATCGATCAGAACGTGCTGCGCGTGGTCTATGGCGGCGCGGCGGAGGGCGCGTATCTCTGCGCGCATCCCGGCATCGACGAGATCCACATCACCGGGTCAGACAAGACTTTCGACGCTATCGTTTGGGGGCCGGGCGCGGAGGGCGCGGCGCGCAAGGCGACCGGGCAGCCGCTGCTGAATAAACGCATCACGGGCGAGCTGGGCAACGTCAGCCCGGTCATCGTTGTGCCGGGGCCGTGGAGCGCCAGCGATCTCGCCTATCAGGCGGAACACATTGCCAGCATGCTCACCAATAACGCGGGCTTCAACTGCAACGCCACCCGCGTCATCGTGCAGCACGAGGGCTGGGAGCAGCGCGAGGCGTTGCTGGCGGGTGTGCGCAAGGTGCTCGGCGGCGTGCCGACCCGCGCGGCCTACTATCCCGGCGCGAGCGACCGCTATGCGACCTTCAAGGAGGCGCATCCCGAAGCGCGGCAGTTTGGCGCGGCCAGTGGCAGCCAGCTCCCCTGGATGTTGATCGAAGGCGTCGCGCCCGACCAGCAGGACGACATCGTCTTCACCACCGAGGCGTTCTGCGGCCTCTTTGCCGAGACGGCGCTTCCGGCGGCGAGCGTGCCAGAGTATATCGAGCGCGCGGTTGCCTTCGCCAATGACGGTATCTGGGGCTCGCTCAACGTCACGCTGCTGGTGCATCCCAAATCGCTGAGTGACCCGGCGATAGCGGCGGCGGTGGAGCAGGCGGTAGCCAATCTGCGCTTTGGCACGGTGGCCGTCAACTATTGGGCTGGGGTGGGATTCGCCCTGGGCATGACGACGTGGGGCGCCTTCCCTGGCCATCCACTCTCGGATATTCGGTCGGGAAATGGCGTCGTCCATAACGCGCTGATGTTCGACCGCCCGCAGAAGGCGGTGATGCGCGGGCCATGGCGGGCGATGCCTGTGCCGCCGTGGTTCGTCACCCGTGGGCGCGCTGGACGCGAGGTTTTCCGTCGGCTGGCCTACTTCGAGGCAGCGCCCTCGGCAGGCAAAGCGCCCGGCATCGCGCTGGCGGCGCTGCGCGGGTAATAGCGGCCTCGCCTTGATCTCTTCCCCCTCTCCTGTGGGAGGGGGCCAGGGGGTGAGGTCTGCTGGCCATTCCTCTCAACCGCACCAGGCCATGGTTTGCGACTGAACAATAGGACAAATGGTGTAGCCATTACGCCCGCTGTTTCGCTTCATGATACGATTGCCTCTGTCATTATACGGTGTGTTTGACATCGCCTCATTTTTGCCTGATTCAAGAGGCGCATCCCACAGCGTGGGACGGAAAATGTGCGCATCAGGCAAGCGGTTATTCAGACCGGCCTATGTTACCGCCGGTCTGTGCGTCCGTTCCATACTTGTGAGATGAGTTGTGCATCAATTCATCGGGTCATTTCAAGGAACGGCGCTGGCATGGGAGGCCGGAAGGTATGCGCCTGTCAACCCGTTCCGAGCCAGGTGCCTCCGCGCAAATGGACGATGTGGCTGAGCAGCAGCCAGCGTTGGCGAGGGAGCACGAGCGCGTGACCAGCGAGGGGTCTTCAGGAGGATCAGAATGGTCCTTCGAGCGTATTTACGACCAGTACAAGACTCCCATTTTCAACTTCATCTTTCATCTCGTAGGCAGTCGTGAACTGGCCGACGATCTGACGCAGGACACCTTTCTCAAAGTCTATAAGGCGCTCCCGCGGATGGATGCCAATCTGAAACTCTCAGCCTGGATCTATCGGATCGCGACCAACACAGCGTACGATGCCTTGCGCCGTCGCAAGCTCATCACCTGGACGCAGTTGCCGGATCACGAGCACGAACCGGCGGATGTCGAGCGTGCCGACCCACAACAGACCATTGGAACGATAGAGCTAGTGCGGCAAACGCTCGAACTGATGCCCAAACAGTACAGTCTGGCGTTGCGGCTCTATACCCAGCACGGGCTAAGTTACGCCGAAATCGCCAAAGCGCTGGATATTACCGAGAGCGGCGTCAAGATGTTCCTGTCGCGGGCGCGCCATTCCTTCCGCGAGATTTATCGCGCACTGGAATCTGGCAACCCTCCCGACCACCCGCCTCGCCCGCGCAAATAGCAGGCGCCAGGTGTCCAGTTGTCCCGCTGGCGCATGGTCGCGCCAAGGGTGAGCGCCGAGAACATGTACAAAGATGTCGGCGTCGAACGGTAAGCAGGATATGCGGCGGCATCGTTGTAGCAGAGATGTTTGGTAGAAGCTGTATAGGCGATAGGCCATAAAGCGATTGAGAACGTAACCGAAAGCGGCCTGGAATATCCCGGCAACTGTTAAGGTGATAGAGACAGCAATGGATAACGACACGATACAAATGGACTGCCAGTGGGCAGAGGACGAGTTGAGCGGATACCTCGACGATGTCCTCGATCCGCAGTTACGGCGACGCGTCGAGGCGCATCTGGCGACCTGCGAGCGGTGCCGGACGATCCTGGCGGATTTCCGGCGCGCCGACGAGTTGGTGCGCGAGCTGCCGTTTATCGAGCCGCCATCCGATATGCGCGACCGCTTCTTCAACTCACCGGAGTACATCAAACTGGCCAATGCGCGTGCCCGCCAGCGTAGCTTCATCACGCCACTGTCGGCGGCGCTGGTGGCGGCGGCGCTGCTCGTCGTTGCTCTCGGCGGCGCGCTGCTGATTCGGCACGGCATCGCTGGCACGCAGACGGCGGGCAAGCCAGGCGCCACAGCCATCATTGGCAACCCTGGCGGCACGACGCCGCTGCCCGCTGGCGCTCGTCTGATCTATGAGCGTGGCGGAGCGTTGTGGAGCGCGCCAGAAAGCGGCGCGAGCCTTCCCGCGCGATTGACTCCGGCTGGAACGCGGGTGGCGGGGTGGAGTGTTTCGCCCAACGGCCACATGGTCATCTATATCAACGCCAACACGGGCGCGCTCCATACTATTCGCGCCGATGGGCTTGACGATACGGCTATCGGCACGGTGACCGGCGGCTCGGCGCCCTCGGCAGACTTCTGGACAACGACCGCTGGAGCAGCCATCGCGCATGGCGTCGCATGGTCACCCGATAACACGCGCATTACCTATCTGGCACAGAGCGTCGAGGGTGGCACAACCCTGCACGTCATGAATGCGGCGGGCTCGGCGGATACGGCAGTCAGCTCCACTGGCAGCGGGCTGATCGGCCACCTGCTGTGGAGCGCGGATAGCATCTATATCACCTACACATCCACCACGCAGGCGGGCGCGCAGAGCATCTGGGCCTACAATGTGACCACGGCGCACGCTCGTGAGCTGGCGTCGCGGGCCGATGCCAATGACTCCACCGCGGTGGTAGGGCAGCTGGCGTGGCTGCCGTCGAGCGCTTCGGCCACGGTCACCTGGTCCGCGAGCGATGCGGGCAAGACAACGGGCGTCTTCCGCGCCGTGGCGAATACGAGCGGCGCCGCGCTTCGGCTTACATCTCCGGGCAACTCCTATGCCGCCGCCGATGTCTCGTCATCGGGCGCGTGGCTGCTGGCGAAAGGCGCGACGCTATGGGAGATTGCCGCGGACCAGACGAGTCCCCGCGTGGTCGCCGTGCTAATCAATCAGGTCACGCAGATTCACTGGTCGCCCTCGGCGACGATGGCCGCGCTGGTCTCAGGTGACACGCTGATCGTGGTGACCCCTGGCCAGACGCCGGTCGTGGTGGCGCACGGCCTGACGGCGGGCAGCCAGGTGGCATGGTCGCCCAAGAGCGACGCGCTGGCGTGGCAGTCGGGTCAGGCGGTGATGAGCGCGCGCGTGCAAAATGGCGCGGCAGGCGCGGCGAAGACGGTTGCCGCGAACGTCAACGCAAACGCGCTGATCTGGGCGCCTGACGGCCAGAGTCTCGCGGTGCGGTCGTCCACCGGTCTGTTGCTGGTCACAGCGGATGGCGCGCACGTGCGCGCGAGCGACGCCGGTGCGGCGGACAGTGGTCAGTTTGCCTGGTCCGTTGCCGGGTAACACGCTTGTTGCCTGGGGTGGCCTCGGCCCTCTCCCCCTAACCCCCTCCCCTAAAAGGGAGGGGGAATTACAGAGATCGAGGCGTTTTGCCGCGGATTTGCTGAAGTATGCCTAACCGAGTTCCGCCGCCTGACGCTGGAAGTCCTGGAACAGGCGGTTCTGCTCCTCTCCCTCGAACGCGCTCACGACACCGACGTTCTGCACGACCAGCGTCGCCCGGTTTGTCAGGCGCAGGAACTCCTCGCTGAATCGCGCACTGTTCAACTTGTCGCGGTCTCCGCGCAGGAGAATGAACCCGCTCAAGTCCCCACCATGTGGCTCGAGGAACACCGGCTCGAAGCTTTCGATCTGTCCCTGTTGCTGCAAGCGACCATAATACTGTAGCGCTTCGTTGAACACCTGGAGCGCCTGCTGCGCGCGACCCGGCACTACGGGACCATACCCGATGAAGAGCGCTGCATTCGCCATAGCCTGTCTCCTCCTCTACACGTGCTCGCGTGCTCTATCTACCGCACCGCCCGCCACCACGTCAGCAGCGATGGGTCACGGACGCGAAAGGACGCAGCAGAAAATAGGCCAACATCATGGGAGCTTGCTGGTATGGCGCCCTTCCGTGGGCGCCTGCCTGGGAGAGCATTGGTCGAAACTGCATTGCTCGCTCACTTTGGGTCAGCTACAGCCCTAACAGAATTGCCAGTGGCGCGTTGTACCCTATGAGCCAGCCGAATTGCGGAGTCCTCCACTCAACTGAAGATGCGCTCCCTGCCCACTGCAACGGGACCGACCTGCTATCTGCCAATTGCCCGACCAGCGTTCTTGTTACCATTGAAATGGATCACTTGTTTGGCCCGCCAGGCCCGATGGTTTCCGGGCTTATGGGACATGTGTTCAGATCGTCTTATCACCGCCAGGTAGCCCAAGCGGGCTAGGACATCCACGGACAATAGCGTCACGATTTTGCGCGCTCGGCTGCTTTATTTTCCCCTGGGCATGGCGACCTGTTTCCAGGAAACAAGGCGTCTCATGCCGATATACGGCGTCTACTTGACAAAACAATAGCCCAGGTTTCCTCTTTACAGCGCGCTTGTGTTCGCCTATGCTTCCTGCGCGCCTTGTCAAGCTGGCTCCGGGGAATTCTCGCGCGTATGGATCGCGCATTGCCCGCAGCTCCGGCTTTCTCTGGCATGGAGGTAGGATTATCATGGCACAAGCCGCCGAAAGGACAACGCCTGCACAGAGTACATCACCAGGAGTTCAGGTGGATACGATGAATGCAGCCGTAGCGCAGCAGGGGTCGCTCGACCGCGAGAAGGTGCTGCCGCTGCCCGGTTGGCTGGTGAAGGTGTACTTCATCTTCCCGGTCATCCTCTACATCCCGGATGCCATCTTCAACTACTATGTGTACTCTGATGGCTGGAATACTGCCAACGCCAGCCCGCTCTTGCAGGTGGGCAAAGTCGCGTTGGTCTCGTTCCTCTCGATTGGCGTCGTGGGCATGGCCTACCTCCTCTCGGTGCTGGCGCCGTGGCACTGGGGACAGGGACACCGCATCCAGGCGTTCTTCTGCGCGCTCGGTGTCATTGTGGCGACGGCCATTACGACCTGGAACAGCCTGGCCTATCGCAGTGGCAGCTTCGTCGAGTTCAAGACCGATCAGTGGGCCTACAACATCTGGCCAGATCTCCAGGCCAATCATGTCAGCATCACCATGATTCTGGTTTCGATTGCGCCACCGTTCTGGGGGCTCTTCTGGGCGATTGTCCAGCCGACCGAGACGGGCCGCAGCCTGCGCCAGTTGCAGGAGTCCCATGCCGAGCGGCTGATGCGTGTGCAGCATGAGGCCGAGGTGAAGCGGCTCAAGGCCGAGGCGAACGCCAAGGTGCGCGAGGCGCAGCTGCGTGGCATGGCCCGGACGGCCGCCGCCGCGCGCGATCAGGCCGCGGAAGTCTTGCGGCGCAAGAAGCCGGGCGAGGGCGAGACCGGCGAACAGCCCGCGGTTTCTCAGGATGCTCAGACGGCAGCTACTCAGGCTGACGATGCGAACGACTCGGGCGAGCATCCCGCGCCCCATAAGATCGTCAATTTGCCGACGATGGCCTCGCGCGAGTCTGGCCACGGCCGCACCGCCTCGTTCATGAACAGTGCCGCGCCCGCTGGCCCATCCATGCACATGGAGCCTGCTGGTGGCCTATCGTTCCCGTCGCAGTCGGCGCTCTTCGCCGATAGCGATGCCAGCGGTATGCCTGGCAGCGACACCTCTGGCAATACGTGGACGCGCCGCCCGCCGACCCTGGCGAATGATCTGCTGGATGCCGATGCAACCGATAGCGACGCGATGACCGGCACCACTGGCCCACGCCAGGCAGTCCGCCGCTCGCCGTATGAGTCGGGCACGCTGATGCGCAGCATGAACGAGGTTCCCGCGGCATACAGTCGCGCCTACGATGAGGCGATGAGCGAGCTGAATCCGACTGGCGCCAAGAAGTCCGTCACCGCGACGGCGCTGAACAAGCGGGTCGCCGAGAAGCTCAACATCGACGACGCGCAGGCGAAGGCCATTGTCGCGCGTGTCCGCGAATCGCGCCGCACATCGCGCAGCTAGCGTAGCTGCTTTACAACGCACGCTTCCATCTATCACATCGGGGTTGGCCAGCATGGTCGGCTCCGATGTCGTGTTTTCCACAAGGGACACCAGTACCAGATGTATCCTCAACTGCGAGCGCTTCTGCTATGCTGTGTAGAAAAGGCGAGACTCAGTAGAAATGCGTATCATTAGGCATGATGAGATTGGTGAGGGGGCAGGGATACGTGCGGCTGGCAGCGCTACAGTCTGATTCCTCTGATTCCCGGCGAAACACGCGAAACACAGCGCGGCCCATCGTGGCGCGCGTGGCGCGGACGCTTCTGCTGGCGCTGGTCGGCGGCGCGCTGCTGATGGTGGCCTTCACTGCGCGCCAGGCAACCCAGGGCGACGTCTCGGCGGCGCAGGCGTGCGGTCTGGGCAAGCCACAGACCATGCTGGCGAACAAGATTCCGGCGTTGTTCTATCCATCAGAGCAGAACAACCCACAAAACGTTCAGGGCGTTTTCCCCCTGGATTATGCTGTTAATACGAAGATCGCCTTTACTGAGGATTTGAGTCGGGCGCCAGGCTCACCCTCAAATAGCATTTTTACTTGGCGTTGGAGCTTTGGTGATGGCGCCGCCTATGTTTATCAAGCATCACCGACGCATACGTTCACCAAACCAGGCACGTACAATGTCACTTCATGGGTTTATATCGATGGTTCGTGGGCGGATGATGACCCATTCGATAGTTCTCAGATACATATCGCCGCGAGTATCCCACCCAACCCCCCTGTCGCGAAAGTAACCTCTAGCCTGCCAGTGACAGCGCTCTCTCAGTTGGTAAGCTTCAGCGCTGATGGCTCCCACTCGACTGATGGTTCGCAGCTGAAGTACAGTTGGAACTTCAATGATAGCGGTGAGGCCTCAGGACCAACCGCGACACATAAGTTCATTACCGTTGCTGGGGGCGCCACGTTTGTGGCGTTAGTTGTTACCGACGCACGTGGGGCGCAGAGCCTGGCGACTGTCAACATTACTATTCAACCTCAACAAAATCCGCCTACAGCTTCGCTCAGCGCAAGTGATCTGGAAGTGGATGTCGGGAGCACGGTCAGCTTCGATGCCAGCCAATCTGCGGTTCCATCTGATGTGCCTGGCGATACACTCACAAAGTACCTATGGAACTTTGGTGATGGTTCGGCATCCCAGACGACGGAGACAGCCACGACCGCACATAAGTATGCGAAGGCAGGCTCCTACGCCGTGACGATGACTGTTTACGACAAGAATCAGACGCAGGCGTCCGCGACGGTGCATGTGAAGGTGCTGGGCGCTGCGAGCGGCGGCCCCAGTCCGCTGGTCATCATCGGCGGTATCGCGCTGCTTATTGGCCTGGGGATCGGCGGCTATGCGTTCTGGCAGCAGCGGCGCCGCGCCGAGATGGTCCGCCGCTATCAGGAGGCGCAGGCGCTGGCGCGTGCCCGCCGGGGACAGGGACAGCGCGGCCCACGCGGGCCGAACAGTGGCTACGGCAACTCCGGCTACTATGGCAATGGGCGCCAGCCCGCGATGCGTGGTGGCCCACCACAACGGTATGATCGGCCGTCAGGGTCGAGCCAGCCGGGACAATCCGGGCAGGGGCAGCGCCGCCCGCCCGCCCCGCCCGGAGGACGACCACCGCGCCAGTCTGGCCGCGACGAGTGGTAGCGGACTCGGCGCATGTACCCATTGCCCATGGATAGTACTACCCGACGGAGCGAATTAGCCGCGGCATTCATGCCGCGAAACCGAGTTACATCGCATCGCTGGTGTTTCTCTGTGGGGCCGCGCGCTTGAGAAAGACAGCGCGGATGATAGGACGCACCCGTGTGCCGCCTGTGTGGCACATGGACTCGGCGGAGTGATGATACACTGATTTAGAAGAGACTGTGTGCTAACAAGCGAGGATTACCGCGTTCATGACAGATTCGCTATCGGGGTCGGATAACTCATCGGAAGAGGACTCTTCAGGACAGGAAGTGATACTCGAAGTTGCCTGCAATGTCTCCGACCGACTGGAGGACGCCGTCGGCCTGGGTGACGAAGACTTGCTGCGTGTGGCGCTGCTCACCCTGGAGCGCGTGCAGGTGTCGGAGTCGGTTGAGATCAGCGTGCTGGTAACGGATGACGACGGGCTGCACGAGCTGAACCGCGACTTTCGCGGCAAGGATGAGACGACCGATGTGCTCTCGTTTCCGTTGCTCAGCGTGCCACTGGTGGAGGCTCCCGCCGACGAGCTCTGGCAGCCGGACGGAGACGATAACGGGGATGACGCGGCCGGGTTGGCGCCGTGGCCCGATGGCGCGGATCACGGAGCCGCTGGCCTCACCGATTCCGACGATGAAGAAGACGATACTGACGACATTGGCGATGATGGGAACGGCGGCGACTACGACGAGGATGACGATGGGCCGTTGCATCTTGGCGATATCGCGATATCACGTGACGCGGTGGTGCGACAGGCAGCGGCGGCTGGCCATAGCGTTCCCTGGGAGTGCGCCTATCTCTTCGCGCATGGGCTGCTGCATCTGATGGGATACGACGATTCAACCGACGCTGGCTATCGCGCGATGGTCGCGCACCAGGAGGCCGTGCTGACTGAGGCGCATATCACTCGCTGACGGCGCGATGGCGCCATGACATCATGACGCGACGCCAGCGGACATTCCGAAACAATCCAAGGCAGAACCTGACATATGCACAATATCTTTAGCGGAAACACTCCGCCATCACCAACCCGGTTCCCCGATTCGGCTGAAATTGACCCCGGCTCAACGGAGCGCGCGGCTTTTCTGCGCAGCTTTGTCTACGCCGCCCACGGCCTCGTCTACGCCATCCGCACCCAGCGCAACGCGCGTGTCCATGCCGTCATCGGCGCGGGGGCGATTGTGCTGGGGCTGGTGTTGCACATCTCGCCGGTCGAGTTCGCGATGATCTTCGTCGCCATCACCCTCGTCTTCATCGCGGAGATGTTCAACACGGTCGCCGAGGCGTGCGTTGATCTGGTGACGCGCGAATACCACCCGCTCGCCAAAATCGCCAAGGATGTCGCGGCGGGCGCTGTGCTGCTGAACGCGATTCTCTCCGTGGTGATCGGCATCCTGGTCTTTGGGCCGCATCTGCTCACGCTTTTCTTCGGCGTGCATGGCCGCTAGCGCCCACCGTTTTGGCGCTAGCGGCCATGCGGCAGGAGAAGTAAGTGACAGACGACACCAATTACGCCGATACCGAGTATCTCTACAATCGCGTCATGGAGCCTGCTCTTGCAAATGCCATCAATGCCTTAGGGCTGCGGACAGGACAAAGCGTACTTGATGCAGGATGCGGACCTGGCGGCGTCCTTCCGTTGCTCTATGAAGGTGTGGCGCCGACCGGGACGGTAGTTGGCCTGGACATCTCCTCGCCACATGTCGCGCGTGCCAGAGATCTGGTGCGGATGTGGGGACTGCAAGATGCGATCACCGTCGAGGTTGCTGACCTGACTGCGGAGCTGCCTGTCGAGCCTGCCTCATGCGATGTCGTCTGGAGCGCCGATGTGCTCTATCCCGATACTGTAGGTGATTCTGGCGCCGTTGTCTCGCGGTTAAGTCGCCTCCTCAAGCCGGGAGGCTCCCTCGCGATTTTCTATGGCAATTGGCTGCGTGCCATGTATCTGCCAGGTTTTGCGCGCCTCGAACACCTCATCTGCGCTGCTCGTGAGATGTCGTATGCTCGCGAGCGCCCTTGGGAGGGGCATGCTCATCCCGAGCGGGCGCTTGACTGGCTTAGAGATGCTTCCCTGACCGCCTGCCAGCTTAAGGCTTTTCCCCTGGTGTATCGTCAACCGTTGCCCACGGACGTGCGCCAGTATGTCACTAGTGCCATCCTAAACGGCCACTATGCACGTGCGGTGATGGAGTCTGGCAGGGATGTCGGAATGACGGTTGACGACGATACACTCTGGCGGCGTATCTCCGACCCGGAGCATGCGGACTATGTGTTCGATCAGCCGGAGTACTACTGCGTTCTCAGCCCGCTCCTGGTGTTTGGCTACCGCGTATGACGGAGAGAAAGAGGGGCAGTCCCGAAGAAGTTGATGGTTGGGGCGAAGGCGCAATGCTGCTTGGAAAATTGCGCGAACTCTGGCGCTACCCCGTGAAGTCGATGCGGGGCGAGCCGTTACAAACGGCGCGGGTCAGCGAGCGCGGCGTTGCCTATGATCGCGGCTATGCGCTCCTCGACCAGGAGACGGGGAAAATCGCGAGTGCCAAGCGTCCCCGGCTGTGGGGTTGCCTGCTCCAGTGCCAGGCGCAGGTTGTCTCCGTGGACGGGGCGGTGTGCATCATACTTCCTGATGGGCAGGAGCTACTGGCCGACCAGGACGATATCGACGCCCAGCTATCGGCGCTGACGGGCCGCGCGGTTCGTCTCGTGCGAACATCGCCGCCTGCGCCAGAGATCGAGCGCTACTGGCCCGACGTTGATGGCCTCCTGCTGCGCGATACGGTGACATCAGGGCGGATCGGCCAGGGTGCTCCGGAGGGTACGTTTTTCGACTACGCGCCGCTCCATCTGATGACGACCGCCACACTCGCGCAGCTGCAAGCGCTCTATCCGCGCGGCCAGATAGACCCGCGCCGCTTCCGGCCCAACCTGGTCATCGAGACGCCTGACGGCACGCGGGGATTCGCGGAGAATGAGTGGGTTGGGCGAACGCTAGCGATTAGCGCGGAGGTGCGCCTGCGTGTGACCGACCCGTCGCCGCGGTGCGTCGTGCCTACCCTGCTGCAGGGTGAGCTGGCGGAGGATATCGGCATACTGCGCGCGGTGGCGGAGCACAATCGTCCCGCAGTGCCAGCGCTCGATGGCAAGCGCCTGCCCAGCCTGGGGGTTTACGCCTCCGTCGAGCGCGGCGGCGTCATCCACGAGGGCGACGCTGTGGTAGAACTCACCGACGAGCAATAATTCCACCGCTACTCGTCGGGCAGTGTCCTGGCGGAGCCGGTATCTGCCCAGGTAATGCCCTTCTTGCCAGGGGCGGGCCGGATGATGGTGTAGAGCATCATGCCGCCGCCCACCATCCCAAGGATGAACCCGACGAGCAGCAGCCAGAACCCCACGCCCATCCCCAGAAACGTGATCTGTTCGGCGCGCGTCAACGGGAATTTGCCCGACGCTAACTGGAGCGATTGAAATCCCACCAGCGCCAGACCAATCAGCGCCGCGATCAGCGCGACCCCAATCTGCCTGCGCGACGGCTGGCGTCGCAACGCGCCTACGCCGATGCCGACCAATACCAGCGCGGCGAGCAGCACGAGTATTCCCGGAATGAAGGTTGCCCCAGACTGGATGGCCAGATCAGCGCCCGACGGCTCGACGGGCTTCGTCTCCAGATGAGCTGGCTGATTGCAGGAGCTGACCAGGAAGACGACGCTGAGAAAGCACCAGGGCAGAAAATAGCCCAGCGTGGACAGCACGCCACCCAGTCCGGTCAGCCGCGCCCCGGGTCGGACGGCAGGCGCGACGAGTGGCAGCGCGGGCAGTGTCGGCGCGGAGCGGTCCACCGAGGCCAGCCGGATAAAGCGGGCGGAGCTACGGGTTGCATAGAAGGCGATCACAAGCGCCGGGGCAAGCAGCCAGACCGCCAGCAGGAAGACCGCGTCACCAGGATGGGCAGCGCCCAGCGTGGCGAAGACCGTTTGCACCAGCAGCAGGCCGCCGAGCAGTTGCACGGCCAGCACGGCCATCCCCACACCCAGCACGCGCCCGAATGTGGCAATCCCTGGCGGCGTGTGGAACAGGACACCTCGCACTGGCCGCCAGCGGGTGAAGAGGAGCGCCGCCAGCGTTCCCGCCAGGCCACAGATGATCGCCAGCGCCAGCGCGCGCAGCAGCAGCTCCGGGGCAGTCGCCAGCATCGCCGACCACCAGAATGGGCCCGGAGCATTCTTGGCCAGGTCGGGCGAGATCAGCGTTGCCGCGGTGATGAGGAGATATTCGCCACCGCTGAAGAAGAGTATGCTCAGCCCAATCGTTTCTAGCAGCGCCTGCGGGCCACTCACCTCCCGTAATCGCAGCAGGGCAAGCCAGTAGCCGCATGGCAGCGCCGTCAGCGCGATCACGGCGGTGATGCTGCGCAGATTGTCTATCTGCCCGCCGAGGGTCTGCGTGTGCGGGTCTTTGGGCGGCAGCGCATAGTGGGCGAGCAGGTCTTTGCCTGCGGGGAAGATGGCGGGAAGAACCAGCAAGGTGGCCAGCGACAGGAGAATGAAGCCCACCGTTGCGATGCCGACACGAAACCGCGAGTAACTCGGTGAAAGCAGCACGATACATGGCCCCCTTTCGCGCTCAGGCGCTGGTGTTGGCGGGTACCGCGACTATCCCGGCGCTTCGCGCGCTCACGACTCGGCTGGCGGCAGCGCGTACTCGCCACGGTACTCCGGCGGCAGTAGCTCGGCGATATGATACATGATGAGGTCGGTATTGCGCGCCAGATCGTCACGGGTGCGGCGTGGGCCGCTGGTCTCCAGGTGAAATGGCTTGCCATAGCTCACCGTGACCAGCGGGCGGAACCGCTTGAAGACGTTCTCGGTGCCTGAAATCGCCACCGGGACAATCGGCGCGCCGGTGCGGAGCGCGATCAGCGAGGCGCCTGGATGCGCCTGGATGAGCTGGCCGCCGCTGCGGTGGCCCTCCGGAAAGATGACCAGCACCTTCCCTTGCGCGAGCAGCCGCTCGGAGATGCGTAGTGATTCGCGGTCGCCCTCGCCGCGCCGTACCGGAAACGCGCCCAGCAGCCGCATGATGCCGCCGAGCATTGGCTGCCCGAACAGCTCGATCTTGGCCATGTAATGCGAGACGCGCGGCACCTTGATGGAGGCCAGGGGGATATCGATCCACGCGATATGGTTCTGCGCCAGGATGACCGGGCCGCTGGTGGGGACGTTTTCAAGGCCAACGACGCGCAGGCGGGCAAGCAGCGGAAAAACCAGTCGCACGACGACCTTTGCGAAAGCATAGAAGCCCTTCGACTCCTGGCCGATGCGGTCTTCCGGCGACGCGGGCGTAGCTGAGCGTGATGGCCGCGCGGGCTGCGATGGCTGCGAGGGCTGAGACGACGATGCGGGCGTATTGGCGCTCGTCATGATGAGACCTCCCGCTCGGCGCGCTCGTGGAGCAGAGTCAGAATACGGGCGACGGTTTCATCGGCCGTCAACAAGTCATTGTTAATGGTATAGGCGTCCGGAGCGGGCTGCATCTGCTTCTGGTCTTTCTCATCCCGGCGCGCGATCTCTTCGCGTACCTCGTCGAGCGTCGGCGCCTGCTCGCCCATGCTGGCGACCAGATCGCCGTGGCGTCGCTGCGCGCGCTGCTCCAGCGAGGTGGTCAGCCAGATTTTGAGGTCCGCGTCTGGCAGCACCACCGTGCCAATATCGCGCCCAACCATCACCACCGTCTGATCATCGGCCATTGCCTGCTGAAGGGTCCTCAGCGCATCCCGCACGGGCGGATGGCGCGAGACCCGTGAGACGTTTGTCTCGACCTCTGGCGTGCGCAGCGCGGGTGTGATATCAGTGTTCCCGGCGAGGACGGTATACTGGCGTCCGTCGAGAACGGTGGGCGTGACGATGCGGATGTTGCTCGATTCCGCCAGCGCGGTGAGCCGTTCGCTATCGTCGGGGTCGATGTTTTCGGTGACGGCGAGTACTGTGAGCGCACGGTAGAATGCGCCCGAGTCCACATACAGGCATCCCAGGTGGCGGGCGAC
>DATBIB010000180.1:0-10735 GCA_036557205.1 Ktedonobacterales bacterium | reverse complement strand
GCCACCAACCTCGCCAGCAATCATCGCCGCCATCGCTCGATCCACGACGCGACCATGGCGCACATCAGCACGGCGCATCCCGCCACGCTGGACCCCTCCGCTGGCATTGCCGAGTCGGCTGTCGTTCGCGCCGCGTTGCTGGCGATGCCCGTGCGGCAGCGGAGCGCGCTGGTGTTGCGCGTCGTCTATGGCCTCTCGATCCCCGAGATCGCCGAGGCGCTGGGGGCATCAAGGGCAGCCACCGCGATGACGCTCTCGCGCGCCCGCGAGGCTTTCCGCGCGCAGTATATGCAGGAGGAGACGCGATGACAACCGCCAACGCCTCATGCCCCCTCGGCATTTCGCCCACAACTATTGCCGCCTGGCGCGATGGCGCGCTTGCCAGCGACGAATCGGCGCGAATCGCCGCGCATGTTTCCGGCTGTGAAGCCTGCCGCCGCGAGATCGCCTTGTATGAATCGCTCGACGATGCCCTTCGGCGCCTGCCTGTGCCTGAGAGCGACGGACGCCTCTGGCGCGCGGTGCGGGCAGGTATCACCAGCGCTCGCGGGCCGCGCAACACCCGCCGAACCGTGCGCCGTGTGGCGGGCGCGACAAGCGCGCTGGCGGCTGTGCTGCTGCTGGCGCTCGGCTTCGCCCAGCTTTTTCAGGCGCGCGGCAACGTGACCTTTCACCCAGGCGCCACCGCGACGGTAGTTCGAGGAACGCCAACGCCGCTTCCTACCGCCGGACCCGTCTCGCCCGCGGTACCAGGCACGCCACTCACGTTGACGCCCGCGAACCTGCCCACCAGTGGCATCACGTTTGGCGAGCGATCGGACGATATCCTCTCGTTTGGCGTCGCATCCACCAACGGCAACATCGCCTATGCCTGCTACAGCCAGACGAAGCAAATACGTCAACCGCCAAATGCGCCCGCGCAAATCAGTTCGCAGATCACCATCTACCGAACATCCGACCGCGCCGCACATTGGACGCGCCTCACGCAGTTCCCCTGGCCCGATGCGCAGGTCTCTGACTGTACTGTTCAAGTCGATGCATTGGATTCCAGCCGTGTTCTTGTGAACGTCATGGGACAAGACGTAACGACACTCACCGAGGCGCAATTCCAGGAACTGACCGAGGATAGCGGCGCGACGTGGACCAAGCTAGCCTATGACGATGGTCTCTCGTATCTGGCGACAGCCAATGGGCGCACCTATGCGATACGCTGGCAGGTGGTAGGAAAGCAGAGCAATGGACTGCCAAAGTACGACATTCACCTTTCGGTGAGCGCCGATCACCTGCGCACGTGGCAGCCGATAGATATACCCATCAACAGTGCGGGCGGGGGGGTTAACCAATTCTGGGTGCGCCCTGATGGCACGATACTCGCCATGGTTTCTTCAAGTGCGGGCATGCTGCAACAGTCAACCGATGGTGGCGCGCACTGGAAGGCGGTTCCTCTGCCCACATTGAGCGCTGGCCTGGGATTTGGCAGCATTGGCGTCCAGCAATCGACCACGGCGAGTCAGCCGTGGCACATCTGCATCGACGAGGTGACCACTGATGTTCCCGCAGCAAAACGCTCAGATGCAGGAGTAATCTGCACCTTCGATGGTGGTGTGACCTGGAGTATTCGTCCCACACTCTGTACCAATGCTCCCTGCTCGACGCGCGCATCCCAGTATTTGGAGTGGCTCGCTATAGCATCTGATGGCGCGATTCTGGTTGGAGAGCCTGACTCATCGGATCATACTGGTCTGTACCGGCTCCCCGAAGACTCCAGTCAGTGGGAATATCTGGGTCCAGTCTCTGGTGGTTTCTTCGCTCCTACCTCGTCTGCTGGCGGTGTAGTCTGGTCCTTCGCAGGTGGAGTCTATATGGAGAATCTTAGCGGCAACATCGGCGGCCACCTGGGGTCGCTTCCCAATGTGCTGCTCTCCACCGCGACCTACCCGTAATCCTTGATTCGTCTCTGTTGGTGGCGGTCGGCCCTCTCCCCCTAACCCCCTCCCCTAAAAGGGAGGGGGAACCAGAAAGCTCCTCCTACCGAAGCAAAATTGCAATAAGCCGCAGCGTTTGTTATCCCGGCTCCCCCTCTCCCGCGGGAGAGGGGGCTGGGGGGTGAGGTCGGGGCAAGTTTCTCACAACTCGGCACGCAGGTAGCGCAGCCAGAGATCGCTTGCCAGTGCGGCGGCATCCGCCACGACACCGAAACGGGCGAAGTACTGGCAGACACGAGCGATATCGCGCGCCAGCAGGTCGCCCACGGCAGGGTTGTAGCGCGGGTCCACCGCCTGGGCGAAGTCGATGATGGTGATCGCGCCGTCCCAATAAAGCATGTTATAGGCGGAGAGATCGCCATGCACGCGGTCGCAGGTCAGCCATAGCTCGATGTTGCGCAGCACCCGCTCGAAGAGGGGCATGGCCTCCTCGCGTCCCAGCGTCACCTCGCGCAGCAGCGGCGCGGGTGTGCCAGGCTCGCCGCCGATATACTCCATCAGCACGGCGTTGCCGCTCTGCGCCAGTGGTCGCGGCGCATCCGCCCCGGCGTCGTAGAGCAGCCGCTGTGTCTCGTACTCATAGCGAATCCAGGCGTTGATCTTCGCCGCCCGCCCGCGTTCGGTCTCCTTCGCGGTCGCATTCCAGCGTTTCGCGCCACGTCCCTCACGCCCCTTCGCGTCCACCTGCGGACGGCTGGCGCGATAGACGGCGTCGTTGCGCAGGCTGCGAAACATGCGTGGGCGATAGACCTTCGCCGCCACGTACTCCAGCCCGGTAGATGGGTGCGCCGCGCAGCAGTAGACCGTCGCCTCCTTGCCGCTCTTGACCATCGCCAGCACATCGGTAATCAGGTCGTCTTCGTAGAAAGACGCCAGCGACGAAAGTACCCACGGTCGGTCGCGTTGATGCGCCAGAAACGACGGGTTGAACGGCGGCTTCGTGCCCGCGCGTTCGGCCTCCTGTTCGCGCAGCCAGCGCCGCACGTCGGCGTTGGCCTCGTAGCTGGCCTTCTGGTTGCGGGGGATGGTGGATGCGCTCTCGGTTTCGGAGCCAGTTTCAGACAGCAGATCGAGATCATCAGGCGTGGCAGAGCGATTCGTATCCACGAGCGGTATTCTCCCAGGCGCGGCGGTCGCCCTGACTGGACCCGCAGGCCAGATGGCAGGGTGAGGCGCGCGCGGTGAAAGCGTGTGATCGTGGAGACGCAAACAGACGATGTGAAACCCCGCTAGTGGAGGGGGATGTTGGTTCGCGGCGTAGCTCCGCCGATCACGACGCGAGCGAAAAAGGCTTGAGACGCGCACGAGCCCATCATCATGAGGACGCTCCTTCCGCACTGGTCTGTGAGACGCAATGAGATGCTGTGGGATAGCGAGTAGCGGGCGGCGAAACATCAGCCGCCGCGTACAGCATATCTGTCGAGAGCGCACAGTGGGTATCAGATTTCCGCTCCTTCTTCCGGCACACGCGGGAATCATGCGCAATGCTGCTGTATAGTCTCACGTAGCGCGCGGCTGTGGTAAAAAGTGGTGGCTGTGGCGCATCTCACGCATAACGCATAGCTCATGCACCAGATGGTGATGGCTCTCTCTGACTGTGCCATCACCGAGCGACAGACGAAGGACAGAACGTTGACTACTCCGCAAACGCAGCCCAGTGATGAGCTGAACCTGACGACATCGGACGCGCGCATCCAGGAATTGCTGGATCGCATGAATGAGATTGCCGACCTCGGCGCGATGAACGCGCTGCTCGCCTGGGACCAGAACACTGCCCTGCCGGATGGCGCGGGCGAGGTCCGTGGCGCGCAGATGGCGACACTGGAGGGTGTTCTGCACGAACGGCAGACAGCGGCACGCATCGGTGAGCTACTCGGCGAGTTGGAGCCGGTGGTGGCGAATGCGCCTTATACCGACGCCGACCGTGGGCTGGTCCGCGAGACGCGCCGGGGATATGACCAGGCGACGAAGCTTCCCGCCGGGCTGGTGCAGGAGCTGGCCCGTGTGGGAGCGGCATCCTTCGAGGCATGGCGGCGCGCCCGCGAGCACAACGACTTCGCCCAGTTCGCGCCGTGGCTCGGCAAAACGATCACGCTGCAGCGCGAGGTGGCGGACCGCTTGCGCACGCCAGGGCAGGCGTCCCGCTACGACGCGCTGCTCGATCTCTACGAGCCGGGCATGACCACTGAGCGGCTCGACGCGCTCTTCGGCCCGGTCCGCGAGGTGAGCGTCGCCACGTTACAGCGGATTCAGCAGAGCGGCCACACTATTGATGCCTCGTGCCTGGAGGGAGACTTCCCGGCCGATTCACAGGTCGCCCTCTCACGCGAGCTACTGACCGGCATGGGCTACGACTTCAACAACGGTGGCATCGCCATCTCGCCGCATCCCTTCACTACCAGCTTCGGCTCGCCGTTCGACGTGCGCGTGACAGTGCGGCCTGATCCGAAGTTCTTGCAGGCGGCGCTCATGGCGGCAGTGCACGAGGGCGGCCACGCCGTCTACGAACAGGGCAGCGACAATCGGCTGGCGCGCTCGCCGCTGGCTGGCGGCGCGTCGCTCGGCGCGCACGAGTCACAGTCGCGGCTGTGGGAGAACGCCATCGGGCGCTCCGAGGCGTTCTGGAAGGGCCAGTATGACAAGGTGAAGGCGGCCTACCCACAGCAGTACGCCAGCGTAGATGTCGCGACGTTCGCCCGCGCGCTCAACACCGTGCAACCCAGCCTGATTCGTGTCGAAGCCGACGAGGTGACCTACAACCTGCATATCATCGTCCGCTACGAGATGGAGAAGGCGATGGTCAACGGCGAGGTCGCGGTCGAGTCGCTGCCAGGCTCGTGGAACGGGATGTATCAGGAGTATCTGGGCGTCGAGCCGCCGACCGACGCGCAGGGTATCATGCAGGATATCCACTGGACGGGCGGCTTCGGCTACTTCCCGACCTACACGCTCGGCAATCTCTACGCGGCGCAGATTTACGCGACGCTGCGCCAGACCTTCCCCGACTTCGACGAGCGCCTAGCCGCGGGCGATACGAGCTTCGTGCTGAACTGGCTGCGCGAGCGCATGTATGCGTTCGGCTCGGTCTACCAGCCGGAGCAGTTGATCGAGCGCGTGACGGGCGAGAAGCCGAATCCTGACTACTTCCGCCGCTACCTGACCGAGAAGTTCGCGAAGGTCTACGATCTGGACGACTAACTCGAACAAGCTCTCGGCTCTCCTGAAGACGCGCCCAGCGAACATATCACCTGGGCGCGTCTGCTTTTCCCTTAGGGATGAAGAGCTTGCTCAAGGAGTCAGCTCGCATTGACTCATCGGCCAGCGCTTTCCACGGCCTCTTCCCGCAGCCGTTGCACATCGCGTATCGGTGGGATGCCAAAGAAGCTCTTATACTCCCGATTAAAGTGAGAGGCGTCGTGATATCCCACGCGATAGGCCGCGCTGGCCGCATCGAGGTCTTCGCCCAGCATCAGGCGGCGGGCCTCCAGGAGCCGCAGCCGCTTCTGGAATTGCAGGGGACTCAGCGCCGTGACGGCCTTGAAGTGGTGATGGAAGCCCGAGACGCTCATACCCAGCTCGCGCGCGAGCAGTTCAATGCGCAGCGGCTGATCGAAATCGTGCCGGAGTCGCTCGACGGCTCTGGCGATGTGGGAAGTGTAACCGCCTGCGAGCGCCAGGTGAAAGAGCCGACCACCCTGATCTCCGATCAGGAGGCGATAGATGATTTCGCGCGAAACGAGCGGCAGGAGAACCCGCGCCTCGGCAGGGCAATCCAGGAGGCGGACAAGCCGCACCGCGGCATCCAGCAGATCGGCATCTAATGGGCTGACAGACATGGCCATTGGATCAGCAAGGACTGGAGGTGCGGAGAAACAACCGGCTTCCACCATGACGGCGTTGACGACGGTAGGGTTGAGTTCCAGGCGAAGGCTGAGATAAGGCCGCTCCTTCGAGGCTTCGAGAACCTGGCTGACCCAGGGCAGGTCAACAGTCGCAAGCAGGTAATGCGCGGGATCGTACAGATAGTGGCTCTCGCCCAGCAGAACCTCCTTGCTCCCCTGAGCAACCACGCACAGAGACGGCTCGACCACACTATGCAGCGGCTCCAGCGGCACAGAGCGGCGGGACAGATAAAGCCCTGGAAGCGGCTCGATGGTTCCATCCGTGTGGACGGCCCGCGCGATCCGCTCAACTAGTTCCTCACGATCGGCTTGCACTCGCCGCGCCTCGCGTGTTGCCTGTTGGTCTGCTTGCTGATGGATCATTACATCCAGGTCGATTATAGCCATGGGAACCCCTTCCCTGGTTTCACAAGAGTGCGTAAGTTTTGCAGAATCATTCAATCATCTTCGACAAACATTCTATCACCCCATGCTCTGGAGCATCTAACATTAGTGTTGGATAGGGGAATTATCCTTAGCGTTCCTAGCAAAACCAGTTCTTAGCCGCGGCATTCATGCCGCGAACCTGGCCTACTCCCAGTATTGCCACTGGGACATGACGGTGTTGTTCGGTGTTCTTAGACCTAGGACACACAAGCTGGACTATTCTTCAAGCAGCGTAGGTGTTGAGGAAGGTGAGACGGCAGACGATACATAGACACAATAAACAAGAAGGGAGAGCATGTGAAAGCAGCATTGTTTGAAGGCAAAGGAAAGATTACGTTCGGAGAACGGCCAGACCCGACTATTCAAGCGCCAACCGATGCAGTCGTCCGGGTCGTGATGGGGTGTGTCTGCGGCTCAGACCTCTGGTACTATCGCGGGATTAATCCGCATAAGGTCGGCAGTATTGGCCATGAGTTCATTGGCGTCGTCGAGGCTGTCGGCGCTGACGTAGCTCACCTGCAACCAGGTGACTTCGTCGTCGCGCCGTTCACGTACTGTGATGGTACCTGCGCCAATTGTCGGGCTGGGTACACGTCGCAGTGTGTACATGGCGGTTCGTTCGGGAATGGGGACACGGACGGTGGCCAAGGCGAATACGTCCGTGTGCCCCTTGCCGACGCCACTCTCGTCAAAGTCCCCGGCTCGGGGTATTCTGAAGACACGCTGGCATCCCTCCTCGCCCTGTCGGATGTTATGTGTACCGGCTATCATGCTGCCGTCAGCGCCAACGTCGCTATGGGTGACACGGTGGCCGTCATCGGTGATGGCGCCGTCGGCCTGTGCGCGGTCATCGCCGCCACACTCAAAGGCGCGGTGCGCATCATTGCGTTAAGCCGCCATCCGGCGCGCCAGCAGTTAGCCACCGCGTTTGGGGCGACTGATATCGTCGACGCGCGCGGTGAGGCCGCGGTCGCGGCAGTGATGCAGCTCACGCACGGCGTTGGCGTGGATGCCGCCCTCGAGTGTGTAGGCACGGATGAGTCAATCGCGACAGCCGCTGGTGTGGCCCGTCCTGGAGCGGTCATTGGCGCGGTCGGCTTCCCGACCTACGAACATTTTGCCTACAAGGACATTTTTTGGAAGAACGTGGGCATTCGGGGCGGTGTTGCGCCAGCGCGCGCCTATATCCCAGAATTGCTTGAGCCGGTTCTGCGCGGGCAGATTCATCCAGGACGCGTCTTTGATTTCCGCACGACTCTCGACCAGGTGGCGGAAGCATATGCCGCTATGGATGAGCGCCGCGCCATCAAGGCGCTATTGCGCCCGTAAGGAGGTACCGCATTGACGACATGGACACACGACGAGCTTGCCAGAATCGGGACAGCGGAGGAGCTGGAGATTGCCCCGCTCCGGCGCGATGGCACGCTACGAAAGTCAGTTACCATCTGGGTCGTCCGTCAGGGCGACGACATCTACATTCGTCCCATCCACGGCCGCACGTCCTCCTGGTTCCGCGCCGCCCAGGAGCGCCACGAGGCGCACATTCGCGCAGATGGCGTTGAGAAAGATGTACGCCTCGTCGAGACGGATGATATGAACGACGAGATCGACGATGCCTACCGCGGCAAATATGGCGGCTATTCCGCCAGCGTCGTCGGCACCGTTGTCAGTCCGCAGGCCCGCGCCGCAACGCTCAAGCTCGTGCCGCGCTGAGAAGGCGGCGAGTCTCGTAACACTATGAGGGAGACGACGACATGCAGATCACCAGGAACTCTGTCGCGACCAACGCTGGGCCAGCCGACTGGTTCACCGGCACGGTCTACATC
Source organism: Ktedonobacterales bacterium (assembly GCA_036557205.1). Taxonomy (GTDB): domain Bacteria; phylum Chloroflexota; class Ktedonobacteria; order Ktedonobacterales; family JADMIN01; genus DAHUXT01. The sequence continues at coordinate 2,596 of DATBIB010000180.1, read as the reverse complement.
GACGCGGTTGCGGCGCCATCCGCTGGCTCGCGCCTAAGCGCCAGCAGCGTCCACTTCACGCCGGGCGCGCGGACGGCGTGGCACACCCACCCCAACGGCCAGACGATCTATGTTACCGAGGGCGTCGGCCTCTGCCAGCGGCGTGGCGGGCCGGTTGAGGTCATCCGTACCGGTGATCGCGTCTTCTTCGAGCCGAGCGAGGAGCACTGGCACGGCGCCATGCCCAACCGCTTCATGACCCACCTCGCGATGCTGGAGGTGGACGAGAACGGCAACAACGCGACCTGGGGCGCGCACGTCACCGACGAGGAATATAGCCAGCAGCCGGGGTGATGCGACTTGCCCCAGACTTCACCCCCCAGCCCCCTCTCCCGCGAGGAGAGGGGGAGCCAGAGCATGAGCCGCGGGCGGTCAGGCCAGCTCGCGGTTGACGATGGCCGCGCCCTTGACCATCGCCTGGAGCTTGCCAAAGGCGACGTCGCGCGGCAGGTATTTCATCCCACAGTCGGGCGCGACGATCAGGCGCTCCGGCTCGACGTAGCGTAGCGCGTCACGAATACGTGCGGCGACCTCTTCCGGCGTCTCCACCGTCATGCTGCCGAGATTCAGCACGCCCAGAATGATGGTCTTGTCAGGAAGCTCCTGTAACACCGAGAGGTCCAGGTTGGGCTGAGCGGTCTCCAGTGAAATCTGCTGGGCGGCGCATGAGTTCAGTTCCGGCAGGAAGGCGTAGCCCGCGGGCCGGTCGTGAACGATGGCGGCGTAGCCGAAGCACATGTGCAGGGCAGTCGTCCCCTCCACCCCTTCGAGCGCGCGATTGATGACCTCGACACCGTAGACGCGCGCCTTCTCTGGCCGCGCCTGAAGATACGGCTCGTCAATCTGCACGACATCGGCGCCCGCCGCGAATAAATCCTTGATCTCCTCATTGATGGCGGCGGCCACAGCAAGCGCGAGCGCGCGGTCATCCGGGTAGTAGTCGTTCTGCGCCTGCTGCGTGACGGTGAAGGGGCCTGGCACGGTGATCTTGATGCGCCGGTCGGTATTGCGCCGCAGAAACGCCAGATCGCGTACCTCTACCGGGCGGGTGCGGCGAATGGGGCCGACGACGCGCGGGACCGGATTGGGGTGGCCAGTACGGTCGATGGCGGTGCCGGGATGATCGAGGTCGAGGCCATCGAGGGCAGTGGCGAAGCGGTTGGAGTAGCTCTCGCGGCGAATCTCGCCATCGGAGATGATGTCCACGCCAGCGCGCTCCATCGCGCGGATGGCGACGATGGTCGCATCGTCCTGGGCCTCTTCGAGATATGGCTCCGGCACCCGCCAGAGCTCGCGCACGCGGACGCGCGGCGGCAGCCGACTGCGCAGGTTCTCGCGGTCCACCAGCCAGTCCGGCTGAGGATAGCTGCCGACGACGGTCGTGAGAATGCGATCAGCCATACGTCTCGCCTCCACTATCCACGCCGCAAAGGAGCGGCTGCAAATGCCACACCATTATGTCGTGATATCGGGGTAGGGCAGCGACCAGTGCTGCAGTTTGCGGGCATACTCCAGCTGGAAGCCTAGCGGCTCGGGATAGTCGCGCTCGAAGAGCGCGATGAAGAGCGTCAGCGTCAGGAAAGGATGCGCGCCCAGCTCGAAGAGCTTGACGTAATCGTGCGTCGCTAGCGCCTCGCGCTCATCGTCGGCAAACCGGAGCCACGTACTGCGCTCCATCTCCGGCAGGTTGAGGATGGCATTGGCGCGCTCGGCCTCCCACCACGTCACCGTGCCGCGCGGATCGGCGCGATACCGCTCGACCAGCGCCGGGTCGCGATCAATCGAAAAGAGGAACTTGTTGACGAGATACTTGCTCACACGTTCGCTCCTTTCGGATACCAGGTAAAGTACGCCTCCATCGTGTGGAAGAGGTCCAGCGTATCGGCGTAGTCGGCCTTCATCTCTCCAGCAACACCCATCATCAGCATGAAATCGAGGAAGCCGTGCGTGGCATTGCCCGGCTCCCACAGGCTATCGAGCGAGACGCCCGCCAGCGCGCCCGCGATGTCGCCGTTGGCGATCCAGTTAACGGCCCTGCGGTCGAACTCAGGATCGGGGCCGTGCGGACCGAACTGGCGCGGACCGCCAAGCTCCAGTGAGAGGTGCCCGGTGCCGATGACCGCGACGCGCGTATCGCTGGGCCACTGCTCGATAAGCCTGCGCAGCAGCCGCCCGAAGGCGACGTAGCGCTGTGGCTGGGGGAGCGGCGGCGCGAAGATATTGGTATAGACCGGTACGATGGGCAGGTCAGCCTGCGGGCGCGTCGTGATGATCGGACAGGTGATACTGTGGTCAACGCGCAGCTCATTGCTGAAGGCGAGATCGAACCCGGCGTCCAGCCCCTGGCGCAGCAGATACGCCGACAGCTCCTCGTGCCCCTTGAGCACCATGCGCGGCAGGCCAAACTCGCGCTCTTCGTTGTAATAGTTCGCGTCGTAGAAAGGCGCTTTGCCGATCAGGAATTGCGGCATGTTGTCATACCAGAGCTGGTGGAAGTGGTCCGAGCCGACCATCACCAGAATCTCGGGATTGGCCCGCGTCAGTGTCTCGCGATAGG
>DATBIB010000179.1:0-8597 GCA_036557205.1 Ktedonobacterales bacterium | reverse complement strand
TGATGCTGCGCCAGGAGGACCAGACCGCGCTTTCCCTGTGCATCGCGCCGACGCACGTCGATGACTCATGGGATGAGGGGACGCTGGTTCCCGCCCACCTCGCCGCCTCCACGAACGCCGGGCAGCAGCAGGTGCGGATGCGCCGCTCCCTCGCGTTGAATATCGCCAGCTTCCGGCTGCGCGTTCAGTTGAGCGGCGCCGCGCGCATCGGCGAGCATCTGGCCGCCACGATCACACGCGAGGTAGGCGGGCCGGGGCTTCTCACCGCGGAGGCCGCCTGGCAAACGCCCACGCTCCCCGTGGTGGATGGCGCCATCTGCGTGCGCCCGCGTTCCGCAAAGTTGCCAGACCAGCCAGAGACCGAGTTCGCGATTGCCTGCGCCAATATGCGCGCGATGGCCTTCACCCCCTGGGCCGACGACGACTCCCAGACCGAGCCGCTCTTCCTGGCGCATATGGGTGAGGTCGCCTGCATGTTCGCGCTGCCCGATACGGGCCGCTGGCTGCCGCTTCAGGGCGTCGTCGAGATGCTGCCATTCCGCGCCCGCGCGCGCGACGGCATCCACCTGGGCGTCAACCGCGTCCACGGCGTCATGTCGCCTGTCTGTCTGCCACAAGCCAGCAGGAACCATCACACCTGGATTGTCGGGCAGACCGGTACCGGCAAGTCAACCTTGCTCGAAAACGTCATCTTGCAGGATGTTCTGGAGGGTCGTTCGGTCATCGTGATCGACCCGCATGGCGACCTGATCCGGCAGATTCTCGGCAAGATCCCCGAGGAAAGAATGCGCGATGTCGTCCTCTTCGATCCGGCGGATAAAGCCTTCCCCGTTGGCCTCAATCCGCTAGAAACCGGCGACGAAGACGAACGCGAGATGATGGTCAACGCCTTCATCGACCTGCTCATCAAGCTCTACGATCCACACCACACCGGCATCATCGGGCCGCGCTTCGAGCACGGGGCGCGCAACGTCATGCTGACCGTCATGAGCGCGCCGGGGAATACGTTGGTGGAGGTCTTGCGCGCCTTCCAGGACCACCGCTTCGTGATGCAGCATCTCCTGCCACACGTCACCGATCCCATTGTCAGACGCTACTGGACCGACCAGATCACCGCCACCAACGAGTTTCATAAGAGCGAGGTACTGGACTGGCTCGTTTCCAAGTTCTCGCACTTCGTCACCGACCGCACGATGCGGCGGATTCTGGGCCAGTCCACCAGCAGCTTCTCCTTCAGCGAGGCGATGAATGGCGGCAAGATCGTCCTGCTAAACCTGGCGAAAGGGCGTCTAGGCAGTGAAAACGCCAACTTCCTGGGACTGATTCTGCTACCTATGATTCTGCGGGCGGCGCTCTCCCGCTCGGCGCTGCCCGACGCAGAGCGGCGCGATGTCTCGCTGGTGGTGGATGAGTTCCACAACTATGCCACCGACAGTCTGGCGTTGATGCTGGCGGAGGCGCGCAAATACCATGTCGGGCTAACGCTTGCCAACCAGCACGTCGGCCAACTGACCGGCGAGATTCGCGATGCGCTTCTGGGCAACGTCGGCAGCATCATCTCGTTCCGTTTGGGGGCCACCGATGCCGTGGCGATGGAGTCGATTCTCGCGCCATCGCCGATTGGCGCGCAACAACTGATTACGCTGCCAGATTACACGGCCTACGGACGGCTGCTGATAACGGGCCACCGCACTCCCGTCTTCACGCTGCAGACTCAGCCCTCGCCGGTGGAGTATGTCGAGCAGCGGGCGGAGGGCATCCGCGCGCTCTCCCGCGAGGCGTATGGGCGGCCACGCGAGGAGGTGGACCGCGAGATCAACCGGCGCTCGAATATGGAGCGCGCGGACCGGGAGAACGAACGCGGCCCAACCAACTTTGGCTTTAACTGACACCCACCCCAGGCTCGTCCTGTTGCCCCCGTCGTATAGAGTCGGCGGGGGCGTTCTCCGCTTGTCGCCTGAGGCGCCTCATGTGCTATGTTGAGAACTGCGTATTGTTGATTGCCCCCACTTGCGGATATACTGCGCGTGGCTGGCGTGGTAGACGTAGTGTGTCATGTCCCTCGTATGACGTTGGAGATACGTGCCCATTCTCTGTACCGGTGAAGGGCAGATTGAGCCATGGCCGCTCCGCACTCGGCGATATGCCCAAGACTGATTGGCCGCGCGACGTATCTGGAGTCCGTCTCGCTCTTGCTGGGACAGATGCGCCAGGGGCATGGGCACACCCTCTTACTGGCCGGTGAGGCGGGGATTGGCAAGTCGCGACTGATCGCCGAGATCAAAACGGGCATCCGCCGCGACATGATGCTCACGCTCCAGGGCAACTGCTTCGAGCCAGATCGCTCCCTCCCCTACGGCCCGCTGATCGATGCCCTGCGGGGGCTACTCGCCATCATTCCCCCGGCGGAGTTGATGAGCGACGCGGGAACATACGCTAGCGAGTATGTGCGACTGCTGCCAGAGCTGACAGCCTATCTGCCTCCTGACGCTTCTGCTCCGCTGATTAGCCCGGAGCAGGAGAAACGGCGGCTCTTCGAGGCGCTGGTTCAACTGCTTACCAGACTCAGCGCGCGCCAGCCGCTTCTCTTCGTCGCCGAAGATATCCACTGGGCCGATGACACCAGCCTCGAATTTCTCGCGTTCCTCGCGCGGCGGCTCCCGCACCTGCCGATACTGCTGCTGCTGACCTATCGTAGCGACGAGCAGCACACGCAACTCCAGCATTTTCTCGCGCAACTCGACCGCGAGCGGCTGGCGAGCGAGATAGCGCTTGCCCCACTGACGCCTGCTGAAGTTGAGGAGATGCTCCTCGTTATCTTCGAGCTACAGCGCCCCGTACGCTATGAATTCCTCGATGCCATGTACCACCTGACCGAAGGCAACCCGTTCTTCATCGAAGAAGTGTTGCATGCGCTGCTGGCCGACGACGAAATCTACTATAGCGGCGAGGGATGGGAGCGTAAGCCACTCAACGAAATCAATATTCCCCGCAGCGTGCAGGATGCCGTCAGGCGACGCAGCGAGCGCCTCAGCGTGGCGGCGCGTCAGTTGCTGGCGTTCGCGGCGGTCGTTGGCCAGCGATTCGAGTTCGCGTTGCTCCAGCATCTCACGGGCTGCGATGAAGCGACGCTGCTCGATCTGCTCAAAGAACTGATCGCGGCGCAACTGGTCGTCGAACAATCCGCCGAGCGCTTCGCCTTTCGCCACGCGCTGACCCGCCAGGCCGTCTACTCCGAATTGCTGGAGCGCGAACGCCGGACGATGCATCGCACCATCGCGGCGGCGCTGGAAGTCCTCTATGCCGACGAGCTGGAAGGCCACCTGAGCGAACTGGCATACCATACCTGTCAGGCGGGAGAATGGGCGCGCTCGCTCGAATACGCGCGCCGGGCGGGCGAACGCGCGCTGGCGCTCTACGCCCCACACGCCGCGCTCGAACAGTTCACGCAGGCCGTCAATGCCGCACATCATCTCGGCGTGCCAGTAGCATCCGCCATCTATCAGGCGCGCGCCAACGCCTATGAGACGCTTGGCGATTTTGAGCACGCGCGCAGCGACCTGGAGATTGCGTTAACGCTGGCGCACGAGAGCGACGATACTGCTACCGAGTGGGCCGCGCTGCTCGATCTGGGACTTCTCTGGGCGGGGCGCGACTACGCCAGGACGGGCGAATACTATCAGCGCGCCCTGACACTGGCGGACACGCTCGATGAGCCGCTGAAGCGCGCGCGCACACTGAACCGGCTTGCCAACTGGCACCTCAACGTCGATGATCCAGTGATGGCGAAAGCGCTTCATGCCGAGGCATTAGCCATCTTCGAGACGGCGGACAATGCGCGCGGCGTCGCGGAGACGCTCGATTTACTCTGCATGGCCAGCATCCTCAGCGATGATCTGGTCAACGCGGTAGGCTATGGGCAACGCGCGGTAGACATGCTACGCGCCCTGGATGATCGCCAGCCGCTCTCATCCAGCCTGGTGACGCTCCCATTCGTGGCGGCGCTCCGCCAGTCACAGACGATGACCCTGGCGCCCACGACACTAAGCGAGGCGACCCATCATGCGGAAGAGGGCTTGCGTATCGCGCGCGAGATGGGATGGCGGGCAGGGGAGGCCAACGCGCTGTGGGTGATGGGCCTCTGCTTGTCTGCCAGTGGGGACTTCGGGCGAGGTCTAGCGAGCGCCACGTCCGCACTGGCCATTGCCAAAGATATCGAGCACCGCCAGTGGATGGCCGCGTCGCACTGCACACTTGGTGAACTGGCCTACGAGCTCTATGCGTTGGCGCTGGCACGCGAGCACCTGGAACATGGGCTGAGGCTGGCCCATACGATCAACTCAACGCACTGGATACGCGAGACAACCGCGGTACTCGCAGCAACCTGCATTGCCCAGGGCGACCTCGGAACGGCGGAAGCCGTGCTGGACGCTGGCGCTCCGGTTGATATCGCCATGCAGACCGTGGGACAGCGGCTGTCCTGGGTGACACGCGGGGAACTGGCGCTGGCGCAGGGAAAGCCCGACATCGCGCTCGACATTGCCAGACGCCTCACCGGCGACTTGTCCCCCGACGGAGAGTATGGCATGCCGATGGTGGCGCTCCTGCAGGGGAAGGCGCTGACAGCACTGGGCCGCTTTGACGAAGCGGAGGCGTGGCTGAGCGCTGCCACCCTCCATCTACGCGCGCAGGGCGCGCGAACTGCGTTGCGGCGAGCGCTGACCCAGCTGACGGCGCTCTATCAGCGAATGGGCCGCACCGATGACGCCGCACATAGCGCGAACGAGGCGCGCGAGCTGGCCTATCAACTGGCCGAAACGATCTCCGACGCGGTACTGCGCGCGGTCTTCTTGCGCCAATGTCTGGCCAGCCTGCCGCCCGAACCAAAACGATCGGCCGAAATCGTCCGGGCGGCGTCGCTGATGCTAACCGCACGCGAGCGCGAGGTTGCCGCGTTGGTGGCGCAGGGGAAATCCAACCGCGCTATCGCCGATGAGCTGGTCATCAGCGAGCGCACCACCGAGTCGCACGTCACCAATATCCTGGGCAAGCTGGGGTTTAGCTCGCGGGCGCAGATTGCCGTCTGGGCCGTAGACATTGGCCTGACGCAGCCCGACGCCACCCAGACACCCCGTGGCGCGCCACTTCCGCGCGCGCGTCGGCCCGCCTCCCGCCGGTCACGCTGATACTCGCGCGTCTATACGTCGTCTGTAGCGCGTTTCTCCGTACAGTCATCACCAGAATCTCCGTACCATCCACGATGGCGCGCGGTCACTGTCTGGGTACTCTGAAAGTGTGGATGAGAGGCTCGGCGCAACTGAGCGAGCATGGCCCTCTCCGTTGGGTCTGGGTTTCGTATCCACAGAGGCTTGACCCTGAGATGATGACATCATTTATCCTCCTGAGCAGGAGGGAAGGAAGGGGTTTCGAGCAATGTATGGAACCGTCGCGCGCATGCGCGCAAAACCAGGCGCAGAGTCGCAGCTGGCCGAACAGATGCGCATCTTCGAGGAAGCGCATGTCGCGGGAGCGGTCGGCTCCTATGTCTATCGGATGGATAGCGATCCGAATGAGTTCTGGCTTGCGGTTATCTTTAGCAGCAAAGAGGCCTACGTCGCCAACGCGAACGCCCCTGAGCAGGATGCCCGCTATCGCCAGTTGCTCGCCTACCTGGATGGGCCGCCCGAGTGGCATGACGGCGAGATTGTCTACGTCTCCCAGCCGGGAGGAAGCTAGAAGTCATCTCAACGAAAGATCCTGCAAGGCGCCGACCGCGACACGGCCAACGAGCTAGCGAGGTAGTGCGCAATGAGTGAGTATTCAATTGTGAAGTTCCTACACGTGAGTGGGGCTATTGGCTACTTCGTCGCTCTTGGCACCCTGCTCTTCGGGCTGGCGGCGCTCCGGCGCGCGCGGCGTGTCGAGCATGTACGGGTGCTCGCCGACCTCATTAGGCGGCTGACACCCCTCTTCAACATCAGCATTCTGCTCTTGCTAGCCGCGGGACTCTATATGGCTCTCACAGTCTGGGATCTCCAGACAGGCTGGATCGCTGTTGCACTCGTCAGTCTGGCGGTCATCGTGCCCATCTCTGCCGTGACTGTCCAATCTCGCATGCGCAACATCGCCCAGCTCGCACGCGAGACGCCTGATGGGCCGCTGCCTCCAGAAGTCCTCGCGCGCACCCACGACCCGGTCTTGCTGACCACACCGCAGACCGCGACGGCACTGCTGCTGGGCATTGTCTTCCTGATGACCAACAAGCCGTCGCTTCCCGTGGCGCTCCTTGTGATGGCGCTTGCGCTGGTCCTCGGGTTGGCGTCGGGCGTGCTCGTCGCTCGTTCCACGCGCACCGGTGGGCAGGACGTGGCGGCCAACATAGCCCGCGCGAGTGAGTCAGGGGGTAGCCGAGTGTGATGATATACGCGCCTTGCTATTGTTCAAGCCACAGCGTATTGGCACCACCGGTCTCGTATATGAGATGACTTGTAGCCCACATTAGCCAAACCACACACAATGCACAGCAGGCGCGCGGCCCACAGAGTCGCACGTCGAGGGGAGTGTTGCGCCCAGAGCGGCGCAGAGGAGGAGATCACTAGCTATGGCAACATCCTCAACCACAGGCCAGCAGACGCTGGATAGCGGCCAGCTCGATGCGCTGCGGAGCGCCATCCGTGGCGAGGTCATCGTGCCAGGTGACGCCGCCTATGATGCGGCGCGTCATGTCTTCAATGCGATGATTGATCGCCATCCAGCGGTCATCGTACGCTGCAATGATGTCGCCGACGTCATCAGCGCGGTCAATTTCGGTCGCCAGGCGCATCTCAATGTCTCGGTGCGCGGCGGCAGCCACAACGTGACTGGGTTCGCGGTAAACGACAATGGACTGGTGATCGACCTCTCGCACATGCGTAGCGTCTGGGTCGATCCTGAGCAGCGTGTCGCGCGCGTCGAGGGCGGCGCGACCTGGGGCGATGTGGATCACGCGACGCACGCCTTTGGTCTGGCGGCGCCAGCGGGCATCATCTCCACCACCGGCATGGGCCTGCTGCTGGGGGGCGGCATCGGCTACCTCACCCGCGCCCATGGCCTGAGCTGCGACAACCTGCTCTCGGCGGATGTCGTGCTTGCCAACGGGACACTGATAACCGCCAGCGCCGACCACAATCCTGAACTGTTCTGGGCGCTGCGTGGCGGCGGCGGCAACTTTGGCGTGGTCACCTCGCTTACCCTGCAGCTGCATCCGGTGGATACGGTCATCGGCGGCCCCATCCTCTACCCCATCGAAAAGAGCCGCGAGGCGCTGCTGCTCTTCCGTCAGGTCATGGCCTCCACGTCCGAAGATTTCAATGCGTTCTTCGCCTTCCTGATTGTGCCCGACGTGCCTGCCTTCCCCGAGGCGCTTCGCAACCAGCGCGTCTGTGGCATCGTCGTCTGCTACACTGGCCCACAGGAGCAGGCGGAAGGGCTGCTCAAGCCACTGCGCGACTTCGGGCCTGTGCTGGACGCTATCGGACCGCTGCCCCTGCCAGTGCTCAACAGCATGTTCGACTTTACCCAGCCGGTCGGCAAGCTCCACCATTACTGGAAGGCCGACTTCGTCAACGATCTGAGCGACGCCATGATTGATGTGCATACCCGGTTCGGCCCACAGGTGACGGTCGATTCTTCGACGATGCACATCTATTGCACCAGCGGCAAGCCGCAGCAGGTGGGGCGTGGCGAGACGGCGTTCAGCTACCGCGACGCCAGCTTCGTCCACGTCATCCTGGTGGCATGTGAGGACCCGGCAAACCTGCCACCTGGAAGGCAGTGGGTGCGTGACTACTGGGAGGCGCTGCATCCCCACTCGGCGGGCGGGGCATACGTCAACTTCCTGATGGATGAAGGCGATGAGCGTATCCGCGCAACCTACCGCGATAACTACGACCGTCTGGTAGCCGTCAAGCGCCAGTATGATCCGACCAACCTGTTCAATCAGAACCAGAACATTCGCCCTTGAGGCCTCACCCCCTACCCCCTCTCCTCTGGGAGAGGGGGTTCCACATGCGTTCGCCTGCCCGGCTGTTGTATGCTGCATCCAGACCGAATGGCGCCCAGGAGCTGGGCGTCCCATCGTGATGGCATCAGCCGGGGAGAGAAGACCGTGGAGATTCTGCGCACGCCCGATGAGCGCTTCACCAATCTGCCAGACTATCCATTCGCGCCGCACTATATCGAAGTAGACGGCGTCCGTATCCACTATCTGGACGAGGGACCAGCGGACGCCGCGCCGGTGCTGCTGATGCACGGCGAGCCATCATGGTCGTTTCTCTACCGCAAGATGGTCCCGATACTGGCCGCTGCGGGCCACCGGATCATCGCGCCTGATCTCGTCGGCTTTGGGCGCTCCGATAAGCCCGCCGCCCGCGAGGACTATACCTACCAGCGCCATGTGGGCTGGATGACCGGGCTGCTCGCCGGGCTGGACCTGCGAGACGTGACACTTTTCGGCCAGGACTGGGGCGGGCTGATTGGCCTGCGGCTGGCGGCGGAAACCGAGGAGCGCTTCGCCCGGATCATCGCGGCGAATACCTTCCTACCGACCGGCGACATCC
>DATBIB010000178.1:0-11339 GCA_036557205.1 Ktedonobacterales bacterium | reverse complement strand
ATCCTTCCTGGCCGTGGGAGCAGGAGATGATCGCCATCCTTCAGCATAAACCGAACGTCTACAACGATCTTTCCGGCTGGTCGCCCAAATACATCCCACCCGCGCTCCTGAAAGAGGCCGCCGGACGTCTAAACGGGAAGTTCCTGTTCGGCTCGGACTACCCGTTCATCCCGCCTGATCGTTGGCTTGCGGACTTCTTCAACCTGGATGGCTGGAGCGATGATGCTCGGCACAATGTTCTCTGGCGCACAGGAGCGCGTCTGCTGGCGCACACCGCCGTGGCTGGCATGACGTTTTCTGGCGCGGAACATGCGAATTGAAATAGCTTGAAACAACACCCGCCGTTTGCGGTGGGTATGTTGGCGAGAGGCCATTGTGCCCGGTATACTAACGGATATATGCGAAGCCAGGAGATGAAAAGAACGGTGGGCGAGCGCTGGGTGACCTATGTAACGTCACTGGGTCCCACCGTACGAACTGCTGTCGCGTCTGCCCCGATATCAAGGACGCGGTTGCGGCAAATCTGGGCAACGATGCCACAGACACTTGCGCGACTATTCCAGAGCGACCGGGTCTTTGCCGGTCTGCTCGCGCTCTGCTATGTCTTTTACCTGACGCCCGCCGGGACCAACACGCTCAGTCGATACGACATGGTCTATGCGTTGGCGCATGGTACCGCAATCATCGACATCCATGCGGGCAACACCATCGATGTGAGCTACTACCAGGGCCACTGGTATTCGCCGCGCTCGCTCGGCCTCTCGCTGCTGGCGACGCCGCTGCTCTGGCTGCTCAGTCACATCACCACTATCGACAACACGACACAATTCACCCTGACCCAGCAGATTGCCTACCTGAACGCGTTCACGGTGCTGCCGGTCGCCATTATGGCCGCGGTGGCGCTGCGCCGTTTCGTCGCCCACCTGCGCCCCTCACTGGCGTCCACGCCGCTGCCGATGGTGGTGGCGGGCGCCTTTGCGCTGGGCACGCTGGCCTATCCCTTCTCGACGACCTTCTTCAGCCATGCCTTCGGCGGCGGCCTCGCCTTCATCGGCTTCTATCTGCTCTACCGCGCCCGCGAGAAAGAACAAGCTGGCGCCTGGGTGATTCTCTCCGGCCTGCTGCTGGGTCTCGCCGTCATCAGCGAGTATCCCGTCGGGGTGATCGTCGTGCTGCTCTTCGCCTATATCTGGCTGGTCTTCCCCCGCCAGCGCCTGCTGATGACCGGCGCGTTCATCGTCGGCCTGATACCGAGCGTGCTGTTGCTGGGGTGGTATAACTGGTTTGCCTTTGGCAGCCCGCTCCATCTCAGCTATGCCTATGTCAGCGATCCGGCGTTCTCTGGGCAGCACGACGGGTTCTTTGGCATCACCACACCCCATCTGGATAGTCTCTGGTCAACGCTCGTCTTCCCACGTGGGCTGCTGATCGAGTCGCCGTTCCTGCTGCTTGTGCCGCTGGGCCTCTTCCGCTGGCTGCGCCGGGGCTATCGCGCGACCGCCACGGTCTCTTCGGGCGCCAGATCGTCGCCGCTCAGACGCGGGCTGAGGCGGCTCTGGGCAACGATTCAAGCGCCTGGGACGCCTGAGGCGCTGGTCGCGCTGGCCGTGGTGGTGCTCTATCCACTGGCGATCTCATCGTACTTCCTGCCGATGGCGGGCGAGAACTTGCCTGGCCCGCGCCTGCTGGTGCCGATGCTGCCGTTTGCGTGTATGGCGCTCGCCTGGGTGGTGGATCATCCGCGCCGCTGGCTGCGCATTGCGTTCGCCGTCTCGCTCGTCTATGGGGTGGCGATCTCATTCGTCTTCGTCGCGCTCGGCGTGCGCATTTACCACACCTATCTACCCTTCCCGCTGACCGACCTCTACTGGCCGCTCATCAGCAGCGGCGGGATCGTGCCCGCCAGGAATGGCGAAACGCCACAGAGCCTGCTCACGCTGATTCACGGATTCCCTTCCGGCATCGCGTTCTGGTTCCTGCCGCTGGTCCTCAGCGTCTGGACGACCCTCGCCGTGCGCGCGCTCGTTTCGCGCAGGCAGCATCGCCACGCGCGGCCAACCGCCGCCGTGCCCAGCTCTGTCGCGGTAGCCGAGACGCTGGAGACCGCTCCCGCGCTGGATATGGTCGCCGCCCCGCGGTAGCTCTCAGGCCCGAATAAATCAGCTATCGCCCTCGATCTTCTTGGCCATCAGCGCCCGCGCGCCATGCTTCACGATGTGCTCCCAGACTTTTGCAGCTCCTTCGTCGCCACGCACATAGTCGTAGATGTGGCTGTCTTCGTCGAGTTTAACATAGGCGCTTGGATAGCCACCATCGTCGCCATAGTACTGAACCTCTTTCTTCACATCCATATGATAGAGATCCACGCCCTCCAGGTGGTTGTCTTCGGCATCCCTCATCATTTGCTCGGCGAGCTTCTGGCCGCCAGATGCCCGAATATAGGCGTTCTTGACGCTGAAGTCCTTATTCAACCGAATCTCGATTCGGCCGTGAACGCCCCACGTGCCAGCTAAGGTGCTGTTGCTGATCCACTCTGAGCTGAGCACTCGGAAGATATTCTCTGGCGTCGAGGCAACCGCCCGATATTGCAGCTCCGTATATGCGTTGTTGAGCGCCTCCCGCATCGTCGTATAATTGTCGGTTGCCTTGGAGAGCGCCTCGACGCCGGCGCCTTTCTTCGTGTCGATCGAGCGCAGCATCGCATCTGATGTGTTTCGCACGATCTGGAGGAAGGCCCCCTCTCCCCTATCAACGGCCATGGACATTTTCCCGAGAGCCTTGTTATGCCGGGTGAAGAAATTACGTAGAGTAGCAGACTCTTCAGCCTCTTTGATACGATCAGCTTCTTCGACGAACGCTTTCAGCGCCTTATATCCTTCGTCGAGTGGATTGATGACGACTTCGCCGACCTTGGTGACGATTCCAAAGTATTCACCGATCTTTCCCAGGCTCTCCTCGGTCAAGAACTTCGCCATGGATTTAAAGATCTGGGGACTGGCTTCTTTGTCCGACTTACTCTCCATCACCACGAAGAAATCATGGAGCGCGGTCGTCCATCCAGTCAGAATGGCTTTCTGTGCCCCGATAATGCCGATGGCGAGAGTATCGTCATCCATGCTGGTCGCGCCCATCTTTGCACCGTGTGCGCCGCCCGCCACATCAGAAAGATCTTTAGGAAGCGAGAGAGGCCCTGCTCCCTCCGGCTCGCGCTGCACTGTCGCCGCTGCTGTGCTATCGCCCGCCTGCTGGACGACGTGAGTCAGCTCGTGGGCGATGAGCCGCTGGCCCTCATTCGTCCCTGGTGCGTACTGCTCCGCGCCAAAGACGATATCTCCACCGACGGTATAGGCGCGCGCGTGGTAGTCCGACGCCGCCTGTGCCGCCTGCTCGTCGGTATGGACGCGGACGTGGCCGAAGTCGTGGCCGAAGCGCGGCTCCATGTAGGCGCGTGTCGCCGCATCGAGTGGCTGGCCGTCGCTGCCAGGAATAGCCTCGTGCGCGCCCGATTGGCTTGTCGCCGTGTGTGAGGTGGTATCGCCATCTGGGGCTGCGGTCTCGGCGGCGGGCATGCGCATCACTGCATCGGCCACCCGGTCCGCTTCCTGCTCGTGGGCGTCGCCCCGCTGGCTGACACGCAGCTTCATCTGCGGCGCCATGGCTGGCACGGATTCTGGCGTTGGCTGAACGGCAATCTGGCCAAAGTTGTAGCCCGGATCGTTGAGCGCGGCGTTGGCCGGAGTGGCGTTCTCTATGGTTGGTGATGTGGCGCCGCTCCCTGCCATCGAGTCCTGGTCGCGCGTGGGGGACTGTAGGGCAATGCGGCTCTTCTCATCGTTCAATGCAACCGGCGACGTGCGGCGCCTACGTGCCTGTGTGTAATCGCTCATCCTGACGCCCTCGATTCAATCGCGCTGCTTGCGCATCAGAGGTTCCGTCGTATGTGCTTCTGTGCCTATGTGCACCCATGTATACGCGATAGGTATACGCAAATAGTACGCGATATTCGTCGCCAGTGAAAGACCCGAGCGAGCTCGATTGCGGAATGACATCATTTGTGTGGCGCGAGAGACACTTCAGCGTACCAGTTACCGCGCCCGCTGGATCATCGTGCCCGCGCCCTCGTGCGTGAAGAGCTCGCGGATCAGCACATGTGGCTCGCGGCCATCAACGATGTGGACGCGCTCGGTCGTCTCCAGCGCCCGCAGCGCCGCCTCCGCCTTCGGGATCATCCCGCCGGAGATCACGCCCTGATCGATCAGCGCCCGCACCTCATGGTCGGTCAGCTCCGAGAGCAGCCTACCCTGCACATCCAGCACGCCGGGAACGTCGCTCAGGTAAAGCAGCTTGGTGGCGCTCAGGCCGCGGGCCAGATCGGCGGCGGCGTCATCGGCGTTGACGTTGAGCACCGTATCGCCGTCCCCCAGCGCAATCGGCGCGATGACCGGGATGAAGCCCGCCGCGCTCAGCGCCGTAATGACCCCGGCATCCACTGTCGTGACCGCGCCAACATAGCCCAGGTCAGCCGCGATCTGGCGCGCGTGCAGGAGCCCACCGTCGATGCCAGAGAGGCCGATAGCCTTGCCACCCAGGCTCACCAGCAGCCGCACCAGGTCGCCGTTCACCTTGCCCGCCAGCACCATCCGCACGACCTCGAGCGTCGCGGCGTCGGTCACGCGCAGGCCGCGCTCGAATCGGCGCGGTAGCCCCACCCGCTCCAGCCAGTCATTGATCTCTGGTCCGCCGCCATGTACCAGCACAGGATGCGCGCCCAACCCGCGCAGCCAGACGATGTCTTCGAGCGCGTCACGCTGATTGTCGAGCGTGCTGCCTCCCAGCTTGATGACCAGCGTCCGCCCGCGCAACGTCTCGATGTACGGTTGCGCCTCACGCAGCACCTGCGCGATGACAGCGTGGCGCGCCACCTGGCTGGCCGCCGCCAGCTCACCCACACTTGCTATCGCTGTCGCGTCCGCCATCAGGGGTACACTCCTTCGCGCGGCAACCCCACCGCCTCGTCCAGTCCATACATCAGGTTGGCGCATTGAATCGCCTGGCCCGCCGCGCCCTTTACCAGATTGTCAATCGCGCTGACCAGAATCAGCCGCTCGCTCTCGGCGTCCCACGCGGGCGTGATATAGCAGAGGTTTCCGCCGAGCGTCCACTTCGTGTGCGGCGGCTGTTCCATCAACCACACAAACGGCGAGCTACGGTAGGCCAGTTCCAGGTAGTAACGAACGTCGTCGAGCGTCACGCCGGGGAGCGGCGTCGCATAGCTGGTCGCCAGGATGCCGCGCGTCATCGGCACGAGATGCGGCGTGAATGTCAGCCGCACGGACGCATCGGCGGCGCGTTCGAGCTGCTGGCGTATCTCTGGCATATGGCGATGGCCGCCCAATCCATAGGCGCTCACGTCCTCGTTGACCTCGCTGAAGTGGCTACTCAGGCGCAGCGTGCGGCCTGCCCCGCTCACGCCCGACTTGGCATCAACAATCACGTCGGGTTCGATCACATTGGCGGCAAGCAGCGGCAGTAGTGGCAGCAGCGCCGCCGTAGGGTAGCAACCGGGGACGGCAACCAGTTGGGCGTCGGGTAGCTCGTCGCGCGCCCACTCGGCCAGCCCATAGACCGCCGATTCGAGCAGCGCTGGCGCGGGATGCTCGTAGCCGTACCAGCGCGGGTAGAGCGCCCGGTCGCGCAAGCGGAAGCCCGCTGAGAGGTCCACCACACGCCGACCCGCACGCAGATACTCAGGCACGCTCTCGACGGCGGCGTCATCTGGCAGCGCGACGAAGACCAGTTCCGCCCGCGTCACATCCGTGCCGAAGTGGCGCTCCATGTCTGCCAGATGCGGAAAGACTTCGTTAATCCTTCGGTCTGCATCCGAACGCGCGGTGATCTCAGCCACCTCGAAGATGGGATGTCGGCGCAGCAGTCGCAGGATTTCGACACCGCCGTATCCTGTGCCGTTCACCACCGCCACCGGAACCCGTGAAGAAGATAATGCCATCGTCTCGCCTGCTTTTACTCTGAATGCCGGGGAAGGGCGCAAAAAAAGTCCCCGCCCGCGCACGCCTCGCGCGGAATCTCAGGGACACGGTCAGTGTGTTGCGCTCCGGCCGCTTCATTGCCGCCATCGCCCTTGTCGCTTACAGTATAGCGGGATCGCGCAAGCGTGGCGCCCTCGCCAGGACCAGACCGCGCTCCACATCGCCAATGGAGCAGACATGCCCGCCCCATGATTAGCCGCGGCATTCATGCCGCGAACCCGCTCTACCACCCACCTCACCCACTAGTCGCCCCCGTTCGCACTGCAGCCCGCGCAGGCGGCTTCGCGGCCATCGGCCCATAGGCGCGGCTTTAGCCGCCAGCGCATCGCCAGTTTCCGGCAGAAATCCCCAGACAGGCGGCATGGCCGATATGGCATACTGCAATCATGTCTGGGATGGGCGGGAGAGAAAAGGACTGGATTGTGTCTTCTGGGTCATTAGTAACATCAACAACAACGTCTCGCGACGCAAAGGCTGTGCTCGCGGACCCTGCATACCAGCGCGCGCTCGATGGCGGACTGCTCTTGCGCTGGTCAACCGTAAAGGATACTGAGAGACTGGCGCGGCTCTGCGCCGAGGCTTTCCGCGACGAAGAGGCCGACCCGCCCAACACCTACTTTGGTCACTGGGTCGAAGACCTGATGAGCGGCAGGCATCCGCTCGCCGACCCGGGCGATTTCGCGCTGGTGGAGGATACCGCGACGGGCGAGATCGTGGCGTGCGCCGTGCTGATGCGCCAGACGTGGACGTATGACGGCATCGCATTCCCTGTGGGCCGACCCGAGGCGGTAGCGACCAAAATGGCGTACCGCAATCGCGGGCTGATTCGCGCCATCTTCGAGCTGCTTCATGCTCGCTGCGATGGGCGCGGCGACCTGGCCGTCGGCATCACCGGCATCTACTATTACTATCGCCAGTTCGGCTACGAATATGCGCTCGACCTCGGCGGCAGCCGGAGAATCGCGATAGCCGCCATTCCCCCGCTGGCGGCGGACGCGACCGAGCCATACACACTCCGCGCCGCCATGCTGGATGACCTGCCGCGCGTCATGGCGCTCTATGAGCGCGACCGCGCGCGCGCCCTCGTCTCCGCCGTGATAGATGAGCCCACCTGGCGCTGGATCACGGCGGGCATGCACCCGGAGACCGACGAGAACTGGCTGACGCAGGTCATCCTCGATGGCGACCAGCGCGTCGTCGGGTACGTGCTCACCGCCCGCGCGCGCTATGGCAACATGTTTACCATACGCGGGCTGTCCATCGACGAGGGGGTGGCGATGGCTGCTGTGCTGCCATCCGTGCTGCGTGCGCTCGCCACCCAGGCGTCTGTCATGCGCGCACCCCACCCGCGCACGCAGCCCGCTACGATGCTGTCGCTGGGGCTTGGCCGTGCCCATCCCGCATACGACGCGCTGCCCCACTCGATGCCTGTAGTGAAGTTGCTGCCGTACGCCTGGTACGTCCGCGTCGCCGACCTGCCCGCACTCGTCACACGTCTCGCCCCCGCGCTGGAGCAGCGGCTGGTTGGCAGCATCGTCGCGGGCTACACGGGCGAGATGAAGCTGAGCTTCTATCGTGGCGGACTGCGGCTGGCCTTCGATGCGGGCCGACTTACGACCGCCAAGGACTGGGCGCCGGGCGCGTGGGACGCTGGAAACGCCGCATTCCCACCGCTGGTCTTTCTGCAGCTGCTCTTTGGCCATCATAGCCTCAGCGAGTTGCAGGCGATCTATCCCGAAATATGGGTGAATGACGCGTTACGCCCGCTGTTGGAGACGCTCTTCCCAGCGCGGCTCTCGTGGGCGCTGCCGCTGGATTAGTGATTGTTGAGTGGTGAGGGAGCAGGCGGAGATGCCCGAACTGGCACGCGACGAGATCGAAACGCTGGCGCGCGAGGTCTTCGGCCCAAAGTGCCGCGTGCTGGCGTGGCATCCGGTCACGCACGGAGACGACCATGCGGTCGTCTTTGCCACGCTGGTCTTCCCGGCGCGGGTGGTCGTGCTGAAGCTGGCCGACGCCACCTCGGCGACCCGTTTTGCGCGCGAGGCCGCCATCCAGCGGCGGGTTGCCCGCGAGACATCCGTTCCGGTCTGCGAGGTGCTGGCGGTGGACGACTCGTGCCAGCGCTTTCCCTGGCGCTACCTAATGATGGCGCACGCGCCGGGGATGGCCTGGCGTGACGGGCTGAAGCGCATGTCGCCGCACGCCCGCTACAACATCTTCCGCCAGTTGGGCGAGGTCACTGCCGCGCTGCACAGCCTGCGCTACCTACAATTCGGCGAGGTGGTGGACGGTGAGACCTCACCCCCAACCCCTCTCCCACGGGGAGAGGGGGGCATCGTGGCCCTCGAAGCGCGCGCGCGGCGGCGTATCGCGAATCCCGCCCACGCCAACCTCTTCGCCGCAGTGCTCCAGGCGCACGCCAGCGACTTCGCGAACCTCACTGAGTCACGGCTGACGCATGAAGACCTCAACCCCTACAACCTGCTGCTCGTGCCGGGCGACGAACCGTACGACGACTGGCGGCTCGCGGCGGTGCTCGACTTCGGCAGCGCCTGGGCAGGCTGCCCCGAATCGGACATCGCGCGGCTGGAACTCTGGCGCGACATGATGGACGATGGGTTCAGCGAGGGATACACCGCATCCCAGCCCATCGCCGCGGACTACCCCAAACGCCGCCCGATCTATCAACTGCTCTGGTGTCTGGAATACGCCCGCCCCACCGCGCAGCATCACGCCGATACCGCGCGCGTCTGCGCTGCCCTGGACATCCCGCCCGTGACATTCGGCGGATAATAACAAAACGCCAGAGTTGTTGGAATCCAGTTCACCCTCGCCTCGTAGGGGAACGCCGTGATCGAGCGGGGCTTGAGGGGTTAGGGGGTGAGGTCGCTTCACTCCGCGCGAAACGTCTCAACAATATGGACGGACCTCGAATGAAACGCCAGGCGATGGGCAATCTCCATCTCCAAGGAGAGGCAGGAAGCAATCATGATCGAAGCGGTGGTGTTCGATATTGGCGGCGTGCTGGAAGTTATTCCGCTGGATGAGGACCCTGCCTCATGGTATGCAGGATTGATAGCGCGCTGGGATGAGCGGATGAGCTGGGAGTCTGGGACGACTGGGGCCAGGTTCGCTGCGCTCCGCGAACGGCAGCGCCTGGAGGGCAAGGCGCCTGTGGCTGGCGGCATTGCCTATGACCTGTGGCGCGGCCATACGCGCGTAGCGATGGGCTGGGACGACGCCACCGTAGACGCGTTCGTCGCCGATTATTGGGAGACGATGAACGGAAAGCGCCATCCCGAACTGGCGCCATATTTCATCAGTCTCATGGGCGGCGCTGTTGAGCTTTTCCCCGAGTGGAATGATTCGTCCTCTCGCTATCCAGCGATGCATGCGCGTTGGGATAAGCGGATGGGTTGGGAGCCAGGGACAACTGCGGCTAAACTCAGCGTGATGAGCGACCGGCACAGCGCAGCGGGCCAGAATTCGATGCTGGGAACGATCACCTATGAAGACTGGGTAAGCGATATGCAGGTGGCGCTGGGCTGGGATGATGCGACGCACGCCATATTCATGCAGGACGCCTGGGACATTTACCTTGGCGCAGCCAACCAGGAGATGATCGCGTATGTCGCCAGCCTGCGTCCACGCTATCAAACGGCGCTGCTCTCGAATAGTGGCGTTGGCGCTCGTGAACAGGAGCAAGCCACTTTCGGACTGGACGACATTGTTGATCTCATCGTCTACTCGCATGAGGTCGGATTGCTGAAACCTGATCCCCGCATCTACGCGCTGACCTGTGAACGTTTAGACGTCCAGCCCGACGAGATGATCTTTGTCGACAACGTGCCAGCAATGGTCGCCGCCGCCCACAAGATGGGCATTCATGCCGTTCTCTTTCAGAACAACGCACAGGTCATCCGCGACATCGAGGCGCTGCTTGCGGCGCATGCGTAACCCCCAATGATTAACAAGTCCGTTGGCATTGTTGGAGTTGGAATTCCTCTCTCTCTTGAAGAACTTGGAGTTAGAGGCCGAGGTCGCTTACCCCGCGCGAAACACTAACAATTCGGACGGACTTCGTATAACACAGTTCCGGGCATTCTGGCTCCCCTCTCCCACGGGGAGAGGGCTGGGGGTGAGGTCCAGGGCAAAGTAAGATCACTCCGCCCGGTGTAGCGCCTCTGGCGTCAGTTGCGCGCAGGAGGTGTAGCCGCTGAGCGCCAGCGTCAGGTCGAGGTCGGCCAGCGTGTTGAGCACGACATCGCGCACCCCCGCCTCGCCGCCAAGCGTCAGCCCCCACATGTAGGGGCGCCCCAGCAGCACCGCCTGCGCCCCCAGCGCCACCGCGCGGAAGATATCGGCCCCGCGCCGGATGCCGCTATCGAAGAGCACCGGCGCGCGCGCCCGCACCGCCTCAACCACTCCCGGCAGCGCGTCGAGCGCGGGAATCGCGCCATCCACCTGGCGGCCACCGTGATTCGAGACGATAATACCCGCCGCGCCAGCATCCAGCGCCCGGCTGGCGTCATCTGGGTGCAGAATGCCCTTGAGCAGCAGCGGCAGGCTGGTATGCTCGCGCAGGAACTTCAGATCGTCCCAGGTCAGCGTTGGGTTGGAGAAGACCTGGACGAAGCGCATGATTGCCGCCTGCGGATTCTCCTCGGGCGGCTGCGGCAGCGAGGCGCGGAAAACCGGATCGCTCAGATAGTTGGCGATGCCCTCGCCCAGCAGGAAGGGTAGATAGGCCAGCGAGATATCGCGCTCGCGCCAGCTCAGAATCGAGGTATCGAGCGTCACGACGATGGCGCTATAGCCCGCCTTCTCCGCGCGGCTGAGGAAGCTCGCCGTCAGCTCGGGGTCGCGCCCCCAGTAGAGCTGATACCAGCGCGTTGTCTTACCCGCCGCGTCCGCTGCCTGGGCCACCTCTTCCATCGTCTTCGAGGAGGCCGTGCTGAGGATGAACGGCATGCCAATCGAGGCCGCCGCCCGCGCCACCGCCACCTCGGCCTCGGCATGGACGATGGACTGCACCCCAATGGGCGCAAGCATCACCGGCGCGGGCATAGACGCCCCCAGCACCTGCACGCGCAGATCGCGCTGGCTGACGTCGCGCAGCATACGCGGCACAATCTGCCAGCGCTCGAACGCCGCACGATTAGCGCGCATCGTCTCCTCGCCGCCCGCGCCGCCCGCCACATAGCCATACGCCTCGGCGCTCAGCCGCTGGCGCGCCTGCTCCTCCAGTTGTTCGTAGGTCATCGGCGTCGTCGGGCGCTGTCCCTGCAT
>DATBIB010000177.1:0-26510 GCA_036557205.1 Ktedonobacterales bacterium | reverse complement strand
CGATCAGCAGATTATTTGCCTCGACCGCGCCCGTCACCAGCCGTTGGCCCAACAGCACCTGATCGGCGTCTTTGAGCGCGTCACGCAGCCGCGCCGCCCGCTCGAAATCCTGATGGGCCGCCGCCTCGAACATCTCGCGCTTGAGCCGGTCGATCAGGTCAGCGCGCTCGCCGCCCAGGAACGCGCAGGCCTCAGCAATCGCCGCATGATACGCCTCCGCCGCCTCGTGCGAAAGCTCGCCGCGACAGGGGCCGGGACAGCGTTTCAGATGGTAGCGTAGGCACGGATCGCTTGGCTTGGCCGCGGGTGGCAGACCGCGGGTGCAGGTGCGAATGGGAAACACCTTCTGAATTAGCTCAAGCGTGGCTTCGACGATGCGCGTGCTGCGGAAGGGGCCGAAGTAGCGCGCGCCATCGGCGCTGACATCGCGAGTAGCGTAGAAGCGCGGATAGGGATGCTGGATATCCAGCTTGATGAAGGGATACAGTTCATAGTTGCGCAACTGGACGTTATAGCGCGGCTGCAGCTCTTTGATCAGCCGCGACTCCACCAGCAGCGCCTCAAGCTCGGAGCCAAGCACGCGCGTCTCGATCTGCTGGACGCTCTGCAGCAGGCCGTCCATCTTGCGTGTGTAGCCGAGCGGCTGGTTGTAATAGGATGCCAGCCGGTCGCGCAGCGCCTTAGCCTTGCCAACATAGATGACCTCGCCACTGGCATCCTTCATCAGATAGACGCCAGGTTTCGAGGGAAAGTTCTGCCGCCAGGCGGGATTGAGATACATACTGCCCGTTGGGCGGCCAGCGGGCAGGCTTGACCGCACCGGGGCAACGCCGCCGATGGCCTGGCGCAGATCATCCAGTGTCTCGCATCCCTCCTCGCGAGCGCGCGCCAGCAACAGCGCGAACACCTGAGCCGTCAGCAGCGCATCGGGCAGGGCGCGGTGGCGCGAGTGAATCGCCAGATGGAGGGAAGTGGCGACGCGGTCGAGGCTGGCGCGGCGCATGCCGGTCAGGTAGCGGCGGGCCAGCGCGATAGTATCGATCCCGTCGAGCGGGAAGTCGACGTCGAGCGCGGCATGCTGGGTCTCGTAGCTGAGGAAGCCCAGGTCGAAGCCAATGTTATGCCCAACGATGGGGCGGCCATCCACAAACTCGTGCAACCGTGGCAACACGGCGGCGGCGCTGCCTGCCCGCTTGACCATCGCCTCGCTGATGCCGGTGAAGCGCGTGATGAACTGTGGAATCTTGCGCCCAGGGTTGATGAGCCGCTGAAAGTGCGCGCCCACCTCGCCGCCCCGCACGATGACCGCGGCGACCTCCACCAGCCGGTGGCGTCCGGGAGCCAGCCCGGTAGATTCCACATCCAGCGCCACGAACTCGATCTCGTCGAGCCGCCGCGTTGTGGCGTCCCAGACTGTCAGCCGCCAGTTTCCAGCGCTATCGCAGGCGAAGGCCGATGATGACCGCAACAACTGGTCGAGGAGCGGCGTCCACGCGCCCCCAGCCATGCCTTCGCCAGTGGCAAACACCTGTTGGGCGAGGTCAGCCCCTGACATGGCGCTGCCCTGCTCGCGCAGCACATCGCGCGCCCGGCGCAGTAGCTCGCGGTGGCGCTGGGGGACTGCATCGGCGGCGGAGTCCTCCACATCTTCATCATCGACATCGTCGGTGGCGTCGGCCGAAGGCGCAATCAGGCGCTGAAAGCTCTTGAGCTTCCGTTCTTCAGGCGTCGTCATGGGCCACCTCGGCTGATTCGCGAAGGAGTAGTAGTAGGCGGACAATAGCACGAATGTTCCTATCCGTCAAACACTTCTCCCGGTTGTGTTGCGCCGCTCCCGCTGGCGGCGTATGCTGGAAGGGTGTGTGCGGCGGGTTGATTCCGAGAAGTCCGCGTAGGCAGACTTTGTGGCCGACCGAGAGGGAGGCTCTTCAGGCGCGGTTTCAACCGTCCGCAAATCGTGGTGGCGTGAAAGGTGGGCGGACGTTGTCTGGAGCGACGGTGCGTATTGGCGAGGCGCGAGGGCGCGAGGAGTGGAATAGCGCGCTGGCATGTGCGCCGCGCAACGACTTGCTGCAAAGCTGGCAATGGGGCGAATTCAAGCTGCACAGCGGCGGCTGGCGGCCCACGCGGCTATTAGCTTGGCGCGGCGATGAGCCGGTGGCGGGCGTGCAGCTGCTCTCGCGTCGCGTGCTGGGCGTGCAGTCGGTCTACGCGCCGCGCGGGCCATGGTGGCAGGATGACGAGGCGCTGGCGGCGCTGGTGCGCTGGCTCCGGCGCTCACTACGATTTACCGCGCCATTCCTGCGCGTTGATCCCCTGATCGAGGACGCCACCCCGCTGACACGCCTTGGCTTCCGGCTAGCCCCACGCCAGGTGCAGCCGCGCGCCACCATTGTCGTCGATCTAACGTCTCCGCCGAATGACATCCTGGCGGGCTTCGATCAGCAGGTGCGCTATAACGCCCGCCTTGCCGAGCGCAAGGGAGTTGAGGTGCTCCAGGGTGGCATCGAGCTGGTGGATGACTTCTATCAGCTGCTGGCCGCCACCGCCGAGCGCAAGGGTTTCGCCGAGCGCGACATCTCCTACTTCCGCCAGCTCGTCGCCAAAGTCGCCGACGCGCCAGTCTTCCTAGCGCGCTACGACGGCAAGATCATCTACGGCGCCATCGTGGTGCAATTCGGCGCGACGGCCTATTATCTCTATGGCGCGTCGGGTGGCGAGCGCAAAGTGAAACCCTCCGAGCTAGTGCAGTACCGCTCGATGGTCTGGGCCAAAGAGCGCGGCGCCACCCGCTACGATATGTGGGGTATCCCTGCACACCCGACACCAGAGAATCCGCTCTATGGAGTCTATCGCTTCAAGAGCGGATTCGGCGGCGTCGAACAGCGCTACTGTGGCGCGCTCGATCTGCCGCTCTTACCCGCGGTGGGCCGCGCGTCGCCTGGGCTGGAGGCCACTGCGATCAAGTTGCGCTCGCTGGCGGCTGGCAAGGGCTTCCGCATCGAAGACCACCTTGCCTGAGCGTCGGAGCGCTCCTCTGCATCGCCGCCCATGCGTGGATGAACGACGGATGAGGGAGTGGCAGATGCCATGGGCAGTGACACAGTGCGCGTGGCCATCAATGCGCAACTCCTCTCCTTCGACGATTCGTATCGCAACGCGGGCATCAGTCGTTTTATCTCTACCCTGCTCGAAGGACTGGCGGCGCTCGACTCCGGCCAGGAATATACGGCCTTCATGCATCCGAAGGAGGCTGATCGGGCATCCGATTCGCCGCTGGCGCGCGCCGCACATCTTCGCCTGATGGGAACCGCTATCTGGGGCGCCGATGGCCCGCTGCGCCGCATCGCGTGGGAGCAGTTCGCGCTGCCAGGGGTGCTGCGGACGCTGGGCATCGACGTCTTTCATGCGCCCGCGAACATTCTGCCCACGCGGCTGCCATGCCCCTCGGTTGTCACCGTGCATGATCTCGCATTCATGCGCCATCCCAAATTATTCCGCCCCTCACGCCGACTCTACCAGCGTCGCTTTACCGCACGTACCGTCGCCCGCGCCACCCAGGTAGTGGCCGTCTCTGAGAGCACCAAACGCGATGTGATCGAATTGATGCGTGTCCCAGAGGAGCGCCTACACGTCATATATCCAGGGATAGCAGCGGACTTCCAGCCTGTCGGCGACCCGGAGATTCTGGCCAGATTTCGTGCGAAACATGGGCTACCAGAGCGCTATCTGCTCTACCTTGGCACGCTTGAGCCGCGCAAAAACCTGCTGACGCTGATCGAGGCGTATGCGCGGCTGCGCGGGCAGGTGGCTGATGCGCCGCCGTTGGTGCTGGCGGGGGCAAAGGGGTGGTATTACCAGCCGCTCTTCGCGCGCGTACGCGCGCTGGGGCTAGAACGTGTCGTCATATTCCCAGGCTACGTTGCCCGCGATGAGCAGCCACTGTGGTACGCGGGTGCGGAGGTGTTTGTCTTTCCATCGCTCTACGAAGGTTTCGGCCTTCCCGTTGCCGAGGCGCTGGCCTGTGGAACGCCGACGATCACGTCGAACGTCTCCAGTCTGCCTGAGGTAGCGGGCGACGTTGCCTGGCAGGTCGATCCGCGCAATGCGGAGGCGCTGGCCCATCTCCTGCGAGAAATACTCGCCGATGGCGCTGCCAGAGATCGCATGGCGCGGGCCGGACCAGCCTGGGCGAGCCAGTTCTCGATTGCGCGGATGGCGCGGGCGTATGCCGGGATCTATCATCTGGCGCATACCAGCGCACGAACAGTGTGATGCAGGTAGAGGCGGAAACACGATGGACATCAAGCAGCAGCGCGTCGTGGATGGCGGCGCCGCTCTACCCTCGCTATCATCCGTACCGAATACGGGAATCCTCGCCCACACACGTTCCCAGCAGCGGATGTTGCGCCGCCTGATGCCACGATGCTGCCTGCTGGCGCTGGATACCGCGATGATTACCGTCGCGTTCGTCGCCGCCTACTTTACCCGCTACGATGTGCTCAACGGCGTCCAGTTCACCACGCCCTTCATGGAAGAGCAGCTTTCCAGTTTCCGCGAGCTGCAGATCGTCGTAACCATTGGCATGGTCATCGCCTTCGCGCTCAAGGGACTCTATGGACTGCGGATCGCAGGAAACTCGTTCAAGGCGTTCTGGGCGATTGCCGCGGCCACGACCGCCGCGTTCGCCGTCTTCTCGGCCTATGACTACCTCGTCCGCAAGACGGATGTCGCGCTCGATTCGCGCTCACGCTCGCTAGTGATCTTTGCCTGGCTCTTCATTATCCTCTTCGTCAGCGCGGCGCGTCTGCTCGTCTCGTTCGGTGTCACTTATCTCTATGGCCGTGGCATTGGCCTGACCAATCTGCTGGTGGTTGGCTCGGGCCACCTCGCCCGGTTGATGATGCAGCAGATCGCCGCGACGCCCAACCTGGGCTACCACGTGGTGGGCTTCATCTACGACCAGGACGGCCCAACGGGTGACTTCGGGCGCTTCAAGGCGCTGGGCGAGCTCGGCGACCTCGAACGGATTCTTCAGCAGCAGCGCATTGGCGAGGTGGTAGTTGCGCTGCCGTCACAGCAGCACGAGCAGATTCTGCGGGCCGTCGCCAGCTGCGAGCAGGCGGGGACCGCATTTAAGCTGGCGCCTGATATCCATGAGCTGAGCCTGGCTCGTTTCGACATCGACACCATCGAGGGCATTCCGCTGATTGGGCTGAAACAGAGCCTTACCAGCACCTGGCGCTATCGCATCAAGCGGGCGATTGATATTATCGGGGCTTCGCTCATGCTGATTGTCGGCGCGCCGTTCTGGCTGCTGATCGCGCTGGCTGTCAAGCTCGACTCGCCGGGGCCGGTGCTCTATCGCCAGCAACGTATCGGCTATCGCGGCGCGCGCTTCGACTGTCTCAAGTTCCGCTCGATGGATGCCGATGCCGAAGCCTTGCTCGACACCATACGCGACCAGTCGCCAGCCGATGAGCGCGGCAAATTCAAGCTGCCGAATGATCCACGTCGAACGATGGTCGGCCGTTTTCTGCGGCGAACCAGCCTGGATGAGATTCCGCAGTTGCTCTGCGTCTTACGCGGCGAGATGAGCCTTGTAGGCCCGCGCCCGCCACTGGTTGTCGAATACGAGCGCTACGAGGACTGGGAAAAAGGACGGCTGGAGATGCGACCGGGCATGACGGGGCTCTGGCAGGTACGCGGGCGCAGTGATATTGACTTCGACGAAATGGTGTTGATGGACCTGTACTACATCGAGAACTGGAGTCCGCGACTGGACTTCCAGATTATGCTGCGCACGATTCCCGCCGTTCTGGCCAGCCGGGGCGCTTATTAGCCCGTTTTGTCGGAGAGTGATCGCATGCGCGTCGCGTTGATTCATGACTATCTCAATCAGATGGGTGGCGCCGAGCGCGTCTTGCTGGCCCTGCATTCGCTCTATCCCCAGGCGCCGATCTACACCGCGATCTACGACCACGAGCGTGTGGATCCACGCTTCGGCTCGATGGATATCCGTACGAGCTTCATGCAGCGGCTGCCATTTGTCAAACATCACCATCAGCCGTTTCTGCCGCTCTATCCGTTCGCCTTCGAGTGGATGGACCTGCGTGAGTATGACCTGGTCATCAGCGACAGCAGCGCCTTCGCCAAAGGCGTGGTGACCCGCGCCGATGCCCTCCATGTCTGCTACTGCCACACGCCGATGCGCTGGGCGTGGAGCTTCGAGGAGTATGTCGAGCGCGAGCGGCTGGGCCACCTTTCCCGTGCGATGCTGCTGCCGGTCATCACCTGGCTGCGTCAGTGGGATTACGCCGCCGCGGCACGGGTGGATGTTTTCCTCGCGAACTCAGCCAACGTCTCCGCGCGCATCGCCAAATACTACCGCCGCAGCGCCACCGTGCTGCCGCCTCCGGTCGATGTCTGGCGCTACGCCATCGCCACGACCCAGGGCGACTATTTCCTGATTGTCTCGCGCCTCGTTCCCTATAAACGGATTGACCTGGCGGTCAGGGCATTCACGAGGCTGCGCCTGCCCCTACGAATCATCGGCACGGGGCGCGATGAAGAACAACTGCGGCGGATGGCGGGAAAGAATATCGAGTTTCTCGGCTGGCTCCCCGATGAGGAAGTGCGCGCCCAACTGATGGGCTGCCGCGCGCTGATATTTCCCGGCGAAGAGGATTTCGGGCTGACACCAGTAGAGGCGCAGGCGTGTGGCCGCCCAGTCATCGCCTATCGAGAGGGCGGCGCGTGCTCCAGCGTCGTCGAAGGCGTCACAGGCGTTTTCTTCGACGAGCAGACGACCGATGCGCTCGTTGGCGCGATAAAGAGTTTCCGCGATGACCAGTTCGACCCGCAGATGATTCGGCGCCACGCCGAACAATTCGATACGCGGCGCTTCCTCGACCGGTTCGAGCATTTCATTGAGGCGCGCATCTCCGAGCATCCGCGCCTCTCGCGCCATGTGAGCGAGCGCCCCGTGTTAGCGGATGACCGCGAGCCGTTTGCCACGCGGGGCGAACCGTGAGCAGAGACGACGCAGGCGCTATCCTTAGGCGCTGGTGGTGGGTCATGGCGCTGGTGACGCTGCTGATCGGCAGCCTGGCGCTGATCGGCTGGCTGCGCACGCCGACCCGCTACGTCGCCACCCGCTCCATTGCTATCGCCACGCTGCCGACGGGAACACCCTCGTCGCAGGATAGCTATTTCGCGAAACAGCAGACGCTCGCCACCGCTCGCTTCATCGTCTCACCGAGATTCCTCACTGCGCCCGCGTTTGATCGAGCCATCTCGCAGTCCGTCGCATCCGCGCCTGACCGCGCGCTGCGTGAGGCATCGCCATCGGCGCTGGGCCGCGCACTCTCGGCATCGCACGCTGGCAACACGATCACGCTGGCGGCGAAGGGGCCGAGCGCATCGGGCGCTGAGGCGCTGGTCACCGCCGCGGCGGATGTCCTGGCCTCAGGTGATCCAGCAATTCTCGCGCTCGTTGGCAGCGATGAGGCTCCGCGCTTCCTGGTGACATCGGGGAATTCGCACGCAATAGTAGATGAGGAAGCCGCGGCCACGGCACGCAATACACTGCTGCTACGCCTGGCGCTGGCGGTGCTGGCAGGCGCGCTCGTCATGGGGATGGTGGGCTTGCTGGAACGCGGGAGCTACAGCATGATGCCAGGCAGCAGTGCGACGTTTCGGGCGCGAAAATATCCGCCTGATTAGCAGGCGGATTCGATGAGGACGCGTAAGACGCGGCGAAAACCATCATCACCCGCCATGCGTAACAGACAGACACGGCGGGTTGCGACAACGCTGATCTTACTATTGACCGAGCACGTTGTACGGGACCGACGGCTTCTGATGGCGCACGACGCGGTCTACCGCGCGGCGCGCCTGATTCACTCGCTCGCCCCCAACCTGGAAGGCAATCATCGAGCCAAGCACCACGCCGCACAAACCACCAAGAATGATCCCCTCAAGGAAGAACCTGTTCCGTAACGTCGCCATTGCCGTCACCCTTTTCTACATAATCCGCTATTGCACATACACCACGGAAGGCGCATTGCTCCACAAGCGTTCCAGGCGATAGAATTCGCGTTCCATCGGGCCAAAGATATGGACGATCACATCGCCACAGTCGAGCAGCATCCATCCGTTCTCAGCATTGCCCTCATAGCCTCGCGTCCACACATGCAGCTCCCCGAGCCGGTCTTCGATGGCATTGGCGATTGCCTGAATCTGCCGGGGATTCGAGCCAGTGCAGACGACGAAATAGTCGGCGATGACGGACTGTTCGTGGATATCCAGCATGACCACATCAGTCGCTTTCTTATCCACAGCAATATCGGCAATGAGCCTGGCGAGTTCGGCGGAATCCAGCTTGCGGCCTCCTTAGGTGCTCTTGACGCCAGGACTATTCCCTGGCTCTGCCCGAATTATACCGCAGGAACACGGCCGTTGAAAACGCGCGCTCTCCGCCAAAGCTCAACTGATATTATTCTACACCGTCTTCATGAACTACTACGTGAGCAACCGCTATTTCGTTCACACGCCGCACGAAATTCCTACACGCTCATCCCCTAAACGTACCGCCCGGCATGAGACTTTCGTCTGTTCTCCAACCCATCAGGCGGTGGCGCTCCGTGGTTTGTGCGCGCGTTTCCAGGCGTCGGCGCGCTTGATCAGGTCGGCGGCGTTCGCCTGCGAGGCGCTGGTGCGCGCGCCACCAAGCATCTGCGCGACATCCCGCGTGCGCTCGGCGGGCGTCAGCTCCTCGACCTGTGTGGTCGTGCGGTCGGCGGAAAGCGCCTTGCTGACCAGGAAGTGTGTATCGGCCAGGACGGCAATCTGCGGCAGGTGGGTGACACAGAGCACCTGATGGCTCTGCCCCAGCGCCCAGAGCTTCTCGCCCACGACCTGCCCGCTCCGCCCGCTGATGCCCGCGTCAATCTCGTCGAAAATGAGGATAGGCACAGCGTCT
Source organism: Ktedonobacterales bacterium (assembly GCA_036557205.1). Lineage (GTDB taxonomy): Bacteria > Chloroflexota > Ktedonobacteria > Ktedonobacterales > JADMIN01 > DAHUXT01. Next base: position 17,527 of record DATBIB010000177.1, on the reverse strand, counting down.
GCCCGCGAGAGGATCGTCTTGAGGGCCAGCATAATGCGCGAGGTCTCGCCACCGGAGGCGATGCGCGCCAGGGGCTTGAGCGGCTCGCCTGGATTCGGCGCCAGCAGGAACTCAACCGAGTCAATGCCCGTCGCGGTGAATGCCCAGGACGCCGTCTGGCCGTCGAGCGTGGCGGGCGCGCCCTGCTCGTCGCCGCGCTGGCTGATTTCGGTCAGGAAGCGCGTCCGCTGCATGTTGAGGTCATCGAGCTCGCGCTCCATTGCCGTACCCAGCGCGCGCCCAGCGGACTGGCGGCGCAGCGAGAGGTCGCTGGCGATGACGCCGATGCGCTGGCGGATTGTCTCTTCCCGCTGTTGAAGCTCGGCGATGCGCTCCTCACGATGGGACAACGTATCCAGCGTGCGGCTGGCGTCCTCGCCAAAGGCCAGCACCTCTTCGATGGTCGCGCCATATTTGCGCCGCAGCTTCGCAAGCAGGTCCAGCCGCTCCTCGACTTCCGCCTGGCGCTGGGGGTCCGCCGCCACTTCTTCCTGATAGGCGCGTACCGAGGTGGCGACATCTTCGAGGAGATAGAGCGCCTGCTCCAGCTCGCCCACCTGCTCGCGCAGGCTGTCGTCCAGCCGCAACAGGTCGCCAAAGGCACGTTGCGCCGTCGCCAGTATATCCAGGGCGCCGCTCGTCTCGCCGGTCTCGTCGCCAGCCAGCGCGCTGTGGATTGCGACGCACAATGCACCGAGCTGCTCGGCGTTCGCCAGCATCTTGCGCTCGCGCTCCAGTTCTTCCAGTTCTCCGGGACGCAGTTTCGCCGCCTCGATCTCATCCACCTGGTATTGAAGCAACTCGCGCTGCCGCTCCAACTCGCGCTCGTCACGCTGGAGACGGTCCAGCTCGCGGCGGGTCGCGCGCCACTCGCCCACCAGAGTAGCCACCTGCTGGCGCAGATCGTCGGTCGCGGCGTAGCGATCCAGATAGTAGATATGCTGCTCGGGGCGCAGAATGGTGAGATGAGCGCTCTGGCCGTGGATGTCGATCAGGAAGGCGGCGATACGCTGCAACGCCGAGAGTGGGGTTGCTCGCCCATTGGCGCGTTGAATGCCCCGACCCGTCCGCGCAATCTCGCGCGAGAGAATCAGCGTCCCATCCTCGACCTCGATACCGAATTCGGCCAGCGTCTCGGTCAGCGTCTCCGCCTCGATTGTGCCCCCCTCGCTCTCTGGGGCTACTCTGGCGGGCGACGAAACGGCGGCTTTCTCGCGCGCGAGCAGATGGCCGATATCGAAGACGCCTTCGATGATGGCGCGCTCGCTGCCCGCACGGACGACATCACCCCCCACGCGCTCGCCGACCAACGCCGAGATCGCATCGATGATGATGGACTTGCCAGCGCCTGTCTCGCCCGTAAAGACATTGAGATGCGGGCCAAAGCGCAGGTGCAGCGAATCGATGATGGCGAAGTCGGTAATCGTCAGTTCGAGTAGCATATCCGTCGCTATCCTGAAAGGTTATCCTGCAATTTCGCCGACAAAATGCGGTAGAAATAGGTCGGCGGGCGCCGCCGCAGAAAGCGCGTGACGTATTGCGAGCTGCGAATCGTCACCTGCGCGCCCACGTTCAGCGTCAGGTTGAGCTGGCCATCCGCCGAGAGAATCGCGCCATCGGACCCAGGCTGCAACTCCAGGGTGGTGACGGCATTCGGCTCCAGTATCAGCGAGCGGTCCGCCGCCAGATGCGGCGCGATGGGTGTCAGCACGCTGCTACGCACCTGCGGATGGAGAATCGGGCCGCCAGCGGCGAGGTTATACGCGGTTGATCCGGTGGCGGTGGAGACGATGATGCCATCGGCTACCGCTGTGTTGTAGTAATGGCCGTCGAGCCAGACTTTCACGCGAATGACCCGCGGCAACGCGCCGCGCACCACCACCATATCGTTGAGCGCGATGAAGCGATGTTGGATATCGCCCGCGTCCACCTCCGCCTGGAGCATCGCCCGCTCGTCGATCCAGTAGTCGCCATTGAAATAGAATGGCAACTTCTCATCCACTTCGGCGGGTTCGAGTTCGGTGAGAAAACCAACCCGGCCAAAATTGATGCCGAGCAGCGGGATACTCGCCTCCGCGCACATGCGGGCAGCGGAGAGCAGCGAGCCATCGCCGCCAAGCACCAGCACGATATCCGTTCCGGCAAGTTGGTCGTTCACCGCCGCGTCGTGCCGTTGCAGCGCCTCCTGCCAGACGGTGCGCCCCTCAGCCTTCAGGCGCGCGTCCAGCGCCTTCGCCAGTTCACCAGCGCCCTCGGAATGTTCCTGATACAGGATGCCGATGGTCTGCGCCACCTGACGCCCGCTTGCGCTCATCGCGAAAGTTCTCCCTGGAAGAACCCCAATTCTTCACCATTATCATGGTACCGAGACAACTGCGGCACTGTCAACGACGACACAGGATGTCTGTTCTCACGAACGGGCGGCAAAGCGGTCAAGCCTGAAGCGCTCCATCGGGACAGGCGACTCGACGCCGCGAGCCAGCGCCGCGAGCAGCTCGCCAATCAGGATGCCGAACTTGAAGCCGTGGCCCGAGAATCCGCTGCCAATGATGACGCCGTTGCCGCCTGGATGGACATCGAGAATGAAGTCCTCGTCCGGCGTCACATCATACATACAGCGGTCCACCAGTTCGAGCCTGGCCTCGGCGGCATCGGGGATAACACGGCGCAAGAAGTCGCGCACCGCCTCCACCTCATCCATGTCCGGGTCATAGCCCGCGTTTGGGTCGGCCGTCTCGCCAAAGGCATGCAGCCCAACCTTGATCCAGCCGGGCCCGTGCAGTGGAAAGCCATACTGGTTCATGCCAACCAAAAAGACTGGGAATCTGCCCACGGCGAACATCGCTGGATCTGGCAGGTTGGAGAAGTAGCAGACCTGCTGGCGCGTCGGCCGCACTAGCAATATCAACCCCGGCAGCACGTCGTGGACCCATGGCCCCGCCGCCACGATCACGCGATCAGCCGTCATCTGCGTGCCGTCCGCCAGGGTGACGCGGCCACCGTCGCCCTCTGGCTCGACGCGCGTCACCTGCGCGCCCTCGCGGAGTATCCCGCCTCGCGCTTGCAGCCGGTCGCTGAGCGCGACCAGACATTCGGAGGCATGGAGCATCCCGCCCACTGGATTCCAGGTAATCGCGTCGTACTCGTCGGGCCGAAACTGCGGAAACCGCTCGCGACACTCGGAGGCAGTCAACCGTTCCGCAGGCAAATTGTGCGCCCGCATCACGGCGAGTCCGGGCAGCGTATGACCGTCGTCAGCATGGCCAAGGCTCAGCACGCCTGTCTCGGTGTAGAGGGTGCGTCCGGTCTCTCTTTCCAGTTTCTTCCATAGCGCCAGACTCTGCGCGACCATGTCGGTGTAGACGGCGGCGTCGCCGTATTCGTGGCGGATGGCGCGCGTCAGGCCATGCGACGAGGCCCACTCATGGCCTACCCGAAAGCGTTCGAGAACGGTCACCTCGATATCGGGCAACGCCGCCAGCGCGCACCCGGTCGCCATGCCCATGACGCCACCGCCGACAACCACCATTCGCTGTTGTGCCACGGATTTCGCCCTCCTACGAGTCGCTGGCGGCTAAAGCCGCGACTAAACGACCGCATGATGTTCGGCCACGAAGCCCGCCTGCGCGGGCTGCAGAGCATCAACCGCTACTCCAGCAGGTCGCTCGATTCCACCGTTAGATAAACCGGCGTATGATAATCGCTTGGAATGACCCACACCAGCAGCGGCGGCTGATCGGGGCGCTCGACGACGCCCTCGCGTCCAATATGCGTATGCCCGCTGATGACACGCCGCAACTTCCGCAGCGGGAGCAATCGCTCGCCAATCGTCATGTTGCCGAAGTAGGCGCTGCCCGTACCCCAGCGCAGGTCTCCCGGCTTATAAAACATCTGGACGCGGTAAATCGGAACATGTGTCACAAGCAGCACCGCCGCCACGTCGGGATCGTCTTCGAGCGCTTGCGTGCGTTCGACCAGCGCGTCGCCAAGCATCCGCGCGAACGCTGGATCGGACCATTGCCAATTGATAAAGTGGGCGTCGTAGTTGTATTTACCTTTGTACACGGCGAACCACTCGGCGGTATGCGGCGGCACGATGGGGTCAACGGCGGTGTAGTCGTACCAGGCCATCGAGCCGACGACCGCGACACCATCGCGGCGCCAGGTGGCGTCTTCCAGCCAGATCATGCCCGCGTCGCGCACCGCATCGGGCAGCAGCCTGTCCCATAGCTCCTGGCTATCGTTACCACCGCGCGCCCAGACATCGTGGTTGCCCATCAGGACGGCGACCTGTCCCGGAAGATGCTCGAAGAGCCGCAGGCAGTCGCGCACATTCGCCAGCCCCTCGCCGATGTCGCCCGCGAGGACCGTCAGGTCAGGTTGCTCGGCGGCCATCCGCTCCGCCAGCGCGCGCAGCTCCTCTTCGGTGGTGATGCCTAGATGCAGGTCGCTGGTGACAATGATCCGTGCCATGTATGTCTCTCTTTCGCGACAGTATCACTTTCAGGCTCCCAGCGCCGTTTTCTGTCATTGTACACGCAGGCGAACCCTAGCGGCGGTTGACCGGTGAGCGGCGGATAACGCATACTGCTAAGTGGCCCTCTGTGGGCCGCGGGCGCGCGCCTGTGCAGCGCGAATGCCGCAATAATGGGAAGGGTATGCATTTCGTGGACGCGAAACGCGGCTTTTCGGGCCGGTATGTAGTGCTGGCCGCTCTCTTTGTCACCTGCCTGATTGTGGCAAACATCATCGCCGTAAAGATTCTGGCGCTGCCATTCGGCCTCTTTGCCCCAGCGGGTGTGGTTATCTTTCCGCTCAGTTACCTCTTCGGCGACGTATTGACCGAGGTCTATGGCTACGCGGCGGCGCGGCGCGTTATCTGGCTCGGCTTCTTCTGCAACCTGATCGCCGTGGCGGCGTTTCTGCTGGCGGGGGCATTGCCTGCCGCGCCGTTCTGGACTGGACAGGCAAGCTATAATGCCATCCTCGGCTTCACGCCGCAGTTGCTGTTTGCCTCATTTTGCGCTTATCTTCTGGGCGAGTTCCTCAACTCGTTCGTCCTGGCTCGATTGAAAATTGCGACCGGCGGCCGCTGGCTCTGGACGCGCACCATCGGCTCAACCCTCGTCGGCGAGGGCGCTGATACCATTGTGTTCATTACCCTGGCGTTCGGCGTGACGGGCATCTTCAAGCCGTCGCAGCTTATGACGGCGATTCTGACGCAGTGGGTCATCAAGGTGCTCTACGAGGTGGCCGCGACGCCGCTGACGTATCTGATCGTCAACCGACTCAAGCGCGCTGAGGGACTCGATCATTTCGATACCAACACGAATTTCAGTCCTATCGTGTTCGGGCGCAAGGGCGCGACGGCATAGCCAGCTCGCAGGCCGCAGCCGCGCTCGCGTCCGTGACACCATGATGGTCCGGCGCGTGGCCGTTCATGTGTCGGGCTGGCGCGAGGAGGCGCATACGTATGGCTGACAAGGCTGATTTGGCGGAATCAGGTAGCTACCAGCATCTCCGGGTTGAGCGGCGTGGATTCGCTGCCTGGGTGACACTCGCACGCCCCGAAGTGCATAACGCCTTCAACGCCGAGCTGATTGCCGAGTTACATACCGCCTTCGATGCGTTGAGCGACGACGACACGCTTGGCGCGATTGTGCTGGCGGGCGAGGGCCGCAACTTCTGCGCTGGGGCCGACCTCAACTGGATGGGCGCCAGCCTCGCCTATACGCACGATGAGAACGTCGAGGACGCGCTACGCATGTCCGACATGTTCCGGGCGATTGACCGCTGCCGCCATCCAGTCATCGGGCGGATTCAGGGCGCGGCGCTCGGCGGTGGCTCCGGGCTGGCGGCCGTCTGCGATATCGTGATCGCCGCCGAAGATGCCCGCTTCGGCTTCACCGAGCCGCGCCTGGGCATCACTCCCGCCGTCATCTCGCAGTTCGTCGTCCCCAAGATTGGCGTGGGGGCGGCACGCGCGCTCTTTATTACGGCGGAGCGGTTCGACGCGCACCGCGCTCTGGCAATCGGTCTCGTCCACAAAGTCGCGCCCGCCGATGCGCTGGACGACGCCGTCACCGCGACACTCAGAGATATCGGGCAGAACGGGCCTGCTGGCGTGCGCGCGGCCAAGTTGCTGGCCCGTGATATTCTCGATCTCAGCCGCGACGAGGCGCGCGCCATGACCGCCGCGACCATCGCCGATCTGCGGGTCAGCCCAGAGGGGCAGGAAGGCATCCGCGCCTTCCTGGAGAAGCGCCGCGCTTCGTGGGTGCGTAGCGATGTTTAAGTCAGTCCTCATCGCCAACCGGGGCGAGATTGCCGTACGGGTCATCGCCGCCTGCCGCGAGATGGGCATCCGCTCGATTGCCGTCTACTCTGAGGCCGACCGCGACGCGCTCCATGTGCGGCTGGCCGATGAGGCGTGGCTGCTCGGGCCAGCGCCCGCCCGCGAGAGCTATCTGAACATCGAGGCGATCCTGCGGGTGGCGCGTGACCACGACGCGGAGGCGATTCATCCTGGCTATGGCTTCCTCTCGGAAAACGCTGACTTTGCCGAGGCATGCGCGCGGGCGGGAATCGCCTTCATCGGCCCGCCGCCCGAAGCCATTCGCCTGATGGGGTCGAAGACGGCGGCCAAGCGTGCGGTCGAGCAAGCGGGCGTGCCAACCGTCCCCGGCTACATGGGCGATACCCGCGACGCGCGCAAGCTGGAGCGCGAGGCGGCGCGCATCGGCTATCCGGTGATGCTGAAGGCGTCGGCGGGCGGTGGCGGCAAGGGGATGCGCGTCGTCCACTCAGCGCCAGAGTTCGCGGAGGCGCTGGCGGCGGCGCAGCGCGAGGCGCTGGCGGCGTTCGGCGACGATAGCGTTTTCCTCGAAAAGCTGGTGATCGCGCCGCGCCACGTCGAGTTCCAGATTCTTGCCGACACCCACGGCGACGTGGTCCATCTGGGCGAGCGCGACTGCTCGATTCAGCGTCGCCACCAGAAGGTGGTGGAGGAAAGCCCCTCGCCTGTGCTGACACCTGAGCTGCGGGCGACGATGGGCGAGGCTGCCGTGCGGGCGGCGCGAGCGGCGGGCTACGTCAACGCGGGCACCTGCGAGTTTCTGCTGGATTCGGACGGCGCGTTCTACTTTCTTGAGATGAACACCCGCCTCCAAGTGGAGCATCCAGTAACCGAGTCGGTGACGGGGCTGGACCTCGTGCGCCACCAGTTACGTATCGCGGCGGGCGAGCCGCTGGGCCTGGCACAAGAGACGATTACGCCGCGCGGGCATGCCATCGAGGTGCGCCTCTATGCCGAGGACCCAGCCAATGGTTATCTACCATCGACCGGCGAGGTGCTGGTCTTCGAGCCACCGCGCGCGCCTGGGGTCCGCGTGGATACCGGCATTACGGCAGGCAGCGAGGTCTCGGTCCACTACGATCCGATGCTGGCGAAGTTGATCGTCGCCGCCGAGAATCGCCCGGCGGCCATCGAGCGGCTGCGGGCCGCGCTGGACGCCTTCGCGGTGCTTGGCGTCGCGACCAACATCCGGCTGCTGCGCGCCATCACCGACGACGCCGACTTTCAGGCGGGCAACGCAACCACAGCATTTCTGGAGACGCACGACATGAGCGCGGCAACCCATCCTGTCGCCGTCACGCCTGCGATACTCACGGCGGCGGCGCTCTGGGAGACGCTGGGGGCACCGAAAACATCCGAGAACGGGCGGCCGTTCAACCCCTGGTCGCGCGCGGGAGTGAATGGATCGGCTGGCGGTGGAGTCCGGCGCTTCCGCTACCACGCTGGCGCGGACGATCACATCGTGACCGTGACATCCGCGGCGGATGGCTCTGGCTACGTTCTCACCGTGGACGACGCGCCCTTCGCCGAGAATGCGCTTGTCACCGCGCGCCTGGACTCGCATACGAATCAGCTCACGCTGAGAATTGGCGGCAGCCAGGAAAGCTACTATCTGGCCCGGCGCGGCTACGATGTGCTGGTGAGCGCCCGCGGCACGAGCTACACACTGGCCCGGCCACGTCCGCTGACGGTAGAGAGCGCGGCCCAGCACGGCGACGCCGCCTCTGGCGCGCAGTCACTGGTTGCCCCGATGGCGGGCACGATCATCAAGGTGAACGTCGCGGCGGGCGACGCGGTCGCGGCGCAGCAGACGTTGATGGTGCTGGGTGCGATGAAGATGGAGCACGCCATCGTCGCGCCGTACGCGGGCCATGTGCGGAGCGTGCGCTATGCCGCTGGCGATGTCGTGCCAGGTGGCGAGGTGCTGGTCGAGCTGGAAGCGGCAAAGGAATAACGATCATGGCGACCAATGGAACTATGCCAAAGCATGTCACAGTGGTGGAGGTTGGCCCGCGCGATGGACTGCAGAACGAGCAGGGCGTCATTCCCACCGAGGCGAAGATCGCGTTTATCAACATGCTCAGCGCGGCAGGTTTTGCCGTCGTCGAGGCGACCTCGTTCGTCAGCCCGAAGGCAATCCCGCAGCTGGCCGACGCCAGCGAGGTGATGGCAGGCATCACCCGGCGACCAGGAACCCGCTACGCCGTGCTCGTGCCGAACGAGAAGGGCATGGAGCGCGCGCTGACCGCGAAGGTGGACGAGGTGGCCGTCTTTACCGGCGCATCGGAGACGTTTGTCCAGCACAATATCCGCACCTCCATCGCGGGCAGCATCGCCAACTTCCGTCCAGTGGTGGACAGGGCGCGCCAGGCGGGCATCCGCGTGCGCGGCTACATTTCGACGGCATTCGGCTGCCCCTATGAGGGCGCGGTGGCTCCTGAGGCGGTGGCTCGTGTCGCGCGCGAGCTGGTGGCGCTGGGCGTGGACGAGCTCTCGATAGGCGATACCATCGGTGTGGCGACGCCGAATCAGGTGGGTGATGTCGTCGGCGCGCTGCGTGAGGTGACGAGCCTCGACCGGCTGGCGATGCACTTCCACGATACACGCGGCACGGCGCTGGCCAATGTGCTGGCCGCACTGGAGCTTGGCATCACCATCTTCGATAGCTCATCCGGCGGGCTGGGCGGCTGCCCCTATGCGCCGGGCGCATCGGGCAATCTAGCGACCGAAGACCTGCTCTATCTGCTCCACGGCATGGGCATCGAGACGGGAGTTGATCTGGATGCCGTCGTCGCGGCCAGCCGCTACCTCGCGGGTGTCCGGGGGACGGCGCCCGCCAGCCGCTACTATGCCGCCGCGACCGCGACACCCTGATGCCCACATCGTGCCTTTTGGGGGATGAGCTTTGCGGTTGAGCTAGTCCCAGGCATATGCTTCCTTCCGGCGACAGGCGCAAGTAACGGAGAAGTCCCGACGGCGCAGGAAGGCTGGGAGGCATGGGCAAAGGGCAGAACAACGGACGGCGACCGCAGAAACGCGATCTGCCTTCGTGGCAGCGGCGCACCGACGAACCCGATGATTTTGCTCCATTTGCCTCATGGGACGGCGACGACTTTGGCCGGGTCTATGGCGACCCCGACGACGAGCCTGAGGATATCAGGCGCGCCACCGTCGTCATCCCGGCGATTACGCTGCCCACGATGCCGTCGGTGCAACGTCCCCCGGACCCCCGCCGTGACGACTACGATGATCCCGACCAATATTATGAGGACGACGGATATAACCAGCCGCCCCAGCGTGGCCTGATGCGCCGTGCCCGCGAGCCGATGTCCGTTGAGCCAGCGCCCGCGCCAACACGACAGAACCGCGCTGTCGTGCGCGCTGGCAAAAAGCCGAAGGCGCCACCCGGAGTTGATGTGGTGCTGGTGCCCGGCAACGGCCCATCACGCAGTAACGCGCGCCACACTGCCCGCCGACACCGTATGAGCCGACGGTTTCTCGGCCCACTGCACGCCGTCCGCGCGCATCGTAAGGCGCTTACCGTGTTCGCGCTGGCAGTCATTGTCATCGGCGTGCTGGTGAATACGACCGGGCTGCTCACGACATCGGGACTGGCGCCGGGCCAGTGGATCGCCCTGGCGAACTTTGGTGGCCCGGCGCCAACGCCAACGCCACCACCCGCGCCGGATTTCACCAACGCATCGCACTATGTCGCCAAATACGGCTTCGACTATCCGACGAACCCGCTCGGTATCGGCAGCGCGGAGTTCAATCGGCTGGCCACAATGCTCCCGTTCGCCTACAAGGCAACGGCCGCCTATGATCGGCGGTATCACGAGAATATCGAGCCGGAAATGTTGGTCTGGTGGACGCATTCGGAGGGCATTCGCGGGCGCATCAATTACAGCAATTGCGCGAACTATCCGCCCCGCTCTGGCTACACCTATTTCTCCAATATCCAGAACTGCCCGCACGCGAGCTTCTGGCAGCTTGGCTATGGCAACCAGTTTTCGGTGATCTATGTGCTGAAAAACGCCTTCACCGACCTCTACGGCAACCCCAACGATACGTCGGTGGTGCAGAAGGTTGGCCAGGGCGTGCTGGACTACGACCGGAGCCAGGGGACTGTGCCAACCTGCGGCGGCTATAGCTGCACCTTCCCGTCGCGCACGATTGACTCGATCATGTCGGGCATCGATACGACAACGGGCGTGCAGACGGCGGATAACTGGTGGGCATCGGTGCTTTCGCGCGATCCAGCTATCAACTGCTACATGATCGCCCACGCGCTCACGTACTTCGATCACAACGCCACCAGGAACTGGATTGGCTGTTATTACGCCGAGCCGTGCTGGGGCAATGAGTCGAACCGGCTTGGCGATATCCTGACGGCGTGGCCCGCCTTACGCCGTGCGGCCCATCTCTAGCGAGTCGCGCCTGGGTGGCGACTCGGTCCGATCCTGACGATGAGCGTGCAATTTGCGCACGTCGTCCTGACGCACGACATACTGGTCGCCTACCCGCACAAAAGGCAGTCGCTTCTGCGCGATGGCTCTGGAAAGGTCAGCATTCGTCACCGGCGTGGACCGCTGTTTCTGTGTATCGTCATGTGTATCGTCATAGCGTTGCATCGCAATCACCCTCATCCTCATCAACCGCTGCATCATCTCAGCGCGTAGCTCTGCCATTCCTCAAAGCCCATCTATAGCAAAATCTGGGCCACCCCGCATATCACTTCCTACGGAAGAGTACGCGGAACGGGCCAATTCGGTTCCTTCACGACGTAAACGTAACACGTCCTAACGATTCGCAATACATTGAGGACGCAGTTGACGCCAGCGTTTTTACCTCACTCGCCAGCGTTTTCATCCAGGTCAGCGCTATCCGTGTCGTCGTCCAGCGCTTCCGCCTGCTCGGAGGCAATCAGCGCATCGACGGCCTCCCTCATGCGGCTGGGGCCGACGCCTCGCCCCTCGGCGAGCTGCTCCAACAGAAGCTGGCGGCGTTCGAGGGCGGCGCAGAAATCTTCCAGCGGCATCTCGACGACGGAGGCAACCTCAGCCAGCGCCTCTTGCGTCGCGGGGAGGAATGTATCGCTATTCGCCTGCCACTCGGCCAGCGAAATCAGCCGGACGTCGTTTGGCGCGCCATCAGGCGTCTGGGGCGCGAGGAAGTTGACCGTGAGGAAGCGGCGGCGCGGCGGCCAGACTCGTCCCACGATACCTATGTTGATGATGATACCCAGACCTCGCACATTGTCGGCAGGCAGCCGCAGATCGCGCCGCAGCATCGAGAGCACGTCCTGTACCGTATCGGCGTGGCACGAACTGGCGATGGCATAGCCGTCACCTGGCAGTCGTAGCAACTCACGCGCGACGTCGCCCCACATATAGATGCGCAGATGGTTGCTCACCTCGTTGGCCAGCACGCAGGTCGTCGCGGGGTCTACCTCGTCGCGAAAGCCGAAGTCCTCATACATGCCGGTCGTATAGACCAGCGTGCTCCCCGGCGGCAGGAAGCCGAGCAGCGCGTTGAGTGTGGTCGTCTTGCCAATGCCCGGCGTCGGATCGGTTGGCCCCGAGACGATGACCGACTGGTGGCGCTCGACCAGCAGCCAGAGCAGCGCTGCCGTGCGGGCATCCAGACTGCCAAGCGCGATCAGCTGGGCTACCGAGAGTGGCCGGTCAGAATCGTAATGCCACATGCGGCGCTGATAGGGAATACGGGGATCGAACATTGGCAGTACTCGCTCTCTCGGATTGCCTGTTGCCTGCTGTCTGTGCCCTGGTCGCTCAGGAAGTTGGCGACGTCATGCCTGCATAGTACGCACGAATTTAGCCATTGGTCGAGGTCTCCTGTCCGCCATCCGCCGATTTCGGCGCCTCAGGAGCGCTGGGCGCTGGTGGAGGCGGCGCGGCGGGCGCGACCAGCCAGCGAGGATCGGGCGTCCAGTTGGTTGCCAGAATCTGCGGCGGCGAGTCGCCAGTGAACGCCATTCCGCTGATGGATGCGTTGCCGATGGCCAGAAATGGCACGCAGGGAATTGGCGTATTCATATACTGCGCCAGGATGAGCTTGACGACATCGCCATGCGCCACCAGCACGATATAGTCGCCGTTGTTCGGGTCGGCCAGCGCTTCCCTGGCGACCGCGACGGCGCGCGCCTGCACCGACGAGAAGCTCTCCGCGCCCTCCGGCGGCTCGTCGGGATTGGCGACGTAACGCTTCCATGCTGGGTCGTTCCTGGCCACCTCGTCAATCTTCTGCCCTGCCCAGCGCTCGACGTTCGTATCCATCAGGCGGGGGTCGGTGCGGACCGTCAGCCCCCAGCCTCTGGCGATGATCTCGGCTGTCTCGGCGGCGCGCTCCAGCGGGCTAGAGATAATCGCACTCAGCGGCAGGGCTGAAAGCGCGACGGCGGCACGATGCGCCTGGCGACGGCCCTCGTCGGTCAGCGGTATGCCGGGCAATTGGCCAGGCAGCCGCCCCTCGACGTTGTAGGTCGACTGCCCATGGCGAATGAGCAGCAACACGCGCGACTTCGGTGGAGTGGCGGGTTTGTCTGTCGTATCGGCTGGTGTCTCTGGTGTGGGTGTGCTCATGAACCTCATCGCAAACTGGGCGGGCGTCTCTCGTTTCAGACGCCGCGCAATCCGCTGGCGCAGCATGCTGCCATACCAGCGGACAACAGGGCGCAGGTAGCCCGGATGCCGCAACAGCCGCGCGATCTCCGCGACTGGCAAACCTCTAAGCAACCTGCGCTTCTTCACACTCATATACCCAATTGTAGCAGCTTCAGCCGCCAGACTACTCGGCGGCGACGGTGACAGGCGGCGTGTTGGCGGCAGCAGCGGCCGGGCCAATCCAGACCGTCTGGATGTTCACGAACTCGCGGATGCCAAACGACGAAAGCTCCCGCCCATAACCGCTCTGCTTCACCCCGCCAAAGGGCAGGCGCGGATCGGAGGCGGTCATGCCGTTGATGAAGACCGCGCCCGACTCCAGCCGCCGCGCAAGCTGCCGCCCGCGTTCGATATCGCTGGTCCAGAGATTGCCGCCGAGGCCGAACTCCGAGTCGTTGGCCAGCTCCACCGCGTGCTCCGCGTCACGCGCGCGAATTACCGCCGCCACCGGGCCGAACGTCTCCTCGCGGAAAAGCGGCATCTCCGTCGTGACGCCTGTGATGATGGTTGGCGGATAGAACGCGCCCACGCCGTCGCTCGCCTTGCCACCCACGACCACCTTCGCGCCCATCGCCACCGAGCGCTCTACCTGATCCACCAGCCCATCACGCAGATCGGCGCGCGCCATCGGCCCCATCTGCGTCTGCGTATCCAGCGGATCGCCCACACGCAGCTTACTGGCCTCCTCGGCGAACTTCTGGGCGAAGGCGTCGGCCACCGACTCCTCAACGATGAAACGCTTGGCAGCGATACAGCTCTGCCCGGCGTTCTGGAAGCGTGAACGCACCGCCATCGCGGCGGCGGCATCCAGATCGGCGTCGGCCAGCACGATAAAGGCATCCGAGCCGCCCAGCTCCAGCACCGACTTCTTGATAGCTCGCCCGGCCGCCCCGGCCACCTGCATACCAGCAGGAGCGCTGCCCGTCAGTGTGACGGCGGCGATACGCGGGTCGGCGATGATGCGCTCGACCTCGGCGCCCGGCACGAGAATCGTGCTGAAGAGGCCGTCGGGCGCATCCGATTCGCGGAAGATTCGCTCGATCTCCAGCGCGCAGCGAGAGACGTTCGAGGCGTGCTTCAAGACGGCGGCATTGCCAGCCATGAGGGCGGGCGCGGCAAACCGAATGACCTGCCAGTACGGAAAGTTCCACGGCATGATCGCCAGCACGACGCCAATCGGTGTAAACTCGACGTAGCTCTCGGCGGCGTTCGTGACGACGCGCTCAGGCGCGAGGAAAGTCTCGGCATTCTCGGCATAATAGTCGCAGTTCCAGGCGCACTTCTCGACCTCGGCCTCAGACTCGGTGATCGTCTTGCCCATTTCGAGCGTCGCGATTCGCGCCAGTTCGGCTTTCCGCGCGCGCAAGATGGCGGCTACTCGCCGCATGAGGGCGCTGCGCTCAGCGAAAGAGGTCGTGCGCCAGTGCCGATACGTCTCTCGCGCGCGCGTCAGGGTTTCGTCGATCTGCTCTGCAGTAAATGGCTCAAATGTCTCGATGACCTCGCCTGTGGCTGGATTGATTGATTCGATGCTCATCAGACTCCTCGATTGTTTCATAACGGCTATCCATTCATACATTCCGGCGCACCGCTGCGGCAGCGCTTCTTTGCGCATCGTATCATGTTTCGCGGGGAGGCAGATATAGGCAGCGTGGCGAAAGTCTTCTGGCCGTGGCGGCGCCCACCGGAAATGCCGTAACGTTTCGCTACAACGTCCGATTGGATGAGGTAGCAAAAGAATTAAGTGGTATCCACCACAGCAATACAGAGCCAATATGATACACTCGGGCCAACCTGGAAGAGATGACCACACATGGGAGGGATATCGCATGAGTGCGGATAACATCGGAGGCGACGACCCACAGGTGGCCGCCCGCATCAACGAGCTGCGTGAGCGCATTGTCGCGGCGGACCACGCCTACTACGCCCTCGATAATCCGCTCATCTCCGATGCGGAGTACGACATGCTGATGCGCGAGCTGCGCGCGCTCGAAGAGGACTATCCGGCGCTCATTACGCCCGACTCGCCGACGCAAAAAGTAAGTGGTGAGGCCGCCGTAGGTTTCGCCAAGGTGCGCCACCGCACTCCCATGCTCAGCCTGGCCAACGTGCGCACGCCCGATGAGCTACGTGCCTGGCAGCAGCGCGCGCAACGCCTCCTTCCCAACGCAACCTTCACCTACGTCTGCGAGCCGAAGATCGACGGCCTGAGCATGAACCTGACCTATGAACGTGGTCGGCTGGTATCTGGCGTCACCCGTGGCGATGGCGCGGTGGGCGAAGACGTGACAGCCAACGTGCGTACCATCAAGGACATTCCACATCAGTTGAAGCAGGTAGACGCGATCCCCATCCCTGAGCGCATCGAGATTCGCGGCGAGATCTATATGCGGCGTGAGGACTTCGAGGCGCTCAACGAGCGGCTGGCCACCGAGGCCGAGCAGGCGGGCACGACGCCGCGCCTCTTTGCCAACGCCCGCAACGGAGCGGCGGGATCGCTGCGCCAGAAAGACGCCAGCATCACCGCAAGCCGCCCGCTCTCCTTCCTCAGCTACCAGATTGGCCAGATCGCGGGCTCCCCGGAGCCGCGCTCTCAGGTGGAGGTACTCGAATGGCTGCGAGGATGGGGCTTCCAGGTCAGCCCGCGCGCCAAACACGTCGAGACGCTCGATGAGGCGCAAGCCTATTGCGACCAGACCGCCACGGAGCGCTTCACGGTCGGCTACGACATCGACGGCGCGGTCATCAAGATCAACGACCGCTGGCAACAGGAGGAATTAGGCGCCGTCCAGCGCGACCCCAAGTGGGCGATTGCCTACAAGTTCGCGCCAGTCGAGGGCAACACGCGCCTGCTCGATATCGTCGTCACGGTGGGGCGGACGGGAAAAATGACGCCGAACGCCCGCTTGGAGCCGATTCCGCTTGGCGGCGTCACCGTCTCACGCGCGCAGTTGTTCAACGAGGACGAGATTCGCCGCAAGAACCTGATGATTGGCGATATCGTGGTGGTCCAGCGCCACGGCGATGTCATTCCCGGCATCGTCAAGCCGCTGGTGGAGCTGCGCGATGGCAGCGAGAAGCCATGGGCGTTCCCGACGACCTGCCCCGTCTGCGGCTCGCCGGTCTTCCGGGCCGACGGCGAGGCCGACAACTACTGTACCAACACCGATTGCCCGGCGCAGCGCACCGAGCGCATCATCCACTTTTCGGCGGTGATGGATATCCGCGGCCTGGGCGACGCCATCGCGGAGCGGCTGGTCGAGCAGAATCTGGTGACTGATGTCGCCGACCTCTACTCGCTGACTGAGGAGCAGGTGCTGACGCTGCCGGGATTCCAGCATAAGAGCGCCACCAATCTGCTCAACTCCATCGCCGCCAGCCGCGCGCGCCCGTTCGCGGATGTGCTCAACGCCATCGGCATCCGCTATGTGGGCTACAAAGCCGCCGAGACGCTTGCCGAGGGGCTGCGCTCTATGGATGCGCTGCTCGATGCCTCACAGGAGCAGATCGCCGCGCTGCCGGGCATTGGCGACAAGATCGCCGAGAGCGTCTACAACTGGGCGCAACTGCCGACCAACCGCGAGTTTGCCGAGCGGCTGAAGGCGGCTGGCCTGACGCTCTCAGTTCCTGACGATGGCGCCGCTGACCAGGATATGGCAAATCGTCCGTTTGCGGGCGAGACGTTCCTGCTGACTGGCTCGCTGGAGCATCTGACGCGCGGACAGGCGGAGCAGGCCATCACCGCGCTTGGCGGCAAGATCGCTACCGGCGTCAGCAAGTCGCTGAGCCATCTGATCGTCGGCGAGGCGGCAGGCAGCAAACTGGCGAAGGCGGAGAAGCTGGGCGTACCCATCCACGACGAGGTATGGCTGGTCGAACGCCTGCGTGAGCATGACGCCATGCCCGGCGAGCGCCACCGCCTGACCTGAGCACGTGATTGGCCGCCCGTTTACTCCCACACCCTTGATAGCATATACTGATACTGACAAGGGCCGTATCTATCGAGTGAGAGCCATCTCTATCGAGGGAAGGGCAAGACTATGGGGACGCTGCAACCACAAACCTTCGCGGCGTTGCTCAGACGTTTCCGGCGGGCGGCAGGGTTTACGCAGGCGGAACTAGCCGAACATGCTGGTCTCAGCCCGGAGGCTATCAGCGCGCTTGAGCGTGGCGTCAATCGTACTCCACGGCGCGAAACCGTCGATCTGCTTGCTGAGGCGCTCAGCCTTGATGAACAGGAACGCGCGCGGTTCGAGCAATCCGCCCGCCACCGGAGCGCACCGCTTGTGGCGCAACCAGTCTCGCTGGAGCCAGCGCACGCAGGCATTCCGCTGGTGGGCCGGACAGCCGAGCTTGCCCTGATCGAGCGCCTGTTATCGGATCGTTTGCCACCAACACTGCTATTTGAGGGCGAGCCAGGCATCGGCAAAACACGGCTGCTCCACGAGGC
>DATBIB010000176.1:0-60465 GCA_036557205.1 Ktedonobacterales bacterium | reverse complement strand
GTGGTGAACCCGACGCTGTCGGACCTGGTGGGGGGGACGCAGACGGTGACGCTGGGGGATGAGGAGGCGCGCAGGCGGGGGACGCAGAAGACGGTGGTCGAGCGCAAAGCTCCCCCCACCTTCGATGTGTTGGTTGAGCAGGAGGAGCGCAATCTGGTCGGCGTTCACCGTGACGTAGCGGGCGCGGTAGATGATATCCTGCGTGGGGAATCGCCCCAGCGCGAGATGCGCGAGCGCCTGCCCGATGGCTCGCTGCGCACCTGGACCGAACATGCCCCGCGCGCTGCCCGCAATGACGCGGTAGGATTGCCGCTGCGTGAGGCGCCGATGGCGCGTGAGGATGTCGGCGCACGAAGACGGCCACGCGGCCCCCTGGCGGGTGTCGCCCCACGCGCGCCCTGGTGGGAGGAGCGCCATGATCGTAGCACTGATCGCGGCGTGCGCCCACGCCAACCCCAGGATGACAATGGCGACGTAACAGCGACGACGGTCGAGGATGGTTCTGGCTGGCTCGATCCCGAGCTGGCGCGTTCGGCGGCGCTCTTCCAGGATGAGCCGGGCGGCGTGGCAGCGGCGACGCCTGAGCCGGGCCTCTTCCGCAAGCGGCGCATCTATCCCTTCGGGGTCAGCCGCGTCCGGTTGGAGCAGGCGATCCGTGAGATGGGCCTGCCTGCGGTTATCAGCCGCAGCGAGCAGGAGGCCGACGCCATTCTGGTGCTGAAGAACATGTACCGCAAGCAGCCCGACCGCATCGACGCAGCCCAGCAGGCGGGCGTCCCCGTCTACATGCTCCGCTCCGCCGGGCTGGACCGCATCCGTGAGGCGCTGCTCGACCTCTTCGGGCCAGATCTGGCGCGCGCCCGCGCAACGATCCACCCGCCAGAGGCGTAGGCGCGGGCAGTTAAAACCGCGCCTGTCGGGCCCACGCCGCTCACCCCTGCGTCAGCAACTGGCCCACCGTCTTGCAGACATGCCGGGTGATGTTCCACGCGCCATCATAGTCGCTCTGGTGCGCCGTATAGACCACGATGATATACGTCTCGCTGCCTGCCGTCACGATGCCCGACGTGTTGATCGCCCAGAGGCCATCCGGCGCGGGCACCCAGCCATCCTTCATGGCCACCGTCGCCCCCGGTGGCAGCGTCTGCGTCTCGCCCACGCCCATGTGCTGGTCCGACTCGATATGGCTCATCAGGTTGAGCGCATACGCCCGGTCATGCGCCGTCAGCACTTTGCCCTCCTGCAGCAGCGTCAACACCTGCATCTGCCCCAGCGGCGGCAGACTCGCCCAGCCCCAGCCATAGGGGTTCGCGATGTAGCCGGTCACGCCAATCTTCTTGTAGAAGGCCGCCTGCCCGCTGCCGCCGCCCAGCCGGTCGAAGATCAGCTGCGCCGCGTTGTTATCCGAATGCTCAATCATATTCGTCAGCGTGACGTTCTCCGAGGCGTTTGGCCCGCGTCCCTGCGACTCCAGCCAGAGCAGATAAGAGACCATCAGCGAGACCTTAGACGAGCTGGCGAGGACGAACGGCGTCGTCTCGTTATAGCTGTAGTACTGGTTGCGCGTCATATCGTAGACCACCGAGCCAACGTTCTTGCCGAAGCTGGCGAGATACTTGGCAACGTCTGGCGAGAGTGCGTCGAACCCTGCCCAGGCCGCCGCGCCTTTGGCGGGAGGCGTCATCGTCACCTGGCTAGCAGGCGCCCAGCCGCTGCCACTCAGCTTCAGCGATTTCCAGTTCGTCGCGTACCACAGCGCGCCATTGAGCCACTGCGCTTGGCCGCTGAGGGCCAGCGGGAAGTTCTGGCCCAGGTGGACGCTGGCGGCGCTGCCTCCGGGCGTATCGACAATCGCGGTATTGCCGGTCAGCCAGACGCTCGTTCCCGTCGGCACGACCACCGCTGGCGGCCCAAGCGTCTCCAGATAGTCGCGACCCAGCGGCAGAATGCTGCCTGCCGGCTGGCCGTTCGCGTCCGCGTTCGCATCATCCAGATCGATGGCGACGGTGGCCAGGGTGAACGCCTGCACCAGCAGGTGGTGGGTCGTATTGTTGATCGTCGCCGTCGTCGTCAGCGCCTCGGTCAGCGGGTTGCCAAAGGTAGCCTGCCAGCCGTCGGGCGCAATCGTGCTATTGGTGATGTACGTCCAGATCGAGGTCGGAATGATATGGCCCGCCGCTGTGCCCTTGCTGGCGCTTTCGGAGACGAAGATACCGTTGGCTGTCTCGGTTGTTTCGGTGGGTTGCGCGAGTTGAAGGTGGGCCAGATGGCTGGGGTCCGTCGCGGAGCGGATCGCGACGTAGGTGATGCTGCTCCCCTCGCCGCCCAGGGGAATCGTGCTGCCAAAGGTCAGCAACACATCGAGCAGGGGCAGCCGGACGATGCCGGTCGCGCTATCGAATTGCCCGCTGTGCAGCAGGCTGGGGTCGAGGCCATCCGACGCCGTCTGCGCTGAGCTATTACTGCTCTGGGTCGGCGCAACCAGCGCGCCATTGGCGAAAATCTGCGTCCAGCCTAGCTGCGTGAGGTAGGCGGGTGTCAGCGCGTTGCCCAGCAGGGCCGCGCCATTCACACGCGCATAGTACGCCTGGAACGCTGGATCAACCGGGTTGTTCTCCCCGGCGAAGACGGTATACTGCGGCGATGGCGCGGTTGTGCGCGTCACGTTAGACCAGGGGAACGCCCCGCCCTGCGGGGTGCGGTGGACGACGACGAGCGATGCCGGGACGTTCTTCACACGCCACAAGACACCCCCGGCCAGCGCTGGCACGAGCAGCGCCACGATGACCAGCACGCTGATGAGCACTGCCCGCTTATTCCTGGGCGTCTCAGGCGGAGGCGGCGGCGTGAGGATTGCTTCTGGGTCCGCGTGGTCAATCTGGTCCGCGTGGTCGGCTTCTGTGGCGTTGTCGCTTGACATCCGTCGTCTCCTTCGGAGATGCTCATCCTGCCAAACTTACGGTGCAGTCTGTCTATGGCTATCTGTAGCTATCGTAGGCTGTATGTGGCGCCATGAAATGGCTGTCGCATGCTTGCCCATGGTACCAGATTGTGCGCGGTGTGTCACCATATGTGTCACGATATGTGGCGTCAAACCATAGATCACAATGCGTGGTATCGCGGCTTCTACAATTAGAAACGGAGCAGACGCCAGAATGGACTGCGCAATTTCGCTGAGTGACGGGATACCGATCTGCGCGTAGAGTAGTGTAGGCAGCTTTGTAGGCAACGCTGGGCCGAAAATTGCCACAACTGCCCACAGCGCTACACTCATCATGCGGAAAGGCACATCGTTTCATGAATCTGCCAATTGACCTCACGTATTGGGCTACCGCGGGCGGTATCGTGCTCATTGACCTGGTGCTCAGCGGCGATAACGCCCTGGTCATCGGCGCGGCGGCCAGCCGGTTGCCGCGCGGGCAGCGCCTCATAGCCATCATCTGGGGAGGTGTGCTGGCGGTTGTCTTTCGCATGTTGCTGGCCATCGTCGCGACGGAATTGCTCTTTATCCCCTATCTGCGCAGCGTTGGCGCTGTCATCCTCCTCGTCATCGCCATCCGATTGCTCATTCCCGAAAGTCCCGACCAGGGGCCACGCCGGGCCTCCGCGCATCTCATACCCGCGATTTTGACGATTCTGGCCGCCGACGCGACGATGAGCCTGGATAACGTGCTGGCCGTTGGCGCGCTGGCGCACGGGCAGATCGAATTGCTGGTGGCCGGTCTGCTGCTGAGCATGCTGCTGCTGTTTGTCGCCAGCGCCCTGATCGCGCGCATTATCGAGCGCGTGCCGCTGCTGATGGATGTCGCGGCGGTCGTCCTCGCCTGGACGGCGGCGAGTCTGGTGGTCGAAGATTCCCCCGTGGTCGACTTCGTGCGCGCGCGGATGACGCTGCCCAGTCAGTGGGAGCTGTATCTCCACCTGATCTTCATCGCGCTGGTCCTGCTGGCCGACCTCTTCATTCGCCTGGTCATCGCGCCGCGCCGCCGCGCCACCCAGCCCACCCAGCCCGCGCAGACAGGCGCGCCCGACACAAGCGCGTCTGGGGCAATCGCCGATACCCCAGCGCTGGGCGAAGGTGACAAGGTGGATAACAAGACGGCGGGCTGAGGTGGTCGCGCCATCTGCCCCTTTGTCCCTCGTGGATGCCGCGCGTTAGCATAGAGGCATGATCAATCCACCACCGCTCAACCCGCTGGCCGAGATCGCTATTGATCCAGTGATCGCCTCGCTGCCGAAGGCCGACATCCACCTGCACCAGGAGTGGTCGCCCCGGCTCGACCGTGTGCTCTCGCGGCGCGCGGGCCTGCCCTCGTATGACTGGCGGCACTGGGCGCGCGACTTGATGGACGGGACGCCGCCCGGCATGCCACGACTCGATCTGCTGGCTAAAGTTTTCCCGGCATCGCTGGAGGATGACGCCGACCCGGAGAACTTCACCGCGCGGCTCGAAGACCTGCTGGAGGAAGGCGCCGCCGATGGCGCTGTGCTGGTCGAGCTGCGTTTCGGCGGCGAGACCGCCGTGCAGCATCCCGATTTCATGGCGCTCTTTCACGATGCCGAGCGTCGCGTGCGGGCGCGCCACCCTGACCTGCGGGCATCGGCGATCTACACGCTGCTGTTCCAGTACGATGAAGCCCGGCTGGAGCGTGTGGTCCAGGTGTGTCTCGCGGCGGCGGATGAGGGACTCGCGGGGGTCGATCTGCTCTATGTTCCCTACGCGAGTGAGGCCGACTGGCTGCCCATGTATCGCATGGCTGAGCGCGCCGCGGCAGGTGGGCTGGGCGTGACGGCGCATGTCGGCGAGTTTTCGGCGGCCAATATCATGGCGGCGCTACGCACGCCGGGCCTGACACGGCTGGGCCACGCGGTCTATGCCGCCAGCGATTCGCGGCTGCTGGATGCGGTCGCCGAGAGCGGCGCCACGGTCGAGTGCTCGCTCAGCTGCAATGTGGTGCTGGGGGCGACGCCATCCTATGCCGAGCACCCGATTCGGCGATTGGTGGAGCGCGGCGTTCCCGTCGCGCTCTGCACGGATAATCCCGTCCAGCTATGTACAACGATTGGCCGTGAATACGCGCTGGCGCACGCGCTCGGCTTCACCACTGAAGAACTGCTCGGCTTCACGACCAATGCGATTCGCGCGTCGTTTCTCCCGCCAGATCGCAAGCAACTATTGCTGGCGCGGACCCTCTCCCCCAGCCCCTCCCCGCGCCGGGAAGGAGGGCCAGAATGATCAAGAGACACCGTTGCCTGCCGGAACGAATCGTTGGAGTATGTCTGTTTCCCCCTCCCTTTTAGGGGAGGGGGGTAGGGGGAGAGGGTCGGGGCAACTAGCCCAGGTCAGCCTCGGCGGCGGCGATACGCACGCGCTGCCGCTCGCTGCGCAGGGCGGCCGTCAGTTTGCGCAGACAGTTCTCCGCCTCTGGTGTGAGCGACACCTTGACGATGCGGCGGTCGGGATGCTCGGGGTCGTGCTCGCGGTGCACCAGGCCCCGCTGCACGGCGCGACCGACCAGCCCGATGACGGCGTTGTGGCGAATTTGCAGGCGTTCGGCCAGCTCGGTAATGCTCACCCAGTCGCGCCCGGGGAATCCTTTGATGGCCAGCAGGAGCTGATACTGCTGGGGAGTCAGATTGACCTTGCGCGCCTCCAGCTCGGTGAGCCGGGCAAACCGCCGGAGCACGTAGCGCAGATTCGCCAGCCGCTCATACTCCGCCTTGGTTAGATGTCCGTCTGGCGCGCTGGCAGGCGATGACGCATCCATGCTCTGGCCCATGCTCTGGCCGCCGCTGGTGGACTTCGTAGGCATCAGTCAGACTCCCCACAATGCTCACTGACTACAAGTCAACGTGTAATCTGCGCTACCGTCGCGCATTGCGATGGGTCTATCGCTATCAGGCGCTCTCTGGCTCGTTCGGTGACTGCGTGACAGGGAAATTAGTGGGTGGCGTGCGTGTGTGTGTGCGCATCCGGCTCGTGAGCCTCTACCGCATGCGCTTCCTCATACTCGATGGGCGCACGGAGCGCGCGGGCGGTGAACCACCAGGCAAACACAAAGGCTACCAGCCAGAACAGGACGACCAAAACAACCGGAAGGACTTCGCTAATGCTCATACTGCTCGATACTCCTCACAACCACGATACTGTACCTGAATATTCATCCATCAATCTCTACTGATGTGCCACCTTTATGGTTGCGTCATGGGAGAATTAGCACGTCGCACCGATGTGCCATGATTCGAGTGATCGAATGTGGCGTATGGGGCATGCAGTATTGACTGACCGCAAGGACTCTATTGCCTCAGTATAATTCTACCATATTCCCTGCGGAGCCTATAGCCATATTGCGCCGCATGCGACGAAGGCTGTACGCATCCTCCGCCGAAATACGGATGAACCGCGCGCCGTGCTGGCCTGATGAGGTCATCGTATGCGGCGGGATCTAGCGGGCGCTCAGCCGCTGATGAACATAATTGGCGATGTTGCTGATGCTGTCCAGGTTCTCCGGGGTCAGGTCAGATTCCGGGACCGCGAAGCCGTAGGTGTCTTCAAGGAAGAGCACCAGCTCGAGTACCCCCGTCTGGTCGAGGATTCCGGTTTCCAGCAACGACGTGTTCTCGCCAAGGTCGAGCATGTTGCCATCGTAGAGGAAGTTCGTGCCGATGAATTCGACGATCTGCTGTTTGATGAAATCCAGGCTCAACGCGCTGGCGATGTCGTCTGCCATCTGCATCCCCTCCTCGTAGCGCATCGTTGGCTATGTTGCGGCGATTTGCCCGTTCCGTCTGCATAACGACGAACTGTGCATCGGTAGCTGGGTATCGCTATTGTAACACTCCTGCATAGCCTCACAAAAGGCGCGTTCACACTGTCTTGTCACCGGCAGGTCCGCGCGCGGCCAGGCACAGAGACATTGTCGGCAATGGTAGACTAGATGCGAGAAAACGGCTATCACAAGGCAGAGCAGGAGCGGATAATCTGGTGGAGGTATACCAGCCCGGCGAGCTTATTGCCCTGGCGCGCGCGCGACGCGCCTTCGAACTGGGTCGTCTCCCCGGCTGGGGCGCGGCGCTCACCCCGCTCGCCTGGCAGCGGCTCCGCGCCCGTGAGGGTGGCGTCTCGTCGGGAACGCTCGTGGCGATCCTGCGCCATGCGGTGCGCCAGCGCCAGATGATGGTGACGCGCGAGGTCTTTGTGGTGCTGCTGGCGCGCATCGAGGCGGCGAATGGCTTCTGGGCGCGGCAGACCGTGCGACGCCTCGCGGGTATCGCGCCGGAAGTCACGCGGATGGCGGAAGAGGATCTGATGCAGGAGCTCACGCTGCACCTGTGGGAAGAGTTGGCGCTGCGCGAGGGCGAAGGATGGGAGCTGTTCTTTCGTCGGGCCATGGCGTTCGCGCGCGCGCATGTGGCCAGGCGCTATCTG
Organism: Ktedonobacterales bacterium; assembly: GCA_036557205.1. Lineage (GTDB taxonomy): Bacteria > Chloroflexota > Ktedonobacteria > Ktedonobacterales > JADMIN01 > DAHUXT01. Next base: position 53,036 of record DATBIB010000176.1, on the reverse strand, counting down.
GAGCGGCATGGCTACCGGCCCGGCCAGCGGCTGGTGCTCTTCTTCTCGGAAATCGCGGCGAGCGACGACGATGCCGCCGATGGTCCACCATTGCCAGAGCCGCGCGATCCCTTCACGGCGGCCGATCTGGCGGACCTGCGCGGTTACGTCGAACAATTGCTGCCACGCGAACGTGCGGTGGTAGTGATGCGCTACTGGCAGCGCGCCCGCGAGCACGAGATTGCCGCCGCGCTCGGCGTGACCTCGCGCTCGGTGCGCAATCTGCTTCGCAAGGCCCACGCGCGGCTCTATGCGCTGTACGTGCATGCCCAGGTGGATACGAGGGCAAGCCAGCGAGAGGAGGCGAATGGTGAGTAACTCGCAGGGCAACAAGCCAGCACAGTCATCACTGCCGACGCATGAGCCGTCGCTCGACACACTGACGCTGGCCGAGTGGCTGGCCGAGCTACGCGCCGCTGGCGACGTTCCACCGTTGAGCGCGCTCATCGCCGCCCTGCCCGATGCCGCTGGCGAGCTGGCCGACGCGACGATGCTCGATGCGCTCGTGGAGGAAGAGACATCGGTCGCAGGTATCTCTGAAGCAGCCATGCCGCCAGAGCTCTCGCCGGGGACGCAACGGGCCGTCGTCGATATCTTTGGCGCGAGGGATGTGGAGGCGCTCGCCATGGTTGCCGAGACCCCGGCCTCCTATGAGGTGACGATGGAGGCAGAGGCAGTCGAAGCCGAAGCAGTCGGCTTGCTGGCGCTGGCGCATGGGCAGGGGATGGACGTAGAGGCGCTTGCGGCGCAGATCATGCTCTCGCCCGACGTGCTGCGCTGGCTGGACCGCGTAACGCTGCCGCTCGATGACCAGCCAGATGCGCTGGTCTTCCATCTGGTGGGCGCGCTGGGTCTGCCGCGCGAGCGCGTGCGGGACGCGCTGAGGCTTGGAATTACGGACACCGACATCGATGCGTCTGATCTCGCGGCCATGCTCACCACGAGCGCGTCGCTTACGCCAGCACAGCGCGCCTACTGGGCCGCGCGGCTCGCCGGGCGCCAGTAGCTGTCATCTATGCGTCCATACGATCATCCCCGCGAAGAACTCCATGCTCATAGGCGCACCCGTCATGGCATGGGAATCTCGCGGGGAATGGAATCGGTCGAACGCAAGACGCATTGCTACTTGCTGGCGCTTTTCCCGTTCGATGGTGTCAGATCGTCGCTCTCTTTGCGATGATGCGCTCGCTTGCCGCCAATGCGGCCGATGCGCGAATAGTGCTCGACTCCTTTATTCCGCTTGGTGCTTTCGCCACCTTTGCGTCCGATGTCTGTATAGAACTCTGAACCATGTCGCTCACGGACTGTACTCCCGCCCTTTGTTCCAATACGGGAGTAGAAGGCGCTGCCGTACTTGTCGCGTGCCGCTGTTCCACCACGCTTGGCCGCTTCGGTTCCGGGTTTGGGGCCTGGCTTGCGTCGCGGGCGTTTCTCGCCGGTCACCTGATCAAACACGAGGTCAGATGGAGAAAGATTCTCCGGCATCAGACGTCTCCTCTTCATGAAGGCGTGGCGTGCGGAGAACAGGCAGCCAGAGATGGACGTCGTGCCCATCCTGTCTACGCACGTTTTCCATGGGGGCCAGGGTCATTGTTCCACTGTTCCATCGCTGGGAGCCAAAAGGTCATGGTATGCATCATACATTGACTGCTACAATCACTCTACACTAGAAAAACCTTCAATGTCCTCATCGTCTGGATGGCCGGATGTTGCGAATGTTGCGAGATGGTGCGAATGTTGCGAGTCTCTGATTTCTTGTTTGCGAGCGTGATTACGCTAGCTCGTGTTCGCCGGCAACAGGATAAAGGGTAACAGGAGGAGCTGTCTCGATGTACGAGCTGGACAAGGACGCCGCGGATGAGCATTGGTACGGAGTCCAGGAAGCAGCGAGCTATCTGGGAATCCATCGTGCGACCCTGTTCCGCGCTCTGCGCAGTGGGCTTATCATGGCCGACCGCACAACGCCGCGAGGGCGCGCCCGCTTTCGCCTGGCAACCCTCATGGCCTTTCGCGACCAACTACGTCATCAGGCCGCTACGAGCCAGGAGCATGTCCACGCGCCGGTGGTCATACTGGCAAAGCTGGCTGGCCTGGGCAGGTCGCCCGACCCGGTTGAGCACAGTATCGCGGTGATGGAAGAAGCGGTGCGGCTACTCTGTTCCTCTGGTGGTAACTACGATATGGCCCTGGTCGCGCTCCGTGTCCCGTCTGAGGCCGACCCTTACGCGCTCAAGACGCTGGCGCAATGTGGTCTGCCGGAAGTCCTGAAGGCATCCTATACCTACCTTCGCCCGACTGTTCCGTTTCCTGTCAATGTAGTCTCGCGCACCGGTGAGGCTGAGATCTGCGACGATATCAGCGCCCAGATGACGCCGCGTGCGACCGCGCAGCGCGTTCTGATGCAAAGTAACATCTCCTCCTATGCGGTCTACCCAATTGTCTCTGGCAGCGACGATGCCGGAGCGATTCTGGGTGTGCTGGCTGTGTGTGGAAACGCGCCGCACAAATACTCAGAGCAGGAAAAGACATTTCTTGCCGGGGTCGCCGATGCCCTGAGCACCTGTATCACGCAGGGATCGCTGCTGACGGATCTCGATCCGCATAACGACAGCAACCGGATGACACCAGCGACGACGCTCGGTGTTGTCTCTCACTTGCTGGAAACCGCTTATGCGCGGACGCGGTGTCCTGATGCGGCGCGTTCGCCGCTGCTGCCGGTCGAGGCGCTCTGTAATCTGGTGGTCGAGCAGTCGCATGCGCTGACCACCTGGGTCTATGGCTTCCCTCCGCAGGCCTGTGGCAACACCGTCAACACCATAGCCGCCGCCCTGGAGGACGACGTGCTTCGCCAGTATCGGAGCAATTTGCAATCACTGGTGCAGCGCACGCGCATGGCAGATAGCCTGAGGCGCGAGCAATGGCACAACAAAGTCACAGCCGTGGCGTTCCCTGTGCCGCTGCCGTGCGGGCAGTCTGGCGCGGTCGGCGCGGTGTGGCCCGGCGTGCGGACGGAAGTTGAGGCGGAGGGAGTCGTGCTATCCACCCTGGCAAGCGCGTGTTCGCTGGTGTCACAATATGTATCAGGCGGATGCGATTGAGCGCAGGAATGCGTACAGCAAGCGCCACGGCGAGCATGGCAAACAGGGTAGGGAGAACAGCATGTCAGGCGGCGACGCGCGGATATCGTCAGTTGGTATCGTCGGCGCGAATATCGCCGGGGCAAGCGCCGCCGAGACGTTGCGACGACTGGGCTACGATGGCCGGATTGCGCTCATCGGCGCTGAAACGGATCTGCCCTACGAGCGCCCCCCGCTCTCCAAAGAGTACCTGACGGGCCAGTTCGAGGAGGAGCGCCTGACGCTCCGGCCACGCGCGTTCTACGACGAGCAGCGCATCGAGCTGTGGCTGGGACAGCGCGCCACCGCACTGGACGCCGCGACCCGCACAATTACCCTCGCCAGCGGTGAGCGTCACCGCTTTGATCGTCTCGTACTGGCCACTGGCTCCGAATTGCTGCCCTTCCCGATACCTGGCGCCAACCTGCCTGGCGTCTATGCGTTGCGCACGCTGGCGGATGCCCATACGTTGCGCGCGGCGCTGCGTGCCGGGGTAAGCCAGGCCGGTCGTGCGGTGGTGATTGGTGCGGGGTTCATCGGCTCGGAGGTGGCGGCGGCGTGCCGGATGGCGGGGATGGACGTCACGCTGATCGAGATGCTGCCGGTTCCGCTGGAGCGCCCGCTTGGCCCGGAGATGGGCGCGCTGCTTGCCGACGTGCATCGCGCGCGGGGTGTCGAGCTGCTCACCGGCGAGACCGTGACCGCCGTCCGTGGCGTGGCGCGGGCTGAAGAGGTCGTGACGAGCAGCGGCGCGCATATCCCCTGCGCCTTCGTTGTGGTCGGAACGGGCGTGCGCCCGGCGCTCGGCTGGCTTATGGATTCCGGGCTGGCGCTTGGGAACGGCGTGGTGGTGGATGCCTTCTGTGAGAGCAGCGCGCCGGGCATCTTCGCGGCGGGCGACATCGCCAACTGGCCCTACCAGCCAGCCGCGACCGCGCCAGCGCTGCGGGTGCGGCTGGAGCACTGGGATAACGCGCTCCGCCAGGGCGAGACGGCGGCGCGCAACCTGCTCGGCGAGGGCGTCGCCTACCACCATATCCCCTATTTCTGGTCCGACCAGTACGACTTGAAGCTGCAATGCGTAGGTTATACGCCTGAATGGGAAGAGATCGTCGTGCGCGGAACACCCCCGGAATCGTTCGTCGCCTTCTATCTGCGCGAGGGTCGGGTGCGCGCGGCGTTTTCGAGTAACCGGCAGCGCGATCTGGTGACGCTGAAGAAGCTGGTTGCCGCCGATCCCATGCTACCAGCCGAACTGTTAGCCGACGACCAGCTTCCCCTGAAAGAGCTGCTCAAGCAGGTGTAGGCGCGGCGGCTCATCGTGAGCGCGGGCGGTTGAAACTGCGCCTCATTGGCCTCGCTGCGCTGCGCCACCAGGTCCGCCGACGCGGACTTCCCGGAGTCCTCCTCATGGCATGTGCGCTGGTGGAGAAGAGGTTTCGTGGCCGCAGGCCCTTCAGGCGCGATTTCAGTCGCCAGCCGTCCCCCGTCAGGGCTTGCAGGCCCATTCGCGCCAGCTGTTGCCGTCGCGGTGGAAGATTTCGTAGGCGGCATGGATGTTCTTGTCGTAGTCGAATGGCGAATAGTTTCGATAGGATGTCGTATTCCAGGTGCTTGGATAGAGAATCTGGAAGACCCCTGAGGCGTGGCTGTTGCCGATAGGATAGGAATTGACGGCGTTGGGGTCGTAGCCGGACTCGCACCGGGCGATGTTCAGCGCCCCCGCCGCATATTGCCCAAAGACGGCGTTGATCTCGTTGATGATAACCTGCTGGCCGGGGTTGACGCCTTTGACCGGCCCGGTATAGCTGGGCTTCGGTTTGGGCGTAGCCGTGGGTGTTGGCACGAAGAGGAATCCGCCCGCGGATGTGGCGAACTGGCCGCTGGTGGCCGCCGCCATGCTCTGGCCGAGAGGCGTGGTGAACGCCAGCGTGCTGGCCAGGATGACTGTCGCAACCATCGCGATGAGAAACTGCATCAAGAATGAGCGCGGCCCGTTGCGCCGGGGGATCACCCTGGCCGCCGGGCGAGGCGGTCTGGCCGCGCCGCGAATCAGCAGCGCGCTCGACTCATGATCGCCGGAAGCGGGCACAAGCGTGCGGTGGGGCGCGACCGGGGCGAGCGCCATCGACCGCACCTCCGCGTCGGCTGAGCGTATCTCGTCTTCCAATCCTGGCAGCGTTGGCGGACGTATTGGCATGGTGGGCCGGGCGGCGCGACGCATCGGCGGGCGTGTGGGCCGTGTGGGCCGGGAGGGCTGTGCTGGCGAGCCGGTTGGCGGGCGCGGTGAAGAGACCGTCGGCGCGTCGGGCAGCGGCGGCAGCGGCGGCAGATCGAATGCGGGCGATGACGTGGATGACGCGACGGTTGGTGTCTCGTCGGGCGCGCTCTCGTGCTGCTGGGGGAAGTGAGGCTCCTGCGGGTGCATCGCATCTCCTCCTTTGCCGCGATGAATCAGTGTGCCTGCGCTTGCGCCTGGCCGATCAGCGAGTCGAGCAAGTACGGCGTCCTGGTTTCCCACAAGGCTGAGTATGCCATCTCATCGCGCGGGAGGCTACCGGATAGGCACATCGTACCCGGCCAGAGAAGCACAGTGGCTGCCGTGGCTCCGCGCCTTCAGATGGGCTACTATGCACGCGGCAGTTTGCGGCTGGCGATGATCTCTAGCAACTTGTCCATGTCGAAGGGCTTGTGGACGACCGGCACCGCGAGGTCAGACAGCAGATGCACAAATGCCAGGCTTAGCGTCTCATGGCTTGCCGTCATCAGAATGTAGCGGTGGCGTACCAGCCGCCGGGTATCGCCCGCGACGGCCCCCAACAGTCCAGCGCCATCCAGCCGAGGCATCATCAAATCGAGCAGAACGATCATTGGGCTGGGCGTCTTGCGCAAATAGTCCAGCGCCTGAAGGCCGTCGTGCACCTCGAAGACAGCATAGCCAGCATCTTCCAGCAGGGAGCGAAGGGTCTCACGAATGGAGATATCGTCATCGACAATGAGGACGCTCGTTTTGATGGCGCTCAAACCCTCTCCCCTTTATGCGGCGCTGTGCGGTTGATACTGCTGCTTAAGCTATGATAGCATGGCACATCGTTAGCTTGATGTGGTGGTGTGACCGTATATTAAGTGCGTGCGAAGTGCCATGAGCGGCTATGAGCGGCCATGAATACCCGGTGAGGGACTGCTGAAAAAGCGTGACGATGCTCCCTCCTGACCCCGCTCGATGGGCGAAATACAGCATGACTCATGCCAGTTCTGTCCGCCTGTCGTAGAGATTATGGAATCGTCTCTATGTCTGTGGCTACGCCTCGCAGCAAGAGACGGGTTGACGTCTCGACCTGTTCGTGCCAGTTGGTTGCCTGCGGATCGATCATCCAGAGCAACGCAAGGCCTTCATACAGCCCGGTGAATGCGATAGCCACCTCGGTTGGGTTGATGTCCGCGCGGAACTCGCCCTGCGCAATGCCTCGCTGGATGAGCTCTTCCATGATCGCGCGATATTCGGCGAAGTAGGTGCGCAGATGCTGACGAATCACGGCATGGCGCGCCGCCACCGCGTAGAACTGGAGGCTCACGGGCTGCAAGCTGATCATGCGGTCCATCTCGCGCACCATCTGGCGCGTCAGTGTCATCAGGTGTGTCGTCACCGAACCTTCGGTGACCGCCAGCGAGCGGACCTGTTTGAGCGCCTGATCGAAGAAGACCTGGAGCAAACGCCCGATGATGGCGTCCTTGCTTTTGTAGTAAAGGTAGAGCGCCCCTTTGCTGACGCCAGCCTCTTTGGCGATATCGTCCATGCTGGCGCGCTCGAATCCCAGGCGCGAAAAGACCGCAAACGCGGCGTCCATGATTTGATGGCGGCGCTGCTCGCTGACATCCTGCCGTGGGGCCATAACTTAAACCTGCCTCCCTGTCGCCACGAAGCTCCCCCGCCGCCAGTGGGGCGAGGGAGCAGGGAGCACTAGCTGTTTCCTCCTATTGTAACGTGTCGCGTGCGGCTGCGGATAGCGCCTGGGCGGGCTGTGTCTCGGGGCGCGAAGGCGCCGCCTGAATGCTCCAGATGCGCGTCTTCCACCAGAAGATGACCAGGCCCACAAGCGCGAAGCCGACGAACCACGCCAGGGCTATGAGGACGCCCCCGCGGGGGACGCCGTGGCCAAACCCACCGCTGACAGCCACCTGCATCGGCCCAAAGGTCGGAAACGCGGCCAGGAAGTCCTTGTTCGCCAGGGGATTCTCGACGGGCGCCTGCAACAAGGTATCCATCAGGCTCACCATGATGATGATGAAGAACCCCGCCAGCTCGCTAGAAATCAGCACGCCCAGCAGCAGACCCAGCGCCCCATAGATCAGCGTGTCCAGCAGATAGCCCAGCCAGATCGCGCCGAACCCGGCGGAGTGCCAGAAGAAGAGCAGCACCAGCGTCGCGTAGAGTGAGACGAGCGCCGCGACGACAACGATGGCCGTCGTTTTAGCGGCGATGGCCACGGGTCGCGGCAGCCCCGCCAGCACCAGCCGCCGGTCGAAGTCGGCGTTGCGCCGCGCCGCGGTGAAGATCATGAAGGCCACGATCAGCGTGATGGCATTGAATCCCGATGTCAGGACGGTCAGGTCATGGCCATTGACTTGGAGGAAGGCGCCCGTGCTCTGCAACTTGAACGCCACCGGATCATCGGAAATGAGCGTGCCAAAGAGCCAGTCCCATATCGGCACGAAGACGAGCAAAAGGCCGAGCGCAAAGCGGTTGCGCGCCTGCTCGATCAGCGCGAAACGCGCGGCGGTGAGAAAACGCTTCCAGGATGACACGGTTGACACAGCTAGACTCCCTTCATCTCACGCTGAGAATCAGTGCGATCAATTTGCAGCTGCGTCAGTTGACCGTTTTCCAGCTGGTAGAGCGCGTCGAAGCGCTGCTGATCGAAGAGCAGATGCGAGATGACCAGCACGGCGCGGCCCTGGCTGCGAAGCTCCTCGGCCAGTTCCCAGAAGTGGAGATAGGTCTCCCAGTCGAATCCCTGGTACGGCTCGTCGAGCAGCAGCACGTCGGGCTGGTGCATCAGCGCCAGCGTCAGATTGACTTTCTGCTTCGTGCCGCCAGAGAGTGTGCCAACCGTCATCGTCCGGTACTGCTGGTAGCCCAGGCTGGCGATCAACGTCTCGGCATACGAGAGGCTGGTGAGATTGTAGGCGGCGCCAAAGTAGGCGAGATGCTGGTTCACCGTCAGCGTCTCGTTCAGCACTGCCGCCTGCGGGCAGTAGCCCAGCGCGCCGCTCCGGGTGATCGTGCCGTGCTGAGGGCGAAGCTCGCCCGCGAGGATGCGCAGCAAGGTGGACTTGCCCGCGCCGTTCTCGCCGACGATGCCCACCAGTGTCCCCGGCGCGACCGCCAGGGTGACGCCGCGCAGAATCTTATGCCGACCGAACGAGCGGGTAATCTGTTCGGCGCGTAACAGCGGTTCAGACATACATACTCTCTCCTGCTGTGAAGGGTGTAGAGTTGTTCGATACACGGAAATCGCGGAAAAGGTATCGCGCTTACCATTGACTGACCGGTCAGTCACAATAGTATATCGTATTGCGACAGGTGTCAACCATATAGTCTGTTTTAGTTGAACGCCGCCAACTGTTTAAGGGATGAAACGGTACGCGCGTCGTTGCTGGAGTGGGTGATACTGCGTGGTGGATCATATTACGGACTACGGACCTGGGACTGGTCGCGAGGATGTCTGGCGGCGCGAGGCGGAAGGAGGCGCAAGAGGGGACGCTGACCACGCCGGGTGATGCGTCGGCGCTGCTCTCGCTGATTCGGGTCGAGGATATGGCGCGGGCGGTAGCGCTGGCGGCGGAGGCTGCGCCAGCGGGCGCTATCTACAATGTGGTGGACGATCTACAATGTGGTGGACGATGTACCGGTGAGCTATCGGGAGCTGTACAACTTTGTGGCCGCACGGAAGATGCTGCCTGAACCGCCTGCCGGTGGGCCGCCTGCCACGTCGCTCGGATGCTCCAACGCGGTCATTCGGCGCGCGCTCGGCTGGGAGCCAGCGTGGCCGTCCTATCGCTCTGGCCTGGCGCAGTAGGCACGTGAAATGTCGATCCTACGCCAGATACCAGAGCAATATATTGGGCTAAATGCTCTTGGGCGAGTGGTGGTGCACCCACTCGGGTACATCGCCCGACTCACGGCTATCTTTGCCCCAGCGCAACGCCGCCAGGTCCACCAGCGCCAGGAATCCGGTTACGCCAAGCGTCACAAGAAGCGCTTCCATTGTCGTCATCCCTTTCATACCATCAGTTGGTAGCCGTCTATGGTTGCTGTTGATAGGCGAGCAGCGTCTGCTCGATCTGATTCAGGTGGACGGTGTCGTGGTCGGCCCAGTGTTCGAGCCAGCCCTCGGCGGTGAACTCGCCGTATTCCGGCTGGAATCCCACGCGCTGCCAGTCGGAGGGTGAGAGCAATCGCGCGACGCCGAGGCTCGCGGTGCGCTGCGCCTGAAAGTCGGCCAGCAGGTCGTCGCGCGCGTCGCGGACGGTGTTGCGGCTGGCATACCAGCGCTTCTCGTCGTGCGGCGCAAGCTCTGGCCGCTCCTCTTTGACGATACGCGCCAGCCGCTGCCGCATGATGAAGGCCTCGTCGTCCACCAGATGCGCCAGCACCTCGCGGATGCTCCAGGCGTCTGGCGCCGGACGAAAGTCGAGCGCGGCGTCATCCAGATCGCTAGTCAGCCGACGGAGCGCGGGCCCGGTGGCTTCAAGGATGGCCAGGGAGTCGTCGCGTGTCTCCATAGCAACCTCTCAACATTCACAACTCACATCGCTCTACTTTAATCAACCACTCCTCTCATAGTATAGTTTCACCGAACAATATTTTTCAAGGTGGCAATTCACCAAAACAATCATTTGTGACATATCGACATGGCAGACGAATATTCGTTAACCAATCGTGATGCGTATCGCTGCTTTGCTCGGATGGTTAACAGCCGGGCGTGCCGCTTCCCATCGCGTGTGCTGTAACTCGTTGCGGTTCTGTGAGAGAATGCGTCTCGAATAATCTGTAATGCTTAATATGTCTGCCGCGGCTGTCGCGCGTGGTGAGGGGGGTGTGAGTGATGGCGGATGAAGCGGCGGATGTCATTATCGTCGGCGCAGGGCTGGCCGGGCTGGTGGCGGCTGCGGAGATCACCGATGCTGGCAGGCGCGTCATCATCGTCGAGCAGGAGCCGGAGCAGAGTCTCGGCGGGCAGGCGTTCTGGTCGCTCGGCGGCCTTTTTCTCGTCGATTCACCAGAACAGCGCCGGATGGGCATCCGCGACTCGTACGAGCTGGCCCTCCAGGACTGGATGGGCACGGCGGCCTTCGACCGCGCGGAAGACCTGTGGCCGCGCCGCTGGGCGGAGGCCTACGTCGCCTTTGCCGCGGGTGAGAAGCGCTCCTGGTTGCGCGCGCAGGGGGTGCGGTTCTTTCCGATTGTCGGCTGGGCCGAGCGCGGCGGCTATGGCGCCATCGGCCACGGCAACTCTGTGCCGCGCTTCCATCTGACGTGGGGAACCGGACCAGGTGTGCTCGCGCCGTTCGTGCGCCGGGTACAACGCGCCCGCAAGAAGGGTCTGGTCACGCTCCTGTTTCGCCATCGCGTCAACGAGGTGACGGTCAGCGGCGGGACGGTGGATGGCGTGCGGGGCGATATCCTTGAGCCGAGCGCCATCGAGCGGGGCAAGCCCAGTTCGCGCGTCGCCGTGGGCGAGTTTACGCTGAAGGCGCAGGCCGTCGTCGTCACGTCAGGCGGCATCGGCGGCAATCAGGATCTCGTGCGCGCCAACTGGCCGGAGCGGCTTGGTAGCCCTCCCGAACACATGATTACCGGCGTGCCCGCGCATGTGGACGGGCGGATGCTGGCGATCACCGAGGCGGCGGGCGGGCGGATCATCAACCGCGACCGGATGTGGCACTACACCGAGGGCATTGAGAACTGGAATCCCATCTGGCCGCAGCACGGCATTCGCATCCTGCCGGGGCCGTCGTCGCTCTGGTTCGACGCGCGCGGCAATCGGCTACCGGTACCGCTCTTTCCCGGATTCGATACGCTGGGCACGCTTGAGCACATCATGCAGACGGGCTACGAGTATACCTGGTTTGTCCTGAATCAGCGGATCATCAAGCGGGAGTTTGCGCTCTCTGGCTCCGAGCAGAACCCCGACATCACCAACAAGAGCATCGTGCAGACAATCCGCCGGGGATCGGACGCGCCGATGCCAGTCCAGGCATTCATGAAGCATGGCGCGGACTTCATTGTTGAGCGCACCTTGCACGATCTGGTGCGCCGCATGAATGCGCTAACCGCGGAGCCGCTCCTCGACGCCGTCGCGCTGGAGCGTGAAATCGTCGCCCGCGACCGCGAGGTGGAGAATCCCTATAGCAAGGATATGCAAATCACCGCTATCCGTGGCGCGCGCCAGTATCGGGGCGACCGGTGGATTCGCGTAGCGAAGCCGCACCGCCTGCTCGATCCCGCAGCCGGACCGCTGATCGCCGTGCGGCTGCACATCCTCACGCGCAAGACGCTGGGCGGTCTGGAGACCGACCTCTCGGCGCGCGTGCTCGGCGCCGATGGCCAGCCAGTGCCGGGGCTGTACGCGGCGGGCGAGGTCGCGGGCTTCGGCGGCGGCGGCGTGCATGGCTACCGCGCGCTCGAAGGCACCTTCCTCGGCGGCTGCATCTTCTCCGGGCGGACGGCGGGCCGCGCGGCGGCGAAAGCCATCGTCTGACGCTCAGGCGACCTCGGCGCGCTTCATCATCGCCTTCAGCGCCTTGATCTCGCCCAAATGGCCAGCACAGCCCATGAAGACAACTTTGAGCAGTTGGTCTTTGGTGACTGGCGTCTCTCTGCCCCACCCAGGGACCGGCTGAAGCAACGCCGCGAACGACGGCAGCGCGAGCAGATAGGCGCGTAACGCGCCGCTGGCCTGATCCAGGTAGGCGAGCAGCTCCGCTGCGCTGAGGGCGGGAATCGCGGCAACCTCCTGCTGCGTATAGCCCGTCAACGCTCCCAATCCGCGATAGCCGATACCCCGCGGATCGTAGCTGGTGCGCTCGGCCCAGCCCTGCGTCAGCCAGAGTTCGTCCACAGGCAGCTTCTCCTGAAACACCCGTGCGATGACATCGAGCCAGCGCGCGACGTGCCAGACGGTGACACCAATGCTGTTTCCTTCCGCGTCTGGCTGCCAGGCCAGTTCCTGAGGCGAGAGTTTTTCCACTTCGCTGTGCGTTCCCTCCACCAGTGACGCGATGAGATCGGCGTAGAGTTCATTCCCCTGCATGACATAGTCCTTCCCACATTAGGTCTCGCGAAGTCACACGGGGAGTATAGCGGCCTCATGGACGCCTAAGCAATAGGGAAGAAGGCTGCGCATGTGGCAGGGCTGGCGGGCGCTCGATATTGTGTGAATCAGCCCCACTTGCCGCCGGTCTCGTTGCGGGCGGCCCAGCGCTAGCCAATGCCGCGGCGCCCATGCTGCCTCATTCGAGCATGCGGCGCCGAGTTGTCATGACAGAGGTTACAGCTAGGTTGTTCTTGGTTGCCACAGCGTGAGTAGCAGCAAGAAAGGATGACTACGGATGGCCGTCAGTCAAGCGCCTCAGTCGGGGCCGATCAGGACGCTGGTGTGATGCGTAGCACCGTGCCCTGATTGGTAGTAGCCCAGAGCGAGCCAGCTGCGAAATTGATGCCAATAATACCGGCATGGACATCTATCTCGCCCACAATGCGGTTCGTCTGCCGGTCAACGCGGAAGATATGTCCTGACGACGCGGTGCTACTGAAGACCCACACCGAGTGCGCGTCGGCGGCAATGCTGTCCGATAGGTTCACCGGAAACCGAATGTGGGCGACAACCTCATTTGTGGCTGGATCGACACGTTCCAACAGGTAGTCTGGTTGTGGCACGACCCAGACAGTGTCGTTCGTCGCAAGAAAGCCCCAACAGTGGAATCCCCGGTCACTCCCAAGGTTAACCTGAGCCAACATACGATTCGTCTGTGGGTCGAATCGTGTCAGCCCGGTCGAGCTGCTATCATGATTGCAGACCCAGAGCGAACCATCGCCATACGAAATGCCTTCGGGGGTTGGCCCGGCCGGGATATTGGCGACGATCTGATTGGTGAGCGGGTCAATGCGGGTCAGCACGTTTTGATGGCCGCTTACAACCCAGACCGCCCTGGGGCTTGTGCCGATACAGCAATATGGCGGAGGGAGATGGATCTTCGCCACCACCTTGTTGGTGTACGGGTCAATCCGCAAGACAATGCTGTTAGGATTATTGATTGCCCAGACAGCGCCCGCACCAATGGCTACTTCGCCGAAGCCAGCCGCCGTTGTAATTGTCGCGACGATATGGTTGGTCTTGGGATCAATTCGCGTCAACGTACCGGCATCGTCATCCTGAAGCCAGATGGCGGTATCGTCAGCCGCAGACGGATACAAATCATCCGACTGACTCACCTGAATTGTCGCGGTCACTCTCCCAGCGGAAGGCAGCCCTGGCGTAACGCTCGGAGCGATAGCGTGTGGCGCGGTTCCAGTCGAGCTGCCGCCAGGTGTGCAACCGGCGCATATCAAGACGCAGACAAGCAGAGCAACAAACGTGATCGCGCGCAGTCTCGGGGTGGTTTTCACTGTGGGTTTCCTTTCTCTGGCAGGTCTCCGCCAGGGTTGTTGCTGGACTGTTTTTTGGACATGCGGATAGATGGGCGGACGCGCGGGCGTCGCCTGCGATGAAAGGTGTTCGGGAGCATAACTTCGCGACGAGGCTGTAGAGAGTGCTGATTACCGAATCAGCGAGATATGCGGCACGGGGTTCTGGTTGAAGGAGATCGATAGGGGGCCAACATCCGACACGGTGGCGTTCACCCCGTGGATAGCAGTCGTGTCGGATGGGTGGCTCGTCTTGCTATCGCGCGACCCGGGCCAGATGTGACAGCCACAGCCTATCGTCTCCGAGATGTGAAAGAGTCAGCCAGTCTACGGACCAGGTGTGATGCGCCATAGGCGACCTCCAGCAACCAGACTCCCACTGTCATCGGTGATGCCGCCCTGAATCCAGAGCGCGCCGCCTTCAAGTGCCATGGCGACTGGCTGGCTCTTGAGCGAGAGCGACCCAATCAGCCGGTTCATCTGTGGGTCAATCCGCAGGAGCACCTGTCGCACGTCAGAGACGGCCCAGATCGCGTTGGCCTGCGCGACCAGACCAAAGGTTACGTCTTTGCCCAGCGCGACTGTGGCGGTAATCGCGTTGGTCTGCGGGTTGATGCGTAGCAGGTCGTTGGTATCGTCGTCGCTGTAGTAGTTGATGACCCAGACACTCCCATCGGGCGCGACCGCCACCCCGCCACACTGTGAGGTCTGGTTCTCGCTCACATCGATCTTCGCCACGACCCGGTTCGTGTTCAGATCAATGCGCCAGAGGCCAGGAGTATCGTGACCGGTACAGACCCAGAGCGAGCCGTCGCCCACTGCCAGGCTCCGTGGAAACATCCCGACCGGAATCGTGGCCACGACCCGATTGGTGCGCGTATCGATCCGCCAGATTGTGTTGTTGGTTCCACTGGCTACCCATACAGCATTAGCCGAGAGAGCAATGCCTGCACGCAGATGGGGAAGCAGTGGAATGGTTGCTACGACTTGACCAGTGTGCGGGTCCAGTCGCTCGACGGTTCCCGCAGTGTTACGAGTGATCCAGAGTGCGTCGGCTGTGGAGGCGAGCACGTAGGCATCCGTAGGAACGGGAAAGCTAGCCACTATGTCGTTGTCTGCCGAGTTCACCTGCGTGACCCGGTGATCCACCGCATCCAGGAACCAGACGCCCGTCGCTGCGGGCACTGTGCTGGTGGCCGATGAGGTGAGATCGATGATTGATGTGATGTTGGCGATAGGTGTTGGCGTGGCTGTCACGCTGGCGGTCGGCGTGGGTAGGACGGTGGTGGTCGTGCGGTGTGAGGCGAAGAAGGCGAACAGGCCAACCAGCGTCGCCAGTAGCAGGACTGCTGCCAGCGTGCCTGTCCAGCCCTGCATGCCCATTGGAAGGCGCGCATTCGTCCACCTGCCACGATTTCCAGATGGGAGCCGTGGGTTGCGCCCGTACCCGCCCACAGGCTCCGGGATTGAGAGTGTTTGCAGTGCGTGCACCATCGCATCATACTGTGCCAGCCGGGTACGGCAGGCAGCGCATCCTGGTAGATGGGCGCTCACCCGCTCATGTTCGCGTGCAGGCAAAGCGTTATCGCGCCAGGCGGAGAGCGTCTCAACAGAGAGATTGAGTGTGCATTCAAGAATCGTCGCATCACTCATAGCTACTCTCCCTCGCTGAGATACGCCAGTCGGAACTGCTCGCGCGAGCGACTCAGCATCTTCTTGGTCGCGGCAAGCGTCATCCCGAGGGTGGTTGCCACTTCTCCAAGGGAGAGACCATAGACTTCGCGCAGGACTAATGCTGCCCGCGCTTTGGGAGAAAGCCCCTGGAGAATGTGCAGGATCACCTCACGGTCCAAAACACTCCCGGTCGGGTCTGCCCCAGCGGTTTCGCTATCGTCATCAAGCGGATTGGTGAGCCAGCCATGGCGCTGGCGTCCCCGTCGCGCGTCGAGCGCGAGGTTCGTTGCCACACGGAAGAGCCAGCCCAGTGGATTTTCATAGACAGAGAGTTTCTCGAAGTGTTGCCAGGCGCGCAGAAAGGTCTCCTGGCTCAAATCCGAGGCAAGTTGCCGATCTCCTGTCATGCGCCAGAGGTACCCGAAGATACGTGGCTCGTTCTGTTGAAAGAGGCTGTCGAATGCATCAGCAGTGGTGCGTGAGCCACGGATATCTCCCCGCTCCTCGGACAGAAGAGAATGTTTCACCGCATGCCACAAAACACTCGCCCCAACCAGTAGAGAGCGTCGCCTGAGTGGTCTTCTGGCACGTGCTACTGGCCACGGAAACACCATGTCTCGCCTCCGCTCACCCGCTGCCTGACTGTGCTTTGTCGTCGCGTATCGTTGTCTCGACGCACAGCCGCTCATTCAGTAACACGCCATGAGGGCGCGAAAGGAGACATGGCCTTATGGGGTTTCTGAAGGGGGTGAACAAATTCAGCGGAATGAAGGCGGTTCGTTCAGGCTGATTAGCCCCACTTGCCACCGGTCTCGTTGCGGGCGGCAAGGATGGCCATCTCGAAGTGGCGCGTCTCGATCACCGGCGGGTTGAGGCGTGAGGCGCCAGACTGCGCTGCGGCCAGCGATTCCGCGCCATGCGCGCGCACCCACTCCGAGACGGAGAGATTGGCGGCCCGGCGGCAGATGAATTCGATATCGGCGCCGCTCAGCCCGTCGGAACGCTTCGCCAGCGTGTCGAGTGAGACGTTGTTGGCCAGCGGGCGGCGCTTGGTGTAGATTTCGTAGATGACACGGCGCGCCGGACGGTCGGGCATCGGCAGGTCCAGCAGCAGATCGAAGCGGCCAGAGCGCAGCACCGCCGGATCGATCAGTTCGGGGCGGTTGGTGGCGCCGACGACGACCACGCCGCGCCGTCCCTCGATGCCATCCAATTCGGTCAGCAGCTGGCCGATGATCTTGTCGCTGACCGCGTCGAAGGCGCTGCCACGCCGGGGTGCGAGCGCATCCATCTCGTCAAGGAAGAGCACACACGGCGCGACCTGACGCGCCCGCTGGAACGTCTCACGCACGCCGCGCTCGGACTCGCCGACCCACTTCGAGAGCAGCTCTGGCCCCTTGACCGCGATGAAGTTGGCCTGGCAGGCTGTCGCCAGCGCCCGCGCCAGCAGCGTCTTGCCCGTTCCCGGAGGCCCGCTGAGCAGCACGCCGCGCACCGGCTCCAGGTCCATCGCGTCGAAGACATCGGGGTAGCGGAGCGGCCACTCGATGGTCTCGATCAGCGTGCGCTTGATGCCTTCGAGGCCGCCGACGCTCTCCCACGGCGTCTGCGTCACCTCGACGGCGACCTCGCGCGCCGCCGAGGGGTCGATATGCTTCAGGGCGTCGCGCATGTCGTCCATCGTCACCGTCAGCCCGAGCAGCTCGTTGGTGGGGATGCTGCCACGGATCAGGTTGGCCTGCGGGAAAGTGCGGCGCAGGGCCGACATCGCCGATTCACGGCAGAGCGCGGCCAGGTCAGCGCCGACAAATCCTGGCGTGATGCGGCACAGCTCCTCCATGTCCACGTCTTCGGCCAGCGGCATATCGCGGCTATGAATGCGCAGAATCTCCAGCCGCCCTTTGGTGTCGGGCGCGTGCAGATTCACCTCGCGGTCGAAGCGTCCCGGCCGTCGCAATGCGGGGTCGAGCGCATCGGCGCGATTGGTGGCGCCGACGACGATCACCTGGCCGCGCGCGCGCATGCCGTCCATCAGGGTGAGCAACTGCCCGACGACGCGCTTCTCGACCTCGCCCCAGACCTCGGAGCGTTTGGGCGCGATGGCGTCGATCTCGTCCAGGAAGATGACGCTGGGCGCGCTCTTCTGCGCATCGGCGAAGACCCGCCGCAGCTGCGCCTCGCTCTCGCCGTAGAACTTGTCGATGATCTCAGGTCCGCTGACGCTGAAGAAGTGCGCGCCGCTCTCGGAGGCGACCGCGCGGGCGATCAGCGTTTTTCCGGTGCCGGGCGGGCCGTAGAGCAGTACTCCCTTGGGCGACTCGATGCCGAGGCGGTCGAAAAGCTCCGGGTGGCGCAGCGGCAGCTCGATCAGCTCGCGCACGTGCTGCAATTCTTCGCCCAGGCCGCCGATATCCTCATAGGTGATGATGCTGCCACGCGGTGTCGCGCCCGCGCCCGGCGCCTGAATACGCAGGCTGGTCCCCGGCTCCAGCACGACGGCGCTGGCGGGATTGGTCGAGAAGACCTGAAACTCGCGCGCCGAGAGCCCCATGCCCGGCACGCGGACGAGATCGCCAGCCACCGTAACCAGCCCGCGCAGGGTCTGCGCGACATGGCGTAGCTCTTCTTCGGCGAGCGCCGCCGGGCCATTCACCGGCATCAGCGCGACGCTGATGGCTGGCTGGGCGGCGACGGCGTGGATGGTGACCAGATCGCCGAGCGAGGCGCCCGCGTTCTGGCGCACGATGCCGTCCATCTGGATGATGGCGTCGCTAGGAATCGTCGTCCCCGGCACGGTGGTATCGTTGGGGTGCGGCTCGTTGGGCCAGGCATGGATGCGCGCGACGGTGGAGCGCTGCCCCTGGATGACGATGACATCGTCGTCGCGACAGCCCAGCGCGACCAGCGCGGCGGGCGTGATGAAGGCGGAGCCGCGCGGGATGAGAATGCCCTCCGCGACGGTCATTTGCAGTGACGTGCTGGAACGCACGGGATGGTCTGTCGTGCTCATAGTGCTCTTTTTACGCTCACTCATACCCGCATGTTGCAGGCGGGACGACTGGGACAACGTTCACAGCATACCAGAAGCGCCTATAATCCAGCGTGTTGTAACGCGATTCGTAACGCCTGGGGAACGGGGATAGCCTATCATTGCTCATAAACAGGGTATGCCCATCGCGTAGAGGAGGCTGTCAGTGCAAATGCCCAGCGAAAATGCTGACATGCCCGATTCCGCCGATACGTTGTCCGCGCGTCGGCGGGTTCTGTTCGCCCGCGGTCTCTGGCTCGCCATGGTCGTCTTCACCGTGACGGTGTTCCTGGGCAGCCTTCCATTGTACCTGGCGCAACTGCAAACTCTTTGCTTCGGATCTTTATGTCAGTACAACCAGCTTACCCCTGGACAGGCGGAGACGCTCAATGTGATAGGGCTATCTGTTGGCGATTATGCTGCACTGACCGTCGCGCTTATCTGTGCGATGTTTCTGCTCTGCCTGGTGGTCAGCTCCATCATTGTCTGGCGTCGGCCCGACGACTCGATGGCACTGCTTGTTGCGCTTATGCTCGTCGAGCTAGGCCCAATTATCGGGGCTTCGAACTTATCATCAGGGCCCCCTCTCTGGCAGACGCTCAATCAAGGTTTGACCTTTCTGCTGACAGCATTGCTCGTGCTTGTTTTCGCGCTGTTTCCATCTGGTCAGTTCGTGCCGCGCTGGATGCGTTGGCCCATCGTTGTATTTCTGGCCGCAGAAGTTCCTCTTACCTTTTTTCCGACGACAGGACTCATCCCGAGTACCGCGGTGAGCCAGCCCTCCTGGCTGGTGACGCTCGTCGGACTTGCAGGTGTGGCGCTTGCCCAGATGTATCGCTATCGGCGTGTATCCACTCCCTTACAGCGGCAGCAAACCAAATGGGTGGTCCTGGGCCTCGCGGCGCCAATTGCTGTTCTCGTGGGTGGTAGCATACTGGCGCTGCTATTCCCGGCGCTTAGCGCCCAGGGCTCGCTCATTTCACTGGCAGCCAATTGGTCTAGTCTCGCCTTGATCTGCGTTCCGCTCTCCTTTGGCTTCGCCATCCTGCGTTATCGTCTCTGGGATATCGACGCCATCATCAACAAGGCGCTGGTCTATGGCTCGCTGACGGCGCTGCTGGCGGGTGTCTACGCTGCTCTTGTCGGCGGCCTGGGCAGCCTGGCGGCGCTCACCACCGGGCCAGTGAAAGATGAGCCAGTAGTGCTGGTCATTGCCACACTGGCGACGGTGGCGCTGGTCCAGCCAATGCGCCGCAGACTCCAGGCGATAATTGACCGACGCTTCTATCGCCGGAAATATGACGCCGAAAAGACGCTGGCGGCATTCAGCGCTGCTCTGCGCAACGAAGTAGATTTGAATGACCTGCGGGCCGACTTACTGGCAATGGTGCAGGAGACAATGGAACCGGCGCACGTTTCCCTCTGGCTCATCCGTCGCCCGCTTCACGTGGCGGAGTAGCTTGCCACCAATGCATGAGTGGATGGAGCCGTTGTCGATGCTCTGCCACGCCATTATGTCCACCGTCGAGGGGTGGGGCTCATCCTTTTACTGCAAAGCCACTCGCGTGGACGCGCTGGAACTGGCGCGTGATATAAGCAAGTTTCTCAGAATTGAGGATCCCACGAATGGTCTGAATGCGCCCATCAACTACGTCAAAGCTGACTTGTCACATTCTCTCGCGCCCAATCGTCTCCAGACAACTGGCGCAAGGAACATAACCACGACTGTGGTATGTGTGGAGCGCGTGTGGAGCGCCATGTGCAAGCACGAACGCATAGACCGAACGGGGGGAAAGATGAAATCACATTCAACGATGAATATGAAACTGATCGGCTATTGGACAGCCACCAGTATTGTCGCCTTTGAGTTGGTGGTGGGCGGAGTGACGGACGTGGCGCATGGACGCGAGGTACTGGTGGTCGGCGATCCCGTCGTCCAGGTCATCACACAGCTGGGCTATCCGGTGTACCTGCTCACGATCCTGGGCGGGTGGAAGCTGCTCGGGGCCATTGCATTGCTTATCCCTCGTTTTCCGCGGCTCAAGGAGTGGGCATATGCGGGCACGTTCTTCGAAATGACAGGGGCGCTGATGTCGCATGTGGCGAGCGGGCAGTATTCGACTGGCTTCATCTGGGCCAGCATCGTCGCCCTTGCCACACTCGTGTCGTGGGCGCTGCGACCACCCAGCCGGGTTCTTGGGGTCATCTTTCCCGCCAGAGCAGAGACTTCGGCCCATGATGAATCCTCGCGCCTCTCGTCCACCACGGTTAGCTGAGAGAAAGGGGAAGTTATAGCGAAGATATTTCAGCCCACAAGCTGGCGCCGCATCCGGTACATGATGAGGACACATTCGGAAGGAGTGGAGTAATGACAGAACACAGCGAATATTCACTTCCGCCAAAGACAGGCTTTGTTCTCACGCATTTTCTGACAGTCGCCGATGTCGCGCGCTCGGCGGATTTCTATGTGCGCATCCTGGGTGGCCAGGTTCTCCGCAGTGGCGAGCCGACAATTCTGCAAGTCGCCAACAGCTGGATCATCCTGAATGTCGGCGGCGGCCCAACCGACGACAAACCGACGGTAACGCTCCATCCGCCACAACAACTGGATGAAGCGACGAGCTTCATGAACATCCGCGTTGCGGACGTACACGCGTGCTACGAGGACTGGCGCGCGAAAGGGGCCGAATTTCTCACCGAGCCCAAGGATCACGTCGCCGAGATCCGCTGCTACATGCGTGACCCTGACGGGTATCTCATCGAGGTTGGCCAATCGCGCATGTAGCGTGACGTAGCGCCGCCGTCCATTCCACGCCGCTGAGTCGTCTCACCATGGCAAAACGACCGACGGGATATGTCCCGCCGGTCGCTGTTTTTATGCTGGATGCTTCGAGTCGCGCCAGAGAGCAGTGATGTGGTCAGGCGGGTTGCCCGCCTGTGCGTCCCATCTCTAACGGACTGCTTTGCCGCGCAGCAGCGAGGCGCACGCCGCGATGAGACAGAGCGCGGCAGAGATGTAGAAGACGGCATGCAGGCCATCCATGAACGGTGACGAGATCAGGTTGGGGAAGAACGTCTTACCCAGCAGCGCCGCCTGGTTCGCCGGCGGGATGTGGCTCAGCACTGCTGGCGGCAGCAACTGTCCAATGGGGTTGTAGCCCAGGAACGCGCCGAAGAGCGCCGCCGTCGGTGGCAGGTGGGCGATCTGGGTCGCCGCGTCCGCTGGCACGCCGTACTTCGTCAGGCCGTTGAAGAATGTCGCAGGCATGGAGGCGACGAGGCCCGCCGTGACGATGCTGAAGAAGAGGCCGATGCTCACCAGCGAGGCGCCATTCTGGAACGTCGCGCGCATGCCAGACGCCACGCCGCGCCGCTCTGGCGGGACGCTACTCATCACCGAGCTGGTGTTTGGCGAGGCGAAGAGGCCAGAGCCGCAACCCAGGATGAAGAGCAGGATGGCGAAGATTGGATAGCTGAAGTTCGCGGGCAGGAAGGTCAGCCCGATGAAGCCAATCGCCTGCACCAGCATCCCCAGCGTCGAGAAGAGCCGCGCGCCAAAGTGGTCCGAGAGGTAGCCGCTGATTGGTCCCATGACGATAAAGCCGATGAGCAGCGGGGTCATGTAGATGCCCGCCCAGAGCGGCGTTTCCTCGAAGCTGTAGCCATGCAGCGGCAGCCAGATGCCTTGCAGCCAGATAATCAGCATGAATTGCAGGCCGCCGCGCCCCAGCGCTGAGAGGAAGCCACTGATATTGCCCGCAGCGAACATCCTGATCTTGAAGAGTTCGAGCCGGAACATTGGGTCTTTGGCGACACGCAGCTCGATCCAGATGAAAGCGAGCAGCAGGACGACGCCGAGGACGATGCCGCCGATCACCAGCGGATTGCCCCAGCCCATCGGCGAGTCGCCATATGGCTCAATGCCATAGGAGATGCCGAGCAGCAGCGCGGTCAGGCCAGCCGCGAAGGTGATGTTGCCGATCCAGTCAATCTTCTGGGCGGAGCGAATCGTCGCCGTCTCGCGCAGCATCGTATATGCCCAGATGGTGCCAGCCAGGCCGACGGGAACGCTGACCAGGAAGACGAGCCGCCAGTCTATCGCGGCAAGCACGCCGCCAAGTATCAGACCGATGAAGGAGCCAGCGATGGCGGCGATCTGGTTGATGCCTAGCGCCCGCCCGCGCTGATTTGGTGGGAAAGCGTCCGTCAGGATGGCCGCGCTATTGGAGAAGAGAAATCCAGCGCCGATGCCTTGAATCAGCCGGAAGATG
Organism: Ktedonobacterales bacterium; assembly: GCA_036557205.1. GTDB lineage: Bacteria > Chloroflexota > Ktedonobacteria > Ktedonobacterales > JADMIN01 > DAHUXT01. Next base: position 30,218 of record DATBIB010000176.1, on the reverse strand, counting down.
ATGAGCTCCAGCGCGCCGGTATTACCCGTGCCAGGTGTGAACGCCAGCAGGGTGCTCCCGACGGTGAAGATGGCGAAGCCGAGGTTATAGAGCCGGACGCGGCCAAACATATCTGAGATACGCCCGAACGTGACCAGCAGCGTCGTCGTGACGACCATATAGCCAAGCAGCAGCCAGAGAAAGTAGCTCGACTCGCCCGGCGCCAGTGGGTTGACGCCGATCCCCTTGAAGATCGCTGGCAGCGCGATCAGCACGATGCTGGCGTCTATGGTCGCCATTAGCGCGCCCAGCGTGGTGTTCGTCAGGGCCACCCACTTATAACGCGGCCCCACCGGACGCCGCGCGCGTATCATGCGGCGAGACATCTGGCGGGGTTCGCTATCGGAAGCGGTTGGTTCAGAGTGGGCCGAGATATTCGTCGAGAGGTCACGGGACATGCGACTTCGTCTCCTTCTGGAGGAGACTGTATCATGCATTACCGTTCACGTCAACGTTAGATAAGCGTTAGATATTAGAGGGTGATGACATGGTCGGGCGGGTTGCCCGCCAGCGCGCCGTAGAGATCGGGGAAGCAGCCGACGCGCACGCCCTCGACGGTATTATGTGGGGTGCAGTTCGGCGGTTCGCCCTCGGCCAGTCCGCGCTCCATCGCGCACTGATCGCAGAGCATCAGCAGGATGTTCTGCTCGCGGGCGATTTTGCCCAGCCGCTCGCCAATAGGATCACCTTTGCGCAACACATAGGTGTTATCGTCGAAGAACATCATGCCGACGACCTCGACGCCGTGATTTCCGGCTTCGAGCTGTGGCAGAATCATCTTGCCCAATTTATAACTGGCGGTATGTCCGCTGGTGCTGAAAATGTACGCAACCTTCACCTGGCCTGTCCTTTCGCGGTCTTAACGCTGTGTGCCTTGCCAAAGTCGGCGCACCACAGCAAACTGTAGCAGGCGGCATGGCTGCGGGGCAATTCATCAGTTTCTGCTAATTGCCACATGTCGAGGTCAATCGAGCATTCGGCACTGTTGTCTCATAGCGCATCACGGCGTCACATGTTTGAGAATATCTGGGGGTTCGACCGCTTGAATAGGAGAGTGCTTGAAGTCGCTTGCATTTCGGGTCACTATGAGGTCTAGCGCCTCGTTGAGGGCGCATGAGATGATGACATTATCCTCAACATCGTTGCCGGGAAGTGTCAGAGCGAATTCAACGATCAGGCGGTTTACCGTGCATATCTCGAAGTTTGCCAGACAATAGTGAAGGACATCTCTAGCCTGTATATTCCCAATCTGCTTGCAACTGATATAGTAGAGATCGGTGAGCGCCGAGGCGGGAACGTAGCAAATAATCTGGTGTGCGTCGCGCGCGTCCCACATTGCCCGTGCCTCAGACAGCCATGGCTCGCGACGTAGCGCTAGATCGAGCAGGACATTAGTGTCGAGCAATACCCGGAGCAATTAATCGGCCTCTTTCATGCGGCGCTCATCCAGCCATTCGGCAATCTGACTCTCAGTTGGGGGTGTCTGGCTGGACCCCAGGGCGATTCCTGCCAGTGTGCTCCAGCCTACCCAGGGCGCTAGCTGCGATTGCGGTGGCGCCCCGCTGCCTGCCAGATACGTTTTCATGATCTGCTGTGCCACCTGAAGCTGCTCGGCTGGAGGCAACTCCTCCACCGCTTTGAGAATGGCCTCGCGGTCCAAAGGGGTCGCTGCCATGTCTATTCTCCTTCATCCGTCTCTATAGTTCTGAAAATAATGCGCTCGTCTCGTTATGTGTTGATGCGTCTGCCGTTAGTATGCCACATGACGCCAGCTTTTCCGCGGCCAGAGACTGCGCGCGGCGTCATTCGTTATGCAAAGTATATATCGCAAAGGAAGGGAGGCCATCTATGCGCGAAGACTTGGTCACGCCCGCCATCGCCCGTCGCCTCGCCACCGAGGGACTGGGCTGGGAGCCGCAGATTGGCGATTGGTGTACGGTGCTGGGTGGGGAGCATATCGCCGAGGGCGCCGCGGGCCTCTGGCTGGTGATCGCCGTGCCGCCCGGCGCGGGAACGCTGGCGCTGGCGGATGCGAACGGCCAGTGGCCCGTCACGCAGGTGGCGCAGGGCACGTGTCTCTGGCTCCCCACCGCTGGCAAGCTCAAGACGTGGCTGCGCGCGCGTGGCTATCGCGTCGCGACAGGCGAGGCGTTCGCGCCGGTGCTGGCGGCCTCCGCGCCTGCCTCGCGCCATGTCTGTCGGCTCACTTATCCTGGTGAGGCGACGCCCATCGACGGCGACGGGCTGAACGAGGCCGAGGCGGTCGCCGACGCGCTGCTGCGGGTGCTGAACGCTCATGCCTCCGACGCGCCATATCCGGCATTTTGACCCACCGGACTGAAGAATAGCCGTATCCGCTTTTCGGGTAGTTGGTTTGACAGCCCTTGTCTCCCCGGCCTATACTGGCCCAGTCTGCTGGACAAGCGAAATAATCGCTTGTCTCGCATGCGAAGAGCGATACTGGCAAGCAGGGGGTTGGCATGGGCTGGGATGATGAGTCACGCGGACCAGCGCGCGATCCACGTATGGGAGCGCCGGGCGCTTCCAGCCGTCGCAATCCCGCGCCCCCCGGACCATTCGACCCCTATCAGCCCTATGGCAGCACGCGCATGCCCGTCCCCGGCGGCTCGGGCCGCTGGGCCAACGAGCAGGAGGGCTGGACCTCCACCCAGATGGCGGCGGTCGGTCACCAACATCACTTCTCGCTCTTCCATGATGGCAATGCCGGGCATCTCTGGCGCGGCGAGGTCGCCTCTCTGCTCGGCGAGGCGATCTTTACCACCTGCGTTCTCATCTGGCTTGTTGGCCTGACAGGCTCACCCTACGCGGTGGCGCTCGCGCTTGTGCTGCTGGGCGTTCCCTGGCTGCTGGCCGGGCCACTGGCCGCTCCGCTGACCCGCATGTCTGAGCCGGGGCGCGGGCTTGCGTGGCTCGGCAGGTTGCGCTTTCTGCTGGCCCTCGGCTTCGTCCCTATGCATTTCCACACGATCTATCCCGTCGTGTTCGCCCTCATCTTTGGCATCGCGCTCTGTGGCCGACTCCGCGAAGGGTTACGGGTCGCCGCCTTCCGCGTCTGTCTTGCGCCGGGCGAGCTGGAGCGCGTCTCCTCCGATCTCTATATTGGTGGCGCGGTCGTCGCCGTCCTCGGACCGCTCCTCGCCACACTGACCTATACGCTGCTGGGCGAGCGCATTCTGCTGGTGTGCGTCTTCGCAGCGGTCTGCTACCTGCTCGCCTCGAACTCAGATGGCTTTCTCGATGCCCTGCCAGAGTCCAAGCGCGCCTTCCTGTACGTTCAGCCCGATGAGGACGACCTCGAAGCGCTGATGGAGGAGGATGGCGACGACGAGCGACTCGCCGACCCGGAGATGCGCCGCGAGCTGGCGCTGCCAGAGTGGTATCAGGTCGCGCCTTCCACACTGAGGCAGGCATTTGGTGAGCTGCGGTCAGGCATGGCGCTGGTCGGTGGGTCAGCGCTCAGCCAGACGGCGCTGCTGGCGCTCTGTGCGCTGGGTCTGGTCGGCGGCGGGCTCGCCGTGCTGGAGATCTTCTTCCTCCAGGATCGCCTTGGACTGCCAGGCTTCTATTTTGGCCCATTGCTGGCGGCCGAGGCTGGTGGGCTGGCGCTGGGCGCGCTCTTCGCCGATACGATTGCCCGTCGTGGCTATGGCCGCCCGGCGCTGATTGTGGGTGTGGTTGGCACGGGTTTCGCGCTCGCCACGATGACGCTGGTGTCGATGCTGCTGGCGGTGCTCGGCTGCGCCCTGCTGCTGGGCCTCTTCAACGCCCTCGCTGTCACTGGCGCGCGCGTGGGACTCTTCGCGGGCTTCACCGGCTTCGAGCGCCGGGCTATCGCCTCAGCCGAGACATGGCTGGTCGCGCTCGCTGGCGTCGTTGGCGCCGGACTGTTCACGATCTTCTATGCGGGTGTCGCGGGCATTCCTGGTCTGCCGTCGGCGCTGGCGCAGTTGCCGTTCCCCGGCTGGCCCGTTGGCGTGGTGATGCTTGGCACAGGTGTTGTCCTGGTGGTTTCCGCCATCATCTTCGTGGTCTTGCTGGCCCGCAAGCAACGGACAGCGAAAGCGTCTTCCAGGAGCGTCGCCGACAGCGATTTTGGCGGCTGGGATGGCGAGGGCTACGAGGGCGAGAGCGCCTATCTGCCCGCCGCCGACGGTTGGGACGGTGATGGTGAGAGCGCCTATCTCCCTGCCGCCGATGGCTGGGATGATGGCTATGAGGACGACGCGCCCTCGGCATATGGGCCAGCGCAGCGCGGCCGTCCCGGCGGTGGCGCGCCCGGCCGCTCCAGCTACCGTGCGCCGAATCGCGGCGGTGGGCTGCTCAGCCGCCAATTTGATAGCGATGATGACGATGGTCTGCAAGGGCGCGGCGGGTCATCCGGCGGCAGGCGCAATCGCTGGTAGTTACGCGACAACCGTGTCCGTGCCTGTTTCACGGTATGAATGCCGCGGCTAATCGTCGGGATGAGATCAGCGCCTCTGCCAGTGGCGTCCAACCTGCTTTTTCGGATTCCTCTCTTCTGCGCGCTATCCTGCGAGTGAAACTGCGAATACTGCGTGGCCTTTTCCCCGCTCCTCTGGCACACTGAATCGCGATGGGCGCACTGTATGATCGCATCATGATCTCGCCCATCCCGTTGTCGTCGGGGCATGCTATACTCACCCCACGACGCGGACTTTTCCCGACGCAGGAGACAGAAGGAGGGCAGGCGCCATGACAGCCGCCGCTGGATCACTCGACGCATCTGGCCATGCCGGGAAGGGAACGCTGCCGAAGCGTTCGCTTGGCGGACTCATCTCGATCAGCATCTTCTGGTTCGCAATCAACTTCCACTGGGCCGCTGTGGGCGTACTTCTCGTACCGAGCCAGGTCATTGGCCTGCTCTTCCAGCAGGCGCCCGCAGGATCACTGGCCAGTCAGGCTAACTGGGTAGATGCCAACAAAGGCCTAGCGCTGGCAGTTGTCGTAGCGCCTGGCCTGATCGTCGCACTGCTCACAAACCCATTCTTTGGCCTACTCAGCGACCGCACGCCGGGCCGCTTTGGCCGCCGCCGTCCTTACATACTTGGCGGCACAGCCGTCAACGTCGTTGGGCTCGCCATGATGGCATTTCTACCGACGATGCTGGTAAGCGACCATAATGGTAGTGTCCTCTCGCCGGGGCTGTTGGTACTGATGGTCGGATTGATGGTCGTACAATTCGCCAACAACTCTGCAGCAGCACCATTCCATGCACTATTGCCGGATCTCGTGCCGCAGGAACAGCGCGGCAAGGCATCGGGCATCATGGGGCTGGCGTTTTGGTGCGGTACCATCTGTGGTTTCATTGTGCCAACACTCTTCGGCTTCAACTCCACTGCGCTGCTCGAAGGCACACAGAGTCCAGCCGCGTATCAGCATGGGATCGTTCTCAGTTACGCCGCCACAGCGGGCGTTATCCTGTTGATGGCTATCCTTACCTTCATTCTCGTGCGTGAACATCCTTGGCAAATCTCGATGATGTCAGCGAAGCAACGTAACGCGCAACGCCACACACTGCGCGATCTCGGGCTGACGCTGCTGGTGTTGATGGCGATGGTAGGAGTGATATTTCTGGTGACGCGCGTCATAGGACAGTCGCTCAATGAAGAGAGCATGAGTTATGTACAACTGATTGGCGTTGCTATTGCCGCAGTTGGCGCAAGCTTCGCTTTCGATTTTCGACCACGGCGTAATCCCGATTTCACCTGGGTCGTACTGACACGCATGCTTGTGATGATGGGTTTCTACCTGATCCAAAACTTCGTGGTGTACTATATGAGGGACGTCGTCCACTCTCAAGATCCCCAGGCATCCACAACCCTGTTCCTCATCGCGTTTACGCTAGCTGCTACAGCAAGTACCCTCTTTGCTGGTGTAGCCTCGGATCGGGTCGGGCGCAAACGGATGGTCTACCTCTCTGGTTCCTTCATGGCATTGGTTGGCGCAGTCTTTGTCTTTGTGCCATTTGTCTTCCCCGACAACATCTTCCCACCTGCCATGGTGCTTGCTGGGATATTTGGTCTCGGCTATGGCGCCTATGTAAGTGTTGACTGGGCGCTAGTGGCTGACGTGCTGCCTTCCGAAGAAACCTTTGCCCGCGACATGGGTATCTGGAACATCGCGCTCACTCTGCCACAGGTATTGGCTCTTGTCTTTGGCGGCTGGTTGCTAACATTTGGCAGTGCGGTGGGCAATCTCAGCCTCGGCTACACGCTGATCTTTATCTCTCTCGCCGTCTTCTGTGTGCTTGGTACCGTCACCGTCCGTTTCATTCGCGGCGTCAAATGATGACTACACCGGACCTCACCCCCATCCCCCTCTCCCACAGGAGAGGGGGAGCCAGAGGCAGAGAACGGACAGGAGGCGAAGCCATGAAACGCGCGCTCCAGATCGTATCGCTGGTCACGCTTGTCACCGTGCTTGCGGCGATGGTCGCGCAGGTGTTGACCGTCACGCAGGGCATCACATACGACCAGAACGGGCAGCCGGTCAATCCATCCACGCTCACGCTGGTCGTCACGATTCTTGGCGTGGCGGGAATGCTCTCGCTGCCGCTGACTGCCGTGGATGGTGCGCTGGGCATCGTCGTTACCGGGCTGGAGCAGCGCTATGCCTGGCTCGTCGCCGTGGTGGTCGCGGGCCTGCTGGCGCTCGTGGGCCTCTTCGCGATGATCTGGATTCTGCTGAGCGTGGAGAGTCCCATCGCCTTCCAGGCGCCGTTTCTGGTCGTCCCGCTGGTTACGCTGGCCTATACGCTCGCGCCCGCATCGCGCCGTGTGGTCCCATCATCTGCGGTCTAATAGTGCCTGTGCTAGTCACCTGCCGCCACGGATTCGCGCTGACCCCTTGCGCTGGCGCAACCTCACGTTCTATGCTGGATGCGCCGGGATGATGTAATCCCGCAATGACCTCGATACGATTTCGGTGAGCCGGAATACGGCGCCGCACGACAGTGCTTCCACTGCAATGGGGAGCATGTCGGGCAGGCGCTCTTTTTATTTTTCCGCGCCCGCATAGGTAAAAGGAGGTGGGGGCAGATGACAGCAACCTATACAAGCGCATATCTCGATGCGCCGGGATATCTGCGCGCGGCGACCAATCAGGAGACGGCGTCGCTGCTCGGACTCGACACCACGCTCGGCGGCGCGACAACGCTCGCGGCGGGCGCGGTCAGCCTGCCTGTCGCCGTCTCTGCGGGATGGAGTGCGGGGCCGCTCTGGCTGCTGGATGGCCCCTGGTCAGAGGTCGCGCAGGTGACCGGCTCAGCCGACTCCACTCACCTGACGCTGTCCGCGCCAGGGACGCGATGGCCGCACGCGCCGGGCATCTCCGTCAGCCAGGCGGGCGCGGCGGGATCACTGGCCGAGACGATTCTGCGGGCGAGCGCGTGGATGGAGGGCTACTGCCAGCAAGGGACGGCAACCGGCCGCTCGCTCTACGCCATCAGCCGGACGGAGCAGTGGGGCATGCCTGGAACGCGCGCATGGATCGACCGCGACGTGATAGCCGTCGTGCGACCCGGCCACTTTCCGGTGCAGTCCGTCAGCGCGCTCACGCTCGATCAGGGCGAGGCTGGCACGTTCGCGCTGGATGTTACGCAGGTGCGGCTGCCATCCGATGGGCGGCTGATCGAGGCGCCAGCGCTGGCCGGTCTGGATCCGCTGCTGGCGCTCTCACGGTCGCTGCGAACGTGGATCAGCGTGACCTATCTTGGCGGCATCACCCCCGGCGCGCTGCCGTACGACCTCGCGCAGGTGTGCATCTGGGTGACCAGCGAGCTGTTGGCCGAGCGGCGTAATCCGTCCGGCGCGGCGCGCATCCGCCAGGGCAAGTTCGAGCTACAGGCGCGACCCTGGGGCGACCGGAGCGGCGACTCGACGCTGTTGCTCCAGGCGAAGGCCGCCCTCGAACCCTATCGCGCGCAGGCGCTTTGAGACGCACAAGGAGGCGGTCATGATTTTCACCACCGTTCGTGTCGAGCGGCCAGATGGCACGGCAGTGCTGAGCGGCGTGCCAGTCCAGATCGAGTCGGCCAGCGGCGACGGCGAACATCTCGATTTTACCGACGCCCGCCCGTATGACCTCTTCTGGCTCTACACGACTCGGGGCGTCCCGCTGATACCGCTTCGGCGGCGCGATGTGCTTTACGACGAGATCAATAGCGATCCTGAGACGAGCCAGGCCGCCAAGTACCGCATTGTCGCCGAGGTCGAGACCTTCGAGAATGACCACCAGGAGGCGCTCTGCGAGCGCGTTATAGGAGGCTAGCAAATCATCATGCCAACCCTGCCATCCCAGCCCGACACCTTCGGCGCGCTCCAGGCGATGCAATCGCTCATCCTGAACGAATGCCTGGTAGTGGGCGTCTCGCCGTTCGCCGCGCTCTCCGCCAGTGACGCCACCCGCTACGGCGTCGCGCACGCTGTCTTCATCGGGCGGCCCAAAGACTTCTCCGACGCCTACCTGCCGCAGTGCTGCATCTGGCTGCCATCCGATACCAACGCCGAAACCGTGGAGCTGGCGGGCTATGCTGGCCGCGCCCGCTCGACCTTCGCCGCCCGCGTCTTGCTGCTGGTAGACCAGCGCACTGACTGGTACGCCGCCGAGCAGCAGATCCTGACGCTGCGCGATGCCCTCTGGCCGGTGCTGCTGCGCCACGCGCAACTTGGCGGCACGGTCGCCTCCGTGAGCGCATCCGAGGTGTTCGTTGGGCGCGGCCTCTGCTACGAGCAGGTCGCGGGCGTCCAGTATCGTTGCTTCGAGGCCATCTGGCGCGTCCGCCAGCAATGGCAGGTCTCCAGGGGCCTTATCGCCTAGAAGTACCCCTTTCCCTTCGCCAGGAAAGCGGTATAATCGGTGATAGTCTGCGCCCAATGATGTGGCGCGGTCTAGTCAGCCGAAACTCGATGACGAGGGGGGCCAGCGGTCATGCTGAAAGATACGATGCTCTACCTGGCGCGCCAGGAGGCAATTCGCCAGTTTGTGATGCACAATACGGTGGCACGCAAGGCGGCGCGACGGTTCGTGGCGGGCGAGACGCTCGACGAGGCGATAGCCGTCACGCATGCGCTCAATGGCGAACGTATCAGTGTCTCGCTCGACCATCTCGGCGAAAACGTCGCCGACGCCCATGAAGCCTGCGAGACTGCGCACGGCTACATCCAGATCCTCGACCGCATCGCGGCGGAAGGCGCCGAGGCCAACATCTCCGTCAAGCTCACTGCGCTTGGCCTCGACATCGACCACACCCTCGCCCGCGACAACCTGACCCGGGTGCTCCAGCGGGCGCGCGACCTGGGCATCTTCGTCCGGGTGGATATGGAAGGCTCCGACTATACCCAGCGCACGCTCGATATGGTGACCGAGTTGCACGAGACGTTTCCCAACGTCGGCACGGTCATCCAGACGTGTCTCTATCGTACCCCCGACGACGCCAAGCTGCTGATTGCCAATAAAATCCGCATGCGGCTGGTGAAGGGCGCATACCTGGAGCCGGAGACGATTGCCTATCCAAAGAAGGCGGATGTAGACGCCGCCTACGAGCTGCTCCTCTACGAGTTGCTCGAACACGGCACGTATCCCGCCATCGCCACCCACGACGAGCGCATCATCGGCGACGCCATCCGCTACGCCGAGTCGCACGACATCCCCCGCGCGCGCTTCGAGTTCCAGATGCTCTATGGCATTCGCCGCGATTTGCAGGAAAAGCTGGCGGGCGAGGGCTATAACGTTCGCGTCTACGTTCCCTACGGCACCCAGTGGTACCCCTATCTGACGCGCCGCATGGCCGAGCGCCCAGCCAACCTGATGTTCATCGCGGGCAACGTCTTCCGGGGGTGAACATCCTGAGAATGCCCGGGCAAGAAGGCCCATGAATTGAGGAAATGTGCGCTAGCCAATTTCCCGGCACAAAGACCCTTCTTGTCCTCGTGAGGCATATTGACACCAATACGGGCGAACATTGACGAACACAAGCGAAAGCAAGCTTCAAAGATGTCCTGGGTAATTGGGCGTTGGCGGCCAGTGACAGCCAGTGATGGGCAGTGACGAACTAAGCTGACCGTATCCCATATGCGCTGCCAAAATGATGATCTAGGACAGAAGGTCGTGTTCCGCCACCACGTTTGCTCCAAAGCGCCGACGACGATCCATGGTACTGACGATACACCTCGGAGAACTTGGCATGTGCCCCCAGTGATTTGGACGACAGCAGACTGCGCGCAACGTCGGTGCGTATTCCGTAGTGTGAATGAGGCAGGCCGCGAAGTGAGAATTGCTGGGAGTAGGAGCTGCGGGGAGCTGACGTTTACGCGTGGGCAGAGGAGAGGAAGAGAGACAGGAGCGTGAGCAAATGACCGATCTGAACGACCTCCCGCCGGGAGGTCAGGCCCAGGCCGCCTGGGCGCGGCCAACGCGCAGCAAAGGCGAGCGACGAACGCATGTGCTGCGCCGTCTGGAATCCGAGGATAAGGTATGGATCGCCACGGCCGCAGCCGACGGTAGTCCGCATCTCGTACCGTTCTCGTTCGTCTGGGACGGTGAGCGTGTCAGCATGGCCACCGCTCGGGACAATCCAGCAGCGCGCAACGCGGCACGCACGGGCAAGGCGCGGCTCGCGTTAGACAACATCCATGACATCGTGCTCATTGATGGTGCGATCACCGTGCTTGAACTCCGGGCGCTCGATGATGTTCTCGCCGAGCGGCTCAGCCGCGTCTCGGCCATCGATGCCCGACAGGCGCCGGACTACGTCTATCTGCAGCTGACCCCAATCCGCATCCAGGCCTGGTGGTCTGCCGCCGAACTTGCGCAGCCCACGATCATGCGGACGGGGCGTTGGCTCGCCCCATGACGGGGAGGGTGGTCCCCACCCTATAAAGGTCGCCCCACGTCACAGCGGGGCATTTGTCGGGTTTCTGTTCGCTTCATCATCATCTATCATTCCCTGAAACGCGGGCAGGACTTCTGTGACGCAGCGCTCAAGTTGGCCCCGCTGATCGAGTGAGGTGAAACGCAGCACAATCGTGGTATAGCCGACCTCGATGAATGTGTTGATCTTTTCGATCACTGCGGCGGGAGGGCCAAAGGCTAGCCAGTTGCCCAGGAACTCATCGCCAACACTTCCCGTGCCATAATACTTGTCCAGGAATGCGACTGATTCGTTCCGGGCCGGGGCGGCATCGTCGTTGATATTGATCATCAGGTGGAGCTGCGCATCATTCACCTGGCCTGCCCGTCCGTATTCAGCGGCGTAGGTCTGGATGCGCGCCCAACGCTCCCGGAAAACATCCGGCTCGATGGCGTCGGTTTGCCAGCCATCCGCTATGCGCGCCACTCTTCGCAGGACACGCTCCTCTACTGCAGGATCAACATTCTTCGCCGGGTTGACTGCTAGGCAGATGGGCACCCGCGCCTGTACTGGCTTGGGATAGACCTCCACGGCGTCGAACGAGTAGAAGCGTCCCGAGTACGTCACGGGATCGGGGCCAAAGAAGCGCCGCAGCAGCTCGATCCCTTCCTCCAGCCGCGCCATCCGATCCTGCGACGCTATGCCCATCGCGGCCAGCTCCGTCGCAAACAACGGCCCCATCGATGCGGCGCCGCCGTTGCATACCGTCAGGATCGTGCGACCTCCAGAAAGCACATCCAGGCTTGCCCACTGGATTGCCAGCGGCAACGGGTGGCGCATCGGGAAGGTGGCGAGGCAGATCGTGCCCAGCTTGAGTCGTTGCGTGCGTGCGGCAAGCGCTGAGAGCATGACAATGGCTTCGAGCCGCGGCTTGGAAAGAAAATTGTCGCCAACCCAGACGGAGTCGAAGAGGCCGGACGCCTCGGCTTGCTCGGCGGTCACGAGCAGCAATTCCGTTGGCATGCCGAAAAGCACCGCACGATTGGGCAGGCTGAGGCCAAAGCGCACACGATGGCGCGGCTGGAGCGGATGTGATGTATTCGTCATACCGTACTATGTCCCACCCTTTCTCTGCCGATGCTGCTCGTTACGCCAGTTGGCTCAGAATCAGCGCTGTCAATACCTTCGCCTCCGCGATGACCGCGGCAATCGGCACGAAGTCGATGTCGAGCAGCCCGGCTCCCCCACCCGCTCCATACATGACCGTCGGCACACCCGCCGCGCAGAGGCCACCCGCATCGAAGGTACCTTGCGCATACTCGGTCGTAGCCGGATGCCCGTGGATGGCTGTGTGCGCGGCTTGCAAGGCCTGCACCCCCGCGTATGCTGGATCAACCAACGCTGGAAGCATATAGACACCGCGCGCAACCGTCACCTCATACGGCGCGAGATCGCCGATGGCCGTCCGAATCTCTTCGACGGCCTCGTCGGGGTCGTCGCCTGGCAGGAGTCGTCGGTCAATCGTCAGCGTTGCATCCGATGGCAGGGTATGCGGCGCCAATGGCGCATAATCGATCTTGTAGACCAGCGCGTGCCGCGCCCCAACCAGCAGATGAGTGTCGGGCCACCGCAGTTGCCGCAGTCGCGTAATGACCTCATGCGCGCCCTCGATGGCGCTGAGCCCGTTTTGCGGCGTGCTCGAATGGGTTGCGATGCCCCGCACATGCACATCCACATCGACACGGCCCCGGTTGCCCAGCGAAATTGCCTTGCCCGTGTCTATCTGCACAATGCCAAAGTCGGGCTTTTCTGGCAGCGCCGTCAGGATTGCCTCCGAACAGGCGTGGCTGCTGCGCCCTTCATTATTGATGGCCCAATACAACCTGCCCTGGATCTCGATGCCGCTCTCCTGTAGGAGTTTCAAAACCGTCAGCATCACCGCCTGGTGCGCCTTGCACTGGCTCACGCCCTGGCCAAAGACAACCGGTTCGTCGTGTCCATAGTGGGCTGCGTTGCCTACTCTGCCGGAGAACGGATCCTCCATGAGGTTGTTATGCTGGGCGGGCGTATAGTTCTGGATCAAGAGCGATTGGCCTGAGGCGCCACGCCCCAACCGGGCCACCAGATTATTGCGTGGCGCATCGAGCAAATCATAGACGCCCAGGCCCACCAGCTCTGGCCGCAACACCCGCTGCACATAGTGGACGAGCTTTGGGTCGTCCGGCTCCATCAGCGTGTGGAAGCCAAGCGGCACATCGGTCGGGATCTGGGCCAACCGGCTCAGCGTTTCGACGAGATACCCCTGGTCGAGGAACGTCTCGATGACATTGGTGACATCTACGCGAGCGCTCTTCGGCGGATGCCTCGTGGTGTGACGACTGCTCACCCCGTTCCTCTTTTCAGGCTGCTCATCACGCCATCACGCAAGATCACTCTTACCGATAGGTTGAGAAGCGGCTGCCGCACGCTGCTTCACAGCATAACATGCTTTATTCAATAGTCGTCCATCACAACTGAGGTGTCATTGCGCATGCTCAGGTCCAGTGTGTGACGCAAGCTGGCGATGAAGTCTAGTGGTGGCCACTAACCTGGTTTCCTATCCTCTCGGCGGATGACGTTGGCATTGTAATTGCACGTACTTCCCCCTCAGGACGGTATTTGCCCCTCCCTGCGCAGGAGCATCAGCGTGGCCGTCTTCTGGGAGGGAATCTGCCATGCTGGATGCGACTGATACCCTGCTGAGCAGGGAGCTTGCGGGCTACCGTCTCACCCACGTGCTGGGCCACGGGGGCATGAGCACCGTCTACCTCGGCCGCCGTCTGGACGATCTCCATATGAAGTCCGCCATCAAAGTGCTGCGCGACTCCCCGGCGACAACAGGCAACTATGCCGCCTTCCGCGCCAGATTTTATCGTGAGGCGGAGACCGCCGCCTCGTTGTGGCATGAGCACATTTTACCCGTGCTCGACTATGGCGAGTGGCAGGGGCTGCCCTACATGGTGATGCCCCTTGCGACCGGTGGTACGCTTCGCAGGCGTGTCGCCTCCGAATCCGGCCCGTTTCCGTTCGCCATCACCGCCGCGTACGCTGCCCAGCTCGCCAGCGCGCTGGACTATGCCCACCAGCATGGCATCGTGCATTGCGATGTCAAGCCATCGAACGTTCTGCTGGATGGGCAGGGGCGTCTCCTTCTGGCGGACTTCGGTATTGCCTACCTCTATGGGCCATCCAGCGGCCATGCGGATGTGCCGACAATACTTACCCGTGATGGCGAGGTCATCGGGACGCCGTCGTACATGGCGCCTGAGCAGTTCAAGGGGCAACGTGTCGGCCCCGCCGCCGACATCTATGCGCTTGGCGTGATGCTCTATCTGCTCACGGCAGGACGCCTCCCGTTCGCTGGCGCGACACCAGTCGCGGTCGGCATGGCGCACCTGCGCGAGACGCCGCTCTCCCCGTGTCTCTATCGCCCGGACCTGCCAGGCCCAGCGGCGGCGGCCATACTGAGCGCCCTCGCGAAGGATCCGCGGCGGCGTTTTGAGAGTGCGGGCGCACTGGCGCTGGCATTCGCCGCCGGAGTTGAGGACAGTTGGACGGCGGCGAACAGCGAGCACGCGAATATGTTGGATCGCGAGCTGACGCAACCTTATCCAGTGAGGTCGTGGCGAGCGCGACCACGTACCGCGACCGGGCCATCGCTTCGTGTCGGCCTGGCCACCATCGCCGCAGCGATGCTCCTGGGCGGCGGTATCGTAGCGGCGCAGGCGATCCAGAGCGAAAGTATCCCGTCCCTGGCGGAACGCCCGGCCTTCCACAGCGTAGCGATCAATGCCAGCGCGCCGGAACAGACGGCGAATGTGGTGGCGAACAGCCATCCGACCAAGAGCAATCCAACGGGTAGCACTCCCGCGAGCAGTCACCCACCGGGTGGAAAACCGAAGGGTCAGCAACCCCTGACGACCCTTATTAGCTATCGTGGGTCGCAGGTGTACGCCCAGCGGTCCGACGGCAAACGGCTCTGGACCGTCTGGACCGATGGCGTGCTGACCGCGCCTCCCCGAATACGCGGCGACATCATCTACCTGACCACGCTGATTGGTAGCCAGTATACCCTGCGCGCGGGCGATGGCGAAATCCTCTCTCTGGTGACCGCGGCCATGCAGCAGGACAACAGGCATGGCGACGGGCACGGTGATGCGCACGACAGAGGAAATCACCACCGCGGCCATCATGGCAGCGACCATGGTAACCACCAGGGCGACAACTCAAACAGCGATTAGCGCTGGCTCCCGGCCTGGCCACATGGCTATTGCGTGGGTGTGGCCTTCTCCACGATAGGCGTGCTAGGCGCTCCGCATGGCTGATCGCTCCGCCAGCATTGACTTCTTCGCGTGCGCAGCCTTGCGAGGAGGATGGTATCGGGATATTCTGAGTTCTCAGGATACATCTGCCTGAACATTACGCTGGAGTTGAGATAATGGAGGCGCTCATGCCATCGGATCAGTCACTACGCGACGAGCTTGTATTTTTACTTGAGCGCGGGAATGCGCATATGTCGTTCGAGGAGGCCGTGGCTGCCTATCCAATGGAGCAGATCAACACGCCCTTCCCGAACGGCAGCTACACCTCGTGGCATCTGCTCGAACATCTTCGCCTGACGCAGTGGGACATCCTGGACTTCATCCGCAATCCCAACTACGAGGAACGCGCCTGGCCGCGGGAATACTGGCCGTCGCCAGACCAACAGGCAACATCCGATGACTGGCAGCGGACGATCCACGATTTTCTGGCGGACCGGCAGGCGTTACGAGCAATCGTCACAGACTCGCAGACCGACCTCTGGGCGACGATTCCGAATGGTACGGGCCAGACGATTGTGCGCGAGATCACGGTGGTGGCTGACCACAACGCGTACCACATCGGCGAGTTCGCCATCATGCGCCAGGTCATGGGTACGTGGGGTTCGAGCCACTCCTGAACCCTATTCCGAAACCAGCAGCCCCGTCTCCTGAAGCGCGCGGGTGAAGAAGCTGTCGCCTTCAGCCAGCCACTCGATGCACTGTACAACCGAATCCATGTTAGCTGGCGTTGCGCTTCCTTCTGCATGGAAGCATACTAGCATAAAAATGATGTCGCTGAATCACAAAAGTGATGTGAGCAAATCTCACAGCTAGTCGCCCGTTCCATGGCTGTGAGCAACGATGGGAATCATCACTCCCCACACATTCCTGGACATATACTTTTCGGATGGAATTACATGTGATATAAATGGATTGCCTGTTGAACCGCTTGCTATATTCTTGAGGTGAACGAAGTATGGGCGGATATTTTATTGCATACTCCCGAAGAGATTTCTATTTTGCCGAATCGCTTTTCTATGCGCTACAAGGTAATAAAGACATTGATGCCTGGATGGATGTATGGAAGATAGTTCCCGGCGCAAATTGGGGTGAGGAAATTTTCAAGGCAATAGATGCGTCTGATGGTGTCATCTTTGTTGCGACAAAAGACTCATTACGATCCACGTATGTACGCGATGAAATCTGCTATGCTCTTCAAAAGGACAAGTCAATCGACATTGTTATCAGAGGGCGTGTCCCTGAAGATGATTTGCGCTTCGAGTATATAAATTCGCGAGGTGAACCAACCACTGCGTATCTCAGTAAGTCTGCGCGAGCGGTTATTGACATACGAGCGCAATTCGAGCGCAATGTTGAACGACTCGTTGGATGCCTCACGCAAAATGCGCGAATAACCGATAAGCTTCCAAGTGCGCTCGACTTCAAACGAGAACGGATCTTATATGTTCCACCGCTTATCGTTTTGTTGGTGTTGCTCATGGTGGTGATGGAGATATGGCGATACGGCATTCAGATTATCTATGGCGATCACATTGGACAGATTATGGCATTAATACGGGACGTTTGGTATGGACAGTTGAAAGAGTTGCTGATCACTATCCCTGAGATACTTTCTACTGTCGCTACTTTTGGAGCGCTCGCGCTCGTCATCTGGGTTGGGATCAACATCTTTCGCAGAAGGCGCGTAAGTGATGCGCAACTGTATCTTTTGCTCATTGCTTCGATTTACATCATTCTGTACATTCTCGTACATGATGTGTTTGCAATCTTTTTTGAATTGTTTGTTATCAGTTACAACGTCGTGCCATCCTTGCTCACAACTGGCGAGCATGCACCATCACTGGACATGGCACCCATCGTACTGCTCGTTGCGCATGCAGCGCTTGCGCTCCTCATTGGTGGATTGGGAATCGCCCTTTTCACTGCGCTTCGTTCTCGCAATGGACAAGGCGATATCTTGCGTTGGTTACCAACTGGGTGGGCATCTCCTGGAATACGCCGAAATGGCAATGAGCGCTTGATCGCTAAGCTCCCCAATACTTTCATGGCGACAGGGCCAAATTACCCCTCATACTACATCGAATCGTCTCTAGAGGATGTGCATGCCGCTGATAAAATCAAAGCAATGCTTGTAGAGGAGGGGTATCATGTCGTTGACAATCAGGTGGAGGCCGCGTGCGACATTATTCTGCTTTCCCCCTATTCTCCTGATGGCGCCTTGGAGCGCAAAAGCAAACCTACCATCTACGTGCTTGCGCGTAGTGTCCATCTCGGCATAGATACGTCGATTGCGCTCCAATGGATAGACTATCGGCGCGCAACTCCCAATCAATTCTGGAATCAGTGGGCAAAGAACCTGGCCAATCTCAAAGCTCATACTCCGGTATTTCCCTTTGTGCCAGAATCAGTCACCGATTCCATATTCCCTACCACCTCCAACTATGGATTTCTCCTTCGTGTCATGATGTTGGTGCTAGGAAACGGTTGCGCACTCATGATTTGGGCACTTGATCGTCTCATCCTGGTTCAAAATGCTCTGAATGGCTGGATGTTAGTTGGATGTGTGGTGTGCTTTCTGGCAGCGATGTGTATTGGCTATGCAGTCATCATACGAATTCTACGCGGCGTGATTTCCGTAGCGCAGGTGAACACTTGGTTCGGTTTCGCCGCGCTGTTGACGCTTGCTGCTGTGTTTTTATCAGAAAGTCGCCTTGTCATAATCACCGGCTTGGTTGTGGTGGTCGTCAATGTCGTTGTCGTGTGGTTTGCCCAATCAAGGATGCCTCATTGGATTCCTGTGAGGGCAAGAAAACTCAGTGGTTCACGCAAACTCATGCCGACAAGCACTTTGAGCGCAATTGCCAACCCGACATTCATCATTTTCATGATCGTGTTATTTCTTGGCGCTAACGTACAATTGACCGATCAATCGGTCGTACCGTATCTTCCTCAGCAATCGGTGGCGCAATCGTATTCGGCGCCGGTGCCAGGTGTTTATACGCTGTCGTCGCCTGGTCGCTGGGAACAAGACACATATGGGGAAGGATTCGGCTATCACCTCGATTATCATCTCAATAACCTAACAGTATCACAAGATGAGGCATCGGGTTATCCAACATGGCTGAAGTTCGACGGCAGCAGTTTCTCGTCAACCCATTTTGCACCGCACTTTCGCGCCAGTATCCATGTCCATTTCACCAACAGTGATACCAGAACACTCCTTGATTTTTCACTCAACGATGTAGGGCATGGGGTGCCTGGGCCACAATTCATGCTTTCATCGGCAGGCGTCTGGTTGGTGTTGACATCCAAAGGCCAGCACTACGTTGGCAAATTGCAACCGAACGAGGTATCGCACGATTACACGATGAGCATTGAAGTCAATGGAATTCTCTGTACCTATGAGATCGGTGGAGACCAGGTGACAACCTTTGTTGATCCTTCCGCAGCGACTGTCAAAGATATCATGTTCCTGTTCAATAACGATGTACCTGGTGGCACGAACTGGGCGCTATCCAACTTCACATATACCCCACTACCAGGGCCAGTGCTAAGCCAGTCGGAGGCGAATGCCCAGATCAACGCGCTGCGTATGACACCGTATTCGACCAAGACGCTTGGTTGGAAGTGCAACCCTGCAGATGGGCGATGGAATGCTAACTTTGAGCCGCAAGGGAACAACACCAGTTTGACGTGTACCGCTGCAGGAACGCAATTGACACCATCCTCTACGAATGCAAATGGCATCAACCTAAATTTCACTAACGACCGTTATGGTGGCTTGCCGAGTTCGTTTGACTACTCATTTGATGCGACCTATCAAGGTGGCACAAATCAGTGTATCTACATCGGAACATACGCCAACCTTCAGCTAGGCATCAATTACAGATATTGGTTTAGGCTGTGCGCTGATGGAAGGTGGGGGATTCTGTATATTGGCGACTATGCCAATACTGGCAAGATATTTCTTGCAAAGGGCATAAAATCAGGCCATCTGACACCCGCGAAGACAGTACACTTCCTCGTGAACTTCCGTGGATCAACCTTAAGTTTTACGGTCAACGACACGCAGGTCGCTACCATCAATGATTCAAAGCTATTCCCTTCACTCATTATTTCCGACTCAGACGGCCCCGCGTTGTTGAGCAACTTTTCATATGTTCCTCATGCACAGGCATAAGGTTAGTAGTACATCGTACTGAAGTCGATCTGGCGCACGCGAGCCATACTTCTCCGGCAAAAAACACGATAATGCATCATGAAAAAAGGGGAGATATGCTCGTCATTGAACATATCTCCCCACTGGCTCCCCGTCGCCGAGGAACCGAAGGCAAGCTAGCGGCCTAGTACTCCGGCATGGCCGGGGCGGCGGGCTTATCCTTCTCAGGAATATCGGTGATGAGCGCCTCGGTGGTCAGGATCATCGCCGCGATGCTGGCGGCGTTCTCCAGAGCGGAGCGCGTCACCTTGGCGGCGTCGATCACACCGGCCTCAACCATATCCTCGGTCTTGTCGTCGAGGACGTTATAGCCGATGTGCTTGTTCTTCTGCTCCTTCTGCGCCCGGCGCACCGACTCGACGATCACCGCGCCGTCACGGCCAGCGTTCGCCGCGATGGTGCGTAGCGGCTCCTCGAGCGCGCGACGCAGAATCTGGATGCCGGTGGCCGAGTCGCCATCGGTCTTGACCTTATCGAGCGCGTCAATGGCGTTCAGCAGCGCGACACCGCCGCCCGGCACGTAGCCTTCCTCGACAGCGGCGCGGGTGGCCGAGAGAGCATCCTCCACGCGGGTCTTGCGGAACTTCAGCTCGACCTCTGTGCCAGCGCCAACCTTGATCAGACCGACGCCACCGGCCAGCTTCGCCAGCCGCTCCTGGAGCTTCTCGCGGTCGTAGTCGCTGGTGGTGTTCTCGATCTCCGCCTTGATCTGCTTGATGCGGTTCTGGATGTCCGCCTGGGAGCCGTGGCCCTCGACGATGGTCGTATCATCCTTGCGCGAGATGACGCGACGCGCCTGACCGAGATCCTCCAGCGTGGTATTCTCGAGGCGGCGGCCCATCTCTTCGCTGATGACCTGGCCACCGGTCAGGATGGCGATATCTTGCAGCATGGCCTTGCGGCGGTCGCCGAAGCCCGGCGCCTTGACCGCGAGCACGTTGAGGATGCCGCGCAGCTTGTTGACGACCAGGGTTGGCAGCGCCTCGCCATCCACATCCTCGGCGATGATGACGATGTTGCGGTTGCCAATCTGGGTCAGTTTCTCCAGCACCGGCAGGATGTCCGCGACGGCGCTGATCTTCTTGTCGGTGATGAGGATGTAGGCGTCCTCGATCACGGCCTCCATGCGGTCGGAGTTGGTGACGAAGTAGGCCGAGCTATAGCCCTTGTCGATCTGCATGCCCTCGACGTATTCCGTCTCGAAGCTGATGCCGCGGCTCTCTTCCACCGTGATGACGCCGTCCTTGCCGACGCGCTCCATCACCTCGGCGATCAGGTCACCAATCTGTGGGTCGGCGGCGGAGACGGTCGCGATCTGCGCGATTTCCTTCTTGCCCTCGACCGGAGTGGACGACTCGTTGATGTACGCGACGACCGCGCGGACACCCTTCTCGATTCCCTGGCGCAGCTGCATGGGGTTCGCGCCCGCCGCCAGATTGCGCAGACCCTCGTTGACGATGGCCTGGGCCAGCACGGTCGCGGTGGTCGTGCCGTCGCCGGCGACATCGTTGGTCTTGGTGGCGGCTTCCTTCAGAAGCTGGGCGCCCATGTTCTCGAAGGGATCTTCGAGTGTGATCTCTTTGGCAACGGTCACGCCGTCATGGGTGACGGTCGGCGCGCCGAACTTCTTGTCGAGCGCGACATTGCGGCCCTTGGGGCCGAGCGTGGTCTTCACGGCGCTCGCCAGCGTATCGATGCCCTTCTTCAGGGAGCGGCGCGCCTGCTCGTCGAATACGAGTTGCTTAGCCATAAGCTGCTTCTAACTCCTCATCACATGCTGTCACGATCCAGCTACCTGCTGGACGCGCGAGCTATTTCTCTTCTTTGCCTTCGATAATCGCCAGAATATCGGACTCGCGCAGGACCAGCAGGTCCTCGCCATCGAGCTTGAACTCGGTGCCACCATACTTGGCGAAGAGCACGCGGTCGCCCTCTTTGACTTCGAGCGCGACGCGGTCGCCCTTGTCGCTCACCTTGCCCTTGCCAACGGCGATGACGGTGCCTTCCTGGGGCTTCTCTTTGGCCGTATCGGGGATCACAATGCCGCTCTTGGTGACTTCCTCACGCTGGCTGGGTCGCACCACGACGCGGTCGCCTACCGGGCGAATCTTGCTTGCCACGCTGCTGTCCCTCCTGTTTCATCGGAGATATGTCATGACTCAAATAGCCAGGCATCCAGCCCAATCATGCGGGTGTATGCGACGCATGTGGGGCGAATCTGGCCCGCGCGGGCAACGGGCGCTGCCCGCGACTACCATCGATGAGTATCGCGCATCCGGCGTTAGAGCGGTGTAGGTGTCATGTTAGAGGCGTGTAGGAGTTGTATCAGAAAAGTGTTAGAGCAAGTGTAGCGGAGTTGATCGGCGCCGCCGAAACGCTCAATCTGTAACGCTTTTCGTGACGCTCTCGGAACGCGGCTATGCCATAATTCGTAGCAGCGAAGTCAATGACGGTGGCCCATTGCCAGTGAGGACGGGTGACATGGACAAGATCAGCGCTGAGCGGACGAGCACTAACTGGATGAGGGCGTTGCGTGCGCTCTGGCTGGTGGTGGCTATTCTCGCGCTGGGACTCTTCGCGGCCAGTCTCCCCGCGTACTATGCGTTGATTCAGCGGCCCTGCAATGACCCCGCGACGTGCAATGTCGCCGGAGCGCTGACGGCGCAAGGCCTCCAGCAGCTTGCTACATTCGGCCTCTCGGCGCAGAGCTACGCCGCCCTGCTGACCGCGTTCTATACGCTGATCGTCGCCATCTGGAGCGGCATTGGCTTCCTCATCTTCTGGCGCAAGCCCAACGACTGGTTCGCGCTGTTCACCGCGCTTTTCCTGGTGATCTTCAACGCGACCTATCCCGACTTTCCGATCACCGCCCTGGCGCTTGCCTATCCCGCCCTGAATGTCCCCATCGGCATACTGGGCGCGCTTGGCGTCTACTCCATCATCGCCTTTCTGGTGCTCTTCCCCAATGGGCGGCTTGTGCCCCGCTGGCTGGCGTTGATTCTGGTGCTGGGCGCCTTTGGCGCTATTACTACTGCCTTCCCGAATCTGCAATTCGGCAGCAATGAGCCAGGCTGGCTCGATCCGCTGATCAATATCCCACAGTATCTCGCCATCATCGGCGCGCAGATCTACCGCTACCGCAAGGTATCGACGCCGACAGAGCGGCAGCAGACCAAATGGGTCGTCTTCGGCATCGTCATCGTGATGGTCGGCATCAGTCTGCCGATCCCTATTCTCTCAGCGTTCATCCCGGCGTTCAATCAGCCCAATACCCTCGCATCCACGTTTCTTGGGCTACTCAACTATCCGGTCGTCCTGCTCGCGCTGCCCATCACCATCGGCATCGCCATTCTGCGCTCGCGTTTGTATGATATCGATGTCATCATCAACCGGACGCTGGTCTATGGCTCTCTCACCGCTATCCTTGCGCTAGTCTATGTCGTGGGCGTGGTAGGCGCGCAGGCCATCGTCAACGCATTCACCCAGCGCCAGAGCAGCGAGCCGTCGCCCATCCTCATCGTCGTGACGACGCTTGTGATCGCCGCGCTCTTCCAGCCGTTGCGCCGTCGCCTCCAGGCCGTGATCGACCGCCGCTTTTACCGCCACAAGTATGACGCCGCCCGAACGCTGAACGCTTTTAGCGCGCGGCAACGCAATGAGGTCGATCTCACTGCGTTGAGTCAGCACCTGATGGCGGTCGTGCAGGAGACGATGCAGCCCGCGCATCTCTCGCTCTGGCTGCGCTCACCGGATTCCGTAGCGAAACGTCCACGCGAAGGAATGTAAGCAGCGCGCGCAGGCGGAGTGCTACATTCTTCGAGAGTGATGCTTTCTATGCAAGGAGTCTTCTGATGCGTCTCGGAGCGATATTTCCACAGACTGAGATTGGCAACGATCCCGCCGCCATCCGCGACTACGCCGAGGCGGTGGAGGCGATGGGCTACCAGCACATCCTGGTCTACGATCACGTGCTGGGCGCCAATACGGCGTCGCGTCCCGGCTGGACCGGCCCCTATACCAGTGAGACACCGTTTCACGAGATCTTCGTGCTCTTCGGCTACCTGGCGGCGGTCACGCGGCGGGTGGAGCTGGTGTCGGGTGTGGTGATTCTGCCGCAACGGCAGACGGCGCTGGTGGCGAAGCAGGCGGCGGAGGTGGATGTGCTGAGCGGCGGGCGGCTGCGGTTGGGAGTCGGCGTTGGCTGGAACGCGGTCGAGTTTCAGGCGCTCGGCGAGGATTTTGGCAACCGTGGCGCGCGCATCGAGGAGCAGATTGCGCTGCTACGTGCGCTCTGGAGCCAGACGGCTATCAGCTTCCAGGGACGCTGGCACACCGTCGAGGATGCAGGCATCAATCCGCTGTCCGCCCAGCGCCGTATCCCCATCTGGATCGGCGGGACGGCCGATGTAGTATTGCGCCGGGTGGCGCGCATCGGCGACGGCTGGTTCCCACAAATGTCGCCCAACGACCACGCCCGCGCGCTGATGGACGCGCTGCGCGGCTATATCCGCGAGGCGGGACGAGCGGAGAGCGCGGTGGGCATCGAGGCGCGGCTCACGCTTAGCCGCACAGCGGAGTCAGGCTGGCAGCAGTACGCCGAAGGCTGGCAGGCGCTCGGCGCGACGCATTTGGGCGTCAACACGATGGGCATGGGTTTCCAGTCGCTCGACCAGCATCTCGACGCGCTGCAGCGGGTGCGCGAGGCGCTATCGTCGGTGGCAGGCTAAGAAGCGCCAGATCGTCTTATGCTACAATGACGTTGATATATCCTACACTACACACTGCTGAAGGGAGGTTCATCATGGCATCAGACGTTGAAGACATTCTTGCGTCCGTTCGCAGCCTCCCTCCGCAGGAGCAGCAGGAGGTTTTGCGCCGATCTATGATTTGCGCACATTGGCATTTGCGGATTGGCCAGAAGACGAAAGCGTGCATGATTTGATTGCCTATATCTATGCCCAGCGCGCCGCCGACCGCATGGTGTAGATGGCTGCGGTATCAGGTGACAAGCCTCCCCCTAGCGTTGGTGTAACTGGTCCGTGATGTAGTGTGCTATGACGCGAAGAGGCGCTGGCTCCCCCCGCCCTGGTGATTCAGGCTTGTGTCGGGTTGGCGTTCGCCTGCGGCCTGAACAACCCCGGCAGTGCGCCAAAGGAGGCGACCTATGGACGACCAGATGACTTCCACGTCCCCACTTTCCGACCGTAGCGGAGTGACAGACGCCGTGCGCGCCCAGATTCTGGCGACCGAACACTGGAGCCTGCTTGCCACCCGCAGCATGACATGGAATGAGGTATTTAGCCGCGCCTCGATGTTCATCACGGTGCTCTCGGCGGCGGTTGTGGCGCTTGCCCTGGTTGCCCAGGCAACCGCCTTTGGGCCAGGCTTTCGCCTCTTCGCGCTGCTGGTGCTGCCTATCGTGCTGCTGGTGGGCGTGGCAACGGTCATCCGTCTCGCCGAGGACAATGCCGAGGATTTCGGGCTGGTAATCGGGATGAATCGGCTGCGCCATGCCTACCTGGAGCTTGCGCCCGAACTGGAGCCCTATTTTGTGACTGGGCGCTATGACGACGCGGCTGGCATCATGCAGACATACGGCCCGGGCGTTGGCTTCAGTCTTGTCCGCATCATCGCGGGTACTCCCAACCTCGTCGCCGCGATCAACATCGTCGTGATGGGTGTGCTCGCTGCCCTTATCGCCGATACGCTGGGAGCGTCGGATGTCATTGATGTGGTGGTAGGGGTAGTTGCGGCATTGGTGGCGGCGGCTTGCTTTGGCGTGCTGGCCTTCCGGGCGTTCACAGGCACTCGTCGCGCCCATCGCCCCCACTTCCCGCGCTGATAAGCGATAGAGCATCACCGCTCAAGTTGACGGCGCTGGACGGCAATGGCAGAATGAAGGGTATGCAGCGCAGCGTCGCGTATGCCCATTTGCTCATATGCTCGACCAGGAGCCGCCAGAGACTCCCTGCGCTCTGGTGATGCGTGGATGGCTATCAATGGAGATACATCGATGAAGGCACTGGTCAAAAAAGAGGCCAAACCCGGGCTATGGCTCGAAGACGTCCCCGAGCCAACCGTTGGCATCAACGATCTGCTGATCCGCGTGTTGCGCGCGGGCATCTGTGGCACCGATCTGCACATCTACAACTGGGACGCCTGGGCGCAACGCACGATCCCCGTTCCGATGGTGATCGGCCACGAGTTCGTTGGCCAGGTGGTCGAGGTCGGATCGAACGTCAACGACTTCCATCCCGGCGATGTTGTCAGCGGCGAGGGGCATCTCGTCTGCGGGCGCTGCCGCAACTGCATGGCGGGTCGCCGCCACGCCTGCGCGCATACCCAGGGCGTCGGCGTCCAGCGTCCGGGCGCGTTCGCGGAATATATCTCTCTGCCGATGACGAACGTCTGGCATCACTTCCCCGGCGTCGATCTCGATGTCGCCGCCATCTTCGACCCCTTTGGCAATGCCGTCCACACCGCGCTGAAGTTTCCGGTACTCGGCGAGGACGTGCTGATTACCGGCGCGGGGCCTATTGGCATCATGGCGGCAGCGGTCGTCCGCCACGCGGGCGCGCGCTTCACCGTGATTACTGACCTGAACCCGTTCCGGCTCGAGATGGCGCGGCGGATGGGCGTCACGAAGGCCATCGACGTCCGCCAGACCAGCCTCGGCGACGTGCAGCGTGAGCTGGGGATGACCGAGGGCTTCGATGTCGGCCTCGAAATGTCGGGCAATCCGAGCGCCGTCCGCGATATGATTGCCAATATGTCGCATGGCGGGCGCATCGCGATGCTGGGCACGCCGACGGCGGAGTACGCGATTGACTGGACGACAGTCATCTTCAACATGCTGACCATCAGCGGTATCTACGGACGCGAGATGTACGAGACCTGGTACAAGATGTCTGTCATGCTGCAATCCGGGCTGGATATCTCGCCGGTCATTACGCACCGCTTCGGCTATGAAGACTACGAGGAGGCATTCCTGGCGGCGCGCAGCGGTGACGCGGGCAAGGTGATTCTGCGCTGGGGCGAGCCAACGGCCTAAGTGCGCCGGAAGGAGCGAGAAGCCATGTTCACAACGGTACGGGACGAACTCAAGGGCGAGCTTGATGGGATTCGGGCGGCCAGCCTCTATAAGAACGAGCGTGTGCTCGCCTCGCCACAGGGGGCGCATGTGCGCGTGGCCGACGGCAAGGAAGTGCTGAATCTCTGCGCCAACAACTACCTCGGTCTCGCCGATCATCCGGCGCTGGTCGCGGCGGCGAAGGAGTCGCTCGACAAATGGGGGTTCGGGCTGGCGTCGGTGCGTTTCATCTGTGGCACCCAGGAGATCCACAAAGAATTGGAGCAGGGCATCAGCGCCTTCCTCGGCACTGAGGACACGATTCTCTATAGCTCGTGCTTCGACGCCAACGGCGGTCTCTTCGAGACGATTCTCGGCGAAGACGACGTCGTTATCTCCGACGAGCTGAACCACGCCAGCATCATTGACGGCATCCGACTCTGTAAGGCGGAGCGCATGCGCTATCGCAACCGCGACATGGGCGACCTGGAGGAGCAACTCAAGGCGGCATCAGGCGCGCGCCGCCGCCTGATCGCCACCGACGGTGTCTTCTCGATGGACGGCTATGTGGCCCCGCTCAAGGAGATCTGCGACCTGGCGGAACGCTATAACGCGATGGTGATGGTGGACGATTCGCACGCCGTCGGCTTCGTCGGCCCATCAGGACGCGGCACACCGGAGCTACACGGCGTCATGGACCGTGTGGACATCATCACCGGCACGCTGGGCAAGGCGCTCGGCGGGGCTAGCGGCGGCTACACCAGCGGTCGCGCGGAGATCGTCAGCCTGCTGCGGCAGCGGTCGCGTCCCTATCTCTTCTCCAATACCGTGGCTCCGGCCATCGTCGCAGCCTCGCTCCAAACACTGGAGCTGCTGACGTTGTCAGATGACCTGCGGGCGAAACTGCGCACGAATACGAAGCTCTTCCGCGAGCGAATGACGGCGCTGGGCTTCGACATCCTGCCCGGCGACCACCCGATTGTGCCGGTGATGCTCGGCGATGCGAAGGTCGCGACGCAACTGGCGGATCGCCTGCTGGAGAAGGGCATCTACGTGATTGCCTTCTCGTATCCGGTCGTGCCGCAGGGCAAGGCGCGTATCCGCACGCAGGTCTCGGCGGCCCACAGCGATGCCGACCTGCTGGCGGCGGCGGATGCCTTCGCGGCGGCGCGTGACGAGCTGGGGATATAGATTATAGCGCCTCAAATGCGGCAGGTAGTGTTGGTACGTATCCATAGACGCCGTGGCCTCAAATATGACAAAGGATGTCGTGATTCCGGGTCATACTGCTCATAGCACGCTTCACGCGATCTGTTAAGGAGGATGCTATGAAATATGGTCTATCGCTGCCCAATGGCGGCGTCTGTGGCGATGCGCGAGTCCTGGCGGAGCTGGGCTGTCTGGCGGAAGAGGCCGGTTGGGACGGTGTCTTTGTCGAGGACTATATCGTCCACCAGAGCGATGGCGCCGTGCCGACCTGCGACCCGTGGATTGCGCTGGCGGCGATGGCCGTCGGCACGCAGCGAGTCCGGCTGGGCACATCGGTGACGCCACTCAACCGCCGCCGACCGTGGAAGGTGGCGCGCGAGGCGGTCGCGCTGGATCAGTTGTCGAATGGGCGCTTCATTCTCGGCGTCGGCTCAGGCGATGTCGGCGAGGCGGGCTTCAGCCGGGTCAACGAGGTGCGGGACGCGAAGGAGCGCGCGAAGATCCTCGATGAAGCGCTGGATGTCATCCTCGGGCTGTGGAGTGGCGAGCCATTCAGCTACGACGGCCACTACTTCCAGGTGCGCGAGATGACCTTTCTGCCGACGCCGGTGCAGCAGCCGCGCATTCCGATTCTGGTGGGTGGCGGTTGGCCGCTCAAAGGGCCATCGCTGCGGGCAGCGCGCTACGATGGCTGCTGTCTCTACAAGCAGCATAAGCCGGGCGAATTCGGCGATTGGACGCCCGACGAGGTACGCGCGCTCAAAGCCTTCATCGAGAGCCATCGCAGCGAAGAAGAGCGCGGCAAGCCCTACGAGATCAAGCTGGGCGGACGCAGCCGCTCCGACGACTGGGAGCAGGACCGCGCGCTGATGCGCTCGCTGGCCGAGGCGGGCGTCACCTGGTGGGTGGAGTATGTGCCTGCGGGCGACCTTGACGAGATGCGCGAGAGCGTGCGGCGCGGGCCACTGCGCATCGAGTAGCCACAGGTTTATCCGGCGCTGGATATTACTCGCCCAGCGCTATCATTCCCGCCGCTGCCAGCTCATGGATCTCTTCCAGGGAATAGCCCGCCTCGCGCAGCACATCGGCAGTGTCCGCGCCGAGCGTGGGCAGCCCCTGGCGCAGGGTGAACGGCGCGTCGCTGACCACTGGCGTATAGCGGAGCGCCTCGCCCTCGCCCTCCGCCGCGCCATAGCTGCCGTGGGCCGTCATGCCACGCGCGCGTAGCTGCGGATCAGCCAGCGCCTCGGTAATCGTGTTGACCGGGCCGACGCAGACATCGGCGTCCGCCAGCTCATCCAGCCACTCGGCGCGTGTCTTCGTGCGAAAGATCGCCGCCAGCTCGGCGATTGTGGCGTCACGGTCGGCGGTGTCGCGGGGGAACTGGCGCGCGACCAGATCGGGCCGTCCCAGGCGCTGGCAGAGGTTCGCGAAGAACTTTGGCTCCAGCGCGCCCACGGTGAGATAGCGGCCATCGCTGGTCTCGTAGATGTTGTAGCCCGGCAGCGCGCCGGTCAGCTCCGCCTCGCCTGGTTCTGGCTCCGGCGTCCCATTCAGCACGCGAGTTCCCAATATCGGCAGCAGCGAGAGCGCGCCGTCGGTCATCGAGACATCGATGTAGCGGCCCTCGCCAGTTACGGCACGGCCAACCAACGCCGCCAGAATGCCGGTGGCGGCCATCAGTGAACCGCCCGCGATATCGGCGAGCTGCGCGCCCGGCAGGATAGGCGCCTCTCCTGGGCGCGCCAGATGCGCCAGCAGGCCCGCGTAGCCGATGTAGTTGAGGTCATGCCCGGCGCGCTGGCTATAGGGGCCGTCCTGGCCGTAGCCCGAGATGCTACAGACGACCAGCCGCGGATTGCGCGCGTGCAGCGTCGCGTAGTCCAGCCCGAGCCGCGCCATCACACCGGGGCGATAGGTCTCCAGCAGCACATCGGCGCCGTCCAGCAGCCGCAGCAGCGCCTCGCGTCCCTCTGGGTGCTTCAGGTTGAGCGCGACACTGCGCTTATTACGGTTGACTGCCAGAAACGCCTGCCCGACCGTTCGCGCGAAGGGGGGCATGGTGCGCGCATAGTCGCCGGAGCCTGGCTCCTCGATTTTGAGCACGTCGGCGCCGAGATCGGCGAGCATCTGGGTCGTGTAGCCGCCGGGGAGCAGGCGCGAGAGATCGAGCACGCGCACACCTGCCAGCGGCGCTACGGGAGTCTGGGACATATGGGCGATCTTTCTTGGGGGTCAACCGTGTCGTCGTTGTTATCGTTCTGGTCGCATCATATCGCATCAGGTCGGGAGGAGCGCGCTGGGGGAGTGACCAGCGCGCAAGAAAAGGGCCGGCAACATGGGTGTTGAGAGGTGCGATAAGACCAGAGCGCAGATCCATATTCCCGGCTGCGACCGTTATACCGGAAAGTCACACAAGCGTCAAGCCCC
>DATBIB010000175.1:0-47941 GCA_036557205.1 Ktedonobacterales bacterium | reverse complement strand
CGAAGAAATCGCGCGGGATGAGGTTGAAGCGAATCAGCAGGAACCACAGGCCAATCACCGCGCCGCCATAGAGCAGCAGGAACGGCGTCACCCAGCCGAGCAGTGGGGTGTTGGGCGGCAGCAGATGGAGCGTTTCGAGCGGGGGCTTCTGTCCAGGCTGGGTGAGCCAGCCATCCACGATCAACAGGATATACATAATGAACTGCGACGCGATGAACCAGATCAGGATGCCGAAGAACGACTTGAAGATCGTCCCGCCAGCACGCTGTCGTGGTTTGCCGTTCGCGCCAGGCGCAGTGGTGAGTGGCGGGCGCAGCCGTGACAGCCAGTTGCCCTTCGGGGCGGGTGAGGTCGCCGGTGGCGCCTTGGGTGTCGGCGCAGTTGCGCGCTGCGCTGCCTTTGGTGGCGACTTTACCGCTGGTTGTGTCTGTTCTTTCGTCTGCGCCATACTGATCCTTCCTCCGCGCTGCCCGCGCCGCAAACCTGATAATGAGCTGATGAAACAAAAATGCCAACTGGCTTCACCATGCGTGTCGCCCGCCGAGCAAGACGGCCCGGCAATCCACAATCCACACGCACGCGGCCTTTCACCTCACAGTATACAATACGGTGGCCGCGCGTTGGCGCCGCAACGATGGCCAGTTTGCCGCGTTTCCACTTCCACTTCCACTTCCTGTGCCGCGCCTACCAGTCGTTGCGCTGGCGGCGGATCGGCGGCGCGCCGGTATCTGGCGGCGGTGTGCGCAACGGGTTGTGTGCGGAGTTATGCATCTGGTGATGCAGCGGTGGCGGCCCCAAGGTCGAGAGGCGTGGCGGCGCGGTGGGTGGGATGGGTTTGGCGGGGAGTGGCAGCGGCGCGGTCGAGATGTGGGATAGTTGCATCTGGAAGTTGCGCAGGTCGCGGTGCAGCTCGCCCGCATCGTGGTAGCGGTATTCCAGGTCACGCGCCATCGCGCGCCCAATGATCGCTTCCAGCTCCGGCGGCACCGAGGCTACCAGCCGACTCGGCGGCTTCGCGGTCCCCGAAAGTATCGCGTCACTCATCTCGGTGAGCGTCTGGCCGCGATAGGGCCGATGACCGGTGAGCATCTCATACATGGTGATGCCCAGCGCATAGACATCGGCGCGGCCATCCAGCGTGTGGCCCAGCAGTTGCTCCGGCGCCACGTAATAGAGACTGCCGACCACGGTGCCCGCCACGGTGATGCTGCGGGCGCCCTCAATGCGCGCCAGGCCGAAGTCCAGCACCTTGACACGGCAGCGCTCATTCACCAGTAGATTGTCCGGCTTGATATCGCGGTGGACGAGCCGCCCCTGACGGTGGGCGTAGGCCAGCGCATCGGCGGTCTGCATGGCGATCTCGACCACCGTTTCCAGCGGTAGCCGCTGGCGCTCCTTGAGCATCTGGCCAGCCGTCGAGCCAGGAAAATATTCCATCACGAAGTAGATATGCTCGCCCTGGCGTCCAGCGTCATAGACACGAACGATATTCGGATGATCGAGCGACGAGACGACGCGCGCCTCGCGGATGAAGCGGGTAATGAACGAGACGTCGGTGGCAAGCTCATCGAGTAGCACTTTGACCGCCACGGTGGCGCGCTTGGGAAGATAGGTCGCCCGATAGACCGCCCCCATCGAGCCTGAGCCAAGCTCGGCCTCCAGCACATAGTCGCCCAGTTGCTGTCCCACGAGTGAGCGCAAAGTCATCCCCCTGACCGTGGCTGCCAGACATCGTCGTTCTGGCTGTTCTGGTGACTGTGACGAGGGAACGCGGCGTCAGTCACCCGCGCACGCTTGCAATGGACGAAAAGCCTATTTCCGGGTGGGCTTTGGCGGCGCGTAGCCATCGGCCTGGCTATCGGCGTTCCCCGCCTGACCATCGGCGGATGGCTGCTCCTGGCTGGAAGCGTCGGGCGCGGTGGCCTGAGCACCCTCGGCGCGGAGCGCGGCGATGACCTCGGCGCTCATCTTGGCGCTCTGTGCCGCCCCAGGGAATGTGCGCTCGCGCACCTCGGCAACGTATGCCTGCGCCGCCTCGCGCATGGCCGCGCCCAGCTCCGCGAAACGCCGGGTATGGCGTGGCGTGAAATCGGGGAACAGCCCCATGATGTCATGCACCACCTGCACTTCGCCATCGCAATACGGACCCGCGCCGATACCAATGGTCGGAATGCTCGTTCGCTCCGACACCAGCCGCGCCAGCTCCGCCGGAACCAGCTCCAGCACGACGGCGAACGCGCCCGCCTCTTCCAGCGCCGCCACATCGTCCAGCAAGAGCCGTGCCGCCCGCTCGGTCTTGCCCTGCACCTTGAAGCCGCCGGTCACGTTTACTGACTGCGGCGTGAGGCCGACGTGACCCATGACGGGGATGCCCGCCTCGGTCAGAGCCCGCACGCTCGCGGCGACCCGGCGTCCGCCTTCCAGTTTGACGGCCTGCGGCGCGGCTTCTTTCATCATGCGGATGGCCGCGCGCATCGTCTCTTCGGTCGAGACCTGAAACGAGCCGAATGGGAGATCGCCCACAATGAGCGCATGCTCGGTCCCGCGCACGACCGCCTGGGTGTGGCGGATGATGTCATCGAGCGTGACGGGGAGCGTCGTCGGATGGCCGAGCACCACCATGCCCATGCTGTCGCCGACCAGCAGGATATGCAGCCCGGCGGCATCCAGAATCTGCGCGGTGGGATAGTCGTAAGCCGTCAACATGGCGATGCGCTCACCACGTGTCTTCATCTCGCGA
The DNA here is from genome assembly GCA_036557205.1 of Ktedonobacterales bacterium. Classification (GTDB taxonomy): domain Bacteria; phylum Chloroflexota; class Ktedonobacteria; order Ktedonobacterales; family JADMIN01; genus DAHUXT01. Next base: position 45,201 of record DATBIB010000175.1, on the reverse strand, counting down.
AGTTGATCGGGTGTGACGCGCGACATGGAAATCCCTCCAATTGTTTGCAGCCTGCCTGGTGAACGCTACCCTGTGGTAACGCCACCGCACCCTGATTGTATCCCACAACACCCAGTGATGCGCAGGCGAAATGCTGCCGGATTTGCTTCGGTGTTTCGCTCACATCTGACTCACGGCCGGGTCATCCGTTGACGCAGGTGGTTAGGCCATGCTAATATCCGAGTAGATAACTCAGATTTAGCCTTGGCGCTTTCTCCGAGACACAGGATGCATGGCGCATTCATGCGATAGAGCCGATACATCGATAGACGGCGAGCCTTAGAAAAGAGTGTAGCGTGGTCACAACGTTTGTGCTATTCCTGCGCGAGGGTCTGGAAGCCGCACTGGTGATTGGCATGTTGCTGGCGGCGCTTCGCCAGATGGGGCAGACGTCGCAGATGCGCGCGGTGTGGGCGGGCGCGGCGCTGGCGATAGTGGCGGCGCTCGGCGGCGGGATCGCGGTCTACGCTACTATCCACGAATACGAGGACACCACCTTCGCGGCGGTCTTCGAGGCCATTACGTTTCTGGTCGCGGTGGTCCTGTTGACCTCGGTGACATTCTGGATGCAGCGCCACAGCCGGACCCTGAAGCATGAGATCACCGCGAAGGCAAGCGCGGCGGGGTCAGGGCTGGCGCTCGGTCTGCTCGCCTTCACCACGGTAGGGCGCGAGGCGGTGGAGACGGCGGTCTTCACGCTGGCCACCGCCTTCCAGGGCGACGCGGCGCTGGTGGCGCTGGGCGCGGTGCTGGGACTGCTGGCGGCCATTGGCCTCTGCGTGCTCATCTATCGCCTCGGCTATCGTCTCGATTTCCGCATCTTCTTCCGCGTGATGGGCATCGTGCTGATCTTCTTCGCGGCTGGCCTGCTGGGTAGCGCCGTCGGCCAGATGCAGACGCTGGGCTGGCTACCGTTCGGGACGGCGCATCTCTGGGATCTGCGGGCGGTCCTGAGCGACGAGAGCACGGTGGGCGGATTGCTCCACGGCCTGCTGGGCTATAGCGATAATCCGACGGTGCTCCAGGCCATCGCCTATACGCTCTACCTGGTGATCGCGGGCGGCCTCTTCTGGCGCGAGACGCGCAAACACGCGCCCATCGCGCAGCCCGCCAGTGGCGCGCCGACGCCGGTATCGAGCGCCGCCCAATAAGCGAGCCGGTTGCACATACGCGCGACATAGACACGAATGCCCGACCACCAGTAAATGTGGTCGGGCATTAATGTTTACCGCGGACCTATTCCTTCACGTCCCTGCGTGCTGTGAGCACAATCGCGACGGTCGCGAAGACGACGGCCCAGAGCGCCGTCACCAGCAGCGTGTGGCCGCCATCCACCGGCACCAGTGGCGTCGTGAAGGTGACGCTGGACGCCAGTGCAGCGCGAGGCGGCAGAATGGCTCCCGCCATCGCGTTGAGGTTCAGCCCCAGGAAATCTCCGGAGATCAGCGTCCAGAAGGTGCTGTTCGTCAGCCGGTAGCCCAGGATGAGGAACAGCACAGAGATGTTCTCGGCGGGATACCACAGCAACGAGACGGCAACTCCGAAGGCCAGCGAGCGCCCGACGACCGTCACCGCCGTCGTCATCAGGATGGTGACGCCGATGCTGATCAGCGCCAGCAGCAGATAGGTTCCCGCATCCGACCAGTAGGCGCTGGTCGCCGATTTGAAGAGGTCCAGGTTGCCGACCGTGGCCAGCAGAAGCACGACCGTCAGCAGCAGGTCGAGCAGCAGCGTCACGACGACGATGCCCAGCGCGATAATCGCCAGCGCGGTCAGCTTGCCAAAGAGCAATTGCAGCCGCCCGACGCCGCGCGAGAGGAGCACGCGAATCGTCCCGCCGGAATACTCCATCCCGATGAGCCGCGCCGTCACGATGATGATGAGGGCGCCGCCAAAGACCTTCAGAATCACCATGTCCACGCCAAGGACGCTGTAGAGCGCGCCCATCGGGTCGTCGCTCACCTCAGTTTTTATGCGAGCACTTGCCATTAGGACGAGATAGGGCAAGCAAATGGCGCCGAGGTAGAGCACGGCGAGCACCCAGGTGCTGATCTGGCGCGAGACTTTGAAGACTTCGCCGCGCACGATGCCGACAAAACTGGGCCGCGCGCTATGCAACCGCGGCGCGGCAGGCGCGGATGGGGTAACGGTAACAGCAGTGCTCATTGCGCATCTCCTGAGTTGGAGTTGGTCAGGCGCAGGAAGATTTGCTCCAGGTCTTGCGCCTGCGGGGCTATCGTTTCTGGCGCGAAGCCAGCGTGAATCAGGAAGAGATTGAGATCGCGTCCGTGGCCATCTGGCGCGGCGGTAATCAGCATGCCCTGCTCATCCATCCGGGCATCGCGTCCCCAGGGCTGCGCGCGCACCAGCGTCAGCGCCTCGCGCGTGTGGGCGGCTTCCAGTTGCACCGCGAACTCGCCATGCCCCTTGACCAGCTCCTCAATCGTCGTCTCGGTCACGAGCCGCCCCTGATCGAGGATGGCGACGCGCGTGCATAGCTGGCGTACCTCCGTGAGCACGTGGCTGGAGATGAAGATGGTCTTGCCCGCGGCGGCCAGCGTTCGTAGCAGGTCGCGCATCTCGACGATGCCCGCCGGATCGAGTCCGTTGGCTGGCTCGTCCAACACCAGCACGTCGGGGTCTTGCAGCAGCGCTATCGCCACGCCGAGGCGCTGCTTCATGCCCAGCGAGTAGGTCTTGACCTTATCGCGGTCGCGGCCCTTCAGCCGTACCAGCTCCAGCACCTCGTCGATGCGCGACTCTGGCACGCCGCCCAGCACCGAGCCGACCGCGCGCAGGTTGTCGCGCCCGGACATATAGAGGTAGAGCGCCGGAGTCTCGACCAGCGCGCCCACCCGTGGCAGAACCTCCGCGCTGTCGGTGGCGATATCATGGCCGAGGATCTCGACACTGCCGCTGGTGGGCGTTATCAAGTGGAGCATCATGCGGATGGTGGTTGTCTTGCCCGCGCCATTCGGTCCCAGGAAGCCAAAGATGTCGCCGCGATAGACCTCAAGATTGAGTGTGTTGACGGCCAGCCGCTCGCCATACTGCTTGGTCAGGCCGTGCGTGCGGATCGCGACCTCGCCACCGCCTGCCGCCCGTGGGGTTGTTGCGCTCATGGTTTCGACCATGGAGTCATGCCTTTCCAGTGAATTCGGTGTGTGCGATGTGTTGACAACGTTCGCGTCGTGCGAGTTATTCGTGGGTTCTTCCTCGCTCGCCTCTATGTTAACGGGCACGTGTCACGACCGTATCGCGCGCGTGTCGCAACTTTGTCGCAGTCGGCCAGAGATCGTGGGGATGCTGTATTCTGCCGCCCAACGCTCGCCCAATCGTTCCCTAAATCCCGGCTGCATGTGGCTTGACGACAAGCGGGCGCGCGTCTATCATTGCCTCAGTTTAACCTGGGAAGCGCAGTCACGGCAGATAGAGCAGAGCGCGGGGCAATCCTCCAACGCTCTGGCTGATGTGGTGTAGAAAGGCTCGATCTCGTGGATGAGCGGGAAGATAATAGGCCCGTTTTTGGTCTGGCGGCCACCGTCATAGCAGGCACATTGTCCTGTGGCGCCCTGGGCTACGTCATGGGATTTGTAGTTTCCGGGTCTAGTCGTAGCGCGATCATCGTAGCGCTCATCTTTATCGCCTTATTTGTCATTGGAGGGCTGCTGACGGGGGTATTTCGACAAACTCGCAGGCGATAGAGTTGAATACTAGCCGCCCGCCCGCTTTACGACGCCCCCCGCCTGGCCAGCGCCGCCAGCCAGTGGTCCGCCGCGGGGCCAAGCAGGAGGCGCGCTTCGTCCGCGGTCACATAGCGGAAGCCGTCGATCTCGATGCCATCCACGACCGGTGTGTCGTGCAGGGTAGCGGTGTAGTAGAGCGTCAGGTGTTGCCCCGGTGGCCATGTTTCGGCGTGGACCAGCGCGCCAATGGACGCCTCGACGCCCAGTTCTTCGCGCAGCTCGCGCGCAAGCGCCGCCTCTGGATGTTCGCCCCTACTGATCAGGCCGCCGGGCAGACCCCAGGGATATTTGCGATAGGTATGATGCGCCACCAACAACCGCCCCTGCTCGTCCTGCGCCAGCGCGCAGACACCCACCGAGAGGCGCGACATCCGCAACCGTAGCACCAGCCGCTTCACCCTGCCAGGGAGCCGCCGCCAGAGTCCCACGAGATGGCCAAATGCCATCCGCCTCATCCGGGCGCGTATCGGTATGATCGGCGGCGGTGGTGTCTGCTGCTGTGGTGATGTATCGGTTGCGTTGATCATGCTGGCTCCTGCATTGGGCGCGCTACTCCTCATAAGATAGACGAATTAGAATGTGTGCGGCGTGTGACGGCGCTCTCACCGGGCTACCGTCAATGTGTCGCAAGTCTGTCGCAATGTGGCGGTGTGGCCATGGCGAGCGCTTCTTTTGGCCGCCCTCATGCATATAATGTCGAAAGGTGTACGAACGAACGTGGTGCGAGGGTAGCGATCATGGCGACGATACTGCTGGTGGAGGACGCGCGCGAGCTGGCCGCGGTGGTGGTACGCGAACTGGAGGCGGCAGGCTACCGCGTACAGCACGTGGCCGATGGCCGCGCCGCGCTGGCCGCTCATGTCAGTGTCGCGCCCGATCTCGTCATCCTTGACTGGATGCTGCCCGGCATGGATGGCCTGGAGGTGCTGCGGCAGATTCGCCAGATGGCTCCGACGCCCGTACTGATGCTGACGGCGCGTAGCGAAGAGACCGACCGTGTCGTCGGGCTGGAGGTGGGCGCCGACGACTACCTGACCAAGCCGTTCAGCATGCGCGAGCTGATCGCGCGGGTGCGGGCGCTGCTCCGGCGTCAGGAATTGCTACGGCAGATGTTGGCGGCGGATCGCGATGGCGCGTCTGAGACGCTGACACGCGGGGCGCTACGTCTGGATGCCGCCTCGCACCTGGCGACGCTGGAGGGCGAGCCGCTCGACCTCAGCCCAACCGAATTCGCCCTGCTCCACCTGCTGATGCGCAGCCCGGGACGCGCCTTCAGCCGCACCTACCTGCTCGAAACGATCTGGCGCGAGTCCTACATTGGCGGCGACCGCTCGGTGGATAACGTCGTCTTGCGGCTGCGCAAGAAGCTCGGCGCGCTCGGCGAGGAGATTGAAACGGTCTGGTCCATCGGCTATCGGCTCCGACCTGAGCAGGAAGGCGCCCTATGAGACCCATCAGGCCCATCAGGCCCATCAGGCCCATCAGGCCCATCAGGCCCATGACACAGGCTGCGAATCAGGTGGATCAGGTGCGGGCATGGCTAGCACAAGGTAAGGCGTGGTGGCGCGGTGAATGGATGCGCCTTCGCCCACAGATTGCGCTAGTGTGGCGCTTCATTCGAGAGCGGTGGAAGACGCTCTGGCTGCACACGCACCCAATTCAGGCCGTTGCCGAGGCGCTGGCGCCACAGGCGCTCGCGCTGGTCTGGGCTCTGGTCATCTTCTCGTCACAATTTGGAGGCGGACTCGGGCCGGTCTATGGACGAATCATCGTCGCCGTTTTCATCAGTGGTGTCGTCAGCCTGCTCTGGGCAGCGTTTCGGATGCGGCTGGCGGCACGCTGGTGGAGTCGCCTTCTGATCAACCTTGCCGCCGCGTTCGTGCTGGCCATCGCGCCGGTGATCATTCTCTCGTTGCTGGTGCGGACGGAACTCTCTGGTGTGCCGCCCGCGCAAATCAGAGAGGCGTCCGCACGTAGCACGGCCGTTGACTTTTTGCTCTCCGGCTACTCGCTGCTCTGGATGCTGGTGATGGTCGGGGCGTTTCTCTTCGTGCGGACGGGTATCTCGCTATTGGTTTGGTGGAATCGCCTGCGCCGCCGCAGTCTGGTCTGGTCGCTGACCCATGCGCATCTGCTGGTGGTGGTTATCGGCTCCGGCGCGCTTTGTGGGTTCATCGTGCTCACGGAAGTCGCCTTCACCCACAGCATCGAGCCGCAGATTCTGCCAATCCTGGTCCTCATGGGCATTCTGACCGTGATTGCCGTGCTGGTGGTCCTGCCGCCGTCGCTGCTCTTCTCCTATATCTTCGCCCGCCGCACCACCCGTCGCCTGCGCAAACTGACGACTGCGACAAACGCGCTCCGCGAGGGCGACTATAGCGTGCGCGTGCCGGTTGAGGGCGCGGACGAGGTGGCGCAGCTTCAGGCGAACTTCAATGCGATGGCGACGGACCTGGCGGCGGCGGTGCGCGATTTGGAGGCCGAGCGCGACACCGTCTCGCATCTGCTGGATGCGCGGCGCGAGCTGGTGGCCAGCGTCTCGCACGAGCTACGGACGCCCGTAAGCACCCTGCGCGGCTATCTGGAGTCGGCGCGCGCCCACTGGGACGAGGAGGACACGCCACCCACCTCGCTTCGGCACGATCTGGACATTATGGAGCACGAGACACGTCGCCTCCAGACGCTGATCGAAGACCTGTTTACGCTCTCACGCGCGGAGGTGAGCAAGCTCGAGCTGCGCTGCGTCCCGGCGGATGTCGGCGAGGAGGTGCGGCGGATCGCCGAGACGGTGGCGCCGCTGGCGTGGCAGTCGGGGCGGGTGGAGGTCGTCGCGGAGGTCGCGCCGGATCTGCCGCTGGCGCTGGTGGATAGCAACCGGCTGAATCAGGTGTTGCAGAATCTGCTGCACAATGGCATCCGCCACACGCCGCCCGGTGGGATTGTCGCCATGTCGGCATCGGCTGATGCGGAGCGCGTGCTGCTCCTGGTGAGGGATACCGGCGAGGGTATCGCGGCGGACGACCTCCCGCACATCTGGGAGCGCTTCTATCGCAGCGACCGCGCGCGGATGCAATCGGCCAGTGGGTCGGGACTGGGGCTGGCGCTGGTGAAGGAGCTGACGGAGGCGATGGGCGGTAGTGTCTCGGTCGAGAGCGCGCCAGGCGCCGGTTCGTCCTTCACGGTCGCCGTCCCGCGCGCCACTGACCTTGCTCCCAACTCATCCGCATCGCGACGGCGAAAGCCACCCGCACCCACGCGCCCCACGCCCACGCTCGCCAAAAAGTCGCAGGTGACGGCTGGCGACTAAGGTCGCGCCTAAATGGCCTGCGGCCACAAAGTCCGCCTGCGCGGACTCTCCAGACGCCTCCCCAATGATGAACCAGGTGGTGGGCTGGTTGTAGAAACCCGCGAAGGCGGGTTTTGTGGCCGAACTACGTGAGGCCGTTCAGGCGCGGTTTCAATCGCCTGTGCTCCGCGCGCGGAAAACGACGAGAGGCGCGCTTCCTCATGAAGCACGCCCCCATACGCTCTGACCTGGACCGGTAGCTCGCCAGCTACGAAATGAAGGTGACTCCGGCTCCGACGTGGATATAGCGATAGTTGACCTTCTGCCAGCCAGCGCCACGCCAGGTGAAGTTCATCTCGGTGACCAGCACCCAGTAGTGGTTGGGCGCCACTGCAACCACCTGCGCATAGTGACCATCTCTGCTCGCGCCCTGAACGCCAGGGCTGAAGTGGACGACCGCACCTGGTGTTGGCGTGGACGAGCGGCGATACTCGCGGCCCCACAGAATGTCGGGCTGTCGCGGATGGAGCACCTCCGGCCACCAGTTGCACCAGCCAAAGCCGGAGCGCTTCACATAGTTGGCCGGGTTCACGCGATAGACGCCGGCGTAGCAGCTCACCGGCACCGTCCACTGGCTGATGTGCGCCGGGAACATGTAGGAGCTGTGGCACGGCTGGCCAGCGGTGTTGCTGCCGGTAACCTTCACAGCCGAGGCGCTGGGCCTGCTGGCGGCGCTGGAGGTTCCGCCGGTCGAGGCTGTGTTGGGGACCCACGAGGGGTTATCAGAAACGAGCTTGCTGCCGCTGCGATGCCAGTGTCCGGTGCAGTGATAGACGCCGTTCGCCCAGCCGTAGCAGAGCATGCCATTCGCGACGTAGTACCCGCGCTGATAGTGCAGACCACTCGCCGCATCAGCCGTTGGCATCGAGCCACTGGCTCCGAGTGCCGCTACGAACGCCGCTCCCAGAAGCGCTGCTCCAAACAGCATGCGCGCACGGGACAGACGGCCAGTCAATACAGTAGAAAAATGCGCCAAGATAGTACCCCTCTCGAGACTCCCGCGGGAGTCTGTTCGCGGTTGCGTTACCGCGATTTTTAGCCCTCCTAGAAAACACGCGCGTATCTGCGCGCGGTCTTCTCAGCGACGACAGGGTCTTGCTGCCGCCAGGTGTCCACAGTCAGAGATGCGCCTTGTCGAAGGCACGAGGGAGATAATACACAAGAGCTGTCGTCAATCACAAATCCGGCTTAATGAGCAGTACTATCGGTTCTGAAGTTATGTTGGATTGTGGCGATATCAGGGATTTCATCACCGCCACTCGCGTCATATTCATAGACAGTGGGGATGGGATGGAGTAGACTTGAACGGAAAAACACGCCATGTAAGGCGCTGCTGGCTCCGCACGAACACAACGCGGTGAAGCGCCGTCATCCGTGTGCTATCCGTCAGCGGGCAGGCTGAGATCTGGCTGAGAACGGGCAACAATGATCCCGGAAACGGTGACCTACCTGCTGCTCTGTCGTTGTAGTACTCAGGCGTGGGTTGAAAACCCCAGGCGAACGCTGGGACGGTGGCACGGTCTGCGCTATCACTATCCAATCAATACCCGGCGACGTGATATTGTAACAGAGGCGGCGTGGACTCAGATTCGGCCTGGATGATCCTGGCAGCATTGGCGGTGGAACTGAGGGAGGGGCGGACCAGATGACGACGCACCGTGGATGGCAGAACAATGGGGGACGCGAGCCTGAGGATCAGCGCTCGCAGTCTCCGCAATCCCCACAGCCTCCATATCCCTGGCAGACCGACTACAGCGCGCAGAACAATGGCTGGAATCAAGAGCAGAACAACGGTCAAAGCTATGGGCAGAGCGCCTGGACCGATGGGTCGTCTGGCGTACCCAACCAGGCCTATACGCCACAGCAGCCACCCTATCAACCACCATATCAGCCCGTAGGCGATCCCCAGGCGCCGCTCTCGCCCTCCTCGTCCCCGCCGATGAGCGGTGGTCACCCGGATCTTTCCTATCCGCTGGTCGCCTCTGGAACCACCAACGGCCCGTACGGCCAGGGCTATGCTGCCGCTGGGCGCGCCCCCTCTGCGCAGGCGCCCGGATCGCCAGCATCGCCCACGTCGGCGCCCATAGACGATGCCGACGAGGAGGACATGGGGTATAGCACTACCACCAGGATGGCCCGGCTCTCCCGCAATCCCGAGTATCGCGAGGTCGAGCGGCTGCTGGCAAATCGTCGGCGTGCCCGCGCCCGCCTGAGCGAGATGATGCTCCTAGTAGACGCGGCCCTTTCGGTGCTGCTGATTCTGTTGATCGAACACTTCAGCGACACCCTTGCGAATATAGTTCCGCAGATTCGCTATCTCAAGACATCTGACGCACTCATCTTTGCCGCAATCGTCGCGGTCGTCTGGCCCGTCGTCTTTTCGTTGCTTGGGCTATATCGCTCCAGCTGGGTCAACAATATTTTTGCGCCGATGCGGGCCTTCATCGCGGTTGGGCTTGCCGGGCTGGCCGTCAGCGGTATCCTCTATTTTCTGGTGCTCGACCGCATGCGTATCTTCTGGCTGACGTTTGTCATCGTGGATGCGGTGCTGCTGGCGCTGGCGCGGGTCGTCTTGCGGCCGCTGGCGCGGTTGGGCGCGCCCCGGCGGCGTATTCTCATTATCGGCACCGGGCGTCTGGCCATCGATGCCGCGCGCGCGGTCTCGGCGCGCAGTGCCATTGGCCTCGAAATTATTGGCGTCGTCGGCCCGCGCCGCGAGTTCCATCCCGAGCCAGATATGTCGAGCCACTGGCAGGAGGCGCTCTACCATCGCTGGGTGAGCTGGCGCCTGGGTGAGCTGCGCGATGCGCCGCGCGTCATTCGCGAGAAACAGGTTGACCTGGTGCTGATCGCGCTCTCCCCCCGCGAACGCTATGAGGCAAGCTGGCTCATCAGCAGCCTGGCGAACCTGCCCGTGCAGCTCTATGTGCTGCCCGATGTGGTGACGGAGACCGCCAAGATCGCCGTAGACGAGATTGATGGCATCCCGGTGATTGGCCTGACGGAGTCGGCGATTTCGGGCTGGAACGCGCGTGCCAAGCGGCTGATGGACCTGGCGATCTGCATACCATTCCTCATTGTCACCGCGCCGCTGATGCTGCTCATCGCGCTGATCGTCCGGCTCGATTCACGGGGCCCGGCGCTCTTCAAGCAGGAGCGAATCGGCCAGCACAATCGCCGCTTTGTGATGCTCAAGTTCCGCACGATGCGCGTCGATACCGAGCAGCGTATGAAAGAAGCAGCCGAGCGGACAGCCACCAAAGACCTGGTGCATAAGCGCCGCGATAACCCCAACATCACGCGGTTCGGCGCTTTCCTGCGGCGCACCAGCTTGGATGAGCTGCCGCAGCTGCTCAATATCCTGAAGGGCGATATGTCGGTCGTCGGCCCGCGCCCCGAGCTGCCCTGGATCGTGGAACGCTATCGCGCCTGGCAGTATCGGCGGCTCCTCGTGCCACAGGGGCTGACCGGCTGGTGGCAGGTCAATGGCCGCAGCAACCGCGTGCTCCATCTGCACACCCAGGACGACATCTTCTACGTGCGCAACTACTCGCTCTGGCTCGACATCAAGATATTGCTGATGACGATCAAGATTGTGCTCACGGGTCGCGGCGCCTTCTGATTTTGGACGGACGCGGCTCCGCATGTTGTATTCCGGCGAGACGGCTGCCGCCTCTGTGTCGTATGCTGAGCGTGTGTTCACTTTTCGGCTACGTCCACCGTCGAAAGGAGCTGCGCGGGTGAGTACAACCGGAGTCAAGAAGCCAGACACATCGCCGCGGCCACATAAGCAGACCCAGCGGCCACTGCCAGCCGTTACCGGCGATTTCTACAGTATCGCCACCACCGTGAGCGAGGGCGATAAGGCGATTCTGGCGCGGGTGCGGGCCTTTATGGAGGCCGAGGTCGCGCCAATCATCAACGACTACTGGATACGCGCCGCTTTCCCCTTCGAGCTGATCCCCAGGATGGCCGCGCTCGATATCGCGGGCATCTCCTACACCGGCTATGGCTGCGCGGGGAAGACGACGGTGCTGGATGGCCTGCTCGCCGTCGAGATGGCGCGGATTGACCCCTCGATTGCCACGTTCTTCGGCGTCCACAGCGGCCTGGCAATGGGCAGCATCTATCTCTGCGGCTCTGAGGAGCAGAAGCGGCAGTGGCTTCCGGTGATGCGGCGGATGGAGAAGATCGGCGCCTTCGGGCTGACGGAACCAGACGTCGGCTCAGGGGCGTCTGGCGGCCTGATGACCACGGCGCGCCGTGAGGGCGATGCGTGGGTGCTCAACGGGCAGAAGAAGTGGATCGGCAACGCCACCTTCGCCGATATCACCGTCATCTGGGCGCGCGACGAGGCCGACAATCAGGTGAAGGGCTTCCTGGTCGAGAAGGGGACGCCTGGCTTCACCGCCGAGAAGATGGAAGACAAGATGGCGCTGCGGGTCGTCCAGAATGCGCTGATTACGCTCAAGGATTGCCGCGTCCCGGAGGCGAATCGCTTGCAGAACGCGCGCTCGTTCCGTGATACGGCCGCCGTGCTGCGGATGACGCGGGCGGGCGTCGCGTGGCAGGCGGTCGGCTGCGCGATGGGCGCGTACGAGCATGCGCTGGCCTACGCGCAGAAGCGCAAACAGTTTGGCAAACCCATCGCCAGCTTCCAACTCGTGCAGGACCTGCTGGTGGGCATGCTGGGCAACATCACGGCGTCACAGTGCATGGTGCTGCGGCTCTCGCAGATGCAGGACGCCGGGGTGATGAACGACGAGCATGCCTCCTTGGCCAAGGCGTTTTGCACGAGCAAATGTCGCGAGACGGTCGGCTTCGCGCGCGAGCTCCTGGGCGGCAACGGCATTTTGTTGGAAAATCAGGTGGGGCGCTTCGTGGCCGACGCCGAGGCGATCTACTCGTATGAGGGTACCCGCGAGATGAATACGCTGATCGTCGGGCGGGCCGTCACGGGCTTCAGCGCGTTCGTGTAGACGGCTGGCGGCTAAAGCCGCGCCTAGGGGATGCGCCTACGCGCATCCGCAAAGCCTGCCTGCGCAGGCTCTAGAGACAGAGCGAGATGCACACTTTGCAGCCCGCGGCGAGCGCGCGGAGCGGCAGCAGCCTAGCGGGCGGGCTTTGCGGATGCAGGCGTTTAGGCGCGGCTTTAGTCGCCAGCCCATTCTGATTGGTTCGACAGGAGAGTGGCAACGTGGCACTGGAAGGGTATTCGCTCGCAACAATTCGCGATTTCGTGGGCCAGGAGCTTGGCGTCTCGGACTGGGTTATGGTGGACCAGCAGCGCATCGATGCCTTCGCCGACTGCACCGGCGACCACCAGTGGATCCATGTGGATGTCGAGCGCGCCAAACGCGAGAGTCCGTTCGGCGGCACGATTGCCCACGGCTACCTCACCCTGTCACTGTTGCCGATGATGCAATTCCAGGTGGGCACGCTGCCCGAAGGGGTCGTGGCGGGCCTCAACTATGGCGCGGACCGGGTGCGCTTCATCACGCCCGTAAAGTCGGGCGCGCGCATCCGCGACCACATCACGCTCGTCAACGTCGAGGATAAAGGCGGTGGGCGCGTGCTGGTGACCTCGCGCCACACCGTCGAGATCGAGGGCGAGGAGAAGCCCGCGCTGGTGGCCGATACGCTGGCGATGCTGCTGGGGCAACCGTCTTGATGACCCTGAGGGCTAGAATGGCGCGACCAATCAACTTCAGCATGGAAGGGAGGTGTGGACAGTTTAGCAGTTCTTGCGTGTGTTTAGATGACGCCGGGCCAAACGTGTGAAGCACGCGCCGGGCGAAGGGAGAAGCACATGGCAGAAAGCGTCTACAAGGTCATAACGCTGGTAGGCACGAGCACAGAGTCCTGGGAAAAGGCGGCCAACGCCGCGATCACGATGGCGAAGCACAGCCTGCGCGATCTGCGCGTGGGGCGTGTCATCGAACAGGACGTTCACATCGAGGAAGGTCAGCCGCTAACCTACCGTATCAAGCTCGAAGTCTCGTTCAAGTATGAGGGCGGCTCTTGATAGCGCCTTGATTTCCATCTTGATGTTGCCGTTGGGGGGACGACGCTATCGCCGCTCGTGCGAGTAGGTGGTCGTCCCCACCGATTGCCCAGTATTCTCTTGCAAGGCGTACTCGAGCGCCTTGTGCGCCAGAAGCCTGGTTGTGTCGATAAAAGGCAGCGGCGAATTCGCCTCCGTAATGACAATCGGCAGTTCGGTACATCCCAGAATGACCGCGTCCGCCCCGCGCGCTTTGAGCCGCTCGATGACCGCTACGATTTGGCGTGATGTCTCACTGGTGGCGCGCGCCGGAATGATCTCCTCAAAGATGACGCGATTCACGACGGCCTGCTCCTCGCCAGTGGGGACCACCGCTTCGATGCCACGCTCCCTGAGCGGCTGCTCATAGAGTCCATCACTCATCGTGATGCCGATTCCCAGGATGGCGACGCGCGTGAATCCCCGTGCGACGCAGGCGTTCGCTGATACCTCAACGATGCTCAGGAATGGGACGGGAGACGCCGCCAGGAAGTAGGATGCGGCGTAGTGCGCTGCGTTCGCGGGCATGATGATGATCTCTGCCCCGATGGAGACGAGTTTGCCAATCGAGTCAATCACGAGCGCCCCCAGCCCAGGCCAGTCACGTCGCCGTAAAACGTCGTTGGTGAGATGGAGCGATGGATTATGCAGCACGATAGGTGGGTGGACATCTGAGCCCAGCAGCCGAGCGCTTTCCGAGACGATGGTGCGGTAGCAGAGGGACGCGCCCTCCGCTGTCAGGCCCACAATGCCAATGGTTTTCGGTTCCATATCCCCTCCTCACTCCTCCTCACTCCACCGCACGCGCTGGAGACCAACCTCACCCTTCCACGCTGGCGACCAGCCACGCTGGTTGGGCGAGCCAGAGCGCGGCCAGCGCCAACAGCGCGATGCCCACCAGCGGTCCGACCCAGCGCCCACCCGGAACCGCCTTCTCGATGGTCATTACGCCCGCCAGCGCCGCCATCCAGGCCAGGCTGCCGATGCCGACACCAAACATGACCAGCATCAGCGCCCAGCAAGATCCCAGGCAGAAGAGGCCGTGACGCAGCCCCAGGCGCCAGGCGGGCGCCACGCCCGCGCGATAGTAGCGCGTGAAGAACGCAAGCGGACTACGACAGGCACTGAGGTAGCGCTCCTTGAGCGGAGTGACCTGGAAGATGCCCGCGATGGTAAACGTCGCCGCGCCTATCAGGTAGTAATGCGCCGCCAGCCAGGGCCAGGAGTCCACTGCTCGGTGGATGAAGGTGTCGCCCGTGAAAGCGACGAGCGCGAAGGCCGTCCAGATAGCCGCGTAGCCCACCACAAACGCGCCGATGATGAGAGCCGTTCGCGGAGAGTTTCCCGCTTGCTTGCGCGCGGCATAGGTCATCATCTTCATCATCGGCATGCTGGAAGGCAGCATCATCGCCAGGGTCATCACCTGCCAGCATGCCAGAAAGACGAGGGCGGCGAGCAGCCATGGCAGCCCACTCGCCTCGATCAGCCAGTGGTGATCGATCAGGAAGCGCAGATGCAGCAGGGTCGCCAGCAGCGCCACGCCCCAGGCCAGCGCGACCACCAGCCAGGGCCAGCGGACAGGCGCTCGGCGGCCTGCTCGCGTTGGCCGACCGACGATATTCGCCGTACTCATCGCGCGCCTCCTGTCGGGAATCTAGATTAGCGTCTTGCCCGCTCGCACGCTACACCCAGATATCCGAGGTGCAGTCGCCGCCGGGATAGCGCATCTCATGGGCGCGCGCCGGACCGTTCGGCTCCTTCGAGAAGTCCACGAAGAAGCGCTCGTTGACTGTCATACCCCCATTCACCGTGTCGCAATCGACCTGCACGATGGAGGACCCGGCTCCCGCCATATCGGGATAAAACTGGTTATCCCAGGAACTCAAGAGCGAGTTGGTGACATAAAGCCGCTTGCCATCCAGGCTCAGTTGCAGCATCTGCGGGCCGCCTTGCAGCTTGTGCCCCTGCACTGTCTCACCCTTGCCCAGTAGCCCGCCCAGCCAGACCTGTCCCGTCAGCTTCGGATTCGCGGGATCGCTCACGTCATACTGGCGCAGGTCGCCATGCAGCCAATCGGAAAAATAGAGGAAGCGGTCATCCATCGAGAGGACCAGATCGGTGATCAGCCCTGGAACGGGTATCGGCCAGCCCTCCAATTCAACCGAGGGCACGGCAATGATCTGATCTGCCTGCCATGCGCCGTTGGCCTTGTGGCAGTGCCACATTGTGCTGGAGAGCGCCGCCCCCACGAAGGCATGGGCGCTGTCGGGATTATGGTGGAAGCGAATCTCCAGGGGAACCAGCCCCTCCTGACCCAGATCGATGCTCTGAATCAGCTCGTGTTTTTCCCAATCCCAGAAGTGCAGCCGATGCCCGTACTTGTCTGCCGTCACATCCTCCAGGTTGAAGCCCGGCTCGTAGGTCTTGGGCGCCGCAAACTCACTGCTGACCATGACATTGTGGCGCGGCTGATACCAGAAGTCATAGTTATAGGCCATGCCATTGGCCTTCTGCTCCCAGCGTCCGGCGATGTTGAAGTCTTCATCCAACAGCAAGAAGCCGCCAGGGCCGTTCTTGTCGGCATCGCCGAGCATCGAGATCATCACATGCCCATCTGCCAGACAATGGACGGTGTGGGGCGCGCTCAAGTTCGTCTTGGCCTTGACCTCCTCTGGCTCGATGACCTTGTGCAGCCTGGGCGCGCGTTCATCGGCGGTATCTATGCTGTAGATGCGGCCAGAGCGAAAGCCGCCCGCGATCAAATAGCGGCGCGACTTGCTTTCATCGTCATGGCAGGAGCTGCAAGCGTTCCAGCCAAAATGATGCAGTTCATCATCCATACCAGGCAACTGGGTGCGGTGAATGACCTGGGAGTAGGTGGGAGACGCGGGATCGACATCGACTGTCGCCAGATAATCTTGGGCCTGGATGCCGGTGCCGCCATAGAGCGCTACCGTGTACAGTGTCTTTTCGCGCTCGGCTTTCATCGCCTCTTGCGGCGAGGCATAGCCAGGTCCGCAACACTCGTGGCTCTCGTCGTGTGTCATGGGTGCATCGCTCATAGTTCCTGAATCTGCCTTCCTAACCGAGCAGTCGTGCATGCTCGTGTGGTATTCATGTGACTATCGAGGGACACTTGTCCGGTCGCTTGTGAGCAGGCGGCGCTCTTCTCTTTCGCCCGTCTCCTCCCTTCCGCATGGAGCAATGCCGCAAGTCCAATGCGTGGCAGCCCGGACTGGGCCGACTACAGCAGTTCCACGATACGCGCGGCAGCGCGGGCCGCGCCATCCGTCTCGACCGCGCGATAGCGGACTGGTCGCCCGATCTCTTCGGCAATTGCCGTGGCGATCACCTCGGGCGTCGCCGTCTCATAGTCCATGCGGCGCCCGGCGTTATAGCGCTCCAGGCGATGACGCACATGGAAGTTCTGCTCGAAGTGGTGGCGTAGCGGGAAATACAAGAACGGCCGCCGGTTCGCCGTCAGCTCCATACAGGTGGAGAGTCCACCCTGAACAACCGCCAGATCGCAGGCGGCGAGGTGGCGATAGAGTTCATGCACATACGCCCGAACTTCCAGCCCATCGGCGCTGGGGAGCGAGGCTGGCTCGATGCGCGGGCCGGTCACGACGACCATCCGCAGGTTAGGCACGCGGCGCTTCGCCTCCGGGAACGCGCCAATGACGCGGCGGAGCAGATGCTGGCCAACGCCGGAGCCGCCGACGGTGACGATGCACACCTGCTCGTCGGGCTGGTAGCCGAGCTGCTGGCGTAGCGCCTCGCGGTCGGCGAAGTCGCGCGGATCGAAGCCGGTAATATAGCCGCTGAAGTCATAGTGGCGCTCGGTCCAGGCGCGAATCTCGGGCAGATTGTCGCCGAAGGTGTCGGGTACGATATCGTCGGGGTTGCCGACGAAGATGGCGAGGTCGCGCAGCCATGGGAAGCGCTCGATTTGCTCGATCATTTCAGCGTTATAGTCGGCGGTGAGGAACGACTCGTGCGTGCCGCCGTCGGGCATCGGCAGATAACCGACGAAGTCCGTCATCCAGACATAGGCCGTACGTTTCTCCTCGGGATTCTCGTGGATGAAGTAGTCCACGTCCCATGCCTCATCGCCGATGACCAGATCGTAGGCGCCCTCGCTCACCACGTCGTGGTAGAGCATGTAGTTGGCGACCAGAATCTCGTCCATCCGCCGCAGCGCCTGGAAACAGTGCAGATCGTGCTCGGCGGACTCACTCTCGATGTGGCTCGACTCACTGGCCAGGTGGGCGCTGGCGGGATGGATGCGTTCTCCCTGCGCCTCCAGCACGCGGGTCACCGGATTTTGCGCCAGCCAGTCTATCTGGAGATCGGGGCGTACCTTGCGCAGTTCCCGCGCGATGGCGACGTCCCGCTGGGCGTGGCCCAGGCCAATCGGAGAGGAGATATAGAGCGCGCGTTTCTCTCGGCTGCGTCCGCGCGTCCACGTGAGGGAGCGCGGCGGCTTGGGCCAGATGAAGTCGTACAGCAGCAGGTTGACCTTCACCGGGTCGCGCATGGGCGGCGCATGGCCGCCACCGGCGATTGTCACGAGCGTTCCCCCGGTCATTTTCGCCAGTTCCTCGCCCCAGGCATGTGGCACGATGGCATCGGCGTCGCCATGGATCACCAGCACCGGGCAGCGGATGCGGCTGAGCAGGTCAGGCAATTTCTTGGGCGTGGTGTGGTTGGGAGCGGTCTGGGTCGCAATGAGCGTCTCGCCGTCAGTCTCGAGCGCCCAGCCGACGCCATCCTCGATCTGCTTGGTCGAGTGCGGCTCGGTGAACATCTGATGGAGGAAGAAATCGACAAATCCAGGGTAGTCTTTGCGCCA
The DNA here is from genome assembly GCA_036557205.1 of Ktedonobacterales bacterium. Classification (GTDB taxonomy): domain Bacteria; phylum Chloroflexota; class Ktedonobacteria; order Ktedonobacterales; family JADMIN01; genus DAHUXT01. The sequence goes on along the minus strand of DATBIB010000175.1, from coordinate 27,175 downwards.
GTAAAAGGCGTTGTACTTCGCCCAGCCTTCATCGGTGGGCGGCTCCTTATCGAAGGGGTAGCCGTCACGTGACGCGGTGATATCGCCAAGTGGCAGCGCCGACCCGATGAATGTCACCGCCGTCACCCGCTCGGGATGCTCGGCGGCCAGCAGCGTGGCCCAGCGCGCGCCGCGAGAGAACGCGACGATGGCAGCCGTTGGCGTGTTGGTTGCGTCCATCACCGCCAGCGCGTCGGCGGCGAATTCGTAGTCGGCGTAGAGCGCCTTGTCTTGCGGACGGCTCGACCGCCCATTGCCGCGCCCGTCGAAGGTGACGACGCGGAAGTGGCGCGCGAGATAGGGAACCTGCGCCTTCCAGACGCGCGCGTGGAATAATGACCAGGTTGGCAGGAGCAGAATCGTCTGCTCGCCCTCGCCAAAGACTTCGTAGAAGATGCGCACGCCATCGCGCTCGACGTATCCTTCTGTGTCAGGATAGCGGGCCCTCATAGTTCCTGCCCCTCCCATCAGCCTTCGCCTCTTCGAGGCGCACCAGCCACCAATCAATCATTGCGAGCAGCTGCGAGTGGCCCTTGGTAATGCCACTCAATCGTTCGAGGATGATCCCTTCGTTGAAGGTCGCGACGAGCGTGACAATCGCCTCCACTGGGAATTGTTCGGCATCGAGACCATACTCACCCATCGCCGTCGTGAAGGCTTCGGCCAGCACCGTTCGCCACTGGTCGTGGACGCTCGCCACACGTTCTCGCAACTCAGGATGATTCCAGGCCAACGCCTGAAGCTCGAACCAGATTTTCTGATACCCGCTCTCGAAATCCGCGTCGAGGTATCCCATGGCCGCCCGCCACTTCTCCAGAAACGGCACGTCGGCCGCATACATCGCCCGCTGACGCGCGATCAGCCGGTTGGTGAAGCGTTCGAGCACCTGAAGGAACAACTGCTCCATCGAGCCAAAGTAATAGTGAATCAGCCCATGGTTCGCGCCCGCCTCCTCGGCGAGCCTGCGCGCCGAGATGCCCGCGTAGCCAACGCTGATGAGCAGTCGTTCGGCGGCATCGAGAAACGCATCCACCGTCTCATTCTGTGCCATCGGTCGCGTCATGTAATCTCCTACACCACGTTCTATCCGAGTGGTTTATGCAACTGTATAATCCATTCGACTAAACTTGTCAACCCGCACTTTTCCCTCAGTGAAATTAGGTACGCGTGGCTCGGTTCCCACCGTCTTTCCACCGGCGCCCAATGGATGACGCATAGAGTGTACACTTCCCGATATTTGGCGCATCGTGTACTGCGCGAATAGTAGTAGGTGGACAAACGCGGATGATTGACGATTGGCGCACCGCGATTCGCTATGGTATGCCATTCGGCGGCGGGCTGGCTTTCCTTGCCGATGAAATTGGATTGCTAACGACTAACCCGATGGGGACGTTTTGCTGAACTGTCGAAGAGTCGTCTCTAGGCTGTCTCTGTGAGACGATACAAGGCGTTCCCGGGCGCGAACCGCTCGCGGCTGAGCGCATACAGGGCGACGATGGGATCGTCCAGTATAATCGAGTCTGCCCCCGTCAACTCGTAGTAGTTGACATGTTTCTCATAGACGAAGCCGAGGTGGTCGAGCACACGGCCCGATGCAACATTGGCGGGTACAATGGCGGCAACGATGCGATCCCAGGGGGTATGCTCGAAGCCAAAGCGTACCACTGCGCGTGCCGCCTCAGTGGCGAATCCCTGGCCCCAGTGGGGTTTGCCCAAGAGGTAATCCAACTCGCCGTCGCTCGTCCCCTCTAACACTTCGATGCCGCAGAGACCTATGAATTGACCGTCCCTTTTCCTGACAGCCGCCCAGCCCATTGCGCTCAGAGGTTGTGACTCCCAGCGTTTCTGATATGCGCTGATGATACGTTCGGCACGTTCCTGTGGTGGGCGGATGACTTTCGACCTTGGCACATAGCGACCGAAATCAGGATCGGCAATGAATGTGACCCAGACGTCGGCATCGGCAGGGGCGGGCTCCCGAAGAATCAGGCGTTCTGTCTCGATAGTCGGAATGATTGGCGCGGGCATGCTACCCTCCTCTTACTCTGAGGCCATCCAGAACTGCCCTGGTGGCCCAGCCTCATGGTTCAGGCACACGCAGCATACCTGTGAGTCAGGGTGCCGCGCATGGGTAGTCCTACGCGGTTTTCTCGGATCAGCCACCCAATTTTTATTGTGCGGCGCCAGTAGGAGACGCCTGTGCGAGCAGTCCAAGTTCATAGGCGCGCCGTACAGCTTCCGCCCGGGAGCGTGCATCGAGTTTGGCCAATACGGCGGAGACATGGTGTTCGACGGTCCTGGGGCTGGTTGAGAGCCGCTCGGCGATCTCGGCGTTGTGTAGCCCCTCGGCCAGCAACGGAAGTACCTCCAGTTGGCGACTGGTCAGCCCCTGTGGATTCGCGCGCGTCCGCGGATGCGGGCCGCGGTGGAGGCCGCGCGCGCCATGCTCACGCAAGCGCCTTCGGGCAATTTCGGCTGCCGGGTGTGCGCCGAGTCGCTCAAATATGGCGAGAGCCGCACGCTGGGCAGCTTCGTCGCCATCGAGCAGAGCGAGCGCCCGCTCGTAAGGGCAGCCGAGTTGTTCCCAGGTATCCGCCGCTGCCTGCCAGTCGCCCATCAGCGCCAGCGAGAATGGCGCGGGAGTCTCAGTCTGGGCTGGCGAGAAGTCCCCGCTCCGCCTCAGCCAGACAGCAAGTTCACCGTCATGCCGTGGAATGCGGAGATAGGGCGTCGCCTGGAGTCCCACACTGGCCTCACGTGCGCTACCCGCGAGATCGCCCAGGAGCCAGCGCCACTCGGCGCGCGCGGCTGCCATCGGGGCGATGTATAGGATATCGCCAGTTGCCAGTGAGAGTTCACGCGCCTCGTCGAGCGCCGCTTCAGCGCCGGGTTTGCCACGGCGCGCGCGCAGCAGTCCTGAGACGATGAGCGCCGGAATACGATTGGCAGCCGAAACCCAGGGCACACGCAGGATGGTGGCGCCATCTTCATCCGCTCCGGCCCAGTCGCCCTGTTCCAGACGCGCCCGCGCCCGTTCAGCCAGCAGGTTTCGTAGCCCAATATCCAGGTCATGCTCGGCGCAATAGGCTATACCGTCTTCGAGGTAGCGCATCGCCTGGGCGTAGTTGTGGATTTGCACCAAGTAGATGGCGAGATTGACATAGGCACGGGCGACGTCTCTTTCAAGCCCATGTTCCAGCGCCAGATGCAGGCTGAGTTTCATTTTAGCCAGGCCGCCCAAGTCGCCACGCTGGAGTTCGGACCATCCTATGCTGTCGAGGGTATCAACGAGCGGCTCGGGGTCGTCGAGCTGCTCCGCCAGTTCGATGGCGCGCTGGCTCCATTGCTTGAGCGCGCTGTCATCGAGGTCGTTCATGGAGGCGTTTGCCAGGGTCGCAAAGGCCATCGCCAGTTCGTGGCTCGGCTGCTCGGTTTCCAGCACCGAGCGCGCCTCCTCGGCGAACCGCCTGAAGTCGGCGTGTTTGCCGATGACCCAGTGATAGGTCGCCAGGAGACGGAGGTCATGGCCAATCTTTTCGGTATTGCCCAGCGGGCGCCAGAGCGAGAGCGCCGCCGCACTGAACCCCACCGCCTCCTCCATATGCTCGGTCAAATATGCCTCATAGGAGGCGTCGTCGAGCAGTTCCGCGCGTTGCTCAAGCGTCAATTGGTCTGCATAGCGGAGCGCCGTCTGATACTGCGCCATCGCTTCACGGTGCGCGCCCTGGGCTGCGGCCTGCCTGGCTGCCTCGGGAGCGAGACGGAGCACGAGTGGGGCGTCGTCCGCCTGGGCAGCGTGATGGACAAGGCGCGCGAGCGAGGCTGTCTCATCCCCACGCGCCAGCAGTCCATGGAGCACCTGAGCATTCAACGCTTGCCGCCGTGCGGGCGAAAGCGCGCCCTCCACCGCCTGACGCGCCAACTCATGCCGGAACCGGACCGTTCCGCTTTCCAGATGAAGCATACCTCCATCGATGCACTCGTCCAATGTGAGGGAATCCTCTGTGCCGACAGCCGAGACAACCCACTGCTCGATCTGGTTAGGCGCGACAGCTACAAGTTCCATGAGGCGCTGCGCCTCGGACGTGTGGCGCGCCATTCGCCCGAGTACCGCTGCCGAAACGCTCGTGGGCGTTCCAGGGGTGTCGCTGGCGAGTACTTCTGTCACAAAGAACGGATTGCCGCCCGTGACCGCATGCAGGCGCCCAGTTGAGCGACCTGCCTGTTTGGCCAGAGTCGCTACGGCGGTCTCCGAGAGCGGGAGTAATCGCACGCGGGTGACATCGCGGGTGGGGAAATCGCCCAGCACGAGGCGCAGGGGGTGGTCCCGGCTGATCTCATCATCACGATACGTCAGGATCAGGAGCGCCGCCGTGCGATGGATGCGGCGCGCAAGGTACTTGAGCAGGTCCAGGGTCGCCTCATCGGCCCAGTGAATATCTTCGATGACCAGGATCGTGGGAGCCTGGGTGAGTTCGTCGAGGACGGCGGTGAAGAGCGTCGAGCGATTAGACTCGCCTTCGAGAAGCGCCAGAAGTGGGGTAGGCTCCTGCTGCGCGATGTCATAGAGTGGGCCCAGCGGACGTGGTGTAAATAATGCCTCGCATGCTCCCCAGAGTATGCGTGCTGGGGGATGGCGCCGTTCGCGCGCCTGCGCAAGAAAGCGCTCGACAAGTGACGTTTTCCCGATGCCAGCTTCGCCTGTCACCAGGGCAATCCGCCCCTGACCCGCGGCGATTTCGCCAAGCAGCGCATCGAGTGCGGCAAGCTCGCGCTCACGTTCGAGCAAGTTCCCAGCCATACGATCACGGTTCTCCGAGAGATGCGGTGTTCGTGTGCCATCACAGTTCGCCGTCAACCCACATGAGCATGCCAAGCTCGCTATGTGGACATGAGCATGCCAAACTCGCTATGTGGACATGATGATACCACCGCTTTAGGAGTAGCCGTGGCCTAAAGACCACGGCTCGTGACCACCAGACAACAGCGCCACTCCGCTACTTCCCCTTGAATTCCGGCGCGCGTTTGGCGAGGAAGGCGGTCATCCCCTCGTGGGCGTCCGCCGTGCCAGCCATTGTGGAGATTGCCTGGCTCTCGGCCATCATCTGCGTCTCCAGCGTTTCTGACCAGCCCGCGTGAATCAGCCGCTTGGTGGCGCCGTAGGCCAGCGTCGGCCCCTGCGCGAGCTGGCGGGCCAGCTCGTCGGCGCGGAGCAGCGCCTCGCCATCGGGCGCGACCGCCGTCACGATGCCCCAGTCGAGCGCCTCGGCAGCGGTGAGCGTCCGGTTGGTCAGCGTCAGCTCCAGCGCGCGCCGCACCCCCACCAGCCGCGAGAGCGAATAGGTCATCGAGCCGTCGGGGCAGAGACCGATGCGCGTATAGGCCGCCGTGAAGCGCGCCGACTCGGCGGCGATGATCAGATCGCAGGCCAGCGCCAGGCTCATCCCACCGCCCGCCGCGCTCCCCTCGACCGCCGCGATCACCGGAGCGTTCATCCGCGCCAGGGCGGAGATCGCCGCGTGCAGATAGGTCGTGATGGCGCGCACGTAGGTAGGCAACTGCTCGCTCTCAGCCTCGGTGCCGAACCGTTTGACATCGCCACCGGCGCAGAACGTTTTGCCCGCGCCCGCAACCACCACTGCGCGCACGCCGGTCGTCTCGTCGCATCGCATCGCGGCGTCTAGCAGCTCCTTCGCCATCTCCAGGTTGAGCGCGTTCATCGCTCCAGGCCGGTTGAGAATGATATGGGCGATATCGTCGCGAATATCGAGCAACACCGTGGTGTCGTTGGCGTCTGGCATAGATTTATCCCCCCTTCTCGCTACAAAACAATACCGGGCGGCCCTCCACTCGTCTGGGAGCCACCCGGAGAGAAGTTGTCTCTAAAAGTCTACGCCGCTGGTTGCGTCAGCGAGAGGGTCGCCATCAACTGTCCCTGTCGATATGCCGCTATCGCGCCGCCCGCGTCGGAGCCACCCGAACCCTGATACGCCGCGCCAGTCGCCTTCACAATGGTAGCCACCGCGGAGGTATCGGTTGGCGCGGTCAGCAGGGCAAGCGCGGCATTGTCTGCCGTCGTCACCGATTTCGAGACATCCGCCAGCGCGTCCTGTACGGGGCGCGCATGCTCGCGGAGATCTTCGGTCGCGTCGGATGTGGCCGTCGCCAGCGACGCATGGTTGGCGGCGTTCTTGATGTAGCCAGCCGCCCCCGACTCGCCGTTGTAGTCACTACCGTTGCTGTTGCTCGTGCCATTGCTTCCAGGCGCCGCCGCCTGCACCGGGCTGAGCAGCCCGAACCCATCGCCTGCCTGGGTGACGCCGAGCGCCCTGCAGCCCGCGCTGAGCGGCTTGTAGTGCTCGCCAGTGCTGCCCTCGCTTATGTCGATGATGCTCTGCGCGAGACAGCGAACAAGCGCTGTGTTCCCCTTGCTGGATGCCGTATTGAGCGCGCCAGCCTGCGTGTTCAGCAGTTGCGTCTGGCGCAGCACCCCCACCAGCAGGCCAATCTTGCCGGGCGTCGTCGGGAAGCTGAGCAGCAGATGCTTGATGTGGACGAACGACTGGGGCGGGAACTTGACCGCCAGCAACATACGGCCCGATGGCGCGACAACGTTGCTCTGCTCCTGGGTAATCTCAACCATGTCACCCTCTGAGAGCACGTTGGCGGCTGACTTGTTATTGAGTCCACCGGGTGTATAGGCCAGCTGGTAGGTCTGGTTTGGGCCTGCTACCAGTTGGCCCAGCGCGATAATCTGCTCGGTCTCCTGGTTGATGAACCAGACTTCATAGCGCGAGCCGGAGGGCAGCGCTGGCAGACCACTGGCGGTGATGCGGAATCCGTCGTCGCTGCCGGTAGGTGTTGACGCGCTATCCACAAACAGCAGGGTTCCGCTCGGAGGCGTGGCGGCGGTCTGGTGATTGTTGGCAAGGAACAGGGCGCCCGCGGTGATCAGCGGCACCAGCACCAGCACGATTAGAAGGAACCACCAGCTTCGCGAGATGAACTGCCGCCACCCTGGCGCCGTCGAGCCACCGTCGATGTCGGTTGGCCCGGAGGGGGAACCCGCTCGGCCTGCTTTCGCGCCTGGGGCCAGCGGGGCGAGCGTTGCGCTATTGGCTCCGCGGCGCGTAACCGATTGCTGTGTTGGCCCTGACTGTGACGAGGTGGCGCCATTGCCGCCGGGCGCGTCGAATGGCACGCGCAGGGCGTTGGCTGGCGCAACGACACGCTGATAGGCGTCCGCGAAGGCGCCGGGGCGCTGGATGCGCTGCGTAGGGTCTTTGGCAAGCGCGTTCGCCAGCACGCGGTCGAGCGCAATGGGCGTTCCAGGGCGGGCGCGAGCGAGCGACGGTGGCTGCGCATGGAGATGCTGCTCCGCGACCGCTCTGAAGTTGTCGCCATTGAAAACGGGCTGACCGGTCAGTAGCCGATAGGTCACCGCGCCGAGGGCGTAGACATCTGTATACGAGTTGATCTGGCCGCCGGTCAACTGCTCCGGGGCGAGCGCTTCGAGGCTGCCAGAGAAGAAACCGACCTGGCTGCCGGGCGTCATCTGCTCGTAGAGACGCCGCACGCCGAAGTCGCCGACGGCGATCTGTCCATCCATCTGTAGATAGATGCAATCGACGGAGAGATTGCGGTGGTAGGTCGCGTTCTGGTGGGCATATTCGAGAGTGGCGGCGATCTGGTCGAGATAGCGTCCCATCGTCACCACATCCAGCACGCCGCTCTGCGAGAGCCGTGTGTTCAGCGAACGCATCGTCGTATAGGGCCAGACAAAATAGGGAAGCCCCTGGGCGATACCATAGTTGACCAGGGGCAGCATATAGGGATGTCGCAGCGCCATGATATGCTCCGCCTGGCGCTCCAGCATCCCCTGATAGTTCTGCATCATATCAGGGGTCTGCGCGGGCGGCACGGTCAGGACGCGGATCAGATAGGTTGAAGTCGAGGTTGCATTCACGGCATCGGCGGTATAGAGTGGCCCCATTGGACTGACGCTCAGCAGACGTGTCAGGCGATACTCCGCGAGGGGAGCCCCCACCCACTGCGCGTACGTTGTCTGGTCGATCATCTCGTCTATCCCCTCCCCGGCAGCCGCCCCTACCTGATCTTATCCTGCGATGATGTTCACCCGCGGCAGCCACCTTACAGCACTGAGCATGGCCCAGACGAATGATTTGCATTACACTCGGCTACACTATAAGTTCCCCGGCTTGTTACACGCAAGGAGCTAGCAATATAGATAGTGCGGGCGATCAGAGTGCTCAGAGCGCCACGACCACGCCTATACCCTCGCGGCGCGCCCGCTGGAAGACAAGGCTGGCCGCGGCCATATCTTCGCAGGCATGTCCCATTGCTTTGTAGACGGTGATATCGTCATGTGATTTACGGCCTGGTCGGACTCCAAGTAGCAGTTCGCCGATCTCTGTCCCACTCGCTGGATCTCGTCCCGCCAGCTCGCCACAGCCAACGGGCGGCGCCTCGAAGGCGCGCCGTGTCTCGACGAAGAGCGCGCCCCGCTCGATCACGTCGCCGCCCAGCTCGCCCCCAGGTGGCCGGTAGCCGACCGAGGTCACGTGCGCGCCGGGAGCCAGCCACGCGCCGCGCAGCACCGCAGCGGGAGCATTGGTGCAGAGGCAGACGACATCGGCGTCGCGCACCGCCTCCTCAACCGACTCGACGGCGTGCGCCCGCTCGTCGCGTTCGGCCAGTTGTTGGGCGTGGGTGAGCGTCCGCGACGCGATACGAATCTCGCGGAAGTCACGTACGCGCGCAACCAGCTTCAGGTGCGCCGCACCCTGCACGCCCGCGCCGACAATCGCCAGCGTTCGCGCATCGTCTCGCGCCAACTCGCGGGTGGAGAGCGCCGACGCGCCAGCAGTGCGCATCGCGGTGATGTACGTGCCGTCCATGATGCAGACCGGCGTTCCCGTGGCGGCATCGAAGAGGCAGATCAGCGCCTGGTGGCTGGGCACGCCGAGAGCGTCGTTGCCGTGGAAGACCGAGACCAGCTTCACGGTGATCTCGCGCCCTGGGCGATAGACCGGCATCGCCAGCAGGAATCCGGGGTCGCCGGTGGAGACCTCACTGCGGCCCGGCGCGGTGACATTGTCTTCGCTGAGCGCCCGGAACTCGTCGGCCAGCGCATCGAACAGCGCATCGGGATCGAGCAGCTGCTCGACCTCGCCCGCGCTGAGCATCAAGACCTCCATGACACATACACCTCCCACATCCTCTCTAGCATACTCCTCCTGCCAAGCCCCTTATGGCGTAGCGTCGCTACGATACCGGCGCAACACGGTATACTGCCCAGCAGGTAATCTGAGGTCTATCGGCGCACGCTATGATGTCCTCGCTACGTCCGGTTGAACGCAGAGACAGGAGCAGATCGCATGACCACTGTACCTGGCTCGCGTACAGGCGCTCTGGCGCGGGGTGCGCTGCTGTGGCTGCTGACGATGGGAACGCTGAGTATCGCGGGCTGCGCGATACCCACGGGGTCGACCAGCACACCGGGCGGCGCGGCGAAGCCCTTGCCGCACTACGACCACATCGTCATCGTCGTCGAAGAGAACCACAGTTATGCTGATGTAACGAGCGCCACCGATGCCCCATATCTCGCGTCGCTCGCCAGGCAGGGCGCTGTCTTCACCGATGCGCATGGTGTCACACACCCAAGCCAGCCCAACTATCTCGCGCTCTTCGCCGGGTCCACCTTCGGCGTCGCCGACGACTCCTGCCCGCAACAGCTGGCTGGACCGAATCTCGCCAGCGAACTGATCGCCCATGGCATGAGCTTCACCGGCTACTCGGAGAGCATGCCAGCGATGGGATATACCGGCTGCTACGATGACGGCACAGCCGATCAACTCTACGCCCGCAAGCATAATCCCTGGGTAGACTTCACCAATGTGCCCGCGACGAGCAATCAGCCATTCACCAGCTTCCCGGCGGACCTTAGCCAGCTTCCGACCGTCGCCTTCGTCGTGCCGAATCAGCTGCACGACATGCACTCCGGCTCCATCGCGGACGCCGATGCCTGGCTACGGCAAAATCTGGACGCTTATGCGCAGTGGGCGCCGACACACAACAGCCTGCTGATCGTGACCTGGGACGAGGATGATGGCTCAGACGCCAACCACATTCCGACGCTGTTTGTCGGCGCGCACGTGCAGGCGGGAGAATACGCCGAGACTATCAATCACTATGATATCCTGCGCACCATCGAGGCGCTGGAAGGTCTATCATTCACCAACGAGGCGGCGCATGCGACGACCATCGCCGACGTATGGCAGGGCTGAGACGCCCATGGGTCCGGCGTGCTATTGCCCTCCGTCGTAGCCGTGGGGATGGCGCTGCCGCCACATCCAGGCGCTAGCGAGGATTGTGTGGATGTCGGTGTAGCGCGGCTGCCAGCCCAGCTCGGCTTTGATGCGCTCGGCGCGGGCCACGCTCACAATCTGGTCCCCCGGACGGCGCGGCTCTTCGCGAATAGGGAAATCGATGCCAGATACTGCTCGCGCCGCGTCGACGACCTGGCGCACCGAGTAGCCCGTGCCGGCGCCGACGTTGTAGATGCGCAGCCCCGATTGCTCACGGGTCAGCGAGAGCAGGTGGGCCTGGGCAATGTCGGCGACATGCACGTAGTCCCGGATTGTCGTGCCGTCAGGGGTGGAATAATCTGTACCAAAGATGCTGAATGGCGCGTGTTGCTCCGCCGCTTGCAGCACCAGCGGGATGAGATGGGTCTCCGGGTTGTGCGCCTCACCGTTGCGTGCGGTCGCGCCCGCGGCATTAAAGTAGCGTAGCGAGGTGCAGACCAGATCGCGCGCGGGCGCTATACTGGCCAGCATCCGCTCGGCCATCAGCTTCGATTCAGCGTAGGGGTTCTCCGGGTGGGCGGGCGTCTCTTCGTCGAAGGGCGCCGCATTGGTGTTGCCATAGATGGCGCCGGTAGAGCTGAGGACCAGCCGCCGCACGCCCACCGCGCACATCGCCTCGCAGACGCTGGCAGCCCCGCCCACGTTCGTCGCGAAGAACTGCTCGGGATACTTCACCGAGAGGCCCGCCTCGATCAGCCCGGCCAGGTGGATGATCGCCTCGATCCGCTCGTTCCGTAGCGTCTGCGCGAGCAGCGCCGTATCGCGCACATCGCCGCGCACGATTGGAACATCTGGAGGGATCGCCGCGGCGTGCCCGTTGACCAATGAGTCATAGACAACCGGCTCGTGGCCAGCGCTCAACAATTCCTCAGTGATGACGCTGCCAATATAGCCAGCGCCTCCCGTCACCAGCACCTTCATCCGCAAGATCCACTTTCACGTTGATGTGAGGCATTGCGCCCCGCATGCCGCGGAATCGCCCCTGACTCATGCCATGTTCGAAGCATAGCCCACGAAGATGTGCGATATCACAGAATCCAGGCTAGCATCACTCCGCATCATCAGGCAACGCCGGATAGACCGCGCGCATCTCGGCCGCCGCGGCTTCGGGCAGGGCGTCGTTGAGCCAGAAGCCCCACGCCATCTCACTGCTTGCCGCCAGCTTGAGCTTCCCCGGCACAGCGCCCACCGGCAGCAGCTCGATATGCAGGTGAAAGCGCTCGTCCGCCAGTTGATGGACCGCCAGCATGTAGGGCATCGGCGCGGCGAAGACCTGATTGTATATGCGAATGAGACGTGGCAGCAGCGCCGCGAGTTCCCATACCTCAGCGCCGCCACGCGCCAGGTCGCCTATCGCGCTGATATGGCGGCGCGCGTAGACATGTAGCTCGAAGGGATAACGCGCATAGGGCGGCACGAACGTCAGCCAGTGCTCGCCCGCAACGACAGCCCGCGCGCCATCGTCTTCCTCCGCCAGAATGCGGCAGAATGGACAGCCGTCACCGGCGGCATAGGACTGCTCCACGCTCTCCATCTCGCGCGCCAGCAGCGGCGGAATCGCCGAGATGGCGTAGGTCTGGCCGTGCGGATGACGCTGCGTCTGGCCAATCACCGCGCCGCTTGTCTCCCAGGTCATGACGCAGGCGTAGCGCGGCGAAAGCTCGGCATAGAGGTTCTGCCAGAGACCAATCACCGGGACGACCTCCTCCGGGCGCAGATCGGCGAAGGCGCCTTCGTGGTCGGCGCTATAGATCAGCACGAAACACTCGCCCACGGGTGGGCGCAGAGCGGGGAAGTCGTTGGGGCGGACCCAGGCCTGCGTGCCGGGCGGCACACGCCCGCTGGTCAGGTCTTCGCAGAAAGGGCAGTCGCTACTTGCCTCGCGACGATACATACGCCCAGGCGATTGCGCGAGATATTCGCGCAGCAGCGGATTCCATACCAGGCGCGTCTCCGGCTCGTCTGACATGTTTGATGTGTCTGGATCAGGCATATCGCCGGAGCCACTCATCGCGCGACCTCCGCTCCCGCCGCTGGCGAAAACGTATACCACGCAGGCGCATGATAGCCCTGCTGAGCAAATGCCGAGTTTACGCTCTCGGTCAGCGCTGGCGCCTCGCCGCTCGTGATGAGCGCGATGGCGCAGCCGCCGAAGCCCGCGCCAGTCAGCCGCGCCCCTAATGCGCCTGCCTGCCGTGCAAGGGTGACAAAGGCGTCCAGTTCCCGCGTCGAGACGGCGTAGTCATCCCGCAGCGACGCATGTGACGCCCACATCAGCGCGCCAAACGCCGCGAAGTCTTGCCGCCGGAGCGCATCGACGCCCGCCAGCACGCGCGCATTTTCGGTGATGACATGCCGTGCCCGCCGCAATTCGTCGCCGGAGAGGCGCTCCAGATCCTCGCTCGTGGCATCGCGCAGCTGGGCGAGACCCAGCATCTCCGCCGCCCGCGCGCAGGTGGCCCGCCGCTCATTGTAGTCCCTGGTGGCGGCCAGTTGCCGTTCGACGCGCGTATCGCAGACGAGCAGACTGAGGTCCGCCGCCTCCAGGTTGAGCGGAACCTGCTCCGACGCCAGCGAGTGGCAGTCGATCAGCAGCGCGCTCCCCCGCTGGCAGAGCAGCGAGGCATACTGGTCCATGATGCCGGAGTCAACCTTGACGAACTCGTTTTCGGCGCGCTGGCAGAGCAGCGCCAGCTCGGAGCGAGGGATGTTCAGACCGAGAAGCGCGTCGAGTGCGAGAGCCGTCGCCGCCTCGATGGCCGCCGAGGAGGAAAGTCCCGCGCCCGCTGGCACATCACCCGTTATCGCCGCCTGAAACGGCGGGATGCACGCTCCCCTCTCCTCCAGCGTCCAGACAACGCCATGCGGATAGTCGGCCCAGCTCTCGGCGCGCGGTCCGGCGCATGGTTGCACGTCGTCGTAGTCAACGCTGTAGAGTCCGCCCACGCCGTGGCCCAGGGCGACCGCGACGCGACGCTTGATGGCGCATGGCAGCACAAAGCCACCGTTGTAGTCGGTATGCTCGCCGAGCAGGTTGACACGTCCCGGCGCGCTGGCCACCACCTCGGGCGGCTCGCCAAACCGCGCGCGGTATGCGTCGGCGGCGCGCTGCTCGATCTCTCGCATGACCTCACCCCCTGACCTCACCCCAGCCCCCTCTCCCACGGAGAAAGGGGAGATCAGACTTGTATCAATGAGCGCTACCGTATCAGGATGGCGGGGCGCTGCCAGCGCTGGCCGTCGAGCGTGACATCCCAGGTCGGCCACTCAGACATTGCCGTCAGCACCTCTGGTCCGCTGGCGGTCAGCAGGATCGTGTCCTCCGACTTGACGCCGCGCACCGAGGGATTCCAGGCGAAGGCCTGCGACAGCTCCAAGGGCGTGGGGTCATCAGGCGTCGCCAGTCGCTCGCGGGTGAGGTAGCCGATGCTGCCGCCCTGGTGATGCTCCTCGATGGCTTCAGGATACCCCGCGTCGCGATAGGCCCGCGCCGCCAGCTCCCATTGCTCGGCGAGCGTGCGGCCTGCCTGGGTCCCCTGAATCATGCGCGCATCCACCGCCGCGACGGCTCTGGCCCGCGCCTCCAGGTCATCTGGCAGCGCGCCGAAGTGTACCAGCCGCGTGGTGGCGGCGACCAATCCATGCCAGCGCAGACACAGCACCAGCATCAGATACCGTTCGACGGGCTTCCCGGTGGGCAGAGGATGGCGATAGGCGGCGATACGCTCGTCGCTGCCAACCAGCGTGACAACCGCGATGCCGCCACGGGCGCGCGACGCCCCGTCGATCAGCCCGGCGACCGCATGCTCCGTCATGCCGGGCGTTACCTGGGCAACAACCTCACGCAACACATCGGCGGCTAACAGACACGCATGCCGTAGCCGTCCAACCTCGCCGGGTTGCAGTGTCGTGCGCAACCTCTGGATATCTGGCGCCACCGTAGACGGATCGCGCTCGTCATCACTGCCGACCCGTCCCCGCGCCCGCATATCCGCGATGAACGCGCCCCGCCGATACCACGGCTCGACGACCAGCTCGAAGCCAAGGTCTGCCAGCCCTTCTTCCTCTTCGAGCCGCGGCGCTTCAACGCCATCGGTGACGACGCGGGCGCGCTCCGGCGTCACCAGCAGCGCGAGCGGGCCGCGATCCGCCGCGATGTTGATGGCGGTTTCCGCTCCGGCGGTGAGCCAGGCGACGCTCGGGGTCTGCTCCAGATGGATAGCATCCAGCTCACGGGACACCATCAGGGCGCGTAGTTGCGCCAGCTTCGCATGCGCCTCGTCGCGTCGCGCTGTGCCGTTCTCCATCACGCAGCTCCTGGGGAAGATGTGGACGCCACTGTATCGCGTCGCCGTATCGCGTCGCCGTATCGTATTGCAGGCGCAGTATAGCAGAAATGCGCCCCTGAGAGCGCTGGCATGCCTCTGGCATATCTGACGAACTGGCGCTATCATCCGGCGCAGGATGCGTATGCGGAGTTGTTCGGTCGAGCGCCACGGAGAAGGAGAAACGCGATGGTGACGGTAGCATTGCTGGTACGGCTGGAAGCGAAGCCGGGCAGAGAGGCTGATGTCGAGAATTTCCTCAAGGGCGGCCTGCCGATCGTGCAGGAGGAACCCGCGACGACCGCATGGTTCGCGATTCGGATGGGGCCATCCACGTTTGGCATCTTCGACGCGTTCCCCGATGAAGCAGGACGCCAGGCTCACCTGACCGGGCGGGTCGCGGCGGCGCTGATGGCGCAGGCATCCGACCTGCTGGCGCAGCCGCCCAGTATCGAGCAGGTGGACGTGCTGGCGGCCAAGCTGCCGGGAGATTAGGCGGCATCTTAACGCTGGATAGCGCACGATTCGCAGTGATATCAGTGGCATGCATGGCGCCATGCATGCCGTGTGTGCTCTGCACTGCTGAGTGAGTCACTGACAGACTTGTCACTGCTGGGAGAGCTGTACGGGCGGATCAATGAAATAGGTTTCCGGGTCAGGGATACCACCGCGCGAGATCAAATAGCGTGCACAAGCAGGGAGTGACGAGACGGACTCGATGGGCAGCCCGTTCCAGAGGAAGACATAGGAGGCAATGGTGGCACGTAATCCGGTGCATACAATCTCCCCGCGCTGCTGGGCAATCAGCGTGCCAACCAGGGATTCTCCTGATGGTTGCGCGATCATGGCGTCGCGCCAGCGGGCAACCGTCGCGGGGTCGGTGATGGTACCTGCTCTCGTGTCAACGAGATCACCGTTGAGATATGTCTGTATTTCATACTGCACCGCATCCGCTGGGAGCAGCCGCACGCCGATCTCAAAAAGCACCAATGCGGCAAAGAGCGCCAGGCACACCAGCAGAATCGCCTTACGCCGATTGCCCCGGAAAGCCGCCCCTCGCATCGCCACGACCTACCTCTCTCTGATGGTGCAGCAGCGACCAGGGAATGGCACCCCTGCTGCACCAAACGCCAGCATTACCCAGCGGTATCATCATTAACAGTACGATACACCTGAGTTCTTGTAATACGTGTCGAAGTATTCTCCTCCTGAGACGCCTGAATTATTGGAGAGGAGAACACTGTTCTGATACATGTCCTGCGGGTAGTAACCCGAAAAGTACGCGAGATCGTGTACTATATCATTGTCATAGCTGGTTGACGCGGCGTACGCAGCGGACCAGTGTACGGTGCCGATCGGAGCAAGCGCCCAGTTCTTTGGGGGAGTGTTAGAGCAGCCTGGCCTCTCTACAATCCACTCTGCAGTACTGCGGTCTGGAACAAAGGACTTGGTTGCCGAATAGTATTGGCCGTTGTAGTAGTTGTACATCCACATATACGCCTTGCCGCCTACGTTGTAGTTGTAGTCCACCTCAACGTTAACCGCTTGGTTGCATCCCACAGTTGGGCCCGCGTAGATCATATTCGGCCCGGTAGGATAATCCTCATACCAGAACCGATACCCTTCCGCATGATCTGATTCGGTTCCCGCCTGCCAAAGGTTATCGCCGCCAACGCCTCCAATCCCGACCCATTCTATCGCGCGTTGCGAATTGTTGGTGCCAGAATAGCAAGGCACATCCCAGTCGCCGCTTACGTAGTTAAATCCGCTATTGGGTACGACGTATCCCGACCAATACTCTCCATTACTACCAACAGTATCGCCGGAGGTACGGTTCTGAGACAGATGAGAGTTGGACTTACCAACGACTTCGCCCCCGCAAATGCGCCGAGTTATATGTCGCATCCTGTTTAGCCACATCAGATAATCAGAACCTGAGTTGGCGTGCGGGAGTGGCAGCCCATAGAAATGAAGTTGATCGGTTGTGGCAGCGGTAGGATCCCAGTTAGCTGGCGGACTCGGACATTCGAGCGTTCCTGAATACGCGAAGCGCCCGCCATTATCGCTTCCCTTTGCCGACGATGCGGCAACTGAACTGACCGATGCCAACAACGCTACAACAAGAGAACCCAGGATTGCGAGAACTAAAGCGCCTCGGCGGAAGAATATGCCAGACATGGATCTACTCCTTCGGTGGCTATTTGAATACGGTTGCTCGCTACTGTCAGTAGCGGAGTGTTTCCAATGTGGTCACGTTGCATCTTGCGATATTGCTTGTTGACTCTTACCACCCAGCTTGATACCATAGCGCCATGCCCACGGCTCTATGAGAGTTCGCAAACCCT
Source organism: Ktedonobacterales bacterium (assembly GCA_036557205.1). Taxonomy (GTDB): domain Bacteria; phylum Chloroflexota; class Ktedonobacteria; order Ktedonobacterales; family JADMIN01; genus DAHUXT01. The sequence continues at coordinate 10,078 of DATBIB010000175.1, read as the reverse complement.
AAGCTAAGCATAGGATATTCGTGGCAAGCAGGCTATTGGCCGGAGGCACAGTGCCTCTGGCACGCAACAAGGAGTGAGATACTGTGGGTCAAATCGTCACGTGGCATGTATTCGCCGATTACCTGCGTAGGGTCAGGCAGCATTGAGGAATCTCACAAAGATATGTAGCCGAGAAAATTGGTTGCAGTGAACACCATCTCTGGCGGCTAGAGCACGAGTTGCGACACCCGAGTAAGGCACTCCTTCGCATGCTGAGACACGAGTTCCTGCTCAAACCAGAAGATGGTTTGCTCTTTGACGCTTTCGAAGCCATGCTCATGTACCGATGTGACTCAGTAGACGTGGAAAGCATGCCTCGCTCTGGGCAATCCGCTGGCTATGGTCGTAGCGGTCGAGACGGAGGTCGCTCTCTTTATTATCAAGAATGAGAGGACACGAGACGGATTAAGCGAGTGTACCACGGTCTCAAAACCGCCGATGAAGCATTCCGTTTATGCGTTCTCTGCGCTATCCCCTCCGCCGCAGCGCCCAGACCAGCGCGACGATGCCCACGCTCCCTAGCAGCAGGGCCACGAACGTCCACAGGTAGGCGACGCTGAAGTCGATGCGTGTCAGGCCGAAGCCGAAGAGCGGGAACAGCACGATCATGATGGCGCTGAAGAGGCCCGTCTCCAGTGAGAGCACCGTCGCGCGCTGGGCCTCTGGGCTGCGCTCATTCAGATACGTGCTGATGGCGGGATAGAGCACCGAATCACCGATGTGCAGCAGGCCGAGATAGCCGACAAGCGCCAGCACGGACACGCGCGTCGCCAGTGCCAGCAGCCCCAGCATCTGCGCGCCGACGAAGATCGCCAGCACCCAGCGGCGCGGCAGCCAGCGCATGATGCGCGGCGCGGCGGTGGCAAACAGCGCATCCGGCACGACCGGGATCGCCAGCAAGAGACCGATGGTGGCCAGCGAGAAGCCGATGCTGTGGTAAAAAAGCTGCGTGTAGTAGCCGATGGTCGTCATGACGCCCGCCGTCAGCCCAGAGAACAGTAGCAGCCCCAGCAGCACGGGATCGCGCCCAACCGCGCGGACTCCATCGCGCAGATGCGCTAGTGGATGGGGTCGGCGGGCCTTGTGGATGCGTTGCTCTGGCAGCGACAGCAACGGGATGATCGCCAGCGCCGAGGCCAGACTGGTAAAGATGAACGGCAGCGCTTGTCCGTAGCCGAGTAGGAAGCCACCAGCAGCCAAGCCCGCCGTCTGCGTCACTAGCATGATGACAAACATGCGGCTGAAGAGACGGCTATAGCGCGCGGCCCGCTTCTCGTCGCCAGAGCGCTCGACCATCGTCCAGAGGAGCGCGCTATCCGCGCCGCCACGGAAGGCAAACGCCACACCCTGAATGGCGAAGCTGGCGACTATCATCGCAGGCGTGGGCGCGAGAAAGAGCAGCTCCGCACCCACAACCAACAGCGCGGAGATGACGAGGCTGAGTCGCCGCCCCATGAGATCGGCGAAGATGCCCGTAGGCGCCTCGGCGAGAAACTTGGCGAGATGAAAGCAGGTCTCAAAGAGGCCGATGGCGAGCGGCGAGAAGCCATGCAGCGCGAGATAGATGACCCAGACGCCCTGGGTGAAGGTGAGACTGGTCGCGGCGGTATAGAGGCCGAACGCGATAGCCCAGCGACGCTGGGTTGCGGGCGCGGCAATCTCGATGGCGGGCGACTCGGCGGCAGACGAGGCAGATGGAACAGTTGGCAGGCTCATAGCGACAATACTCTCATTTCCGGGAATCCGCCCCGGCGAAGCTCGTCTTCGCGGGCAGCGGCATGCGCGCGGGCATGCCAGTAGGGCAATAGATACGTTGGAGAGAGTGCTTCCCGGCGAAGTAGAGTGTTTGCTATAACGCGAATCCGCGGATAGAAGAGGCAAGAGAGGAATTATCACCGGCAACGCCACTATTCCCGCGTCATGCGATGGGCATGGATGGCGGAAAACGAGCAGTGGCGCATTGTCCTCACCTCGCCGCGTAAGCAAATGCGCCGGGCTTACGCGACCGATCAGCTATTTTTGGTTGGCCTGCACAGGAGGGTGAGACGCGCGACCCCGTGACGGCGGCGGCGCGTCTGGCGATGATAGGTATTCACGAGCAGGATGGTATCATGCCGCGGGGGACGAGGTCAAGACGCCAGATCACCCGGCTATTTTTGCGCTCCGAGGTACGGCACGATTCACCAACCAAGCTGTGCTGGCAAATAAACATGCACATGCCCGGTCTGCCACAGATGCTGAATGTAGGCGTTGACACCGGTCTCCGATGACTCGCCTGGTGGCAAGCCTTTACGAATGTGCTGTTCCACGGCGGTCATCGTCAGAACACTCCGGTAGCCTTCCAGGATGCCTGGATTAGTCAGAAACGTCTGCTCGGTCAGATGATTGACGCGCAGGTATGCCTCAAACTCGACCCGCGCCTGGTCGGTGGCAGGCAACGAATGGATGAATTGCAGTTGCTGGCGGGCCATTGCCTGCGCGCTGGCCATTGAGGCAGTCAGGCCAAGGCGTTTCCCCTCCTGCAACAACAGGCATTCCTGAATCATCCGTGTGAGCGCATCGTGGCGAATCTGATTGGGTGTCCGTTCCAAAGATGCCTGGATGTTTGGAGGCTGCGGCTGTTGCGTTTGCTGCGCGTGCTGCAGAGCGTCTCGCTGGCTCACAATCGTCGCCTCGACTCGTTCCTCCAATCCCTCCGCATAGAGAGGATCGCCATTCACTGTGGCGACAACATGCGGCTCACCGGGAGGGATCGTTACAGGCTGAGTGATATCTGGAGGAGTGATTGACGTGGTGGCGGTCGCATCGCTCTTTGGAGCGCATAAATCTGCCGTCGTGCTGGTCCGCGTAACCGACTGCGCTTGATGTTGGTAGATGAAGATGGCGCTAGCGGCCAGCAATAAGACGATGACCAGTCCAACGCCACCGACAAGTTGCCAGTGTCTGAACCGTGTGGGTATCATCTCTGTCATCATGAAGCCCCGTCATTTCACAACTGATCGCTTCGTTGCTTCATGATACGCCGTCTGGCACCCCAATGTATAGCGATGAGGCCTCTACGATAGCAATAGGCGGAGGCTGCTTGCATCGGCCCATATACAGCAATCCCCGATGGCAGCGCCTATGAGCGTTCCCACCGGGGATCTCTGTTTGCCATAAATAAAGCTTTGCTTGATATTGGCCCATGCACTAGCACGGTCCTACGTGTCTATGATATACTTTGGTCTCGAACCTCATCAGTTGATTAGCATTCTGCCTTTCGGCCCATTCCCTTCGTTTTTTCGCCATTTGAAGGATTACTTCGAGAGGAGTAGCCAAGTGTTGGATGATTTCGTGGGACGTGTATTAGGCGGCAAGTATGAGTTGAAGGCGATTTTGGGTCAGGGAGGCATGGGAGCAGTTTTTCGTGCTCTCGACCAAGAATTAGATAGAATAGTTGCTGTGAAGGTCATTAAACCAGACCATGCGCTCTCACCGAAAGCTGTTGATAACTTCATTAAAGAAGCAAGGATAATTGCCCGGCTCAGCGGCCACGTGCATATCTTAACCGTTCATGCTTTAGATAAAGCGGAAAACATCGAATGCCCTATTTACCTCGTAATGGAGTTGGCCGATGGAGGCACACTTGCTGATAAGGCAAGGATGGGACCGATGCTTGCCGATGAGGTGTTATCCATTGCCAGACAAGTAGGCGAGGCTCTCGACTATGCCCATAGCCAAAATGTCGTTCATCTCGATCTCAAGCCAAACAATATCCTTTTTGATGACAAGGGAAATGTATTGGTTGCGGACTTTGGGCTCGCCAAAATCCTTGAGTCAGCAACGCATGTTAAGGCCGATACTGGCGCTGGTACGCGCGACTACATGCCCCCAGAACAGTATTTTGGCGGTGAGGCGGGAATATATTCGGATGTATTTGCCTTAGGGATAACGCTTCATGAACTTCTGACAGGTAATCCGCCTGGTCGCGGTCTCGATGACGCCGGAAATTTGCAGGTTTTCATAGACTCCTCCCTGCCGCCCGGGATTGCTTCTGTAATCAGGAAGTCAACCGAATATGATCCTCGCCAGCGTTATCAAACAGCTGGAGAACTAGTCAATGCATTTGCATCGGCCCTGCGTGAACCAGATACGGTAGTTACCTCAACTGTATCGCCACCCGATGTCCTGATACCAGTCCTGCCTCGGTTGGAACAGGAGTGCATGAGATGGGGCGTGAAGATCGTTTCTACGGAACATCGCAGTAATTTCTTTCGAGTGCGCGTAACGGATCATGTGTCCGAGTCGCTGATCGATATCTATACGGGGAAGAAAGGTATTACGGCTGTACTCGGAGGGCCGAAAGATACATCTTTAGCACCGAAGGTCGCCAGTATTATCGCCAATGTTTTCAATAACCAAAGATCCGGTGAAGCAGCCCAGAAGCACAGGACATTCATGGTAGGAAGGGCCAATGATCGTGTGAAAATAGCAAGTGCACTGAAAGCCCTGGAAGCAGCAGATGAAAAGCAGGAAGCCAACTGCGACTATCGGCTTGATTTTGTTAGGGCAGGAAACCGTGTGATTGTACGCCAATTTGCCAACGGGACACTGACTGTCCAGCGAGTCGCGGTTGGTATTGAAGTCGGCGGTTTGTTCGACAATATTTGCGAGTGTATTGAAAAAGTCCTCGGATCAACTTTGCCAGGTGGAGCGAGCAATGAGTCTGGCCCAAGCCCACCTAAGAGCAAGGGGAAGAAAGATCCAACTCAAGAGATTGTCCTTATGACACAGCGCCCGTTTGACCCGCCATGGATAGGTACGGATGAGTCTGGCAAGGGAGACTACTTCGGGCCGTTAGTTAGTGCTGCAGTCTACGTTGACGAGAGCATCTTGGACAAACTAGCACGACTAGGAGTCCGCGACAGCAAGCGATTATCCGACAACCAGAACCGAAAGTTAGCCCAGAAAATCAGAGCTACATGCGAGGGCCTATACGCGGAGGTAGTCGTTCCACCGGACAGATATAATGATCTTTACGAGCAGTTTCGGCGGGAAGGGAAAACCTTGACCCTTCTTCTGGCTTGGTGCCATGCTCGTGCACTTGAGGATCTGCTCGATGTAGTTGACTGTAGTAACGTTATTGCGGATCAGTTTGCAGACAAGCGGTACCTTCAGTCCAGGTTACTAGCGAAGGGTCGGGCGAAGGGGATTAATCTATTCCAGACGCCTCGGGCTGAAGCCAATCTAGCCGTCGCAGCCGCCTCGATACTAGCGAGAGATAGATTTCTCGTCTGGATTGAGCAAGAGTCACAAAAGTACAAAATGATACTTCCAAAGGGCGCATCGGCTGAAGTCGTGCGTGCAGCCCAAAACTTTGTGCAGCGCTTCGGAGAGGCTGAACTGCGTAAGGTGGCAAAGTTGCATTTCAAAACGACAGCAAGTGTTTTGGGCATTAAATAGCTTCAATGCGAGCAGTAAAGCGAGATTGTAATTGGAGGACGTAAGCTTACTTGGTGTCTTCCCTGTTGGTAACCCAATTCCGTATACAGGCTGCATCGAAGTTGTACATGTTGGTAATGCGCCGAACGTGTGTACTTGGTATCACAGTACATGGGGAGATCGCGTGGGAAGTATTGCCCGCTTGGGCCTTCTTCCAAGTTGTTGGTTCGGTGGCAGCAATTGCTGCGTATTCGGTTTCGATCATCCCTACTTTAGACAATATGAGAAATATGGTGATTGGGTTATTGAATTTCGGTCAAGAGCAGAACTGGATACAGATCTGAAGGCTTGGTGGGTACCGCCCAATCATGTGCTTGGAGCATGGCACAAAGGCACCCTCTATCCGCGCGATGACCTGATCTCTCTCGCTAGCCCAAATATTTCAGAAAGGCTAGGAGCGTTTTGCTGCTCAGATGGGCTTTGTGTCGCTCAATTCGAGTTGTGGAAGAGAGCAGTGTTATACGAATAGCAAGGCACAAATAGCCGCGTTACTCCACCACTACTCTAACAAACGGACGTCTGTCGCACGAACCGTATCGCGTTCTTTCTTTTTGTCATATGCGTTCACTAATGAGTATTCTACTCTGGCATTCGCCTTCTGAGCCGCACGAGGCAAATCACGCAGCTTTACGTATACACTATCTCCGCCCATCTCGGGTGCAATAAACGCAAAGTCTTTGCCGTCTATCAATCGGCTTACATGCCCTACATGCCTTGCCTGACCCGCTATGGCTCCTTCCTCCCAGTCGCGTCGGCATAGCTTGAATAGCTGCGATAGACTCAAGGGTGTTTCGGCTAGCTCAGCGTTCGCCATCTTTTCGTTTACTTGGCGCTCAAGTTGGGCGAGGTCGTTATTTATTCCCCACCCTTCACGTTGTCGGACTGCTTTAGCAAGTTCCACATGACGTCCGGCTGATTCAAGTTTGCCAACTTGTAGGTGGATTCGCGTGAGGAGTTCATACAACCTGACTTTGTGTCTGTCTTCGCCCGGTGCGAGGGCTGCCTTGCAGGCATTACCCAGTGCGTGATCATTCTGACCTAATTCGTGTTGCAGTTCAGCTAGCTCAGATAGTATGTACCATTGTACGCGTCCTCTATGTATGATCTCTTCGAGTTCCTCTACACCCCCGGACAAATCGCCTTGCCGTGCTCGCGCCTGAGCAGCCCAACGATAAAAGTCAACCTTATGAGGAAAGTTAGCAGTGGCTTCCTTTGCGAACACGCGGGCTTCAGCCCATTGCTTCAACTCCACCAAAGCTTTGACTTTTGCGAAGTACCACCTTTCAGCCTCGGATATTCCTTTACGCCCCTCAATCATATTTGGCTCAGTAGCCAATTGTTTTCGATCGAGACGATCACACCATGATGACACGATATCCCACCTGGTAGCACTCTTTGCGGCATCTATTACCGCGAATACAGCCTTACCCGTCGCCAAAGAGTCTGAGGCGAATTGCAGCATCTCTTGAGCAAAACGGACAACTCGGCCCAAGTCTCCCCGCTCCTTTGCGGGTTTCACCTCTCCCGAATAGATCGACCACACATACTCTCTTCGTACCCACTCACTCTCTGGAAATTTGTCCACAACATCGGAGCCAATTGCTACCGCCTCACGGCTACGCCCCAGCTTGCGTAGACAGTGCATCCATCCTGCGCCAGCAGATGCAGTTGGGTGTTCTTGCCATAAATTGCGAAACATGCCCTCTGCCTCTTCATATTTGCCAGACTTGCGTAGTGCTTCAGCAGCCTGGGACTGCTCGTCCCATGATCTCATGATTCTGCACTCCTCTGAAACTCGCATGAAATATCACAAAGCGAACTACTTTTGCTGGATAAGGCGTCGTTGAGACACCGACCTCACACCTGGCACCTGCAAGAAGTCGCTAATAGTAGTTAGCGAATCGGTTCCATCGTTGCTGTTTGGAGAGGGTACCTATTGCATTGATGGATTTGCACAAGTATACCAATTCTGGAAAGAAGGAGCCAAAAACATAGGACTTATAAAAGTGGTTAAGGTGAGATGGCATATCTAACGGCAATCCCCGATGGCAGCGCCGATAAGCGTTCCCACCGGGGATATGTGTTTGCCGTGATACACAACTCCCCATTTGCCGACCACGCTGGTCTGCGGCCCCTCCCCGCTGCGGAGAGGGGGTAGGGGGAGAGGTCCGTTACTTGACGTCGGCTTTTGCGCCAGCCTCTTCGAGCTTGGCCTTTGCGGCGGCAGCCTCTTCCTTCGAGACGCCCTCCTTGACAGCCTTCGGGGCGGCCTCGACGACGTCCTTGGCCTCTTTCAGACCCAGGCCGGTCAGCTCGCGCACCGCCTTGATGACGTTGATCTTGTTCGGGCCGATCTCCGTCAGCATCACGTCAAACTCGCTCTGCTCCTCGGCGGCGGGGGCAGCCTCAGCCGCTCCGGCGCCACCAGCGGCGGGCATCATGCCAGCGGCCATCACTGGCGCGGCGCTCACGCCCCACTTCTCCTGGAGGGCCTGGCTCAGCTTGACCAGATCGAGCACGCTCATGCTATCAAGCTGGTCGATAATCTTCTCCACATCAACGGCCATGGTGAAATCTTCCTTTCAGCGCGCGGCCTCGTCTCAGCCTCACGCGCTCAATACTCTCGTTCTCGTTGTGCTTGCGGGCCTCGCCAGCCCGCGTTCAGATGGACATACACGCGCTACGAGTTATCAGGCAGCTTGCTCGCCGCCAAGCTGGCGGATGCGTGCCTCCAACACATTGACCAGATCGCGCATTGGCGCGGTCAACAGGCCATAGAGCTGGTTGAGCGGCCCATGAATAGTCCCAACCACCTGGCCACGCAACTGGTCTTTGCCCGGAATCTTCGCCAGATCCTCGACCTGCTTGGCCGAGATGGGCGCCAGCTCCAGAATACCTGCCTTGATCGTCACCGGTTTGCCGGTACGCGCCGTCCTCAGGTAATCAGTGATCGCCTTGGCTGCCGCGATCTCGTCGTCGAAGCTGAGGGCAATCGCCGTCTGGCCGTGCAACAGCTCCGAGAGATCCTGATAATGCGCGCGCTCAGACGCGATACGCAGCAGCGTGTTCTTGACGACGTGCAGCTCCAGTCCCGCCGCGCGCAGCTTGCGCCGCAGCTCCGTGACCTCGGCCACCGTCAGCCCCTGCGTCGTCAGCAGGACAGCGCCACGCGCCCGCTCCAGCTTCTCCTGCATCTCTTCAATGAGGGCGCTCTTTGCTTCAGTTGGCATCGTCAGTTCCTCCCCTCCAGGGCAGATGTCGGGGGTAAAGCCGCCAGATGTTCTCCGCATCCGGCCTGCCCGCCGCGAGTGTGGCGGAGCAGCCCCGCGAGCTACTCAGGGATCATACGCACTCATGCCACCCGTTTTCGTGATGCCCAAAATGCCCACAAAAAAGGGCCTCCAGGTCGCCGACCCGAAGGCCCAAAGCACTCTATCACCAGACACACCGCGTCGCGGCATATCGGACAAGCACTGTGGATGCTTCGCCTCGGCAGGCCTCTCGCTTAAGCGCTTGCGCGCACCTGCTATCACTGGCATGTATGCGATTGTAAAACGAACTCAGTATAGCAGCCGGTAGCTGTCCGCGTCAAATGTGCTATCGAGTTGCTAACGCCTCTGGTTCCCCCTCTCCCACAGGAGAGGGGGTAGGGGGTGAGGTCTACGCCGTGCGCAGCGCCATCGTCGGCTGGATATCGAGCCGGACGCTGGGCGACATCGTCGAGCAGAGCACGATGCTCTTGATGTACTGCCCCTTCGCCCCGGTGGGCTTCGCGCGCTGGATGGCATCGAGTGCGGCGGTCAGGTTCTGCGTCAGCTGCTCGTCGGTGAACGAGAGCTTGCCGATGGGAATGTGAATCAGGCTGGTCCGGTCGACACGGAACTCGACGCGGCCCGCCTTCACCTCGCGCACCGCCTTGCCGATGTCGAAGGTGACGGTGCCCGTCTTCGGGTTCGGCATTAGACCGCGCGGCCCCAGGCGTCGGCCCAGACCAGCGACCTTGCTCATGACATCGGGTGTCGCGATGGCGACATCGAAGCCGAGCCAGCCCTCGTTGATCTGCTTGATGTACTCGTCGAGGCCCGCGAAATCGGCCCCCGCGGCAGTGGCCTCGTTGACCTTCTCACCCTGCGCGAAGACCAGCACTTTGACCTCTTTGCCGGTGCCAGCAGGCAGCGCCGCGGTCCCGCGGACCATCTGGTCGGCGTGGCGCGGGTCAACGCCCAGCTGCAAGTGCAGCTCGACGGTGGAATCGAACGTGGTGAACGTAACTTTTCTGAGCAGCTCGATGGCCTCCGCGGGAGCATACAGCTTCTCCGGCTCGATCTGCTTGAGCGCCTCGCGGTACTTCTTTCCGTGCTTTGGCATGCTATGCCCTCCTGGTGGAGAATGTCCCCGCAGTGACTGGCGGGCCAACGTGTCGCGACGCAGGGCCTAGCCCTGGATGGTAATGCCCATCGAGCGGGCGGTGCCGGCGACGATCTGCTCGGCGGCCTCGACGCTGTTGGCGTTGAGGTCCTTCATCTTCGTCTCGGCGATCTCGCGTAGCTGCTTGGGC
>DATBIB010000174.1:0-5939 GCA_036557205.1 Ktedonobacterales bacterium | reverse complement strand
TGGCGCATGCGCATGGGGTACCGTTCTACATCGTCGCGCCGCGCTCGACGGTTGATCTCGCGCTGGCCAACGGCGACGGCATTCCCATCGAGGAGCGCGCGCCCACCGAGGTAACGCAGGTGCGTGGGGTTGCGCTCGCGCCGGAGGGTGTGCGCGTCGCCAATCCAGCGTTCGACGTGACGCCCGCGCGTTATATCACGGCAATCATCACCGAGGCGGGCATTGCGCGCCCACCGTATACGGACTCACTTGCGGCGCAAATGGTTAGCGAATAAATAGGCTGAACGCCCCCTCTACGGCCCCTCCCCTTGTGGGGGAGGGGGTAGGGGGAGAGGTAAGGAGTGGATGTGGCAATAGTAGTGGTTGGCTCGGTGGCGCTCGATTCGATAGAGACGCCATTTGGCAGGGCGGACGACGTGCTGGGCGGCGCAGCCTCGCACTTCTCGCTGGCGGCGTCGCTCTACGCGCCCGTCGAACTGGTCGCGGTCATCGGCGAGGACTTTCCGGCGCGCTATCTTGATATTCTGCGCGCGCGTCCGATTGACCTCACTGGGGTACGCAGCGTTCCTGGCAAAACATTTCGCTGGGGCGGGCGCTACCACATGGATATGAATACGCGCGACACGCTCTACACCGAACTGGGCGTCTTCGCCGATTTCGCGCCGGAGGTACCCGCGAGCTACCGCCAGTCGCCGGTCCTCTTCCTGGCAAACATCCACCCGCAGCTACAACTCGACGTGCTGCGGCAGATGTCGGGCAGTGGCCAGCGCCAGCTATGCGCCCTCGACACGATGAACCTCTGGATCGAAAACGAGCGCGACGCGTTGACCGAGGTCATTCGCCAGGTGGATGTCATGTTGATCGCCGAGGAGGAGGCGCGCCAGTACGCCGAGACGCCGAGCCTACGCGCAGCGGTACGCCACATCCTGAGCCTGGGGCCGAGCCAACTGGTTATCAAGCAGGGGTCGTATGGCGCGCTGCTCTTTAGCCGTGACGGCAGCTATCATGCCGCGCCGGCCTATCCGCTCGAAGACGTGCAGGATCCCACTGGCGCGGGTGATGCGTTCGCGGGCGGCTTCCTGGGCTATCTGGCGCAGCGGCTGCGGAACGGCGCGGGCGAGCTGACGCATGGCGACTACCATCGCGCGCTCATCCACGGCAACATTCTCGGCTCGTATGCCTGCGAGCAGTTCAGCGTGGGGCGGCTGCTCACGCTAACGCCTGAGGCCATCGCGGCGCGCTACGGCGAGTTCGTCAGCTTCACCCATTTCGAGGGCGAGTGGCTGACGAACGGCGCGAACGGAGCCAATGGGGCTAACGGTGCGAATGGCGCGCATATCGAACTTGAGAAACAAACGGAGGCCTAAACGCCTCCTAGTCTTTAGCAGTTAATGACAAATTGGGGCGTCGCGCGAGACCTCACCCCCCCATCCCCTCTCCCGCAGGAGAGGGGGAGCCAGAGCGTAGGCCGAGGCTGAGGTGGGTACAGATTCTGAACGCCTCAGTGTTCATTTACTTGGTCTTGAGTAGTTTTGCCAAGAAAGGTTTTCGATCTTCCGGCTTGCGCACGCTTCCGCCTCCCCTCTCCTCGTGGGAGAGGGCTGGGGGTGAGGTACGCGGGGTGAGGTCGGGAACGTTCCTGAAAACGCCGGACGAACGGCCATGGGTCGGAGTATCCATGCCGCCACCGGCGCCGTGACCTCCGCTGGCTTGTCGCGTCTGGGAGGGACGCATGTGCGGGGCACCCGGCAATCTTCCGGTGCTATGGGCGGCAGCAGCCAGGCTCATTGGGCGTTTTCCGCAATAGATGAACCGTGGATTGTACATTGGGTGGACCCGATGGAAAAGGTCGGGTCTATCGCTCGAAGGAGACTAACTGTGGCAACTTCGCACGTTGCTGGTGATGTCAAAGACCTATCGCTGGCCCCTCGCGGACGGGACCGCATTGCCTGGGCCGCCAAGGATATGCCAGTGCTGGCGCTCATCCGCGAGCGCTTTGCCCGCGAGCAGCCGCTCAAGGGGCTGCGCATCTCGGCCTGTCTGCATGTGACCACCGAGACGGCCAACCTCGCCATCACGCTCAAGGCGGGCGGCGCCGATCTCGTCCTCTGTGCCAGCAATCCGCTCTCGACGCAGGATGACGTGGCGGCCTCGCTGATCGCCGATGAGGGTATTTCCGTCTATGCCATCAAAGGCGAGGACGAGACGACCTACTTCCGCCACATACACGCCGCGCTCGATCACCAGCCGCAGATGACAATGGACGACGGCTGCGACCTGGTGGCCTCGCTGCACAAAGACCGTGTTGACCTGATTCCCAACGTCATCGCCGGAACCGAGGAGACGACGACAGGCGTCATTCGGCTGCGGAGCATGCAGCAGAACGGCGTGCTGAAGTTCCCGGTGCTGGCGGTCAACGACTCCGATACCAAGCATCTCTTCGATAACCGCTATGGCACCGGCCAGAGCACCATCGACGCCATCATCCGCTCCACCAACCGGCTGGTTGCGGGGCGTCACGTCGTCGTGGCGGGCTACGGCTGGTGTGGCAAGGGCGTCGCGTCGCGCGTGCGCGGGCTGGGCGCCGATGTCATCGTGACCGAGGTGGACCCGGTGCGCGCCATCGAGGCGGTGATGGATGGCTTCCGTGTCATGCCGATGCTGGAGGCCGCCACCATTGGCGACATCTTCATCACCGTGACTGGAGATATCAACGCGATCGATGGGCCGCATCTGGAGCGGATGAAGGACGGAGCGATCATCGCCAACTCCGGCCACTTCAACGACGAGATCAACATCCCGGCGCTGGAGGCGCTCGCGACTGGTGGCCGCCGGACCGCGCGCGACTTCGTCGAGGAGTACACCTATGCCGATGGCCGCCATGTCTATCTGCTGGCGGAGGGTCGGCTGGTGAACCTCTCGGCGGGTGAGGGCCACCCGGCGAGCGTGATGGACATGAGTTTCGCCAATCAGGCGCTCGGCGCGGAGTACATGCTCACCCACGCCAAAGCGCTGGAGCCGAAGGTCTATACCATCCCAACCGAGATTGACCACGAGATCGCGCGGCTCAAGCTCAAGGCGATGGGCATCGCGATTGATATCCTGACGCCTGAGCAGAAGGCCTATCTGGCGGCCTGGGAGTCGGGCACCTAGTCGTTTGTAGTTCGTGGGGTTGACCTACCTCACCTCCTATCCACCTCTCCTCGTGAGAGAGGGGAACCAGAGGCCAGAAACGCTCTGGCTCCCCTCTCCCTTTGGGGAGGGGGCTGGGGGAGGGGGCCGACCAGGACAGGCTTGTTCTTGAAAATGTATTGGAGTAGTGGGGCAAGAAGAGAAGAAGAGAGATGAGCAGCAGTAACAGTTTTATGACCGACCCCAAAGCGTTCTTCACCAGTGAAAGCGTGACAGAGGGACATCCTGATAAGCTCTGCGATCAGATCAGCGATGGCGTGCTCGACGCGATGCTGCGCGACGACCCGATGGCGCGTGTGGCCTGCGAGGCGGCGACGACGACCGGGCTGGTGCTGGTGGCGGGCGAGATTACCACCTCAACCTATGTAGACATTCCGGCCATCGTCCGCGAGACGATTCGCAAGGTCGGTTATGTGGACGCCAACTATGGCTTCGACTATCGCACCTGCGGCGTCACGACGGCGATTGGCAAGCAAAGCCCGGACATCGATCGCGGCGTCAGCGCCTCGCTGGAGTATCGCGAGCGCACCGCCAGCGGCGAGCTGACCGACGCCGAGCTTGAGGCGGTCGGCGCGGGCGACCAGGGCATGATGATCGGCTTCGCCTGCAACGAGACCGACGTGCTGATGCCAGCGCCGATCTACTTCGCCCACAACCTGACGCGCAAGCTCTCCGAGCAGCGCAACGCCGACTGGGCGAGCAAGGGACCACTGGCCTGGCTGCGCCCCGACGGCAAGAGCCAGGTGACGGTGCAGTACGAGTATGGCAAGCCGGTGCGCATCGATACCGTCGTCATCTCGACCCAGCATGCCGACAATGTCTCGCAGGAGCAGATTTACCAGGATATCGTCGAGCAGGTCATCAAGCCGACGCTGCCCGCGGAGCTGCTGGACGAGAAGACGCGGTATCTGGTGAACCCGACCGGGCGCTTTGTCATCGGCGGGCCGATGGGTGACGCCGGGCTAACCGGCCGCAAGATCATCGTGGATACGTATGGCGGATTCGCCCGTCACGGTGGCGGCGCCTTCAGCGGCAAAGACCCGACCAAGGTGGACCGCTCTGGCGCGTATGCCGCGCGCTATGTCGCCAAGAACATCGTCGCGGCGGGCCTGGCGGATCGCTGCGAGCTGCAAATCTCCTATGCCATCGGCGTTGCTCGCCCGATCTCGCTCTTTGTGGAGACCTTCGGCACGGGCAAGGTTTCCAATGAGACGCTGATTGACCTGATCCGCGCGCACTTCGACCTGCGCCCGGCGGGCATCATCCAGACGCTGGACTTGTGCCGCCCAATCTATCAGCCGACCGCCGCCTATGGCCACTTTGGCCGCACCGACATCGACGCGCCGTGGGAGCGTACCGACAAGGTGGACGCCCTTCGTGCCGCCATGGGCGCGCAGATTGGCCAGCCCGCATAAGGGGTGCGGACCTCTCCCCCTAACCCCCTCCCCCGTGAGGGGAGGGGGAACCAGAACGTTCCGGAACCTGGAAAGGCGAGTAGCCTGATGACACCGGACGGTGTCGCGGAGAAGCCGAAGACCGCCCGGCTCTGGTCCAATCGCGACTGGGTGCTGCTCTGGAGTGGGCAGCTTGTCTCGGTCGTTGGCACGCAGGTCTCGCAGCTCGCCTACCCACTGCTGATGTTGGCGCTGACGGATTCCCCGGCCCAGGCGGGTTTCCTGAGCGCCGCGCGCACCATCCCCTATCTGCTGCTTGGCCTCCCGGCTGGCGCGCTGGTGGATCGCTGGGATCGCAGGCGCGTGATGATCGTTTGCGATGCTGGGCGGGCGCTGGCGCTCGGAAGCATCCCGCTGGCGCTGGCGTTTGGCTGGCTCAGCCTGGCGCAACTCTACGCCGTCGCGCTGCTGGAAGGCGCCCTCAACGTCTTCTTCAGCCTGGCGGAGACGGCGGCCCTAACGCGGGTCGTCGCGCGCGAGCAGATCCCCTCCGCGACGACCCTCAACGAGGTCACGCTGAGCACCGGCTCGATGCTCGGTCCCGCGCTTGGCGGGCTGATCTTCGCCATTGGGCAGGGCTTCGCCTTTCTGGTGGACGCGATCTCCTACGCCGTCTCGGTCGTCTCGGTCTGGTTTATCCACTCCGACCTGAGCGCGCCACGCACAGCGGACGAGAGCAGGCTGCTGGACGATATCCGCGAGGGCGTGGTCTGGCTCTGGCGTCAGTCGCTGATGCGCTTTCTGGCGTTCGTGGTCGGCGGGACGGTGCTGATCGAGTCCGGGTATATGCTGGTGGTCATCATCCTGGCGCAGCGCATGGGCGCGTCACCCGCCATCACGGGGCTGATTCTGGGCGCTGGCGGCGTCGGCAGTGTCGTGGGGGCGGTGCTCTCCGGCCCCGCCATGCGGCGGCTGACCTTCGGCCAGATTGCGATGGGCGTCCATTGGATCTGGGCGGTGCTGCTGCCGCTCTACGCCGTCGCGCCAACCCCGCTCGCCCTGGCCGCCATCACCGCGGCGACCTACGGCGTAACCCCAATTTTCTTCGTCGCGCAGTATAGCTACCGCCTTTCGCGCATCCCCGACGAATTGCAGGGGCGCGTCAATGGTGTCTTCCGCCTGTTGCTCTTCGGCGGCCAGCCGCTCGGCCTCGCGCTGGCGGGCCTACTGAGCCAGTCCATCGGCCCCGTGCGCACGGTGCTGGTCTTCTCCGCCCTGCTCCTGATATTGGCGCTCTCGATCACGCTGAACCGCCAGCTGCGGCGGGCGGGCAAGCTCACCTGAGCCTCCGCA
>DATBIB010000173.1:0-6862 GCA_036557205.1 Ktedonobacterales bacterium | reverse complement strand
GAGGGCATTGGCGCTGCCCGCCGCCAGCGCGCCGCCCAGCAGCGTCGCCAGCACGACCGGCAGGCGGGGCAGACCCGCCACCGCCATCGCCGCCAGCGTCGTGCCCAGCAGCAACACCGTCACATGCGGCTTCATCAGCCCAACATACGCATTCACGCTGGCGCGCAGCGAAGATACGCGGGCGCTCGTCACGTTCTGCATACTCGCAGACCTTTCACATCTATCGGTCGAGTCGGAGAAAATCAGTCTATTGTGTCTCGCTGGTCAGCCGCGCCTGGCCTGGGCGCACCGATGCCTCATCGAGGCGTTCAGTCGCCTGAAGCCAGAGTCCGAGCATCACCATGACCATAACCGTAATGACCAGTGTTCCGGTGACGCTCATGAGCGCGCCAGCCATGTGCTGGTCTTCCAGCACGGTAATGCTGCCCGGCGCGCGCGGCAGCGCGGCATAGTAGGGATAGATCACGCCCGTTGAGAACATAAAGACGGTATCGAGGATATTGCTAGCCAGCCCTCCCAGCACCAGGTAGGCCGCCCGTCGCGGATAGCTCAGGCGCGGCCTGCCCGGACGCCACGGCAGCGTCTGTGACCAGAAGAACAGCCCGGCCCAGAGGAAACACAGGTGCTGAAACGCATGAATCGTAGTGTTTCCCAGCGCGGCATCGTAGAGCGTGGGTAGATGCCAGATATAGACGACGACGATAAAGAGACCGAAGCAGGTTGCTGGCGCGCTGAAGAAGCGACCAACCGCATGTATCGCGCGGCGGGTGCTCCGCTTGCGCATCAGCCATTGCAGCGATGCCCGACGCGCGGAGAGCGGCACTGCCCGCCAGAGTGGAAGTGTGGGCATGCCCAGCAGCAACAGCGGTGGCGCGGCCATCATCAGCAGTTCGTGCTGGATCATGTGCGCCCAGAGAAAGTGTTCGGCGTAGTCGTCGAGCGCGGATTCGAGCGCGATGAACAGAATGAACAGGCCACCGTAGAAGGCCAGGACATGCCACCAGTGCAGCCGGGTCGTCTGGCCGTGCTGGCGCGAGTAGATGACCCCGCGTCCATAGAGCAGCGCCGCTATCACCAGTCCGGCGATAACAGTTGGCTCCAGGGTCCAATCGGCCAGCACGCTCCACATACCCAGGCCTCCACTCGGCGCACCCCTTCCCGGCGCCGAGAAGGAGCTGGGGCGAGGACGTTATCCGTTCGGCGGCAGCACAATCATCATCAGCGTAATCAGCACCGGCGTCAGCGCCATCCAGTACCAGTAGTAGCTGATGGCGCTCAGGCCCGCCGTCCGGTCGCTGCTATAGCGCCCACGGATCGCGCGATTCGTCACGCCGATACCGAGGAATGTGCCAAGCAGCAGGTGATAGACGTGATAGCCAGAGAGCATGATGTAGTCACTGGCGAACGAGCCATTGCCCGTCGTGAAGGGCAGGTGTCCCATGAAGACAATTTGCCCGATGAGCGCGGCGATAATGAGCAGCGTCGCGATAGCCATGCAGATCGTCAGCGTTGTCGTGCTGCCGTTGCGCAGGCCCATGAACCCAATGAAAAAGAAGATCGCGCTGAGCACAACCAGGCCGGTCAGGATGAAGACGGTCTGCTGCTCGGGCAGCTTAGTCCCATCGGGGAACCAGCCCGGCGCGTGGTAGGCGCGCAGCCATATGTAGG
This sequence comes from Ktedonobacterales bacterium, assembly GCA_036557205.1. Taxonomy (GTDB): domain Bacteria; phylum Chloroflexota; class Ktedonobacteria; order Ktedonobacterales; family JADMIN01; genus DAHUXT01. Next base: position 5,194 of record DATBIB010000173.1, on the reverse strand, counting down.
TCGCAAGCAGAAAGATGACGAATAATACGTCGGTGAGCACGTAAAAGAGCATGCCCCGCCGCAGCTTCAGGTCGTGATCGACACTGTCGCCGTGCGATGCGGCGGGTCCAGAGGCAGGAATCGAGCTAGCCATCAACGTCTCCCTGTGAGGTATTCTGCCAGCGCTCTCGCGTATGGTGGAGGGCGCTGGCGGGTGGCGGTTTCGGTCTAAGCCAGGCGCGTCAGCGGCAGGCTATTAGCCCACTGCCTGCCCGGCAGGGCCTCCTCCGGCTGATGGTATGTCTTTGCCGCTGCCAACCGGTTCGCCGTAGTTGTACGGGCCACTGGCGACGACGGGCATTTCCTCGAAGTTTTCGAGCGGCACTGGGGTCGGTACCATCCACTCGAGCGACTTCGCGCCCCAGGGGTTGGCCACTGCCTTCTCGCCCGCGACCCAGGATGCGATCACGTTGTAGAAGAAAACGATGATCGAGGCTGCCAGAAGGTAGGCGAAGATGCTGGTGACGAAATTGGCGCCCGCGAAGACCGGCGAGTAGTCGGCGACGCGGCGTGGCATCCCCTGGAGGCCAGCGTAGAGCATGGCGAGGAAGGCGACGTTGAAGCCGATCTGCGTACCCCAGAAGTGAATCTTGCCCAGCTTCTCGTCCATCATCCGGCCCGTCATCTTCGGGAACCAGAAGTAGACGGCGGCGAAGAAGCCCATCAGCGCACCACCCACCATCGTGAAATGGAAGTGCGCAGTGACGAACATGCCCCCATGCAGCTGCACATCGGCGGGCACATCAGAGAGGAAGATGCCCGTGATGCCACCAATCAGGAAGTTCCAGATGAATGAGAGGCCGAAGAGCATCGCGGTGGTCATCCAGAGGCGTCCGCGCCAGAGCGTGCCCAGCGCCACCAGGAAGACCAGCCCGGTCGGGATGGAAATCATCTCAGTGGTCGCCATGTAGACGGGACGAATCTCAGGCGCCCAGCCCGAGACAAACTCGTGGTGCGCCCAGACGAGGAAGCTCAACACCACAACGCCCATGATGCCGAGTACCGCGGTCTTGTACCCAAAGAGCGGCTTCCGGCCAAAGACGACCAGGATGTCGATCACAATGCCAAACGCTGGCAAGACGATCAGATAGACCTCAGGGTGGCCAAAGAACCAGAACAGGTTCTGCGCCAGCCAGGCGTTACCACCGCCCGCGCCGGCGGCGTCACCACCGACCTGATAGAAGAAGAAGCTCGTCTTATAGGCACGGTCGAGCAGGATCAACACCAGATCGGCTGAGAAGGAGCTGGTGCCGATGGCCGCGAGCAAAGCCGCGCCAAAGATGCCCCAGACCGTCATCGGCAGGCGGGTCCAGGTCATGCCTCGTGTGCGCATCGTCAGCACGGTGGTGATGACGTTGACCGCGCCCATAATCGAGGAGGCGCCGATGAGCAAGACGCCAGCCGCGAGCGAGGTCATGCCAACGCCTGTCTGATCTGCGAGAGGCGCGTAGAGCGTCCAGCCGGTCTGCACGCCACCGCCCTGGCCGTTCATAAGCACGAGGCCAAGGAAAGGCGTGAACAGGAAGATGACCAGACCAGGAATCAGCAGCGCGATGCTCAGGGCATTCAGCCGCGGGAAGGCCATATCACGCGCGCCGATCATAATCGGCACGATGAAGTTGCCAAACGGCCCAATGAAGAACGAGATCGTCGCCAGAATCATGATCATGCCGTGCATGGTCACGATGGTGTTGTAGGTGCCTGTTGGGAATGCCTTCGCGCCCGGCGTAATCAGCTCGGTGCGGATGAGCATGGCTCCCAGGCCGCCGAGCGCCAGCATAATCATCGTGACGACGAGGTACTGAATGCCCACCACTTTGTGGTCGGTGGTGAAGCGGAAGTAGCGCATGACGCCGCCGTCTTTTCCGGCCAGACGCAGCTCTTCCTCGTGGTCAGGGTCTTTGCGGGCGAGCAGCCACGAGAACGGATACTTCAGCGCGCCGATGCCGATCAGCCAGCCGATCAGCAGGCCGATGAAGCCGATGATCAGCGCCTGTTCGTCGAAGTTGATGCCATCGACCTCGTTACCAACGCCAATGAAGTGGGTCACATATTCATTGCCGATGATGTAGCCAATCGCGCCGAGGACGGCCCCAGAAAAGTAGCTGGGAACGAGTTTCCGCATTATGCAACCCACCCTTCCCGGATGCTAGCGGATCGCGCGTCGGCATCCTGTGCCATCCAGGCCAGCGTGTTGCTCTGGCCAGAGATGCGTGCCGACTCGCCCGATTGGAGCGTTGCGATCCAGGAATCAAAGTCATCGGAAGAGACAACCTGAACGGGTGTCTCCATATATGCGTGGTAGACACCACAGAGCTCGGCGCAGCGCACCTCATAGGCCCCTATCTGTGTTGGCGTGGCGCTGATATGTGTTGTCTGACCGGGAACGGCGTCCTGCTTGACCGCGAATGCTGGAATCCAGAACGAATGCTGCACGTCGGTCGAGGTAATGTCGAAGCGGACCGGTCGATTGACGGGCAGGACCAACGTTGTCGACGAGATATTGCCGTATTGCGGGTAATAGTAGTCCCAGAGCCACTGCTCGCCGTTGACTTTGACGACGAGGGTGTCTTGCGAGGAGGCCGAGGCCGTCTGGATCTGGTTATAGAAATAGAGGCCATAGCCAAAGAGGAAGATCACGAGGACAATGGAAATGACCAGCCAGGTGACCTGCAACGGCATATGGCCGCGCGTTCCCGGACCATCGCCGTTTGGGCGACCCCGCGAGCGGAAAGCGAATGCGGCATAGCCGCCGAAGACGACCACCATCATGAAGACGGGAATCGAAAGGAGCGCAAACAGCCCCAGTACCTGATCAACATCCGAGGCTCGATTGGATGCGACGGCTGGTATTGAGCCCCAACTGGCGAGTTGTGGGCCAATGAACCAGGCGACCGCCAGGCCCACAATCGTGGCTACGAGCCAGATGATCGCGGCGCGTAGCAAGTGTCTTGGTTCGTTCATGATGTATCTTTACCGTGCCTCTCTATTGCTTGCTGTGAACTCAGCGACCGTAGCTGCCTCAGGCAACGAGATCACACGACATCAATGGTGCCGGACATGTAGCCTTTGGTGGACATCGGGCCGCCGAATCCATTGAAGCCAGAGCCGCAGGGATCGAAGCACTGCCAGATGTAATGGCCTGGACCTTGCGTGACGAAGGAGAACTCGGTGACGACGGGCTTCAGTGGCGTCAAGCCAGCCGGGTCAAGCGCGGCGTCGTCATCAACGCCGGTGATTGGCACGCTGACGTAGAGCCAGTCCTGCGCCGAGCTGGGGATCGAGTGGATGGTGAAGGTGTGCGAGGCATCCTCAGACTTGATGCTGCTTACTGTCTTGCCGTCTACCGTGATGGTGTTGCCAAGCGTCCCCTGCGGTTTGTTGTAAAAGTCATTGAGCAAGGTTGATTTGCCGTCGTAATTCTCGAGAATAATCGTGACGACTGAATGGGCAGGCACCTGGAAAGTAGTCGTCGGCCAGTAGGTGACCCAGTCCTGATTGTCGCCTGCCGGTGGGATTGGCACGCCGTGATCCATGCCGTCAGGGTAGTTTTTCGCAATCCAGTCGGGGTCTTCATACGGGCTTTGTGGGAAGGTCTGCAAGTTCAGCGTCACATGCTTGAGGTTTTTCGCGTCGAGATTGTAGGTGCCAGAGTCTGAAGCCGCTATCAATTTTGGAATGCGGGCGGTGTTGATAAGTGTCAACAGTACCGCCACCACGATGGCAGCCCCTACAAGTACTGTCACCAGTGCGCCCAGATATCTGCGCATATCTTCCTGCTCCTCTGCGGCCCGCATGATGAAATGCCATGCGGGTCACTCGCGACAATTGCAATTGACCCATTCCCCAGGGTTGCGTATCCGTATCCTGGGGATTCCTGGGCTGACGACCACGCACTCCGACCGCCCGAAGCCGAGGGGCGTGCTCGCAGTCGTCATGTTGTGACCCGAACGTCTCAGGCCACCTCCACAAGCGTTAATTTCCGCGGGTCATGCGGTATGCGCCGACGCGATAATGCCCTGATACGCGCATAAGCGTGCCCGAAAGCATCCGGCCTTTCGCTTCTCCGGCGGGTGGCGAAGGAATTATGCCGCCTGCTTGAGAAACACGCTGCCTGTTGGTCGTATGGACGCGCACGGCTGCTATATGCAGGTTTACCTTATCTGTGGCCTGTGTAGCATGGTGTGAACTCACTATATTTGCATATTTTCATCGTGCGGATAGGTATCGGCCAGGTATCTGGCGGCGGAGATGTGAAGCGCACGGCAACCTCAGCGATACAGACTGGCCAGCGGGATGAGAAGCTGAAAGGTGAAGGGTGGAAGATCGGAGAACCGGAAGATAGGCTAAATCAGGCCGAGATGAGAGGCGGCCAATACCGCTTGCAGGCGAGTCTTGACCCCAAGTTTTTCGATGACACGTGTGACGTGATTGCGAGCGGTTACCCGGCTAATGCCGAGAGTGGTCGCGATTTCGATGGTAGCCATGCCCTGCGCCAGCAACTTCAGCACCTCGTGCTCGCGTGGCGTGAGATGCTCCACCGTCAAGATCGGGGCGTCATCGACGTTTGGAGTCTCCGCAAGCCCTACTGGCAGATGCAGAATACTGCCAGGATGGCGGAAGGCATCGGCGGCGACGGCGCTATGCTTCTGGCGCTCGGCGTCATCGGTCGCATCCCGGAAGATATGGACGACGCAGGCGGAGCCATCGAGCTTGCGCGCTTGAAGCACGCTCACTTCCAGCCAGCGCGGCGCGCCATCCTGGGTGACGACACGAACGCGCATGGGCGTATCGCGGCGTTGATGGGCATGCGGATCGGTCCAGCGCGCGTCAGCGGATTCGGCGCCCTCAACTGTATTGATGACCTCAGGACATAACGGCACATCGTGGGTGCGGAGCAGGGCAAGCATCTCTTCACAGGTGCGCCCCAGAGTCGTTTCAGCGTCGAAGCCGAGTGTTTGCGCGGCGCTCTCATTCCAGGAGATAATGCGATGCGTATCATCCACCACAAATATGCCAAATGCCAGCGATTCGGTCGTAATCATTAGCGTCATTGCATGCCGCATTGCGCTCATGCGCATTCCCTCCGCTCGTTTTGAGCATCAGCATGCGCAACCATCCAGCAGGTACGCCTCGTGCGTGGCGTAGATGGCCA
>DATBIB010000172.1:0-63856 GCA_036557205.1 Ktedonobacterales bacterium | reverse complement strand
TCTGGCCGGATATCGCGCAGAAGCTCCGCCGTCGCGGTGGCCTTGTTCTCGCCAATCTGGCGGCGAAAGAACGCCTGCCGATTCAGGTTCGAAAGCTCGACATTATCGCCATCCGCCAGGATGAACGAGCCGAACCCGGTGCGACATGCGAGCGTGACGATAGTACTACTCAGCCCGGCGCCAGCGGCAAACAGACAGGTATGATCGAGTATGTGCTGGATTTCGGGTGTGATGAAGGCCCAGTTGCGTGAAAACAAATCATCGAAATCACTGGTCATGTCGTACTCTCCTGCACAAGACGATACGGGCTATCCTTCACCTGCATCCAATTCCCATGACTAGCGGGTTTTCATGAGCGCATCCGAGATGTGTGACTGATATGGATTCCAAATCAGCACTCGCATTCTATGAGCGCGGCGGTGAGGTGTCAATTAAAGCAAGAACATAAAGCAAGAACACAAAAATCGTCTGACTACGAAAGATTAAGGCTTGACGAAAGTACTATAGGAGGCGTAGGCTGATCGCAGCCCATATGCCATTATGGGGGATGCACTCAGCAGGGACACGCATCTAGAGTCGGTTATTTTCTAGGGACGGCCTTATGCGGGCGCCTGCGACAAGGAGGAACGATGACTGCCGAGGTGGTGCGAGCGACTCGACCAAGCGTGAAGCAACAAGTTGGGGATTTGTATGCGAAGTACGGCCAGCGAAAACCGATGGGAGTGAGCGCGCCCAGCCCGTGGCTGCCTCACTATTTCCTACACAGGACGTTTCTCGGCGATCAGGATCTGCTCATCATCTTCAATACCAAACGCTGCAAGTACCGTTGTCACTTCTGTCAGCTCCCGGCGAAAAGCTCACCAACGCTCATCCCGGGGAGTGAGATTATCTCACAGTTCTGGTATGTCGTGAAAGAATTGAAGCATTCGCTGAGTGTGTTAGATCGTGTCACCTTCAGCAACGAAGGGTCGGTGCTCGACCCGGCGACCTTTCCCACCGAGGCCATGCTCGAAATCGCCGAAGGGATCAACGAGCTTCGTCGCGTGCGCACGCTCGTGCTGGAGACACGGCTCGAGTTTGTCGAGACCGCGGTGCTGGCGCAGATTCGCGAAGCGGCTCCTCGTCTCACCCTCAATATCCTGACCGGCTTCGAGACGCACGATCCCTACATTCGCGACAAAGTGCTCTTCAAGCGCGAACCGCTGGAGGTCTTCGAGCGTGGGCTGGATCGGGTGGCTGAGGCAGGCGCGCAACTGACGTCCTACGTGCTCTTCAAGCCGCGCTGGGATATGACCGACGAGGAGGCCGTCGCCGAGGCGGAAGCCAGCATCGATTATCTGGTGGAGCAGACGAAGGCGCGCGGGCTCGATCTCTCAGTGCGACTCAATCCCATGTACGCCGCCGATGGTTCGCGATGGGCGAAAAAGGCGCACGGCTCGCCAGACTACCAGCCGCCACGGCTGACCGATGTGATGCGCGTGGCCGAGAAGAAACGCCGGGAGGGCGTCAATATCTACATCGGCATGTCCACCGAGGGGCTCGACGACGGCTCGAACTACATGGGGCGCGAAGATTACTCCACGAAGCTCGTCAGGCCGGTCCTGCTCTTCAACGGCGGCAAGATCAACTCATTCGACGGCTACATCTAGATGGTAGAGCGCAGGGACGGCGAAACAATGACATCAATGATGCAGCCGACGACGCTGGAGGGGCTGCTCGCGGAGGGCGGTGTCCGTTGCTTCGCGGGCGGCCTGGAGGTTGAGGTGCGGCGCGCGTGGATCGTCGCGGGCGAGGACCGCCTCGCCTATACGGCCATCGTGCGCCTGGTCGAGTGCTGCCGCGAGTGGCACTGGCGGTCTGATGTCCTGCCACATGCGGGCGGCGCGCCGCTGGATTCGATTACCAAGTCCCTCGCGGCGGAATTCACGCATCCGATAGCCCTTGGGAGCCTGCTGCGCATCACGCATCAGGTGATCGAGGCTCGTCCCCATAGCTACCGGCTTCTCTTCGAGCTAACCACACTCCAACCCGAACAGTTGTGCGCCACGCTGGAGATGGTCAGCGTCTTCTACGATCCCGCGCGCGAAGCCGTCGCCGAGCCACCATCCGCCGTGGTGGACTATCTCCGCGACTGCCTCTCCCCCACTCAGCCAGCCGACGACAGCAACTCGTAGCAAGCGCTACGGTGCGGCGACGGCAAAGACCCTCCCCTGCGCATCGGTGACGATGCCGTTCACCGGGACCGACCAGAGCATCCCATCCCCGCCCGCTGTCGGCGCATAGAGCAACGAGAACTCTGGCATCGGGCCAAGCGCCTGCCAGCGACTCGCGCCGGACGGCAAACGATAGACGTTGTACGTCGTCGCGCCGCTGCCGGTCGTCGCCATGTTGATCGCCAGCAGTGCGCCATCGCTGGTAAAGGCGGTATAGTGTGGCGTCGTGGTCGTGTCGCCGGTGTCAAGCCCTGTCACATCGTGCCAGCCCTGGTCGCTATCATCGCCGCAATACAGCAAATTGCTCGGCGCTGTGGTCGGACTCGCAGTGAAGTCGGAGACGCAGATATCCCAGGCGTGATTTGGCTGTGGTGGCCGCACGATAACGGACGTAAAGCCGTATGCTGGCGCGCGCAGGTCGTTCCAGTGCGCCCCGCCATCGCTGGAGCGCCAGATGACCATGGATGTGCTGGTCGTCACTCCTGCCCCGCTTGCCGAAGGCGGGACGTTCGTCGCGAGCAGTGCGCCGTTATAGGGGTTCAACCAAAACTGGTCAACGCTCGTTTTTCCGCTACGGATAGCGCCGTCAACGATATGCCATGTCGCCATACCGTCCGCGCTGGCCTGCAATTCCGCCGTTGCGGTGTCGCTGGCTGGGTTTTGGACGCGCAGGGCGTAGATTGCGCTGCCATGCGCCGCGAACTGGTAGACGAGCGAGCCATCAAGTGTGGGCACGTCCTGCCAGGTGGCCCCGCCGTCGGTGCTGCGATAATACAAATCTGGCGGGTTCCCTGGCGGATTGTGAGAAAAGCCCAGCAGCACATCGCGCGGATTCACCTCATTCACCACCAGCGAACACCAGCCCGCGACCTCTGGCAGAGCAAGCGCTGACCACGTCGCGCCGCCATCATGTGTGACCCAGCCACGAAGTGGCGCGGCGGGCGGGTCCGCGTTCGGCTGCGCGCAGACGTAGGCGGTGCGGCCATCGCTCGGCGCGACCGCCAGAATGTTGGTGCTCGTCAGTCGCGGCTGGAAACCCGCCGGAGTGGCCATCGGCTGCCATGCCAGCGACGCGCCCTGAACGACGTTGCCTGTGGGTGTCGGCGTCTGCTGGGCTTGCGTCGGCAGCGGCTGCGTGGCTGGCCCAGGATAGCTGGCGGTGTAGACTGGCCCCGCTGGATGTGTCCCTGGATCCTGGTCCGGCATGGCCCAGAGCATCCCACCGCCTGGCCGCGGCGCATAGATGACAGTGCTACCCAGTTGCGTCGCGCCAGAAGCGGATGTGCCGATGGGCAGCGCGCCGCCATTCTGCCACGTGCTTGAACCCGCTGGCAGGCGATAGAGGTTGGCTCCTATCGGCGCACCACTGGTACTATAGCGGTCCACGAACACAACGATCACCGCGCCATCGTTGGCAATGGCGAGTTGCTCTGTCTCACCGATTGTTGAGGGTACCTGAATGCACCCGCTACAGGGAGTCGCTATTGTGCCGCCAGGTGAACTCATGGAACCAAGCCCAGGCCTGGTCGTCCACTGGCGATTTGCCTCAGTGCCGCAGTAGATATGGTACGGGTAGATATTCCGGTGCTTCGGGTCAGTGTTTGAGCCAGCGAGCATACTACAGATATTCCAGTGTCCGTCCGTAGTCGGGCTGATGATTGCGCTAACGATGCCAACGATTGCCAGGGAGCGCCAGGTATTGCCGCTGGTATCCATCGTCCACAGCGAGGTTTCGCCATCCCCAGTCATCGAAATAGCCTGCACCAGCAGCGTGCCCGTATTCGGGTTTGCCCAGAACCGTGAGGTCATCAGCTTCTGCTGGTGGATGGCATCATCCACATAGTTCCAGGTCTGTGCGCCATCCCTGCTCACCGCGAGGCGATTAGCATCGGTACCGTCCGGTTGGATGGCATAGATCGCGCCATTCAGCGTCGCGAACTCCGTGGTGAGATTGAAGAATGGCGCATCATGCCAGCTCGCGCCGCCATCGAAGGTAATGAGATTGTCTCCCTGTATCGTAGTCGCTTTGGCGCTGGGAATATACCCGTAGTCGAGCGCGACCACATCGGGATCGACCTGATCGGGAGTGATCTCACAATCGAACGCCTTGTCACGCTGAGCTACCGTCAGCGCCCGCCAGGTTGCCCCGCCGTCAGTTGTGCGCCAGACACGTAGCGGGCCGGGCGCGGGTTTCGTCCCCGCCTGGCACAGCCAGGCAATCGAGCCATCCGCCGGGAAGACGCTCAGCGCCGTACCCTCCGTGAGACTCTTGCCCATCCCGCCTGGCAGAGCAATCTGTTGCCAGTGCAGCGAGAACGTCAGTGAGGGACGATTCTGCGCGCCGAACTGGAAGAGGCGTCCGAAGCCGACCACCACCAGCGCGATGGCGGCGACAGCGGCCAGCGTCCCCAGCGCGCGCCTGCGACTGCGCCAGCTCCGTTGCGGCGTGGGTGATTGCGATACCGGGTTGCTATCGTCGGACTGGTCGGGTACGAGATACTCGCCGGTGATCGCGTCGGCGTTCGTTGTCCTCTCGCCTGTGGAGATCGCCGCGAGCACCGCCTGCCAGAGCCGCTCGTCGGGCGCGGGAACCTGCTGGGCCTTAAGTGTCGCGGCGACCAGCGCAAATACGCTCAGCCGCCGCTGACAGGCCGGGCAGCTCTCGCTATGCGCGCCGATGCGGGCTGTCTCGTCCGGCGCCAGCGCCTCGTCGCGCCAGGCCGAGAGGTCGGCGGAGGTCAGGCCAAGCGCGCAGGTGGGTGTTGTCTGTTGGCTCGTATTGCTCGTCTGGCTCATGGTCGCTGCTCCTCCCGCGTATAGCGCGCGCGGAAGGCGTCGCGGCCACGGCTGAGGGTCATCTTGGCGGCGGCCAGCGTAATGCCCAGCGCCTCGGCCACCTCTGCACACGAGAAGCCGCACACCTCCCGCAACACCAGTGCCGCCCGTTGCTGTGGCGGCAGCGCCAGCAGCGTCGCGCGTATCGCCTCGCTCTCCGCCAGTCGCCACGCCGGATCGCTGATGGATGGGTCGTTGCCCACGGAGAATGGCTGGGCCGCGCCGACGGGGGCCGCCGCGCGCTTCTGGTAGGTCAGGGCAAGGTTGGTTGCCACACGAAAGAGCCAGCCGCCCGGACGCTCATAGGTAGCGATACGGTCAAAGTGCTGCCAGGCGCGCACGAAAGTCTCCTGGCTGAGATCGTACGCCGCCTGTTCATCGCCGGTCATGCGCCAGAGATAGCCGAAGATGTCGCGCTCGTGCTGGCGGAAGAATGCCTCGAAGGTCGGAAGCTGGCGGGCGCTGGCAGCGTCATCAGTTTCAACAGCGCCATCAGCGGGCGCGCTGGCGAGCGTTTGCTCAGGCGCGCCAGTGATTTCGGTCGGATCGGCGTCTCTCCATGGTACGCGCGTGCTGCGCCACAGTTCCCATCTTGCGCCAGGCGTCGGCGAGCGACGGATTCCCCGCGCCGACCAGCTGCCCGCGATGACCATCTCCTCGGCTTCCTTTCATCGTCTCGCTTCTATTCCGATAGTGCGATGTCGCGGCTGTGTAGGTCTCTCTCCTCACACACTATTAGAGCGGCAGGAAAGTAACATCCTGATTGGGCGTCTCAAACGTACAACGTCTGTCCGGGCCAATCGTGTACAATAGCAGCGCGCCAGCAGAGCAGTATGGCTGGCCGTTTTCGCTGGGTTTGCTGGTTGGAGTGGTGAGGTGCCCGCGTTGTATCCCCTGCCCGCGACGCAGCCGCTCGCGGCGGCCATCACCGCGCTGGCGCTGGTGGTCTGCGCGGCGCCGGAGTGCGGCCGTCTGCTGAGGCGTCGTCGCCGCGAGGGAGCCACCGCGTATGATGGCGGGTCGCTGGCGCTGCTGCTGACGTTGCTGGCGCTCAGCCTCGTCGCGGCGGTGCTGGCGGCGTTGCTGCTGCCGGGCGCGGCGATAGTGCGTGTGCAGACCGTCGTCTTTGGCCTGGGCATCGCGCTGCTGCTCATCGGAACGGCGTTGCGGACCTATGCCATTCGCGTGCTGGGCCGCTTTTTCGTGATTACAGTCGCCGTCGGACCAGATCAGCAGGTGGTCGAGCGCGGGCCGTATCGCCTGATTCGCCATCCATCCTACACCGGCGCGCTGTTATCGTTGCTCGGCTTCGGGCTGGTGTTGACCAACTGGGCCAGTCTCGCCGCTATAATCCTAGGTAACGCGGTGGGCTTCGGCTATCGCGTGATGGTGGAAGAGCGAGTGCTCTCGCGCGCGCTCGGCCAGCCATATATCACCTATATGCGGCGGACGCGCCGATTGATACCGTACGTCTTTTGAGTGAGTGCGCAATGTAGCAGTGTAGTACAGGGAGGCGGAAAGATCCGTGACCGAGCCGATGATAGCGCCCTATGGCGCGTGGAAATCGCCACTGACGGCGGATGTGTTGCTGGCCAGCGCCCTGGGCCTGAGCGAGCTTCAGCTTGACGGCGAGACAATCTACTGGACGGAGCTACGCCCCAGCGAGGGTGGCCGCACCGTGCTGGTGCGCCGTACCCCGGATGGCCAGATCAGCGATGTGACGCCAGCCCCGTACCATGCGCGCACCCGCGTCCATGAATATGGCGGCGGATCATTTCTGGCCGCTGGCGGAGCCGTCTACTTCTCCAACTTCGCCGACCAGCGCCTCTATCGCGTGAGCGATGGCGGCGCGCCCGAGCCGTTGACGCCCGACCTGCCCGGCGGCGTGCTGCGCTATGCCGACGCCACGCTGGACGCGCCGCGCAACCGGCTGATTCTGGTACGCGAAGACCATCGCGATTCGGGCCAGGAGGCGAAAAATACGCTGGTCGCGCTGGCGCTGGATGGCGAGAACGCCGAGGGCGGGAGCGTGCTGGTTGCTGGCACAGACTTCGTCTCGACGCCACGCCTCAGCCCTGACGGCTCGCGGCTTTCCTGGCTGGCGTGGAACCACCCCAACATGCCCTTTGATGGTACGGCGCTTTGGGTGGCCGATGTCGGCGCCGATGGCTCGCTGGCGAATGCCCAGCAGGTGGCGGGTGGCCAAAACGAGTCCATCTTCCAGCCGACCTGGTCGCCCGATGGTGAGCTCTACTTCATCTCCGACCGCACCGGCTGGTGGAATCTCTATCGCTGGCGCAACGGCGAGGCCGAGGCGCTGGCGCCGATGGAGGCGGAGTTCGGCGCGCCGCAGTGGCGCTTTGCCATGGCAACGTACGCATTTGCCGACGCCGGGCACATCATCTGCACCTGGCAGCAGGACGGCCTCGTCCACCTTGGCTCGCTCGACCTCGCAACAGGCGCGCTGACGCCCATCGAGACATCCTACACCCTCATCGTCCAGCCACAGGCGAGCGCCAGCCAGATCGATTTCGTGGGTGCCTCGCCGACTCAGGCGGGCCAGATCGTGCGGATGGATACCGCCACTGGCCAGCAGGAGACGCTTCGCCAGTCCAGCTCGCTGACGCTCGATGATAGCTGGATTTCCGTGGGGAAGGAGATCGCATTTCCGACGGAGAACGGGCTGACAGCCTACGGCTTCTACTACCCGCCGCGCAATCCCGACTTTGCCGCGCCGGAGGGTGAGCTGCCGCCTCTGCGCGTCATAAGCCATGGCGGCCCCACCTCCCAGGTCTTCAACGGCTTCAACCCCAGCATCCTCTACTGGACGAGCCGCGGCTATGCCGTTCTCGACGTGAACTATGGCGGCAGCACGGGCTACGGGCGCGCCTATCGCGACCGCCTGAAGGGCCAGTGGGGCGTGGTGGACCTGGATGACTGCGTGAACGGCGCGCGCTATCTGGCGCAACAGGGGCTGGTGGATGGCAACAAACTGACCATCACCGGCGGCAGCGCGGGCGGCTACACCACGCTCTGCGCGGTCACCTTCCGCGATGCGTTCCGGGCGGGCGCCAGCCACTTCGGCGTCAGTGATCTGGGCGCGCTGGCCCGCGATACGCACAAATTCGAGTCGCGTTACCTCGACCAGATGGTTGGCCCGTATCCCGAACGCAAGGACATCTATGAGGCGCGCTCGCCGATCTTCCATGTGGACCAGCTGCATACGCCGGTCATCTTCTTCCAGGGGCTGGAGGATCCGGTGGTGCCGCCGAGCCAGGCAGAACCGATGGTGGAGGCGTTGCGCGCGAAGGGCGTGCCGGTGGCCTACCTCGCGTTCGAGGGGGAAAGCCACGGCTTCCGCCAGGCCGCGAACATCAAGCGGTCACTGGAGGCGGAGCTCGCCTTCTTCGGGCGCATCCTCGGCTACACCCCAGCCGATGAGATCGAGCCAGTGCCGATCGACAACCTGCCAGAGTAGTACGCGCATTTGGATACGCAGCGCAGCCGCCGACCGATACTGGCCGACGGCTGTTGTATTCTCCGCGATTCGCTGGCTAGATATGCAAATCCCAGACGGTCTGGCCGCTGCTAATGATATCCGCCTCGAAGGCAAAGGTGAAGTCGTGCTGTGCCTTGGGAACCTCGTAAGCAACCTGCCCTTTGACGAGATCACCCGCCGCCAATTTGCCATCGGGCGCTGTCAAATTCGAGATAATCGTCTCATCGTACTTCTGGCCCGTTGAGTCCTTCAATGTGCATTGAAGAACGGTCGAAATATCTTGCTCGTCGGAGCCGACATTCTTGATGGTGAGGTCGACGACAACGAATTCATTGCCACTCTTGGGCTGATCAAATTCATCGCCAGGATTCGTTTTGAATGAGTTGATGGTGACGATAAAGGTGTCACCAACCTTCACCTGGTCGCCGACCTTAAAGTGCTTGTTCGAGCTCGAGCTGCCGCCTGTTGTGGTGGAATTGCCGCTCGTTCCGACACTGGTCCCGGCGTTAGCGCTGGAGCCCCCACAAGCCATGATGACGAGAGCCAGAACGCCGAGCAGAGTGAACAACGGCAGTAGCATGCGAAGAGATTGCTTCAGGGATGGACGTGACGTTGTGTGCACCGAAAGTGCGCTCCTTCTAGAAGTCTGCTTCGCTCAAACACAAAAACGTACCCGCTGCTGTCTGAGACGATGACGAGAGATAACGCTCCACATGATGCCGTAACACTTCACGTGGATATCCCGGTGTTCATTACCAGACGAACAGCAAGTGCTCACATAATAGCACAATACGAGTAGTTTGTCTAATATACTATTATGTAAACAAGCTCAGCAATTACCACTCTGAGCGAGTTGTTGTTGCAACGAAGTCGCTAGCTTTATCTGGCGATTGAGGCTATACTCCATCCGGCTGGGTTGTTGGCGTCTGACCTGCGCCTGACCCGGTGCGACCGGAGAGCGAGAACCCGAACGACAGTGACGTCGAATGCTAATAGTCGAAATGGATGTGCAATAAGATGGCAAAGCTCTACTTTACGCACGGGACGATGGGCGCGCAAAAAACCACCCAGTTGCTGGCTGCCGCGCACAATTTTGAGGAGCATGGTGGCAGAGTCCTGATTACCAAGCCATCTGTGGATACGAAAGGCGACCGCAGCCTGGTTTCTCGCATCGGCTTACATCGCGAGGCAGACTTTCTCACCACGCCGGATATGGACGTGCAGGCGGAGGTGCTCCGTTGGAGAGAAGCAGCCGGGCGTATCAGTGCCGTGCTGGTGGACGAGGCGCAGTTTTTGCTGCCAGCACAGGTAGACCAACTCTTAGCGCTCGCGGTCCTGCACGCGATACCGGTGATGGCATGGGGCCTGCGCACCGACTTTCGCACTCGCGGCTTTCCTGGCAGCCTTCGGCTCCTGGAAATTGCGCACGAGCTGCGGGAATCGATTGCCATGTGCGGCCATGGTGGCGGCTGCGAGCACCGGGCGCAGTTTAACGCGCGCATGGTCAACGGCGTCTTTGTGGCGCATGGCGACCAGGTTGCCATTGATGGGGAGGCGGCCGTAACCTACACGGCGCTCTGCGCGCGTCACTACCTGGAAGATGTCGGACCGATTGCCGCAGACGCTCATTGAGTCTTCCCACGTCTCAAGGCGACGGCTTTGCGGAGTATGTAGTCGGCTACGCACTCCTCTGGGTGGCTCTCCAGAGACTTCTCCCGGTTCGCGGCGGGCATTTGCCCCGATCCATGGGTAGGCGGAGAAGAGATACACTGTGCGGGACGGATGAATCCCGGACAGCATATAACCAAGGAAGGAGCGCAAAATGTCTAGAAACCCATCCCCCGCCAACGAAAACCGGACGACCACGAGCTTCCTGGCCCTCGGCATCGGCGTTGGCGTTGCTATCGGCGTCGGCGTCGGAGTTGCCATCGATCAGATCGCCCTCGGCGTCGGATTTGGCGTGGGAATCGGCGCGGCCCTCGGTCTGGCCCTCCAGATGACCCAGCGAGCGCGGTCGGGCAATTGAGCGGATCCTTCTCCGCCACCGGCATATCCTATCCCACGAGCACTTGAATCGCGTGGTAGCCCGACGCGCCATCGGGGAGTGGTGGCGCGCCCGAAGCGATCTGCACGTTGCCGTCCAGGTCAATCGCGCGCACCGCCAGGATGTGCGAGCCAGCGGTTGGCTGCCACTGATACTGCCAGAGCACCCACGTCAGCGCGCCGAGCGGACGCCGGAGCGTCGCAGGCTGCCACGTCGCCCCAGAGTCGGTGCTGACGTCTACCCGGCTAATGCCACGGTCGGCGGCAAAGGCCACGCCCGCGATCCAGGTGGACTTATTGCTCGTCAGCACCGCGCCGTCGCTGGGCAGATCGATGCGCGAGGTCATCTTGACCTTCGCCTCCGGGGTCCAACCGCGCTGCTCCCAGTAGCCCATGTAATCGCCGGAGCTGACCTCCAGCGAGGTAAGCCACTTGCCGTTCTTCATGCCATAGAGGCCAGGAATCAGCAGCCGCGCTGGATAGCCATGCGCCTGGGGAAGCGGCTCGCCGTTGATTTCGTAGACGATGAGCGAGAGCGGGTCCATTGCCTGACTCAGATGCAGCCGGTCGCTATAGTCGTCTGCGGCGCGGAAGATGAGCTCATTGGCGCCGGGCCGTATGCTGGCGTAGTCGAGCAGATCGGCCAGGCGCGTCCCGCGAAAGAGCGCGTTGCTCATCAGGTCGCCGCCAACCTCATTGCTGATGCATTCGAGCGTATGATAGCGCTCCACCACTGGCAGCGCCTTCAACTGGTCGTAGGTGAGCGTGACGGGATTGTTGACGCTGCCGCCAATGGTCAGCTTCCAGGCCTTGCCATCAACCTCTGGATCGCCGACGAGGTTCTTCGAGACGTAATAGAAGTCCTTGGTGGGTGTGACCTCGGCGGTCTGCCCGCTGAGCGAGGTCCACGGCCCATAGCTTGGCTTCGGCGGCGGGACAATCCGCTGCGGCGCGCCATTGACCTTCAGCGGTGGGCGGCGTGTCAGGTTGATGCCCAGGCTGGACGAGATAAACTGCCATGCCAGCGCCGCACCCGCCGCCACCACAACCACCGTCAGCCCGCGATTGAGCAGCCGCCGCCGCGAGAGCTGCATCGCCGCGGCGGCGTCCGCCGTCGTCTCGCCTGGCTGTGGCTGGACCAACAGCGTCGCCCGCAGCAGCCAGATGAACACCAGCGCGAAGACGACATCGGGCAGCAGCTGCGTCAACAGCGTTCCAATGACGCCCTCGGCGAATCCCGCGCCAAAGAAGCCGCCGCCCACCAGCGGCGCGAGAATACCCGCCGTCACCAGCCAGAGCAGCAGCACGATCAGCGGGATCTCGGCATAGCCAGGGACCGCGCTCGCCATCGCATGGCGCTCGGCGCGCCCCAGACGATGCAGCGCCGCGCCACGCAGCGCGCAATAGAGCAGACCGACCGCCGCCGCGATGACGCCCGCGCCGATAAGTGTGATACCGAAGAAGAGATGTTTCGCGCTGGGGCCAAGCGTGCCGACGAGCCAGGAGAAGACGGAGAGCGGGACGAAGCGTATCAGCGCCTCGGCGAAGACCTCCGCGGGCGTCGTGATCTGCAGGATGAAACGCGCCAGCAACGCCGCGCCCACCGCCAGCGCCGCCGCGATCAACGCCTGGCGCCACGCCGCCCGCAAGAGGTTGCTGTCTCCCTTGCCTGCCGCTGGCGAGGCTTCTTCGGTTATCTGAGCCATAGTGAACTACTCCCGCACCTATTGCTCGATCTGGAAACGCGCCCTGTCTCGGTAAAAGCTCTTGCGCAAATAGTACGGCGCTCGCCCCAATTCGACCAGACCCGTCAGGACCACGGGATATCATGCAGCGTATAGACCCGCTGATCTGTGCCAATCAGGTAGTCGCGGCCATCGGTCGCCGCGAGCAACCAGATCGGATCGCTGGGTACGGCGCCACCTCCGCGCCAGTTATAGGCCGGGCCTGGCTGCTGCGGCACACCGACGTTGAGTGGCAGGAAAACCAGCTCCGGCGCGGGATTAGCCTTCGCATCCACGCCACGCACGCTCTTGAGAAGCGCTTTCGCCTGTTCTGCTGAGAGATACGGGAAGGGGTTGCTATACCGGGGATCGCCCGGGAAAATTGTCCCGGCGTAGGCGAAACGCACATACTTGTGCGGATAGTCGTAGACGTAGTCGACCATCTGCACGAGATGGCCCGCCGCATCATAGTTGGGGAGCAGCCAGTGCGGGCACTCGTTGAAATCCTGTCCGGTGTGCATGCGAATGGGATGGGCCAGCATCGGTGTGCCTGGCGTCAGGATCACTGTTGGGTCGCGAGTAAGGATTGGCGCGTCCGCCAGCAGCTCCTTCATCGCCGATGGCGAGTCATCTGTCACCGAGATTTCGAGGGTACTCATGGAGAGCGGAGGCTCCGTCGCCTCAGCGCAATAATCTTTCCGGCCATCCACACCAAGCGACTCGTTCTTATGCCAGTTGTAGAATGAGACACCGCCAATGACGATCACTAACCCCAGCAGCGCCAGAACCCATTTCTTCTTCAAGAAACCTATCCTCGACATACCAGTCCTCCGTCAGATTTCTTGTCCTGTATTCCGCCCGAACGCGCTCAATTTCCTACCCATTGGACGAAACCATACGTCCCTCGTGATCGCGAAAACCTGCCTGGCACGTGGTTTGCACAGGAGAGACTTGGAAATACTGGCAGGTGGTTCCAGGCGGCGAGTATCTGGGCTACCTGTGATGGAGGGCGATACGAGGAGCGATGCGTTTGGACGAGACGAACGGAGCAACGAGGCCAGCATTAGACACTGTGCCACAGCATGCGCCACAGCAGACCGTCTGGCGGCATGACGATGAGGCGATTCGGCGACTGGGCGATAACCTGCCCGGCTCGCATTGGTCACAGCAGAGCACGCAGCCTCTCAGCCCGCGCTGGTCGCCGGTGCGCCGTCGCCAACTGGCCGCCAAACAGGCCGCGCTGGCCACAGGGCGGGAGCGGCGCGCGCTGGGACTGGGTGCGGGGATGGGCGCACTGCTGGCGGTCACGGCGCTTGCTCTAATGCTGCTCTTCGCCGCCGCCAACGGCTTGCTGCCCGGCAGCTCGTCGCCCTCGTCCGATTCGACGCAGTGGCCTGTACCCGCGCAGCCCGCGCGACACACGGCTAACCCGGCGGCGACAAATATTCCCACCTCAACCGCCCTGCCCACGACGACCGCGCCACCCACCGCGACTACCTGGCCGACGGCGACCGACGAGCCCACCGCGACCGTCCTACCGACGGCTACCGTGGCGCCGCAGTCCACGCCGCCGGGACCACCGCCACCGCCATAACACTGATGCCACAGGACGCGAGCCTGCCGCCGTTTGCGTAAACCATCCGGTAACGGTATCCTTTGTTGTGCCGGGCTGTCGGCGAAGCAAAGGAGGGGATGCCATGCCAGCAGGATTTGGCACAACCATAAACAGCAACAGCAATAGCGTCCGCGCCTATGCGCTGGGGCTGGGCTACGGTGGGCTGATCATGATCTTCTTCGGGCTGGCATGGTGGGGCATCGCCAGCCCGGGGATAGCCGATAGCAACCTGCTTCTCTACTGGGGCGTCATCTACGTGATCGCGCTTGCCTTGCTGGCGCTCACAATTATCTTCATGATCGGGGCGAGGCGTCTCCCGCGTGATACGTCGCCTGAGGCGGTCGCGCGGGGCAGGGTGATTGGGCGGCGGCTGGGGATTCAGTTCGGGATCATCTTCAGCCTGGAGATTATCATCGCGGTCGTAGCGAACGTTGTCCTCAACATCATCAACCACCCGGAGTTCTTCTTCCCGTTGCTGGCCATCATCGTCGGGGCGCATTTCCTGCCGCTGGCACCCATCTTCCAGGTTCGCGTCTACTACGCGACGGGGATACTGCTCTGTCTGGTGGGCCTGTTGGTGCTGCTGGCCACCCCTTCAACCGCCACGATGAACGGCGCGCGCCTCTGGGATGTCCTTCCTGGCTTCCTCAGCGCCCCGATTCTCTGGCTCACCGCGCTCTACGATCTCTTCGAGAGCCGCCGCGTCGTCCTCCAGGCGCGCAAAGGGCTGCCCGCATAGCGCTACCCGGTGATGAGTACGTCGTTGGGGTAGCGCTCTCTACCCGGATGAGATTCGCTCTTGACAGGCAATTGGGTGATAATGCGGTAGTGGGAATCGTGGCAATCCAACACGAAGGTTTCAGAGAACAGGAGTACCCTATGACGGCGCCCATATTGGATCGTGAGGCGATCCTGCGTATTGTGCGAAAGTGGAGCGTCACTGAGCGGATAGCGCTTGCCGACGCGATTCTGGCCGACACGCGAACAGCTCAGCAGCAGGAGCTTCAACCACCCGCCGTGCCTTCGTCTGCGCTACGAGGCGTCCTCTCAAATGGCCAGCCCGCGCCCTCTGATGAAGAGGTAGCGCGCATTTTGGATGAGGAGCGAGCGAAGAAATATGGCGGCTGATACATCCTCCACGCCGCCCGCGCCGCGTGTTCTGCGGATCCTGCTCGATACCAATGTTGTGCTAGACTGGCTGCTCGACCGCAAGCCCTGGTCTGACGACGCATTGCCACTCTGGCAGGCGCGTGATACCGGTCGGCTTATCACCTATATTGCCGCGTCGGCGGTTACGGATATATTCTATATTGCCCGGCGCCAGATCGGTACCGCAGCCGCGCTGGCCAGTATTGACCAGAGTCTGGCGCTAGAGGTGGCACAGGTGGATAAGGTGGCGTTGCTTCGCGCCCGCGCGCTGCCAGGGAACGATTTCGAGGACAACGTTGCGATGGCCTGTGCGGAAGCTGAGCGGCTTGATTTCATTATCACCCGCAACATAGACGACTTCCGGCACTCACCTGTCCCAGCCATTGAGCCGCTCACTCTCCCACACTATCTATCTGCATAGCCCTACCCAGTGATGAGCACATCGTTGGGGTAGCGCTCGCCGGAGATGGTGGCGATCATCTTCAACGTGCTTGTCTCGATGACGGCGAGATTCTTGCCGAGCGTATCGGCGACGACGACATAGCGCCCATCGGGCGTGACCGCGATACCATGCGGGTAGCCCGTGACCACGACCGTCCCCCGTACCGTCGGATGCGCCGGATCGCTGCCGATATCGATCACGCTGACGGAGTGTGAGCCGCCATTGGCGACGTAGAGCGTCTTGCCGTCAGGCGAACGGGCGATCAGCGCGGGAAGTCGGCCAACCGCCACGCTATCCACCACCCGCCGCGCCTGCGTGTCCACCACGAAGAGGCGTCCGGTCAGGTTGTCGCTGGCGTAGAGGTAATGTCCGTCTGGGCTGATGGCGAGGCCGTATGGCTCCGCCGCCCGTGGTAGCGGAATCGTAGCGGCGAGCGAATCGCTGGCGGCGTTGATGACGGCGATGGCCGCGCCACCATAGCAGCCGGTATAGACCCACTGGTCGTCGGGCGAGATGACGATGCTGTGAGGCCGGTCGGGCGTGGTGATCGTCGCGCGCAGCTTCCAGCTATGCCCATCCACCACGGCCACGTTCGCCGCGCCAAAGCTGGTGACGAAGATCGTGCCGCCGTCATGCGTGGCCACCATATGTACTGGATAGACGCCAACGCCGACGCTATGTATCTCTTTCGGTGTGCCGCCGCTCAGGTCGAAGGCGATCAGCCGGTTGGTGGCGACATCGGTGACATAGAGCGTCTTGCCGTCGGCGGAAAGCCCTAGCCCGTGGATGCTCTGCGCGACATGCCAGGTGTGCTTGCCCAACTCGGCCATATTGCCGGTCAGCACATCGGTGACGAAGACTGAGTAGCTCGAGAGCGGCGACGGGAGCGCGAGCGTCGCGATAGGAGTGGGTTGGGTCGTTGCCGACGCGGAAGGGCCGCACCCCGCCAGCAATGTGGTCAGCGCCGCCACCAGCATCACCGCCCCCGCGAGCGCGCTACTCATCCGCCGCATGCGCAGACTCCTCCGCATCCGTTCTCCACTGTTTCCAGGCATTACTCTAGCGCAGGAGCCTATGAGTGCGCAGGTGAAAGGTACTTTCTTCGAGCGCGTCTCTCTGGTTCCCCTCCCTTTTAGGGGGCTGGTGCGCGAGGCGAGAGCCTCGGAGCGCGCGTCAAGCGCGCGGAGCGCCAGCAGGCCGAAGGCCGGGGGTTAGGGGGAGAGGGCTGGGAGTGAGGCGGCGCTCACTCACGATGTCGTCGCCGCCACCGGGGTCACTTCGGAAGTGCAGAATGGGCAGCGTGTCGCCTGAACCGGGATCGTGCTGAAGCAGTAGGGGCAGTCGTGGGTCGTTGGATCGGGTGGTAGCTCCTTCTTGCGGTGCGACATCAGCCAGTTGACCGGCTTGACGACGAAGAAGAAAATGACCGCCGCAAGAATTACGAACGCGACCAGCGCAGTGAGGAAAGTGCCAATCTTGATCTGGCTGCCGTTGATCGGCCAGTAGTATTGATCGAACGACGGCTTACCGCCAAAGGCGCCAATGATCGGCATGATGACATTCTGCACAAAGCTCGTCACGACCGCGCCGAACGCCGCGCCGATCACGACCGCGACCGCCAGATCAACCACATTACCACGAAGAATGAACGCCTTGAACTCGTCGAGCCATCCCTTCATGAGAGAGCCACCTTCCCATTGAGCGCGCGCCAACGCGCGGCGCGGCTTTGGTCTGAGCCACTCGCACACTCGCAACCTTGCCGCCTGTTCAGCAGTACGGTTGTTACCTATCATCGTACTTGACGGTGACGCTTCGCACAAGTGGGCGATGCATCTCATGAGCGCCGCACACGTTGCGCTGCTAGGCGCCAGGCCATGCCAACGCCGCGTCCCCGCGGCCTGGATTCCCCGCCAGGCGTGGTGTATACTTCCGGCCATACTGTCCGCATGGTCTACCCGACGGTCGCGAGAGAACACAGGCTCCCGATGTCCGGGCGCGAAGGATAAGGAATGGAGCGCCGACGATGAATGGCTATCCGCCGTCTCCTTCTTCGCCCGAATCGTCACGGCGCCAACCGCCCGCGCGCGTTCGTATCATCACCGACAGCGCATCGGACATTCTGCAGACCCACGCGCACGCGATAGGGATCATCGTGGTCCCCAATCGGATTGTCATGGATGGCCACATTTTTCGCGACGGCATTGATATCTCCGCCGCGCAATTCTATGCGCGCCTGCCGCGCGCGCGACCGGCCCCATATACTGAACCGGCTTCCCCCGCGGACTTCTATCAGGCCTATCAGACAGCGTTCGCGCAGGGGGCGAACGCGATTGTCTCCATTCACGTCTCCAGCCAGTTCAGCCAGGTGGTCCCCCATGCCACCGCCGCACGGGACTATCTCGCGCCCGCCCCAATTCACATCATCGACTCGCTTCAGCTTGGGATCGGCATGTGGCCCGCCGTTATCGAGGCCTCGCGTATCGCGCATCTCGGCGCGCCAGTGCAGGCCATCCACGAGCGCGTCATCTCCTTGCTGGCCCGAACACATGTCTTCGTCATGGTCGAATCGCTGGAGCCGCTGCGGCGCTCAGGACGGATTAGCCGGGTGCAGGGACTGGTTGGCGCCCTCATCGACGCCCACCCCATCCTCACGCTTGATCGCGGGGAGGCGCGTCTGGTTGAGACCGTTCGCTCGCGGCGGCGCGCTGTGCTGCGGCTGGGTGAGCTGGTCCGTGAGGTAGCGCGCACGGTCGGCGATATTGAGTCGCTGCTCATCTGCGGCACCAGCATCGAGTCCATCGCCGAGATGGAGACGCTGCTCGCCAGGAAGTATGCTGGCATGATTCGCAAGACGTGGCTCGGCCCAACCATTGGCGCCAATCTTGGCCCCGCCATCGCCGTCGCGCTCGTCGCCGGAGAGCAGCCAGCGCCACCCTCCCGGCCCTGAGAAGAACGGCATATTGCCCGGATCGGGGCTATTCGTCGGCGTTACTCCAGGCTCTGGATCTGGTTCCCCCTCCCCTGCGAGGGGAGGGGGAGAGGGCAGCCGCCCTAGTGACACCGTCTCCGGCAAAATACGTATCAGCTACTGGCGGATAGATTCGCTAGCAGCCAGCGGAGGAAGCCCGGCACGGCCTCGGCGCTGGGCAGCGACATATCAGCCTCGGCGGCCAGGTGCGCGGGCGCCTCGCTGTGGAGCACTGCCACCGCTACCCCCTGGCAGACGCCATCAGCGGTCAGTCGCCGCAGCGTGCGGAAGGCGTCGATATCGGTCTGGTCGTCGCCCAGATAGAGCGCGCCATGCAGCCCGCGCGCGCGAATGAAATGCTCAATGGAGACGCCTTTGTCGATCTCGAGCGGCGGGCGCAGCTCCACCACCATCTTACCGCGTGTCACATGCAGACCATCCGCGCTGGCGGAGTCGGCGACCGCCTGATAGACCGCATCTTCGGCCTCTTGCGGATGCTCGACCCCGCGCAGGTGAATCGTGGCAGTGACGCCCTTACGCTCGATCATCAGCCCGGGAAATCGCCCCATCAGCGGCGCCTGGATGCTGGCCAGCACATGATTGATGGCGCGTATCCACGGCTCGGCCTCGGGTCGCACATGCACAGTCATATCATCCTGGCTCAGATGTTCGAGGCCGTGGTTGCCGATGTAGAGCAGGCCCGGCAGCCCGACCAACGCGCGGGCGTCGATAGCGGTCCGGCCCGAGACGGCGGCGACGAGATCGAAGGTGGAGAGCGCCTGCTTCAGCAGGTCGGCGACTCCTGGCAGGAGGGTCGCCGCATCAGGCGTCGGCGCGATGGCGCTCAGCGTGCCATCGATATCGGAAAACAGGCCCAGCGGGCGCAGCGCCAGCACGGCGCGCAGCCGGTCGCGGACGGTATCCGACGGGGAGAAGGCTTCCTCGATGGCCATGGGCGCCTCCAACGGTATGCTGGCTGTTACTGGCTGTTACTGACTGTGAATGTCGGCGCGTTATCATGTGGCGCGCGTGCCGAAGTCCTCCGTCCAGTACGTATGAGACGTGACCTTGCCTGGATCGCTGGCGAGATAGACATAGCCCACGCCAATATCGTGCAGCGCGCAGTTCAGAATGTTCTTGCGATGCGCGTCATTGGGCGGCGATTCGTTGAACCACATATCGACAACCTGTTCAGGCGATGTCTGGCCCCAGGCGATATTCTCGGCGAAGAGCGAGTAGGCATAGCCCGCCGCTTTGATACGGTCGCCGATGGTCACTCCGCTGGAGCTATTATGGCCCACAAAATCGTGCGTCGCCATATCGGCGCTATGCGCCTGCGCCGTCCCCATGAGGAGAGGGTTGGCTACCAGCGCGGGGCAGCCATGCGCCACCCGATAGCTATTTGTGCGGGCGATGACGCGCCTGGTGAAATCACTCGCGATGGCTGTTGCAGTCGCCGGGGTGACGATGGTAGTCGCCACCCCGGTACCGCTGACGCTGGTGGGAGAGTTGCCGCCAGGAAAATCTGGATTCGGCCAGCGCGCCGCGAAGGACGCCGCGACCCCAATCCAGCAGCCACCGCCAACCAGCAGTAGCGCGCCGATCAGCAGGCCCGGCATCATGCGTCGCTTCGACACGTCGCCCTCTCCCTTTTTCGTGTAGTGCTCACCGCTTCCTGGGTATGAAGCATAGCACGTTATGCGCCACTAACTATGCGCCACTGGCGTGGAAGAGGACGCCGACCGCGTAGGTGATGACCGCCTCGATGGCCCCGACCACCGTCATTTCCGTGCCGCTGACCAGCCACGACCGCCCGGTGATGATGGTCTTCGCTGCGCCGACGGCGAAGTGCGCCGCCAGGCTGATGACCGCCGCCCAGATGACGGCGGCGATGCCGCCGAAAAAGAAGAACGGGATGATCGGGATGAACGCGCCGAGGCCGGTGGAGACCATTGCCGAGAGCGCTGAGACCAGCGGATTCGGGAACGCCTGCTGATTCAGGCCCAGCTCTTCATGCGCCAGCGCGTTCAGGAATTGCTCCGGCTGTTTGCTCAGGCGATCCGCCAGCGTCTCCGATTCCTCCTCGCTGAAGCCCTTGAGCTGGTAGAAGAGCGCCAGCTCCTCTTTCTCCTCCTCCGGGTTCTCCTCGATCTCGCGGCGCTCGCGGTCGATCTCCGCCTGATAGATTTCGCGCTCGCTCTTGGTCGCCAGATACGCGCCCGACCCCATCGAGAGCGCGCTGGCCAGCATCCCCGCCAGCCCGGCGATCAGCACCGCCTGATTGTTGCCCGCGGTCGCGCCCGCCACGCCGCTGACGATGCCGAAGACAGCGCCCAGGCCGTCGTTCGCGCCATAGATCGCGTCGCCGATCCAGCCGCCACCGCGCTTGTGCCAGTGCTCGCGCCGCAGCATGAGGTCGAGCATATTCTGCGGGCCTTCCGGCGCGATCATATCGCGGATGACCCGACCGTGCGCCTCCTCTTCGCGCCGCACCTCACGGAGCATCTGCGCGGCCTCGGCGTCGCTGACCGCGCGTGCGTGAGCCTCGTAGCGGGCGATATCCACGTCCTCCGCCGCCTCCATCCGCCGGAGCGCCGCGTCGGTGCCGATGCCGCGATTGATCCAGCGTTGCAGCCGGTCGCGCCAGGTGAATTTCAAGGGCGGCGGAGTTGCCCCCAGCTCGGCGAGCTTGCCTTCCCAGCGGGCGGCGTGGCGCTCCTCGGCCTGGGCCAGCCGTTCGAGGATGCCGCGCTTGGTGGCGTCGGACTCGCGCGCGGCCAGGTCCCGGTACATGCGCGCGCCCTCCACCTCGCGCCGCCAGTTCTGCTGTAGAGCGGCGATCAGTTGGGCGCGTGCGCCATTGGTATCGGTGGTTTTGGTATCCACGCTGGTTATCGGGGAAGGTGATTGCTCGTCTCTATCGCTCATGCGTGTCTCATTCTCCGCAAGGGCATGCGTATCGGTTGTCTGGCGGCGCGCCACCCGAACATGGCGCTGCCACGCCTGCCGAGATAAGCTATCGCGCCGGGTTGTATTGGTTCATTATAGCGGAGATTGGCGAGAAGCCGCGCAGAGGGTGACATGGAGATCCTCGCCTGCTGTTTGTGAGATACTGACCCTCAACAATCGCATTCCTCACTTATCCGGGCAAAAGAGGTCGTCCGGGCTGAGAAACGGGCAAAGAGGAGATGATATGAATAGCGAGCAAGAAAAAGCCAGACTCCTGCAATTGCATAGAACCGCTTTGCAAGCCCACCTGGAGAAGGATACTGGCGCCTTTCTGGCTGCGTATGCCTCCCAATGGTACGATGTCCGCGCCACGGGAATCCGGCTTCGCACCAAAGGGGAAGCGTTGCCTTCCATCGATCAGTATTTCCGGCGAACGCATTTTGCTGATATTAGCGAGATTACTGCCCCAATCATCCATCTCTCCACAGATGCCAGCATGGCCTGGGTGATCGGGGAAATACGCGTGCAAGCGTCTCAGAAGATGGTTGATGAGGGGGAACGAGACTTCTCGTTCCGGTGCGCCTGGGTTTCCATCTATGAAAAGCAGGAGGGCGAGTGGGCCCAGGTAGTCGATGCTTCCTTTTTCCAGTTCCAGACAGATGAACGTATCCCCAAAGCTGTGTCAGAGCCCATGTCTCAATAGCTACGGGCAGGTCTGCACGTGGGATATGCTGTGCGCTCTTGTCCCGGCGCGCTATGACACGATGATGACGCGCGCACCGATGCCCGTCCAGTGATAGAGCGCGGCGGCGGGCGTCGGCATGTTGACGCAGCCGTGGCTGCCCGTCTCGCGGGTGCCGTCGGGGTCGGTGTGGGGGTATTGGGTGCCCGGGCCGAAGGCGTGTCGCCAGGGCGCATCGTGGATGTAGTAGCCGATATCGCGGAAGTACATCGCGTAGTTGATATGCTCCGGCGAGTAGTAGAAGGGCGATCCTGGCGGCCAGAGCGAGTAGAAGGTGACGTTCGTTTCCTTGCGCTGCACAGCATAGTTGCCGCGCGGTGTCGGCAGTTGTGGCATGCCTGTCGTCACCGGGCTGGCGAGCACCAGGCGCTGATCCTGGTAGGCCCAGAGCCATTGCTGCGAGAGGCTGACCAGAATCACCTGCCCGCCATACTTCGGGACGCCTGCGCTGGGCTGCGGCATGGTCACGGTGACGCTGGTGCAGTGGCAGGCTGGAGAGACGGTCTCAGTGGGCGTCGGAGATAGATGCGCCAGAGACTTGCTTACGGTTGATGGCGCGCCATGCGCCGCGCCAAAGACAATGCCCGCCAGTGCGCCGCCGCCCACACCAACGAGCGCGACACAGGCGACCAGCGCCAGAAAAGCCGCCGCGCGCAACCCTCTGCCCCGCGGGCGCGAGTGTGTTGCGTCACCCGCCATCGAATCAGCCATCCCCTGACTCCCCTATCAACATCGGCTTTCCGGCATCCAGCCTTCGCCAACACCTCGCTTTCCTTACGACGTATCAAAGCCCCAAAAATAATTGCCAATCGCCAGAATTGTGCCAGTATCCCCATTACCCACATCGCTCCGACCGCAAATACAGCGTTCTGGCGAGGCCTACGCAATACAGCGCTATTCAAGCGAGGGCATCTATGTTAGAATGCTGTCCAA
Organism: Ktedonobacterales bacterium; assembly: GCA_036557205.1. Taxonomy (GTDB): domain Bacteria; phylum Chloroflexota; class Ktedonobacteria; order Ktedonobacterales; family JADMIN01; genus DAHUXT01. Next base: position 40,744 of record DATBIB010000172.1, on the reverse strand, counting down.
CCGTTGAGCCAGTCAGCCAGTGTCGATGATGTCAATGTTGTTTCACTATCTGGCCGGGGGACGCTATGCAGAGGGAAATCCGGCTGACACCCATCCTGTTGTTGGTGCTCGGCCTTACTACAGTGATCTTGGTGGGGCTGATCCTGTTGCTCTGGACGCTCTTGCCGGCGGGCCTGCAATCGGGTCTGCCCTTCGCCATCTCGACGGTGGTGATTGTTAACACCGCGCTCTTGCGGGTCATTCCCGTGGTGGGCAAGCGCCTCATCGGCGATGAGTCGGCCTCCGCCGCGCTGGCCAAAGCCCAAATGCAGGTGCAGCCGCAGCCTCCACTCGTCGCTCACCAGCATCATGTCGTTGTCCCCAGCGCGCCCGTCGCCACACGCGCCTGCCATCGCTGTGGCCGCGTCGCGCAGCCCGGCGACGCCTTCTGCCGCCAGTGTGGCGCCTCGCTCGCCCCGGCGCAGAATCCCCCACCAGCGGCGATGCCCCACCCAATCGCTCAACCGCAGGCTCGCCCACCCGCGTATTCCGCGCCCAGGGCTGTCGCGCCGTCCGCCGGGGCGGCGGCGTATGCCGGGCCGGTGACCTCGGTCGGCGGAACGGTGGCTGTCACGCCGACCGTCCATCGCTTCATGAGCAAGCGCGCGCTCCGCTATCTGCTCTTCATCGGCATTGCCTGCAATATCGTCGCCTTCCTGCTCTACGCGCTCGTCTCGATTATCGTCGCCTCCTGCTCGCCAGACGCCGATATTTACGCCTGCTCGTCCACCCAGACCGGAGTCGTGACCGTTCTCATCGTCCTGACGCTGATTATCTGGGTGCCGGGCTTCGTGCTGGTGCTGCTGGCCGATGTCTTCGCGCTGATCCGTACCGCGCTGGTCCGTCGCTGGGGCTGGTTCACCGCTATTCTGGTGACCTACTTCTTCGCCTGGAATGTGGCGATGCTCTTCTACGTCTTCATCGGGCCAGATGAGCCGCCAGCCAGCCAGGTTCCGGTCGTCGGCTATCCACCACACTGAGGCGTTGGCGGTCGGCATGTCTCTGCCACGTCTTCAGTTCGGCAGCAGCGAGACGGGCTGCCCCACGCGCAGCATCCCACGCCGTTGCGGGAGGCCATAGACACCGAGCAGGCTATCGCGCGCCCGCACCACCTCTTCGAGAACGCGCGGCTCCGCTTCGGCTGTTATGGGGTCGAGCGTAATCATCTTGCAGCGCTCATCCGGCTCGGTGACGATCATCCGCATCTCATCCTCGCCGAAGACGAGCGTCTGCCTCACCCAGCGCTGCTCCGGCGCGGAATCGCCCTCTGGCGTCTCGATGAGGATCGTGGGCCGGAAGCGCATCGGGTCGAGCGCCATGCCGAGGGTATTCCCCAGCGAGGTTATCGTGCTGGTCGTGATGACCGAGAGGGGCGCGGCGTCGTGTGTCGCGCGCTGCCCCAGGCGCAGCAGGTGAAACGGGCGGGGGTAGCGCTGGGCGATGCTGGCATGCAGCTCCTCACTGCCAATGGGATAGTTTGCGCCCTCCGGTGTCGTGACCATGACGGGCGAGTAATAGGGTCGGCTGGGATCGGTGAGCACCGGCGTATAGAGCAGCAACTCAGGCAGCTCGCGCCCGGTGAGATAGGGAAATGTCGAGCGGTTCTCGCTCTGGACAAACGCATAGCTCCGGTCGCCGGGAATCCCCTGCCATTCGACGCTCGCCTCGCCAAGCGCCTCGCCGCGCATGGACTTGACTGGATAGCGATAGATCGCGCGCACAAGGCCGACCACGCTGGATGTCATCTCAGCCACCGACAATCCCCTCCCCGATGAATGCGAAAATCAGACCGCGCTTCACAACCGCGCCAGCGTATTATACGGCACCCTTGACTGCGTCCGCCGCCCGTGGGAAAATTGCGGAGCGCTACCAATATGCCTGCTCTCTCATACATATGATGGCATCCTTGAAGGAAGGGGATATACCATGAAAATCGGCACCTGCGTCGCGAAGCCTGGCAAGATGGCCTTTGGCTCGCTGGAGGTCATGACCCATTTCGATGGCACGCCCGAGCGCCTGCCTGTGGTGATCGCCGCGGGTCGCCATGATGGCCCCTGCTTCTGGGTCACCGGCAACATTCACGGCGACGAGTATGTGGGCCTGCTGGCGGTGCAAGGCGGCGTGACACGCGCGCTGGCCAACCGGCTGAGCGACCTGCGTGGCACGGTAGTGGCGCTGCCGACGCTCAATCCCGCGGGCTTGCGGGTGGGCCGCCGCGAAGCCTACTACGACCCCATGACCGATCCCAACCGCACCTTCCCCGACGCCAACCCCTATGCCGATCCCGACCTTGCCGAGGGCGAGGATGACGACACACCCACACCGTACGAGATGGCGAGCGGCGTCTATTTCGAGCTGATGCGCCAGACCGCCAACTACCACATCGACCTCCATGCGATGTCCATCCAGGCGACACCCTTCACGCTGGTAGACCATCTGCTCTACCACGGCGAGGAGGATCGCCCGCGCATGGAGAAGCTGGCCCTCCAGATGCACAGCCTGGCGCGCGCCTTCGGCATCCCGGTCATCAACGAGTTTCCCAGCCGCAAATATATCAGGAACCGCCTGCATCGCTCGACCGGCGGCGCGGCGGGCCATGTGCTGGGCATCCCCTCGATTACGCCGGAGCTGGGGATGGGCGGCGATGTCGAGCCGAAGGCGCTGCGGGCGGGCATCGCGGGCATCCACAATGCGCTCGTCTGGGCGGAGATGCTGCCCGATGACCCTATCGCTATCGACTGGATTCCCCAGCCCGACCTGGGCTATCCAGTGCGGCGCGAGCCACACCCGCGCCCGGCGGTGACGGGTATCGCGGCGAAGCTGGTGACGCCAGGCGACGTCGTCCGCGCGGGCGATCCGGTCGCGGAGCTGCGCGATATCTGGGGTCGGCCGCTCGGCGATGATGGCTATCTGCGCACCGAGAAGGATGGCTGGGTGCTCAACCTGCGCCCCGGCGTCGGCGTCTATCCCAACCGCGCCATCCTGGACCTCGCCGTCCGCGACGACGATCCCCTCGTGCTGCCCTGGCCGGAGTAGCGCGCCGTTTCACGTGAAATGTATAAGCAGCGGCCCGGCTATCCCTGGCGGGTGGTCGGGCCGTTTCTATGAGTCTGGCCGCGACACGTAGATTATCGCCAAGCGGAACGCTGTGACACCCCCGCTGGCACATCTTCTGCAGCACACGATGTGTGAAGTGCGCACATGGATGCCCCGCTATCGCTGAAACGCACCCTCGACCGAATAACAAGAGCGCACAGAGGAAAGGTCTATTTAAGGATGAACCAGGTAGGAGAACACCGCGACGTTGTGGTAATCACAGGAGCCTCAGGCGGTGTAGGACGCGCCACCGCACAGGCATTCGGCAAGCGAGGAGCATCGGTGTGTCTGGTTGCGCGCGGCCAGGCGGGCCTCGAAGGCGCGCGGCGCGATGTCGAACGGCTGGGTGGCCGGGCCATCATCGTCGCCGGTGATAGCGCCGACCCACAGACCCACGAGCGCGCGACCCAGCAGGCTGAGGACGCCTTTGGCCCGATTGATATCTGGGTCAATACCGCCTTCGCGACAGTCTTTGGGCCATTTACCGATGTCTCGCCGGAGGAATACGCACGGGTAACCAGCGTCACGTATCTCGGCTACGTCTATGGCACGCGGGCCGCGCTCAGACGAATGCTGCCGCGCGACCGTGGCAAGATCGTTCAGGTCGGCTCGGCGCTGGCATACCGGGGCATCCCGCTCCAGACGGCCTACTGTGGCGCCAAGCACGCCATTCAGGGCTTTACGGAGTCGTTGCGGGCAGAGTTGATTCATAACCACAGTGATGTCCATCTCACGATGGTGCAGCTCCCCGCCGTCAATACGCCGCAATTCACCTGGGGCCGCAACAAGATGCCACGCAAGGCGCAGCCCGTCCCGCCCATTTACCAGCCGGAGGTCGTCGCCGAGGCGATTTATTGGGCCGCGCATCACAAGAAGCGCCAGCTCTACATCGGCGGCTCGACGCTCACCGTCATCATGGGCAACAAGTTCTTCGCGAACCTCGGCGACTGGTACCTGGGCCGGACCGGCTACAACAGCCAGATGCGTGACGAGAAGCGGAATCCCAACCAGCCCGATAACCTCTTCCAGCCGGTAGATACCACGCAAGACTATGGCTCGCATGGAGCGTTCGACCAGCGCTCCATCAACCGCAGCTACGAGGTATGGGCCGCCGAACACAAAGGGATCATCGCCACGGCGCTCGCTGGCCTTGCGGGGGTCGCCGTCGCTGGCTCGCTCGTCGCTCTCGGGCGTGGCAGAGGCTAGGTGGCCATGGACCGGCCATATCCTCTCAGCACACGAGGAAATCGCAACACACCGCCAGGCTGGAGCTATAACCCGTCGGCATGGCGCGAGCGCTGGCTGCTGCTTGCGCTGGCGGCAGTTGGCCTGCTCGCCGCGCTCTATACGGCGCTCTCGCAACTGGGCGTCGTCGGCGCGATGGTGGACCCCTTCTTTGGCAGCGCCAGCTCGTATGCCGTCACGCATTCGGCGATCTCGCGCCTGCTGCCCGTGCCGGATGGCGTGCTCGGTGTGGTGGGCTATTGCTGCGATCTTGTCTTTGGCGCAATCGGTGGGGAGCGGCGATGGCGCACCCGTCCCTGGGTCGTACTGCTCTTCGCGCTGGTGATCCTCGCGCTCGGCATTGTCAGTCTCGTGCTGACGATCCTGCAAGGCACAGTGATCGGGGCATGGTGCACTGTCTGCCTGATATCAGCCGCTGTCTCGACCCTGATTCTGGGGCTGGGCCTCGGCGAGGCGCTTGCCAGTTTGCAATATCTGTCGCTGGTCAGGATGAAGGCGGGAGGATCGGCTGCGTGGCGCGCGCTCTGGGGATACGGAGATACGCCTACGCAATCGCGCGCCCTGGCTCCAGGCGTCACGGTAGGGAGATAGCAGCCAGCAGGCTCAGGGAGAGAGACATGTGGTTCCAAATCGTCAGTATCGCGTTAGGCATCTGGCTGCTAGTGGCGCCGGGCGTGCTACCGTCTACCGAACCTGGCGCCGCCATAGCCCGTATCGCTGGGCCGCTGGCCATCTTGATCGGTGTGCTGGCGGTTCGTAGCGTCACCCGGCCAGTTCGCGCATTGAATGTGTTGAACGGCATGTTTCTCGCCATCGTTCCCTGGCTCGTACCGAACACTGGCGCGCTCCTCCTGACGGGCGTGCTGGTTGGATGGGCCATCATCGTCCTCTCCATCCCGCGCGGAGCCGTGCGCCAGGAAACGGGCGGTGGATGGTGGACCATTGTTCATCCCGAGATGATTACGCATGTGCCAGAAGACTGAAGCCGAGAAGGCGTAAAGCAAGGAAAGGTGCGTATGTTTCTATCCTCGTTGCATCATCTCATCTTCGCCGACCTCGGCTTTCCGGCCTGGCTGCGCGCGGCCCACTGGATCAACGTCTTCTTCATCGGCCTGCTCGCGCGGTCCGGCATCCAGATCCTGGCGTCCTATCCACGGCTCTTCTGGAAGGACGATTGCACGCCTGGGCACGAGTGGCTGAAGTTCACGCGCCACATAGAGCCAACGGATCGGCTCTGGACCTCGCTGGAGGACGAGCAGTCATGGAGCCCAGTGATCGCCCAACCGGGCGGCAATCACCTAGGGCTAGGCCGCCACTTCCACTTCTTCTCGGTCGTCTTCTGGCTGCTGAATGGCGTCATCTACGTGGTTCTGTTGTTCGCGACCGGCGAGTGGCAGCGCCTCATCCCCACCTCGTGGTCGGTCTTCCCCGATGCGCTGCACACGTTCGCCGAGTACATTACCTTCCATCTACCGCCCGCCAGCGTGTTTCGCCCGTATGACCCACTCCAGCAGCTGACCTATGCGGCGGTCGTCTTCCTGCTCGGTCCGTTTCTCATCTTGACCGGCGCAGCGCAGTCACCAGGCGTCGAGGCACGCTTCCCCTGGTACCCCAATCTCTTCGGGGGCAGGCAGGTCGCGCGCAGCCTGCACTTCCTCGGCCTGCTGGCGGTGATCGCCTTCACCATCCTGCATACGGCGCTGGTGATTATCACAGGGGCGGGCAAGAATTTTGGAGATATTACCCTCGGCTACCACGGCAAGGACGAAGGTCTGGCCATCATTCTGTGTATCGTCATTATCGCCGTCATTCTGGCGCTCTACGGCCTGCTTTCCTGGCTCAGCCTTGGCCACAAACGGGCGGCGCAGCATATACTCGGCGAGTTCTATCAGCCGCTCGTCCGCCTGTTGACCTTGCGGACCTCGTCACGCCAGCACTATCAACCCGCTGAGATATCGCCGTTCTTCACCGTCAACGGCTCTCCGCCTGAATCCTCGGAGTATCTCAAGCTGATGTGGCGGGACTTCGACGGCTATGCGCTGGAAGTGTCGGGGCTGGTGGAGCAGCCTCTGCGGCTGACACTGCCAGAGCTGATGGCGATGCCCAGGCAGTCCCAGATTACCCGGCACAACTGCATCCAGGGGTGGACCGCCATCGGCGAGTGGGCTGGCGTTCCGCTGCATGAGATTCTGGCCCGCTGCCGACCCCTCCCAGACGCGAAACATCTCGTCTTCTGGTCGTTCTCGCAGGACGCGACCGGCCAGCAATTCTACGAGACGATTCCCCTGGAAAGCGCGCTGGACAAACAGACGATTCTCGCCTACGAAATGAACGGCCAGCCACTACCTCGCCCGCACGGCGCGCCGTTACGGCTGCGCTGCGAGACGATGCTTGGCTTCAAGATGTGCAAGTGGATCTGTCGCATTGAGCTGGTCGAAGACTACAAGGCAATTCGCGGCGGCCAGGGCGGCTCGCGCGAAGACAATCGCTACTACGAGATCTACGCGGGGATATAGGGGTCGACGATGGCCCGATGGCGCGGCTTGGCCGCGCGCCGTGGCCTGAAGACCACGGCTAATCCTGGCCCAACTACGCTCACTTATCCAGCGAGATAGTACCAACCGGCCAGAATGAGCCGCAGGGCTTCAGCCTGCGGCCAGCGTACCCGCAATCAAACCATGACATGCACAATGTCCGTCTCTGGCTCCCCTCTCCTATGGGAGAGGGGATGGGGGTGAGGTCACACCACCTCGCGAATCTTGTCGGCGAGCACGTCCTTGACGATGGCCTTGCGGTCTTTCTCGCCTTTGAGCAGCGCCTCGGCGAAGTGGATCGCCTGCTGAGTCGTGATCTTGCCTGGCAGCGGCGGCTCGTTGGGATCGACCACCGCCTGGATGAGCGTCGGCCCTGGCTGCGCGAACGCCGCCCGCACAATCTCTTCCGCTCTGGCTGGATCATCCAGCGTGAAGCCAGGAATGCCACATGCCTGGGCGTAGAGCGCGAAGTCGATGGGCTGCAATTCCACGCCGTATTGTGGATTGCCCTCCAGCACCAACTGCTCCCACTTGATTTCGCCCAGCACATTGTTCTTGATGAGCATGATCTTGATCGGCAGGTTGTACTTGCGAATGGTCGCCAGTTCGCCCATCAGCATCGTGAAGCCGCCATCGCCGACCATCGCGACAACCTGGCGATTCGGATATGCGACCGCCGCCGCGATAGCATAGGGCAACCCCTCAGCCATCGTCGCCAGAATACCCGATACCGAGAACATCATCCGATCGCGGATCATCAGATGACGCGCAGCCCAGGTGGTGACGGTGCCACAATCGCAGGCGATGATCGCGTCGTCGTCCAGGAATTTGTTGAGCGTGTAGGCGGCAACCTCGGGCTTCATCGGCGTGGATGTCGCGGTACCGCGATTCTCCATCAGTTGCATCCAGTCTTTCATGTTCTTCTGCGCCTGCTGCAAGAAGCTCCGGTCTTGCTTGCGTTGGAGCAGGGGAAGCAGCATGACGAGCACGCGGCCAGCGTCGCCTACCAGGCCAACATCGACTGGATGCCGTAGCCCAATGCGCGCAGGATCGATGTCGATCTGCACCGTCTTCGCCTGCCCTGGCTTCGGCAGAAACTCCATATAGGGGAAGTTGGCGCCGACCATAATAAAGGTGTCGCAGTCCTCCATCGCATCGGAGGAGGCCGCCGTTCCCAGCAGGCCAATCCCGCCGGTGGTGTAGGGGCTGTCGTCGGGAAGCACGGCCTTGCCCAGTAGCGCCTTGGCGACTGGAGCGCCCAGTAGCTCAGCCATCTGCGTAACCTCGTTGCGGGCGTTGAGCGCGCCTCGCCCCACGAGCATCACCACCTTCGACCCGGCGTTGATGATGTCCGCCGCACGTTGCAGCTCATCCTGCGTTGGCAGCGAATACTGTGGCACGAAGACCGCCGAGCTATGCTCCTGGATATTGGCGTCCGAGCGGTCGCCATCCGAGGTCGTCCAGTCCTGAATATCTTTCGGGATGCTGATGTGGGCCACACCCCGATAACCGAGCGCGTGCTTGATAGCCGCGTCGACGACGTTGCTGACGTGCATTGGCCCCATGACGCGCTCATTGTAGACGGAGACATCCATAAAGACTTTGGTCAGATCGACATCCTGCTGATAGTGGGTGCCAATCAGATCATGAAAGGTATGGCCCGTGATCGCCAGCACCGGCTGGTTGTCCATCTTGGCGTCGTAGAGACCGTTGAGCAGGTGGACCCCACCGGGGCCAGAGGTCGCCAGGCAGACGCCTAGGCGCCCGGTATACTTTGCATAGCCGCAGGCCGCGAAGGCCGCCGATTCCTCGTGTCGCACCTGGATGAACCGTATCTTGTCCTGGTGCGTCCGTAAGGACTCGAAGATGCCATTCACCCCATCGCCTGGAAATCCGAAGATCGTATCCACTCCCCACTCGATCAGCCGCTCGACCAGTATGTCGGCCGTCCGCTTTGCCATGGTCTTCCCTTCCTTGCTAACACATTCATCAAGTGCGCGGGGGCTGCGCGCCTATCACATTTTGGCGTGAGGATAGCAACTAAAGCGGCTTGCCAGGTATCCATCCTCTCGCACAATCCACATCTCGCTCTTCCGCAGAGTGCGGGCCACAGGCATGCGAGAGACCTGCGAGGGCGCCGGGCAAGCGATGAGATTGGCACAACAAATGCGAAACCTCTAATAATATCATGCCGCGATATATGTACTTGTCGTAACAACGCTCGTCGGCGGCTGTCAGGGCGTCAACGATGCCGATGTCTGAGCAGGCGGGCGTCTATTCCAGATGTGAAAGGTTCAAGCAAAATCCGTGTCCATTCGCAATACAGCCGTACCCATCGAGCGCGTTGACGTATCCGCCTACCGTATACCCACCGATCTACCCGAAGCGGACGGTACCTATGCCTGGGACTCGACCACGCTCGTCGTCGTCGAGGCGACGGCGGGAGGCGTGCGCGGCCTGGGCTACACCTACGCCGACACCGCGACCGCCACGCTCATCCATGACACGCTTGCCAGTATCGTTCGCGGACGCAACGCCTTCGATCTGCCCGGCGCGTGGGATGCGATGGTTCACAGCATCCGCAACCTGGGCCGCCCTGGCGTCGCGTCGATGGCGATCTCCGGCGTTGATGTGGCGCTGTGGGACTTGAAGGCGAAGCTGCTCGATCTTCCCCTGTGCAAGCTGCTCGGTCAGGCGCGCGAGGCCGTCTCGGTCTACGGCAGCGGCGGCTTCACCAGCTATAGCATCGCCCAGCTCCAACAACAATTGGGCGGCTGGGTCGCGCAGGGCATCCCGCGCGTCAAGATGAAGATTGGCATACATCCCGCGGACGATCTGGACCGCGTTCGCGCGGCCCGTGCGGCGATTGGCGCGGATGCGGAACTCTATGTGGACGCCAACGGCGCCTACACACGCAAACAGGCGTTGCGACAGGCGGAGGCGTTTGCCGATCTCGGCGTCGTCTGGTTTGAGGAGCCGGTCTCCTCGGATGACCTGGACGGTCTGCGCCTCATCCGCGACCGCGCGCCCGCGGGGATGAATATCGCGGCGGGTGAGTATGGCTACGATCTCTGGTATTTTCGCCGGATGCTAGAGGCTGGCGCCGTCGATGTGCAACAGGCCGATGGCTCGCGCTGCGGGGGGATCACTGGCTTTCTGCGGGTGGGGCCGCTGGTGGAGGCGCGGAGCATGTCGCTCTCGGCCCACTGCGCGCCGTCACTGCACCTGCACGCCTGTTGCGCCGTGCCCAATCTCTGGCCTATTGAATATTTCCATGACCACGTGCGCATCGAGCGCATGCTCTTCGATGGCGCAGTCTCGCCGGTTGATGGACTCCTCCATCCCGACCTGACGCGGCCCGGCATCGGCCTCGACTTCAAGCGAAAGGACGCCGAGCGGTTTGCAGTGTGAGAGATATCTCGGTCATGATGGTATCTCACGTGTTATTCAGGTAATCAGCAAGGTGGGTCTGTGTCTGGCTTGCTCGCGTAGGCGGGCTTTGCGGCCGTAGCGTCAGCGAAGCCCATAGGGCTGGTGCGCGAGCCGTTAGGCTCGGAGTGCGCGTCAAGCGCACGCAGCACCAGCGGCCCGGAGGGCGCGGCTTCAGCCGCCAGCTTGATGGAAAGGTGAATCTATGGCAGGCGCATTGGAGCGGACCGAGCCACCATCCTATTCGGGGCGGCAGGAGCGCGCGCTGGCGGATGCAGACCGCCGTGGCCTGGAGACCGCATTGCGGCGCGCCATCGCGGGCGAGGTGCATTTCGACGACGGCCACCGCGCGCTCTACGCCACCGACGCCTCAAACTACCGGCAGCCGCCGATAGGCGTCGTCGTTCCGCGCACCCCCGAAGACGTGCTGGCGACGGTGGCGCTCTGTCGCGCCTATGGGGCGCCGCTGCTCAACCGGGGCGGCGGCACCAGCCTCGCGGGCCAATGCTGCAACGCCGCTGTCATTCTGGACTTCTCCAAATACCTGAACCAGGTGCTCCACATCGATCCTGATCGCAAGCTGGCGCGCGTCCAGCCGGGCGTCGTGCTCGATGACCTGCGCGCCGCGGCGGAGCGCCATCACCTCACCTTCGGGCCAGACCCAGCCACGCACAATCGCTGCACGCTCGGCGGCATGCTCGGCAACGACTCGTGTGGCGTCCACTCCGTCATGGCGGGCAAAACCGTGGATAACACCGAGAGCCTGGATGTGCTGACATACAGCGGCCTGCGACTGACCGTTGCCCAGACCAGCGACGACGAACTGGACAGCATCATCGCTGAGGGCGGTGAGCGCGGCGACATCTATCGGCGGCTGCGTGACCTGCGCGACCGCTATGGCGACCTCGTCCGCGCGCGCTACCCCAAGATTCCGCGTCGTGTCTCGGGCTACAACCTGGACCAACTCCTGCCTGAGAACAGCTTCCATGTCGCTCGCGCGCTGGTTGGCACGGAAGGCACGTGCGCCACGATCCTGGAGGCGACCCTCAACCTCGTCCACAGCCCATCGCATCGCGTGATGCTGGCGCTGGGCTATCCCGACATCTACCGCGCCTGCGACCGCGTCATGGAGCTACTGACACACAAGCCTATCGGGCTGGAAGGCTTTGATGTGCACCTGGTCGAAGACGTACGCCGCAAGGCTCTCGATCCCGCCGCATTGCAACTGTTACCGGCGGGCCGCGGCTGGCTGCTCGTCGAGTTTGGCGCGGATTCGCGGGACGAGGCGCGGAGCATGGCGCGCGGCGCAATGTACGCCCTCCAGCGCGGTCAGCAAGCGCCCGCCATGAGCCTGCTCGAAGACCCCGGCCAGATGGCAATGATTTGGAAGGTGCGTGAATCGGGGCTTGGCGCCACGACACGCATCCCCGGCGCGGCGCAGACGTGGTCGGGCTGGGAAGATTCCGCCGCGCCACCTGAGAAGTTCGCGGACTACCTGCGCGATCTGCGCGCGCTCATCGATCGCTACCACTACACCAGCGCGTTTTACGGCCACTTCGGCCAGGGATGTCTGCATACCCGCATCGACTTCGACCTGGAGACCAGCGACGGCATCATGCGCTTCCGCTCCTTTATCGAGGAGGCGGCCGATCTGGTAGTCAGCTATGGCGGCTGTCCCTCCGGCGAGCATGGCGATGGCCAGTCGCGGGCGGAGCTACTGCCGAAGGTCTTCGGGCCGGAGCTAGTACAGGCATTTGGCGAGTTCAAGGCTATCTGGGACCGCGACAACCGGATGAATTCCGGCAAGATCGTGACGCCGTATCGCATTGACGAAAACCTGCGGCTGGGGACCGACTACCGGCCCGCGCGCCCAGCAACCCACTTTCGCATCCCGGAGGATGGTGGCAGCCTGGCGACGGCGACGTTGCGCTGCGTTGGGGTCGGCCTCTGCCGCCGCCACGACGGCGGGACGATGTGTCCCAGTTACATGGTCACGCATGACGAGATGCACTCGACCCGTGGGCGCGCGCATCTGCTCTTCGAGATGCTACAGGGGGATGTGTTACGCGATGGTTGGCGCGACGAGTCGGTGCGCGAGGCGCTTGATCTCTGTCTGGCCTGCAAGGGCTGCAAGGGCGACTGCCCGGTCAACGTCGATATGGCGACGTATAAGGCCGAGTTCCTCTCGCACTATTACGCGGGCCGGCTCCGTCCGCGCAGCGCCTATGCGATGGGCCTGATCTACTGGTGGGCGCGCCTCGCCGCTCTGGCGCCATCGCTGGCCAACGTCTTGATTCGCGCGCCGGGGGTCAGTCGGGTCGCCAAACTGGCTGCTGGTGTCTCACCCCAACGCGTGATGCCAGCCTTCGCGCGGCAAACGTTCAAGGGTTGGTGGCGTCGCCGTCCCACGCGCGCCGAGACGGCCAGCGCGCAACGGGTGCTGCTCTGGCCAGACACCTTCAACAACCATTTTCATCCCGAGACGGCGGCGGCGGCGGTTGAGGTGTTGGAGGCGGCGGGCTTTCAGGTTGACGTGCCGCGCGGCTCGCTCTGCTGCGGGCGCCCGCTCTACGACTTCGGCATGCTCGATACCGCCAAGCGGCTGCTGCGCCAGGTACTCGATGCGCTAGCGCCCGCGCTGGCCAGCGGGACGCCGATTGTCGTGCTTGAGTCAAGTTGCGCCTCGGTCTTCCGCGACGAGCTGGTCAATCTCTTTCCCGACGATGTGAACGCGCGTCGACTCAAGACGCAGACCTACCTGCTCAGCGAGTTCCTCGAACATTTCGTGCCCGATTTTCAGACGCCGACGCTGCAATGCGCCGCGCTCGTCCAGGGGCATTGCCACCAGCAGGCGGTGCTGGGGATGCGCGACGAGGCTGCCGTGCTCAAAAAACACCTGTCCAGCTGCGAGACGTTGGACGCGGGCTGCTGTGGGATGGCAGGCGCCTTTGGCTTCGAGAACGACCACTACGCGATCTCCATCGCCTGTGGCGAGCAGGCGCTGCTGCCAGCGGTGCGCAACGCGCCCAAGGAGACACTTATCGTGGCCGATGGATTCAGTTGTCGCGAGCAAATTGCGCAGACCACCGACCGCAGAGCGCTGCACCTGGCCGAAGTCTTGCGCCTGGCTCTGCATGAAGGAGAAAACACTACTCATAGCGCCTATCCAGAACGCGCGATCAAGCCGCTTGCCGCGACCAGAACGCTATGGGCGGCGCTCCTGGTGACAGTCGGCAGCCTTGGCCTGCTAGCTGCGGCCATCGTCGCGCGCTGGCGGCGTGGGCGAAGGAGCGCCACGTGAGTGAACATTGAAGCATTCCGGTCGGCGCCGCCTCTGCCTCTGCCTCCCCTCTCCCCGTGGGAGAGGGGCCGGGGTGAGGTTTCTGGCTGACGACAAAGCTGCATGCGCCAGGACGCGCTCATTTCCGCAGTTCGATGAAGGAGTATCACGTATGACGGCAGTGCTTCCTGCCCAATGGATTGAGACTATCGAGAATACGCCACTTTACCGCGAGTGGACCGAGCAACGCCTGCGGCGCGGCCCGCTCCGGCTCTTGCCGAAGTCATGGGTACGCGAGGGCATCGAGCTGGACCAGCACGTCCGCGAGGGGCGTTTCCAGCGCAGCCTCGCGCTGATCGCCGCGGGATCGGCGCTGCTCGGCGGCCTCGAAGTCAGCTACGAGCATGTCATTGGTAGTTACAGCCAGCGCATCATGTATAGCCCCGTCTTCCTCAGCGGAGCCGTAGCTGTCGCGGGCGTCTGGGGCACGTTCGACCGCCGCATCGCGCGCACCCTGCTGCCAGCCACCTCCGCCGCGCTGCTCATTGATGGCACGGTTGGCTTCATCTTCCACATCCGTGGCGTTCAGCGGAAGCCGGGCGGCTGGCGGTTGCCTGTCTACAACATCGTCATGGGGCCGCCGCTCTTCGCGCCGTTGCTCTTGGGCATCAGCGGCATGCTCGGCCTGATCGCGTCTGGCCTGCGCCGCGAAGATAGCCCGCTTCGCTTCCTGCCCGGCCGTGCCTCTTCCGTTGAGTCACAGATCCCAGGCGCATCGTGGCTGCGGCCCCTGCTGCCGCGCCGGATACACCGCGAGGAGTTGATGCTGGCGCAGCACGTCCGTGAAGGACGCTTCCAGAAAGCGCTGGCGGCGGCGATGGCGGTCTCCGGGCTGCTCAACGGCGCTGAGGCGCTCTACTCGCACTACAAGACCAACTATGCCTATCGCAGCCAGTGGATTCCCGTCGCGCTGGCGCCCATTCTCGCCGTCGCTGGCTTTGGCGCGGTCGCCGACCGCCGCGTCGCGCGCACGCTGTTGCCGCTGGCCTCGCTGGCGGCTATCGCCACTGGCAGCCTTGGCCTGTTCTACCACGGCCGTGGCATTCTGCGCCGCCCCGGAGGGCTGAAGACGCCTGTCTACAACATTCTCTACGGGCCGCCAATCTTCGCTCCATTGCTCTACGCCGCGACTGGATTCCTGGGGCTTCTGGCGAGCCTGTTACGAAGGGGGGACTAATCATGGCGCGTCGCACGTCACCCCGTGGCGCAACCACCGCCGCGAGCCGGCAGGACGCTAAACACGTCGAAGCCTCGCCCACCGAGCCGCGTGGCGGCCTGCCTATCGACCCCCAGACCGGCGATCCGCTTGCGCCGCGCGCGCAGCCCGGCTACTATCCCGGCTTCTCGACGCTCGCCCAGCAAAAGTTCTGGGATGAGGCAACCCGCCAGGTCGTTCTGCAGCGCGTCAATGAGCCGCCGCCCATCCGTTTCTTCAGCCCGGACGAGGCAGCGTTGATGCAGGCGGTCATCGACCGGATTATCCCCCAGGACGACCGTGACGCGAACCATACAATTCCGATTCTCAACGTCATCGACGACCGGCTCTACCACCATCGCATCGACGGCTACCGCTACGACGATATGCCGCCCGACGACGAGGCGCATCGGCTGGGTCTCCAGGCCATCGAGGCTATCGCCCAGAATATGTACGGCCAGCATTTCGTGGATCTGCCACCTGACCAGCAAGATCGCGTGCTTCTCTCCATCCACGACTGCCAGCCGCCCGCTGCGCACGACATCTGGGCGCAGATGAGCTGCCAGCGCTACTGGATGCTGCTCGTGCAGGACTGTATCGAAGGCTATTACGCGCACCCCTGGGCATGGGACGAGATCGGCTTCGGTGGTCCCGCCTATCCGCGCGGCTACATGCGGCTGGAACATGGGCGGCCTGAGCCGTGGGAGGTTGAGGAGCGGCGCTACGAGTGGTCTGGGCCGCCGTGGTCGGCGTCGAACCGCTACGAGCCAATCGGCGGAGAGCAGGGCGTTATGACGCCGGGCCAGGAAGGGACTCATTGATGGCTGCCTTCTTCCCCAAAAAAGGGGAGGAGAACCAGAGGTAGGACGCTTGCATTCAGGGCATCAAGGATCAAATTATGACGAAATCTCCGCTCTTTGGGGCGTTTCATATGCCAGAAGATGATGATGGTCTCCGCCTCGGCCCCATCCAGAAGATCGATGTCGAAATGCGCCACTATGGGCCAGATGACGAGGTCGATTATGTCGTCGTCGGCGTTGGCTCGGCGGGCGGCGTGCTGGTTCAGCGCCTCGCGCGCGCGGGTTTTCGCGTCGTCGGCTTCGACGCCGGTCCGTTCTGGGATACCGAGCGCGACTGGGTGAGCGACGAGGCTGGCTCGCACAATCTCTACTGGAATGACCTGCGTATCTCTGGTGGAGCGAACCCGCTCGCATTCGGCGCCAACAACAGTGGCAAAGGCGTCGGTGGTGGTTCGGTCCACTGGGCGGGCTTCACGCCACGGTTCCATCCCTCCGACTTTCGCGTCTATTCCGAGGATGGCGTTGGCGCCGACTGGCCCATCTCCTACTGGGATATCAAGCCGTATTACGAGCTACTGGAGCGCGAGATTCCGGTCGCTGGCCCGGCCAATTATCCCTGGGGCGATCCGCATGGATACCCGTACGGCCCGCATCCCCTGGGCGGCGTCGGCGACGCGCTGGTGCGCGGCTGCACGAAACTGGGTATCGGCGTGGTGGCCGGTGGCCCGGTCGCCATCACCTCCGGCTCGCACGCCGACCGCCCGCATTGCATTTACCGTGGCTTCTGTATTCAGGGCTGCAAGGTTGGCGCGAAACAAAGCACGCTCATTAGCCACGTGCCCGACGCGATTCGCTACGGCGCGGAGATACGCGCCAACTGCATGGTCAGCCAGATCATGATGGGCAAGGATGGCTGTGTCACCGGCGTGCGATATTTCGATGCCGATGGCGACGAGCGGGAACAGCGGGCGAAAGTCGTCATCGTTTCCGGCTATAGCATCGAGACGCCCCGCCTGCTGCTCAACTCCGCCTGTCCGGGGTTCGAGCAGGGGCTGGCCAATTCGAGTGGCATGGTCGGCAAATATCTGATGGCGCAGGCGGGCAATGTCATTCTGGGGCGCTTCGATGAGCCGGTGCGTATGTACAAAGCGCCTCCCGCGCACGCGCTCACCGAGGCGTTTTACGAGACCGACCCAGCGCGCGGCTTCGCCCGTGGCTTCGCGATTCAGACCGTCGGTCCGCTGCCCATCGCCTTCGCCAAGCAGATGATGGTCGCGAAAGGCGCGTGGGGCTGGGGGCTGCGCAAGGTCATGATGGACTACAACCACTGGGCGGCCTTCGGCTTCCTCGGCGAGATTCTCCCCTGGGAGGATAACCGCGTCGAGCTGGCTGAGGAGACTGACCAGTACGGTCTGCGCGTCGCCAAAATCACCTTCAGCCTGCACGAGAACGACAAGAAATTGATCGCATGGGGCAAAAACAAGACCATGGAGGTGATGTATGCGGCTGGCGCGGAGGAAGTCGTCGAGGAGCCGCGCTATGCCCATCTCATCGGCGGCGCGCGCATGGGCAACGATCCTGGCGCCTCAGTCGTGGACAGCTTTGGCCGCTCCCACGATATCCCGAATCTCTTTCTCTGTGACGGCAGCGTCTTTCCAACCCAAGGCTCGGCCAATCCCGGCCTGACGATTCAGGCGCTCGCCGCGCGGACCGCGGACTACCTGATTGCGCAGGGCGACGCGGTCACATCGCGCAACGGGCGTCTCCACGTGGCCCCGCCGATCCGCTACGACCTCTCGCCCCATGGCGTCTCAGGTCGTGGCATGCCGCGCGTCAAGTCGAGCGCCCATGGTGTCACCGTTGGTCTCGGTGGCCTGGCCATCGGCAACGACGATTAACGCAAGAAGGAGAAACAGGGGCAGCAATCCAATGGTAGATCAGCAAAAAAGGCACGAAGCAAGCAAGGAGCAACTCGGCAAGCATAGTCGCGAGCAGGGAAGCCAGACCGCCAAAAGCAGCGCTCACTCCCGGCAGCTCGACTATTCGACCCAAATCAGCGATATTCGCGATGCGATCACCATCAAATACAATCAGGTTTTTCTGCTGGCCAACAGTGTGGGCGATATTCGCCCCAGGGACCACGGTTATGGGATGTACTTCCGCGATATGTGCTATCTGGACCAGATGGAGCTGCTGCTGCAGGGCCAACCAGGGGCGCCGCTGCTGGCGGACGCCTCGGCGGGTAATCAGGCGGTCTACGAGCTGACCAATCCACGGCTCCAGCTTCCTGACGGGCGCATTCTCTCGAAAGAGCGGCTGAGCGTCCGCCGCGCCTTCTCACTCAGGGAAGATTTGACGCAGACGATTGAGATCAACAATCTCGATCAGGTCGCGGTCGCCCTCGATGTGGAGCTGCGCTTTGGCAGCCACTTCACCGACATCTTCACTATCCGCGGGTCTAAGCCAGGCAAGCGGGGCACGCTCCAGGCGCCGGAGACGCATCGGGGTCGGGTCGTGTTGAAATATGACGGCGCGGATAACCACCAGCGCGCGATCACGTTGCGTTTCTCGCCCACGCCCGACGCGCTTGACGAGCAGCGGGCGCTCTACTCCATCTCACTCAAACCGAACGAGGCGGCAAAAATCGTCGTCTCCTATGAACTGGAAGACGAGGACCAGCAGGGCAACGAGGAAGGCGCGGGCAAACATACCGAGAAGACGGGCGCCGGGAAGCATGCGTCGTTCTCCGAGGAGCTTGCGCGGACCCCAGCCATCGAGACCAACAATGCCCTGTTTAATCGCGCGCTGTCCCGGTCGCTCAATGATCTGCGCATGCTGGCCACCGCGAACCTGAGCGACCTCTATCTCGCCGCTGGTATTCCCTGGTATGTCGCGCTCTTTGGCCGCGATAGCCTCATCACCGCCTTCGAGACACTGGCCTATCATCCCGCACTCGCGCGAAGCACCTTGCTGCTGTTGGCCCAGTATCAGGGCAGTCGACACTACGCCTTTCAGGACGAAGAGCCAGGCAAGATATTGCATGAGCTGCGTGTTGGCGAGCGGGCCAATCTGCGTGAAGTGCCAATGATTCCCTATTATGGAACTGTAGACGCCACGCCGTGGTTTCTCATCTTGCTGGCTGAATATGTTCGCTGGACGGGCGACCTCGCGCTCTTTCACCAGCTGCGGGAGAACGTCAACCGGGCGCTCAAATGGATGGACGCGAACGAGGCGGACGCCGACAACATCGCGGGCTACCTCACCTACGGCTCGCGGTCCGAGAACGGGCTGCTCAACCAGGGCTGGAAGGACTCCGACAACGGCATCGTCAATGCCGACGGCTCGATCTGCCAGCCGCCCATCGCGCTCGTCGAGGTGCAGGGCTACGCCTACCATGCGCGCAGAGCGCTGGCCCGGCTATTGGCCGCTACCGGCGCCCATGCCCACGCGGCGCATCTGGAGCGGCAGGCGGACGACCTGAAGCAGCGCTTCAACGACGACTTCTGGCTGGGCGGCGATACGGGCTACGCGCTCTGCCTGCAACGCGGTCGGCGGGCCTCTGGCGCGGTCGCCTCAAACCCTGGACAGACACTCTTCACCGGCATCGTGCCGCCGGATCGCGCACAGTCCATCGCCGACCGGCTGATGAAGGACGACATGTTTTGTGGCTGGGGCATCAGGACGCTATCGGCTGAGGAAAGAGCTTACAATCCGCTCGATTATCAGACGGGATCGGTCTGGCCGCACGACAACGCGCTAATCGCCCTTGGCATGCGGCGACAGGGATATATTCAGGAGATGGACGCCATCTTTACCGGCGTCTTCCAGGCGGCGACACATTTTCCCGAGTTCCGGCTGCCCGAGGTCTTCGACGGCTTCAGCATGGACAAATACCCGCGCCCCGTTCACTATCCCGTAGCGTGCAGTCCGCAGGCCTGGGCCGCTGGCGCGCTGCCCCTGCTCTTGCAGACGGCGCTCGGCCTCGAGCCAGACGCGCTGAATCACACTCTGCATATCCACCGGCCGCACCTGTCAGACTGGCTCACCAGTGTCACCGTGCGTGGTCTGCGTATCGGCGACTCAACGGTCGATCTGCAATATCGCAAGGAGCAGGGCGTCACGCTGGTAGCGGTTCTCGCTCACCGAGGACCGGTGAACATCTCCGTCCAATACTGAGGTCTGGTCTGACCGAAGGCTGCCCTCCATCGGCAACCACGAATAGAGCAGGCGCTCTCCGTCGTATCTTCTCCTGAATCGGTGATAGGATAATGCAGGCCAGTTGGCCGTGAGCGAGCCATACGCTGACAGTGTGGATGGCTGGTCCTATCCCTGGGAGGAGAAGCGTAATGGAGACGATGCATACCCTCTACGAACGCGCGCCCGCGCCCGCGAGCACATTGCCGCCTGAGCTGGCCGCCGCCTATGATGGCGGGTTGGTCGTGCCCGATGGCCAGCCTGGGGAGCGCCCCTATGTGCTGGTGAACTTCATCGAGACGCTCGACGGCGTCATCTCCTACACCCAGCCCGGCGAGCCGTATCAGGGCACCGTCGGCGGCAAAAGCGACACCGATCACATGGTGATGGGGATTCTGCGCGCGCGGGCCGATGCCGTGATCTTCGGCGCTGGCTCGCTACGCGAGGACAAGGGCCACATCCATACGCCCGCGTTCGTCTCCCCGCCCCACGCCGAGGCCTACGCCGCCATGCGCGCCGCGCTGGGCAAGGGCGAGACCCAGCCCCTGAGCGTGGTAATGAGCGCCAGCGGCCAGATTGACCTCGACGAGCGCACGTTCCACGCGCCCGATCTGCGGGTCGTCGTCGTGACGACCTCCGTGGGCGAGGAGCGGCTGCGCGGCGAGGCGTTGCCCGCTGGCGTTGAGGTGCGCGCGGTGGCGGCCTCGGCGGATGGCGTCGTGGATGGCACAGAAGAGGTCGATGTGCTGGCGACGCTGCGGCTGCTGGCGGATGACTATGGCGTGCGGGTGGCGCTCAACGAGGGCGGCCCGCTGGTGCTGGCGTCATTCCTGGCGGCGGGCGCGGTGGATGAGCTCTTCCTGACGCTCGCGCCACAACTGGCTGGGCGGGCAGCCGAGCGACCCCGCCGGGCGCTGGTGGAGGGCGTCGCCTTCTCGCCAGCGGACGCCCCCAACGCGCGAATCCTCAGCGTCAAACAGGCGGGCGATCACCTGTTTCTGCGCTATGCCATCGGAAAATGAGTGCGAGCAGAGGCGCTGGCGGCTGAAGCCGCGCCTACGGGCTACGCCACAAAGCCCGCCTGCGCGGGCTGAGCAGAGACACAAGCCGCCGCAACGATTACCTGAACAATGCGCGCAAATAGAATAAAGGCCGGGGTAACAGCGCGAGCGTGAACGCCCGAACAGGCACGGCGGCCATTACGCTATTTAGCCTGTTATTCAAGTAGCCGGTGATGGATCTCTGCCTAGCCCGCGCAGGCGGGCTTTGCGGCTGCAGCAGAGCGCAGGCCCCTAGGCGCGGCTTCAGCCGCCAGCGCCTCTAGTGAGTCGTGCTGCCCGGACCTCCGCTAATCTGATTGAGCAGCTCCTGCGCGCGCTGGGCCCGTTGCTGGTCCTGCTGCGCCACCATCTGGAAGAACTGAGCCGCCTCGTTATTGCCCGCCTGGCTCGCATCGCGGATGTACTGATCGATAGCCTTGCTGCTCTTGCAGGCGTGGTAGAGCGTGCTCACCAGGTCATATTGCAGATTCTGCAAGGGATCGGTGGCCTGTGCCTGTGGCTGGGCCGACGTGGCGCTGGCGCTCTGCTGGCCCATATTTCCCTGGCCGGTGCTGCTAGACATCGCTTCCAACTCCTTTTGTCCTCAAGAAAATGAGCTGCCACCGTGCTTCCGCAACGCTGCGGCGGATGGCATCCCTGCCAGACCGCACAAGCCATGCCAGCGGAGCCAGCGCTGGGTGCGCCATCGTTGCGCATTGCCATGCCATCGTCCGCTACGCACCCGCCCAGTGTATAATGCCGTCGGTGATTGGGACATTGCCCTCAAGCTGCGGCATACATTGTCGTTGCAATAGCAGACCCTGCTGGCCATGGGCCAGAGGAGGTCACGATGGCAAACGAATCTAGCCTCATAAGCTCCGAGTTGGACGCTCACACCCGCGAGCAGATGGCCCGCTGGACCGTCCCCGGCCTCGTCGTTGGCGTCCTGCGCGATGGCGAGCGCGAGACTCGCGCCTATGGCGTCACCAGCCTCGAAACGGGCTATCCCGTCCGCCCCGATACCCTCTTCCCTATCGGCTCCATCAGTAAGGTCTACACCACTGCGCTCGTGATGACGCTGGTAGACGACGGCACGCTCGACCTCGATGCCCCCATCGGCGCCTATCTGCCCGACCTCAGACTCGCCGACGAGCGCGCCCGCGACACCATCACCCTCCGCCAGCTGCTGACCCACCAGAGCGGCCTCTACGGCGACTACTACCACGACTTCGGCATGGGCGACGACGCCCTCGCCCGTTGCGTCGCCAGCTACCACACCATCCGCCAGCTCACCGACCCTGGCGAGCTATGGGCCTACTGTAGCAGCGGCTTCATGCTTGCCGGTCGCGTCGTCGAAGTGGTCACGGGGCAGCCCTTCGAGACCACCATGCGCGAGCGTCTCTTCGCGCCGCTGGGCCTCGACCGTTCCTACTTCTTCGCCCACGAGGCTATCGTCTATCCCACCGCCGTCGGCCATGCGCTCAAGACTCCCGGCGGCGACGAGCACGAGGTCACACGCAGGTATCTCCTCCCGCGCAACGTCGCCCCCGCTGGCGGCATCATCTCGGACGCCGACGACCTTCTCACCTTCGCCGCGTTTTCCATGGGCGATGGCGCATGGGAGGGCAGGCGCGTCCTCAGCCCGGCGGCGCTGGAGGCGATGCGGACGCCGCAGGTGCGCGCCCCCAGCTACCCCGCCGCTGACTTCGCCGAGTGGGGCGGCCTCGGCTGGGCCGTCCGCTTCATCGACGGCGTGAAGGTCGTCGAGCATGGCGGCTCGCTCAGCGGCTTCGAGGTCAAGCTCAAGTTTGTTCCCGCACACCGCTTCGCCATCGCTATCCTCACCAACAGCGGTCGCGGCAGCGTCCTGGCCGACCGCGTCGCCGAGTGGGCGCTCGATCACATCCTCGGCCTGCGCGCCGCCAGTCCCGAACCCATCGCGCTCCCAGGCGACGCCCTCGCGCGCTTCGCTGGCCGCTATCGCCTGGCGGTTGATGATGTAGAGGAAGCTGCCATCACCGTCGCGGATGGCGGGCTGCGCCGCGTCATGAAAGAGATCGATCCCACCACCGAGAGCGAGGACATCTATCCGCCGGATCAGCTTCGGCCCATCGCCGAGCGTGAGTTCGTGGTCGTGACTCAGGGCGAGAACGAGGGCGCGCGGATCGACTTCATCGAGCGGGACGACGGCTCCATCCGCTTTCTGCGCATGGGTGGCCGCCTCTATGAGCCGGTCGCGGATGCGGCAGATGCCTGAGATTGGCCAACCAGAGAGGGAGCAGGCGATATGAACCTACAGGACCCGCCGCGCCAACCCACCCCACGCGAGGGCTATGCGCCAGTGGATGGGGCCGCGCTCTACTATCGCGACATCGGCCAGGGGCAGCCGATCATCATCCTTCACGGCGGACCCAGCTTCGACCATAGCTACCTCCTGCCCGACATGGATCGCCTGGCCGATGCGTTCCGCCTCATCTACTACGATCAACGCGGGCGCGGCAAATCCGCGTGGAACGTCCCACCCGCGGCGGTCAGTCTGCAATCCGAGATGGACGACCTGGAGGCCCTGCGCGCCTATTTACATGTAGAACATGCCGCGCTGCTGGGGCATTCCTGGGGCGGACTGCTGGCGCTGGAATACGCCTTGCGCCACCCGAAGCGTGTCTCGCATCTGATCCTGCTGAATACCGCGCCCGTTTCATATGAGGACTTCCAGCTATTCGAGCGGCAGCTCAACACGAGAGAACCCGAGGATTTGGAGCGGATGCGCGTCCTGGAGTCCAGCCCCGCATTCGAGGAAGGCGATCTCGAAACCAGAGCCGCATACTATCGCCTCTATTTCCAGCCTACCCTGCGCCCGCCTGAGCTACTCGCCCGCCTGAGCGCGCATCTGTACGTAGGCTGGACGAAGGAGAGTGTTCTCACCGCACGAGCGACCACGGGCCGCCTCTGGGAAGAGACAGCCGAGATGCCTGAATACAACCTGCTGCCCCAGATCACGCGGCTGCACATCCCAACCCTGGTGCTGCATGGCGACTACGATTTCGTCCCCGTCACCTGTGCGGCCCACATCGCCGAGGCGATTCCCGGTGCGCGCCTCGTCGTACTGCCCAACTGCGGCCACTTCTCGTATCTCGAACGTCCTGATGCGGTCCGTCAAGCCTTCCGCGAGTTCTTCGCGAAGCAGTAAGCAGCCGCTTCATGAGGGGGATGCGGGCCGATCATCGGCTTCCCATCGCACCGCGAATTATCCACATTGTCCACAATTCTATCCACAAAAATACGTAGTGGGCGGCTAGAGTGGCTAGACGGGATGGCTGACGAACGCGCTGCCGCGGGAGATGAGCCAGCCGTTATCCGGCTCGTGCTCCAGCACCACCGTCGCCACGCTGGAAACCGTCGGACTGCGGCGGCGCACGACAATCTGGTAGGTTCCGCGCTCGTCGCTCAGTTGCAGCGAGCTCCAGTTACAATCATTCACCGTGCCTTGCTGCTGGTCGAGCGCCTGAAACTGCGCCTGAAACTTTTGCGCGTCGAAGGTACCGCTGGCCGAGGGAGGGACAGGCGTGGGATCGACCAGTTCGGCAAGCGCGGAATATTGCTGATGCTCCAACATCGTGCAGATTTCGGCGGCGGTATCCGCCCGCGCCTGTCGCGAGACGATCCGGCCCAGCTGAAACGTGGCGAGTCCGGCGGCCGTGCCCAGCAGCACCAGGAACACTGCCAGGACCAGCGTCACGCGAAACTTGATCAGAGCCGCCATAATGCCCATCTGCTGCCGCCTCTCGCTCCTTGCCTCCTGCCGCCGCGCTGGGTCACCACAAGTTATCGCTGGCCATCGTCCTCACCTTGCCTCGCGGGGAGTCTATCAGCGCGCCCCTGCCATCGTCAACTGCCTATCATTGAGACGGTTGAACAGAACATTCGGGCTATGCAGAAAGTTTGCCAGGCGCTTCGAGAGACCAAAATGGGCCAATTGGGGAGAATTGTCGCGATGGACGGTCATTTTGTGCGCCTTTTTTGCGGGATAGGTCGTCTGATTAACAAGATACGCAATCATTTGGCCGCAATCATCATCACGCTACAAATGCCCGTTTGCTTCTCTCCCCAACCTCATGAAGCAGGCGGTTGACAAGAACTCTTGTTCTAAGGTAGACTTTCCGCAGACGGCGTACGGCCACTTTGTCGTGGCCCACAATATGCATGCTACAGGTAGACTGTCTGCTTTTGAGAACGGAGTCTGCCAGGAGTAGCGTCGTTGCGCGGCATCGCCACATAGCGGTATCGCCTGGATGGTAGCGCGGCAGCATTCATCACTCACCTGCGTGGGGAGGTCATACAGCATGCGAGACGTCAGAACCGATACGCCAGCCCATCGCCTGGCATCATCCTATGTCGGCGTGCGGCACACGGCCCCGCGCCAGACGAACCCAACCTGGAGCTACCAATCACCCACCGCGCCTACCGCTCCATCTATGTCATCCGCCTCATCCGCCGCGGCGATACCGACGAGCGCGACCAGCTCTAGCCGCTGGCGCAGCCCTGGGGCGGCGGTCGCCAACCCGGCGCCGCTCACCTCGCTGCCGGTGAGCCCATTTGCCGCGCCCGGCCTCGATGCGCGGCCCGACCCGCAGGTATGGCTGATTGCCACCGTCTCCGCTGCGGGCGGCATGCGTCCGCTCGAAGGCGCCGGGCGCGTTGGCGCGATTCCCGTCGGACGCCCCTACGGCTTCCTGCGCGCGATTCGGCCAGTGATGCCGCCGGGCGCGCTGGGCAACAGCCTCGATGCCACCGCCGAGAGTGGCGGGCTGGCGACGCGCGCGCGCCGTGGCCGCTCCACCCGCAATGGGCTGGGGTCGGCTGAGGCGTGCCCGCCGGGAAATCTGCCCGCGCCACGTCCCATGCCACAGATCATCTCAGCGGTTGAGGTCGAGACCGATGTCGGCATTTTCCGCGTCGAGCGGCCCAACGACGTGCTGGCGCACAGCGATATCGCCTGGTCGCTCGCGCATCTGGAGGCGGGCGAGCCTGATAGCCTCGTGCCGCTGCCCCGCCGCCAGCTTGCCCTCCTGCTGACGCTGCTGCCGACGCCCGAAGACCCCGAGCATCCCGAGCTTGATCCTACCTGGGGCTGGGCGCATCGGCTGCGCGGCCCATGGGAGCGCGGCCCGCTGCATCCACGTGGTCGCCTCGGTCGGCTGATTGCCATCGATCCTGACCCCGGCGGTAAGGGGATGCATCGCGCCTGCTTCGAGCTGCTCGGCACTGAGGAGGTCGTCTGGGCGCTTGGCGTGCCGTGCTTCCGCACCGGCAGCGTCTACGAGTTGACACCGCTGGGCAAGGGTAGCCGCTGGCTCTCCTGGCCCATCAGCAAAACGCGCAGCCGCGCCGGTAGCCCGGAGCGCCCCGCCTGGGAGATCGCCCGCGTCGTCTACCGTGTCGGATCGCCGCGCTGGCCCCTCGCCGGAGTCGTCGAGCCGCTCGGCCCGATGGGCGTCGCCGGCTAAATGAGCGTCAACTAACGTCTTAACGTGACTGGCGCGGCAATCCTGTCCTTGCGGCCCCTCCCCTAAAAGGGGAGGGGCCGGGGGAGAGGTCCGCCCGCCCACACACGAACGCGCCGGAGGGAATAATCATCCCTCCGGCGCGTTCTGGATCTGGTCCCCCTCCCTTTTAGGGGGCTGGTGCGCGAGCCGATAGGCTCGGAGCGTGCGTCCAGCACGCGTAGCGCCAGCGGGCCGAAGGCCGGGGGTTAGGAGGAGAGGGCCGTCACCCGCAAACCCCAACACTTCACCTGGAGAAGGCCATCACAGGGCAGCGGCGGGAACCGCGACCACATTGGCCGCCTCATAGTCCGCCGCGGCGGTAGCATCTGCACCCTTAGCGAGACCAACCAGATTGAAGATGAACGACAGCACAACCGTGACGACGATATTGACGATAAAGGCGTAGAACGCCGCATAGCCGGGAATCACCTGCCCGAAGAGGTGCAGCGAGTAGGTGGACGACGCAAAGTGCGGGGTGACCGGCGAGCCTTGCAGATAGGCCATGTACGTGCCGAGCGCCATCCCGACAAACCAGCCGATCAGCAGCGCCCAGCGATGGAACCATCGCGTGTAGAGACCGAAGACAATCGCCGGGAATGTCTGCAAAATCCAGACGCCGCCGAGCAACTGGAAGTTGATCGACTGCTGCAAGGGCAGAGCGATGACGAAGACGAGCGCGCCCGCCTTGACTATCAGCGAGACAAACTTGGCGACGGACGATTCCTCGCGGTCGCTGGCATTGCGGCGGAAATACTCTTTGTAGATGTTGCGTGTGAAGAGATTGGCCGCTGCGATGGACATCACCGAGGCAGGCACCAGCGCACCGATGGCGATGGCGGCGAACGCAAAGCCCGCGAACCACGCCGGGAAGACCAGATTGAACAGGCCTGGCACCGCGAATTGCGCGCCGTATGGCTTGACGCCGACTACACCCAGCACCAGCGCCATGAAGCCCAGCAGCGCGATTAGCCCCAGCAGGAACGAGTAGGCGGGCAGCAGCGCCGCGTTGCGCTTGATGACGCGCCCGCTGTTGGCTGCCAGCGTCCCCGTGATCGCATGTGGGTACATGAAGAGCGCCAGCGCCGAGCCGAGCGCCAGGGTTCCGAAGACTGTGAACGTCTTGGGCGCCAGCAGCAGCTTGGCCGAAGGCACTTTGGCGAAGAGCGTCGCGTAGCCATCCGCGATGCCACTGCCGTTGCCCAGGTGGTTGCTGATATAGATCGGAACCGCGATCACCGCGACGATGATCGTGAGGTAGATGATCGCGTCTTTCACCAGCGCGATCATCGCTGGCGCGCGCAACCCGCTGAAGTAGGTGTACGCGGCGAGAATGATGAAGGCGACGATCAGCGGGATATCGCCCTGGATGCCCATTGCCGCCAGCACTACCTCGATGCCGACGAGCTGCAGGGCGATGTAGGGCATGGTGGCCAGAATGCCCGTGAAGGCGACGGCCAGCGCCAGCCCGCTGCTCCCATAACGCCCCCGCACGAAGTCTGAGGCCGTGACGTACCCATGCTTGTGGCAGACCGACCAGAGACGCGGCATCACGACCAGAACGAACGGATAGACGATGATGGTATAGGGGACGGCGAAAAGACCGATGGCGCCTGACCCATAGACCAGGGCAGGCACGGCGATGAAGGTGTAGGCGGTGTAGAGATCGCCGCCAAGCAGGAACCAGGTGACGACGGTGCCAAAACGCCGACCGCCCAGCCCCCATTCATGGAGCTGATTCAGGTCGCCACGACGCCAGCGCGCCGCGATGAACCCGAGTCCGGTGACGAGTGCGAAGAGGACGATGAAGACAATCAGCGCGGTCCAGTTCAGCTCTTTCGGCATGAAACACTCCTATGTGTATCACGAACCTCGCCAGTGGGAACCAATCCTAACGCGCAATGCTCGGGCCGATCACTTCGTGACGAAATAGACCAGCGCGGTGAGCAACGAGGTGATGATGATCCAGAGGAACTGATACCAGTAAAAGAACGGTATCCCCGCCAGTTCTGGATCCTTGCCCGCATAGAACGGCACCCAGAGTGTCGCGATAAACGGGATAATCAACAGCAGATACCAGAGCGCTTTAGCGTTGCTCCCCCCTTCTCTGACGCTGGATGTGTTCTCTTGCACAGAGTCATCTGTCATTCCCAGCCTCCTGTGGTGAACCAAGAACAGCCAAGCGAACAATATCGCGCCACGACATGATCGTGTGGAGACAATGGTACACAAGGACACTTGCTATGTCAAGTCAACACCGTGCGCGTCAGGGATTCGCCAATGCGGCGGCGCTATCCTTCGATGGTGCGCATGGGGGGCTGTCCATCCGGCGGCGGAAAAGCGAGCCAGCCGCCCGCTGGGGTATTCCCCAGGAGGGCGGCTGGCTTGCGGTCTGTTGGCGCTGGGACTACCGCGCCGGACCCATACGGCGCTGCCTGAGCCTGCTGTTCAGGATCAGCGCCGATGTCACCCAGATCGCGATGTCAAACGGCACCAGGCAGACCAGGCCAACGAAGTGGGTAACGGCGGCTATCGTCCAGAAGATCACCGCCCAGACCAGCCCGCCGACCAGCAGCAGGATGCCGGGTATTGTATATCCCGCGATCAGCCAGCCAATCCCGTAGAAGCCAAAGATGCCGCAGAGGATCTCGACGATCACCGGCATCGACGTGTCAGCCTGCGGCTGCGCCACCACAGACGGCTGATAGTAGCCCTGCGGCTGCGACATCGGCGACGGCGCGTAGATGGGCGCGGGCGGCGGTATTGGCTGCGCATAGGCTGGCGGCTGTGGCTCGGGCGGATACGTCGCGCGCGTCTCAGCGGCTGGTGGCGCATAGGCCGGTGGTGGCGGCGGAGGGGTATACGCAGGGGTAGCCTCAACCACAGGTGGCGGCGTATAGGCCGGTGGCGCATCCACATCCTCAACAGTGGCGACGTCCGCGGGTTCGGCTGGAGCCGGTTCGTCGGGAGTGACCTCGACTGCGTCGGAAGCGGTAGCAGGAGGTTCCACTGCTGGCGGAGGGGGCGCGCCCGCGTCGGCTACCGGTATATAGGCGGCAGCCGTATCCGCTGGTGGCGCGTAACTTGGCGCCGTATCAACTGGCGCGACTTCAGCGGGCTCAGCGGATGCAGCGGATGTGTCATCCGCCGCGCTTTCGGTTGGCGCTCCGGCGACATCATCGGCAACAGCAGTAACGGTAGTATCGTCATCGATATCCGACGCTGCTTCAACAATGTCAGCGGGCGCTGCATCGGCGGATGTGTCGGCGGGCGCACTCTCGGTTGACGCTGCATCGGCGGCAGCACCGGCAGCTTCGGCAACATCCGCGAGCGCAGCAGCACTGGATACGTCCGTGGGCGCGCTCTCTTCAGCAGCCACTTCAGGGGTTGCGTCAGCGGTTACGTCGGCGCTTCCCGCATCATCAATACCTGCGTCGGCGTCTGGTGTAGCATCGCTTGCCGCCGCTGTCCAGGGATCGGCCACTGGTAGCGCTGGCTCCGTTGCTGGCTCCGATTCTGGAGCGTCCGCCGCGCTTTCCGCGGATGAAGCATCTGGCATATCGACTGGCGAGGCAGTATCAGCGTTCGGCTCGGTAGCTTCTGCCACTGCGGTGTCGTCTTCGCTGCTGGTAGTCGCCGCGTCGGCAGGCGCGCCATCTTCGGCGTCGTCAGGTGTCTCCGCAGCGGTGGCTGTTGCGAATGTGGCGATGGCAGCCGACTCATACGGCGGGAAAGTCGGGGCGGCATACACCTCGATCGGCGTTGGGGCGGCAGGCGCTTCTTCCGCCTCCGTAGGCTGATCGCCGGCGGGCGCCTCATCCGT
Source organism: Ktedonobacterales bacterium (assembly GCA_036557205.1). Classification (GTDB taxonomy): domain Bacteria; phylum Chloroflexota; class Ktedonobacteria; order Ktedonobacterales; family JADMIN01; genus DAHUXT01. The sequence continues at coordinate 10,466 of DATBIB010000172.1, read as the reverse complement.
AGTCTCCATTACAGGTGACGCGGATACAGTTGGTGGATTGTAGACCGGAATGGTCGGTATCGCATAGTCTTCGGCGGGCGCAGTCGTCGCGTCTTCATCGCTTTCAGCGCTCGGCGCGCTGGCTGACGTATCGTCGCTCATTGCCGCGCTGCTCCACGTGTCGTCGGGGGCGGCCGGCGTTTCGGCGAGAGGTTCAGGCGCGTCGCCGCCGCCAGCATCGGCATCAGCTGCGGGGACGAGCGCGTCGCCAGAGGCGTCAACTGGTGTCTCATCTGCGGGGTGATCTGAGGCGCCGCTGGCTATTCCACTGGCCTCAGGCGCCGGGGTCCACGCATCGGCAATTGGTTCAGTTGCCGAAGAAGGCGCCGGAGATGGCTCGCTGCCTGCCGCCATCTCTTCCCCTTCACTCGCCGGAGCAGCCACGTCATACGGTGTGGTCTGGTCGCCCGTGGGCGTGGTAGCATCGGTGGTAGCGTCAGCGTTAGCATCAGCGGTAGCGTCATCAGGTGGTATGTGGTTCTGATCGTCCATTATGGGACTCCTTCTGGGTGAGAGCTGAGAGGGAGCAGGCCAGATAGATGGATGAACAATGAAAGATGGATGCCCCCACTAGTCTGAAAAACATGCCCGGCATGATGAATACCCTTCCCGTAGGCATCAGCGTAAAACTGCCAGGCGGCCTACATTGTAGCACACCCCACAACTTTGGCCCGTAGACCCGATGACCCCTTGCGTTTGGCAACAGAGTTCGCTACCCTGCAAGGTGACACCATCGTGAACACCCGCAAGCGAGGGTACAGCCAGCGCGTGAGATACGCATGAGAACCGTGTGAGGAGATGGAGTATGCAGCCCCCCACCAGTGGTGATATTGTCGTCGCTCATGCGCCCGCCGACGCATCACTTGCCAGCTATTATGCCATCGCGCTGCGCACGCAGGGAGGGGGCGCCTCTCCCTACAGTCCGCCAGGTGGCCAATCGCCACAGGGCATCGCGTCCCAGGTGCGCAACTCGCGGGCGCTGGTCGTGCTGGTCACCGATCCCGCTCCCGCCTGGGCAGGCGGACTGGTGGCAGGCTATCGCGAGCTGATGGCCGCCGAGCGCTGGCGCCGTATCGCGATTGTCCGCCGGGGCGCGGGCCAGCTCTCGCCAGAAATGCAGGGGCTGCCGTGGATCGAAGCGTCCGATAAGCCCGTCGAGGAGGTTGCCGCCGAGATTCTCTCGTTGCTGGCCGCCACGCCAACCCCAGCGGCAAAGGCTACCGGCGCTCCGGTTCGCAGGCGCACAGCCGCGCCCACGCCAGCGGGACCGGCACAATGGCCCACGTCTCAGCCGATTGACCAGCCATTCGGCGACGGCCTGCTTACCCGACGGACGCTGCTGATCGGCGGCCTCGGCGTGGCGGCTCTTGGCGCAATAGCCCTGGGCTCGACGGCGGTGCTGACGCGCGGGTTTGGCCTGCTTGGCGCTGGCTCTGGCACGACAACCGGTACTGTCGTGCCGCCGCTGCTCTTCACCGCGAGTGGCAACACGCTGTATGCGGTTGACCTTGCGAGCGGCAAGCTGCGCTGGGGCTTCACCGCCGATGCGACAGTTCGCCCTGCCGATAGCTCCACCCAGGGCGTTATCTATGCCATCTCCGAGAACGGCACGATCTACGCGCTCAAGACCGCCGATGGCAAGCCGATCTGGCAGAGCAGCATCCCCGGCCCGGTGAAGGTGCGGCCCGTGGTGGTGGGAGGCCTCATCTATACCGGTTCCGATGACCACAACGTCTACGCGCTCAACAGCAGAGACGGCTCGATTAAATGGAAGCGCCAGACCGACGATGCCGTGGAGGCGCGGCCCGTGGTCGCCAACGGTGTGGTCTACGTCGGCTCGAACGACCACAGCGTCTACGCGCTCGGCGCGGTTGACGGCAGCCAGGTCTGGAAGTTCACGACGGACGGTCAGGTCTATTCCTCAGCGGCGGTAGGCAGCGACTCCATCTATATTGGGTCCGACGACAAGAACCTGCGAAAACTGGCGATCGCTGATGGTCACGAACGCTGGCATTTCACAACAGGGAGTCATGTCTCGTCGTCGCCCGCGCTCACCAGTGATATGGTCTATTTCGGCTCGCAGGATGGCGCGGTCTATGCGGTTCCGATGGGGGGCGCTTCACACGCGACCTGGCGTTTCTCCACGCATGGAGCAGTCTTCTCGTCGCCCATCTTCGCCAATGACATGATCTTCGTCGGCTCGAGCGACCACAATGTCTACGCGCTTGGCACAGATGGCAAACAGCGCTGGGCCTTCAAGACCGGCGGAGCCGTCAACGGGCGCTTCGTCGTCGCCAATGGCGTTGTCTATGCCAACAGCGACGCGCTCTATGCGCTCAACGCCGCGGATGGCACGAAGGCGTGGCAATTCGCTGCCGATGGAAAAACCGGCTACTTCTCGCCCGGCATCACTCAATAGCTGCCACTCTGGCTCCCCCTCTCCTGTGGGAGGCTGGCGCGCGAGGCAATAGCCTCGGAGCGCGCGTCCAGCGCGCGCAGCGCCAGCGGCCCGGAGGGCGGGGTTGGGGGGTGAGGTCGGCGGATGGCATAGGCCAAATGTCGTGTGTAGCTATCAGGCGCACTCGTTCGTCTCTGCAACAGAAGACGGGAATATCATCTCAATTCATTGACCATTCGCACGGATTTATCCCCATATGCCGCCCGCACATATGGCGCAATTGGCTCAACCGCTCCTTCCGCACTCATCATGAGGTCCGCGCACGATGCGCGCGCAATGCCGCACCGAACCGCACTGATTCTGATTCATAGATACCAATACCGCCAAAAATCGAATTCATGAGGCGCATGCCTGGGTCGCCGTGACGGCGCCTGACATTCCGCGCCGACGTACGTATCGCTTATTCCGCGGGCGCTACCAGCCCGCAGTGTATCAGGTCTTTTTATTGTTCCTGAATGGACTCCAGGGCACAAATCTACGGTGCATGGGGAGGTGGAGGCAATCATGCAACGGTTTCATCAACAACTCAGCGATGGAGCGCGATTCGGCCGTGGAAGCGCGGCGCCTGGGTCAGGCGCTCTCGCGTCGAGTGGCGCGCACCAGTACGCTGACTCATGGGAAAAGTCGTGGTCTCGCGATGCTGCGCCATCGGCGTCGTCGGTGGCGACCGCCTGGTGGATGGCCACCGACGAGGGCTACACGCTACTCCAGCGGCTCGCGTTGGCGCATCTGATCGTCGGCGTCTGCGTCGCGGTCGTGCTTGCCTGGCAGGTCTGGAGCGTATCCGGCCCGGTGCAGACGCCAGTGATTGGGCTGATCGTCGCCGCTGGCGGCGCGCTGGCGCTGTTGCTCACCCGGCAGAACCGCCCGACGCTGCTCCTGTTGGCGCGGCTGGCGCTGGTCGTGGTTGATATGAGCGCCGCTGGTGGTATACTCTTGTTGCGGGGAGGCGAAGGCTGGACTCTTCTGGTTTTCCTGCCCGCGATTGCGTTGGCGATAGCATTCTTTGCCGAGCGAGGTGGCGCCCTGGCAACGGTGCTGGCCGCGCTCATCATTGTCGCGATGAACAGCCTGGGAGACGGACCCCTCTCAGGGTGGATGCCCTCTTTGCTCGTTTTTCTTGGCGCGTCGGCGTTGATCGTCGCCTTTCTGGGCATTTATAGCGCGCACATCACCGAGACCAGCGAGAATCTGCGCTGGCTGCTCTCAGATGTGCGGGCAAGCAACGAGCGTCTGCGCGAGACCCATCAGACGTTGCTCATGCGGTTACGGGCCGCCGAGCAGGCGCAAGAGCCACTCCTTCGCGAGCGCGCGCGGCTCGGAGACGCCGCCGCCGAACTGGCGATGCTGACACAACGGCTGGCGCAGGGCGATCCCGACGCTATGCAGGCAGTGCAGGCGCTGCGTCCAGGCGCGTATGGGCCGCTGGCCGAGTTGGCGGGCGCTCTCTCACGTTATGCGCGCGTCTCCGCTGGCAACTGGAACCCATCGGCGGTCACGGCGGTCACGGCGCTGGAGATGCCGATCCGCACGCAGGGCCAGGCGCTCGCGATGCTCGATACCGTGGCGCGGTCGCTGTGCGTTGGCGCGAATGAGCTGGTGCTGGAGGCGGAGGCGCTGGAGCCTGGCGTCAGCCTGATTGGCTCAGGGCAATACAGCCAGACGCTCTGGCAGTTGGAGCAGCATCTGCGGGCGCAGGCTGCCCACATGGCGTTGCTGGGCACGCAACTTGCCGAAATCCGCACCTCGCAGGAGAATCTGGAGGTAGTGGTGACACGAATGGCGGTCGGCGCGAAAACGCCAACCAGCTTCGCCACCAGCGATGTGCGGGCAGTGAGCCTCTATTCCGGCCCACAGGTGACCTTTGGCGCATCGGCCATCAGGCGCGCCGCCATCGACCATAACGGCCATCCAAACGAGGATGAGACAGTTCGGTGGGGAAACTGGCAAAACCCGCCGTCGATAGCGTACAATAGGGGTGTCTGAATACTCATTACTGCGCGTAACACTCTCACAAACGCACATATGGGGGCCAGTAGCTCCCTCCAGCCGGGGACAGTGTGAAACTCTGGCGCGATCTGCCCATCTCGCGCGAGACCTTCCTCTCGCTGAAGCATTGTGCAATTCTGTAGCTTTCGCGCTCACGACTGTGCCACCTGACGGATATTGACACGCATCCACCGCCGCAGGTAGCCCGTTGCGCCGTTCGTAAAAAGCACGCGAGCGAGACATCATCGGCCCGCCAGTTCGTACCGGAATTGTCAGGTATGCTGGGAGCCACGCTAAGGCGCGTGAACAGGGGAAATGTACGAATCGTTGCCGTCTCACGCCCGGTCTCTCTGCTGGCTGTGCCTTGCGCTCACTGGCCCATCACGCGGCAGGTACGACATGGACACATGATGGACTCATGCCGCTGAATGTTGGAAATGTGCCGTGAAATTCGGAAACATGTTGCTTCGCACGCTCACAAGCATCAAAGAACCCTTGAATTGCACGCCGGTTCGTGCTTCGCACGAGGCGCTGGCGTTGCGTTTGACATGGCTATTGTTCGCTTGACATGCTTCAGATGTTCGGAGAGATCAGTGTGATGGTGGCAAGAAACAATCCACCCTTGCGTTGATGTCTGCTCCACTGCTCAGGAGGCCTTCGTGCCAGAAGATCAGGAAAATCCCACCCCAACACGTCGCCGAACCCGGCGCCAGGATGCCGCTGCGGCGAATGACTCCGTTGCGGTAACCACCGCGACCGAGGCCACTGAGCCGACCGGAGCGACCACACCCACACCGAAGCGGCGCGGTGCAAAGCGCGCCGCCATCGAGCAGACGACGCTGCCCGGCGACATGGCCTCTTCGCCCGACGCCGCGCCCACGACGAAGTCGCGTCGCACCCGTGCCGTAGCCGCACCTACAGCGGCTGCAACTGATGCGGCTCTGGACGCTGCTATGAGCGCCGAAGCCGCTCCCACGCCGAAACGCAAGAGCAGCCGCTCGCGCACGGTGGCGGCTCCAGCGGATGATACGCCAGCCGCCGTTGCCTTGGCGGCGGATGCTTCCAATCACACCGATCACGACAACCAGAACAATCACGACAGCCATAGCGAAGCGCCGGGTGCGCGCCGCGTGCGCATGCCACGAGTGCGCCATGGGCGTGGGGAAGCGGAAGCGCCAAATCAAGATCAGGCGACAGCCACTTCCACGCCAGCCGCCTCCGAGTCGGCGCCCGCGCCCGATGCGGACCCGACACCACAACGGCGCGGGTTCACGGTCTGGGTGAATCAGGAGCAGCGTCCGGGCGAGCGCGGAGCCGGAGCTGATATGCCCGGCGGCGCGTCTCGTCAGCCGCAGCGACCACATCAAAATCCTGCCGCTCGTGGCGGGCAGGGCAGCATGCCGCCCTATCGGCCCGGCGGTCGTGGCGCCCAGCAGCGCCCACAGTCGCCCAACCGCGACCAGCATTCGCAGCAACACCAGCAGCATCCCGGCGGCACTGGCGAAGGTCAGCAGCGCCCGCCGCAATATCCGTATCAGCCGTACTCGCCCTATGGTCAGCCGGGGCAGGGGCAGCAAGGGCAGCAGGGGCAGCAGGGGCAGTATGGTGGCGGCAACGGCAACCGCTCGCAGGAGCAGCACCGGCCAGTGCGTGGTGGCCGACAGTATGGCTACCCACCCTACAGTGATCAGCAGGGCAACCGGGGCTACACCGACCAGCGCGATATGCGCGCGCCGCGTGATCGTCGCCCGCCCGCCTCACCCGCATCCTATGCCGAACAGGCCGAGCGTGGCGGCCCGCTCACCACTCGCCGCAACCTGGGCAATCAGGGTGGTCGGCGTGGCCAGCCAGACACCCGTGGCGGACGCCCCTCGCGGGATGGCGGCTCGATGTACACCCATACGCCCGCGCCCACTGGCTCCGAGAGCCGTTACGGCTATGGCCAGCGCCAGCCCGCACCTGCGGCTCCGGCGCGCACCGTCGAGGTCAACGGGGTGCTCTGGCTGGGCGGCGGCCAGGGGATGTCGCCCGCCGAACTGCTGGATGAGCGCAATCTGCTACCGCTCGCACGCATCAATCCTGAGGACGTGCGCCGCTATGGACTGCGCTCAGGCGATCTCGTCAGCGGCATGGCGGAGGAGCGCGCTGGTCGGCGTCATGTCGTGCAAATCGAGAGTGTCAATGAAGCTGAACCCGAAACGCAGCGCGACCGGCCACTCTTCGAGCAGTTGACGGCCACCTTCCCCGAACGGCGTATCCGGCTGGAGCAGGGGACGCATCCCCCGGTCTCGACCCGGCTGATCGATCTCTTCGCGCCGCTCGGTTTTGGCTCGCGCGCGCTCGTCGTGGCCCCGCCCAAGACCGGGAAGACGACGCTGATCCGCGAGGCGGCGGAGGCGGTGCTAACGGGCTATCCCAACGCCGTCGTGATGGCGGTGCTCGTCGGTGAGCGCCCCGAAGAGGTCACCGACCTGCGTGCCCGGCTGGAGCCGCGCGGCGGGCTGGTCTACGCGGCCAGCTTCGACGAAGAGACCGAGCGCCATGCCTGGCTGGTTCAGGTGGCGGTCGAGCGCGCGAAGCGGGTTGCCGAATCTGGACGCGACGCCTTCATGGTGCTGGACTCGCTGACACGACTGGCGCGCGCCGAGAACCTGGCGACACGCGGCGCGGGGCGCACGCTTTCCGGCGGTATCGACGCTCAGGCATTGGATACCGGACGGCGCGCGTTTGGCGCGGCCCGCAACCTGGATGAAGGCGGCAGCCTGACGATTCTGGCCACCTGTCTGGTGGATACCGGCAGCCGTCAGGACGACGTGGTCTACGAAGAGTTCAAGGGCACCGGCAACATGGAGCTTCACCTCTCGCGTGAATTGTCGCAGCGGCGGCTCTTCCCGGCGGTGGATGTCATCAAGTCCAGCACGCGCCGCGAGGAGATGTTGCTGACGCCCGAGGAGCTACGCGCGACCACAGCGCTACGCCGTCGGTTGGCCGATGTGCCGCCCGCCCAGGCGACCCAGCAGCTGCTCAACGTGCTGGAGCGCACGCAATCCAACGCGGCGCTGCTTCAGGCGTTGGAGCAGAGCGGCTGGCTCACTGGCGCGCGGTAACGGCGCATATAATCGGCCCCTCTCTTAACAAAGGGAGGGGCCTTTTGCGCCCTGGCGCAGCGATGGCACAGGGACCGCCACAGAGAATGGGTGGCTGTGGCATACTATGCAGGGACTACTACAACACCTGGGGAGGACTATGGGCGCCGGTCTACTTCGCCATCCACGAATACAGAAAGTCATGGCGTGGATTGCGCACGACTGGCGCGGCCCGCGCTATCTCGCCTGGGGCGCTGCGGTGCTGGCGCTCACCTCGCTCGTGACGATCTGCTACTACGCCAACGCGCCGCACCCAGGAATAGACCCCGACACCGCCGCCTATCTTCGTCAAGGCCGTGCCATCCTCGATTCAGGTCATTTTGTCGATCCAACGCGGCTCCCTGGCTATCCCACCTTCATCGCGCTGCTCTTTCTGGCGACTGGACGCGACAACCTCGACGCGGTGAGCATCGTGCAGGGCGTCCTCTACGTGCTGGCGACGCTGGAACTCTACGCCGCGCTCTGTCTGATGGTGCGGCGGGCATGGGTTGCCGCCCTCATCGTCGCGCCCGTGGCGGCCAATACCCATCTGCTCTCATACGTGCGCCCGCTGCTCTCGGAGGGGCTGGCGCTCTTTCTGCTGGCCACGCTGGCGCTGGCGCTCGTGCTCGCGTTGCGCTGGCCGGGCGCGCGCACATACTGGGGCGTGACACTGGCGCTGCTGGCGCTCTTTCTGACGCGCCCCGAATGGATCTACCTACCGATTCCGCTCTTCGCGGTCCTATTGCTCCTGGCATGGCGGCATGGGCAGTTGCGGCGGCTTTTGCCAACAGTAGCCCTCGCGCTTGGCCTGCTCTACGGGACACTCGGCGGCTATGTCATCCTCAATCGCGTCCAGAACGACTGCGCGTGCGTCACCTATATCTCGAACGTCAACCTGCTGGGCAAGGTGATGCAATATCGCATGGAGCGGGAGGCGCCACCCCAATACGCGGCGATGACCCAGCTCGTGTCGGCGCATGTCGCGCGTGGCGACGCCGACCCCTGGAACGTCATTCGCGAAGACTACCCGCCGCTGCACCGCGACTACTTTGCGCTGGCCGGGGAATACAGCAGCGCCATCATTCGCGCCCATCCAGTCGAGTTCGTGGCAAAGTCGGGTCCGGTGGCCGACGCCACACTGACGACGGTCAACCCCTTCCTTCCCATCGATTCTCAGGGACCGTTCGCCGCGCCCCTGCTGGCAATCAACGCGGCGATCACGACACTGATGCGCAAGCTGCTACCCCTCTTCCCGCTGCTTGGGGCGGCATGGCTGCTGTGGATGCTCTGGTGGCGGCGCAAGCCCTCGGTGCTAACTGACGCCATGGGGTTTTTTGCGCTGCTCGGCGGCTACGGTCTGGCGCTAACAGTCTTCGGCGGCTACGTCTACTATGCCCGGCTACGCGCGCCCTATACCCCGTTGCTGCTCATCGTCGTCTGGGGCAGCGCCGTGCTGGCCGCGCTCTGGCTCGGTGGTCGCGCGCTCGCCTGGTGGCGCGCCAGCCATGCCGATGCCGCCGTGTAGGATGAATAGCCTCAGCCCTATTGGCTGGCGCTTTCGTGAGTGCCGTCCGCTGCGTTCACATCGTCCAGTGGCAGGCCGACCATCTCCATCAGCTTGAGCGCGTTGGTCGAGGTGGCCACGCCGGGACGCAGCCGATAGTCGAACGACATCGCCGGGCCATCCGCGCCGCGAGTGAACGTCTCGGTGAAGTGGACGGCGTCGCGGGCGGCGGTCAGGTCGGGCGTCTCCGTCAGGCTCAGGTCGTGGGAGGAGACTGCCCCCGTCGCGCCGTAGCGCAGCAGCGTGCGGATGATCTGGCGCGCGGCAATCTGGCGCTCGCTCGTATTCGTGCCGTGCAGAATCTCATCCAGCAGGAAGAGCGACTCGCGCTCGCCTGTATCGGTCGTCTCGGTCGTCGCGCGGGCAATCTCTACCACCTCACGCAGCCGCCGTAGCTCCGCCATGAAATACGAGATGCCATACTCCAGCGAGTCCTGCACGCGGATGCTGGTCGCCAGTGTCAGCGGCGCCAGCCGCATCTCATCCGCGCAGACCGGGCCGCCCGCCTGCGCCAGCACGACATTCATCCCGATGGCGCGCAGCAGCGTGCTCTTACCCGACATATTCGAGCCAGTGACGAAGAGGAAGCGCCCCACCGGCCCAATACCGACATCGTTGCCGACGCAGACAGCCGGTGGCAGCAGCGGATGTCCCAGGTGGCGCGCGCTGAGGGCAGGCCCGCCGTCGGACTTCGCGACGATCTCTGGGAATGCCCAGGTCGGATTATCCGCCGCCAGCGTCGCCAGCGCCGAGAGCGCCTCCAGCTCGCTCAGCGTCTCCAGCCAGATGCGCACGCGCCGCCCCGCCGTCTGCTGCCAGCCTTCGAGCAGCCAGAGCGTGTGGAAGCTCCACAGCAGAAATGCCTGGATGATCGGAAAGATCATCGAGAGGCGAAGATCGCCGAATTGCAGGATACGCCCCAGTCGCCGCATCTGCTCGTCGGCGTTGAGCTGCTCCGCCGCCAGATCGCGCTGGATGCGCCGTAGCCTCTCCGCCTCGAAGGGCTGCTGGGCGACGCGCGCGAAGACGCCCTCATACGGCTGAAAGACGGCCTGGCGGTCGGAGACCTGGTCGATTAGCTCCTCGACCTGCTTGCCATAGCGCATGCTGAAGAGGATGCTGGCCGCCAGGGCCAGCAGCCAGAAGGGCGCCCGCACGATGCCCGCCACATTTAGCACCGCCAGCCCCACCGTCAGCACGGGCAGAATCCGGCTGGTCCAGATGAGTGCGGGATGCTTCAGCAGCCACGGTTCCTGCTCGGCCCACGCCAGAAAGTTGCGGTAGCCAG
>DATBIB010000171.1:0-16311 GCA_036557205.1 Ktedonobacterales bacterium | reverse complement strand
CGCGGCGGCGGGCATCGTCGCGCTCAACGAGATGGTGGACCGGCTGGCCGAGGATCACGTCAACGCGAAGAAGCTGGCCGACGGGCTGGCGGAGATTCCGGGTATCACCATCGCGCCGGAGACCGTCGAGACGAACATCCTCTTCTTCGGCGTGCGTGGCGCGAATGGCGCTCCGGGCGACGTGACCCCGCTGGTGACGGCGGCGGCGCAATCGGGCGTGCTGCTCTCCGGTGGCGACGATGGCCGCATTCGCGCGGTGACGCACTACGGCATCGACGCGGCGGATATTGAGCGGGCGCTCGCGGTGCTGGCCGAGGCGATGCAGGGGCTGCCCGCGCCAGTCGGGGCGTAATGGCTCATATAAGCACGCACATCGGCATGCAATTTGGATATGCTAGACTGGGGCAGGGGTAGCGGCACAGCACTGGCATGTCGCTGCACTCAAGGCTTGTAGTGAATGGGACGGTTAGGTTGAATGCACGTTATTACGCGCAAGCGACTAAATGAGTTTGCAGCCGCACACCCCTATTCCACGTCTGGTCTTCAACATTGGTATGCGCTTATGAAGTCGGGGACGTTCCATTCGTTCGCGGAACTGCGAGCGACGTTTCCATCTGCTGACCAGGTAGGGAAACTTACAGTGTTCAATATTGGCGGCAACACAGCTCGTTTGATTGCTGCCATCCACTACAATCGACAGAAAGTCTACATTCGTGCGGTCTTGACCCATGAAGAATACGATGAGGGCAAGTGGAAGGAGTGAGGTAATGCCTGTTGGCGAGATTGACTCGGTCGAGCGAGCCTGGCCTGACGTGGCGCCCTGGCTCTTTGTTCCTCATTCGGAGGAGGAATACCAGCGCCTTGTCGCATTGCTCGATTCGCTGATAGATCGTGTTGGCGAGGATGAAACACATCCACTCGCCTCGCTTATGGAAGTCATAGGCACGCTGATCGAGCGCTATGAGGACGAACACGTCTCTGAACTGGTCTGAGGTAAGGCCAATCGCTCCCGGAGGAGTGCACTATTACCATGGCTGAAGCGCCTGTCACTTCGCCTGAACAGCTTGCCCACCGGCGCGGCGACTACGGGTTCGACGCGCCGTATGTGCCGATCACGTTCGCTGGCATCGGCGTTGCGCTGCTGGGGCTGACGGCGGCCAGCGTCTGGCTCTTCGACCAGCCGGTGCTGGCGGCGGTCTGCCTGATCTACGCCGTCTATATGCTGCTGAGCGCGGGGAGTTATATCTACACGACGCGCGCGGGCAAGTTCCGGGTCTGGGCCGGGCTACTGACGGGGCTGCGGCTGCGTGGCGACGAGCAGGCCGCCGACCTGGGCTGCGGGCGCGGCGCGGTGCTGCTCATGGCGGCGCAACTGCTGCCAGAGGGCAAGATTACTGGCATCGACCTGTGGAAGACGATGGACCAGTCGGGCAACGATCCGGCGGAGACCCGCCGCAACGCCGCGCGCGAGGGAGTGGATGCCCAGCGCGTCGAGCTTGTCACCGCCGATATGCGCGCGATTCCGCTGCCAGACGCATCGTGTGATCTGGTGCTGTCGAGTCTGGCGATCCACAACATCCCCAGCGCCGATGGACGCGCACAGGCGATAGACGAGGCGGTGCGGCTGCTCAAACCCGGTGGCAGACTGATGATCGCCGATATTCGCGCCACGTCAGCCTACGCGGAGCAGTTGCGTCAGCGCGGCATGGCGAATGTGCAGGTGCGCAATCTCGGCTGGCGCTTCTGGTACGGCAGCCCCTTCGTCGCGGCGAGACTCGTCAGCGCCGAAAAACCTGCGTAAACGCACGCCGCTGCCGCCCTACTCCTCGTCGTCCTCCTCGTCGTCCCCGCCGCCATCCTCGTCGTCGATCAAGTCGTCGTATGACAGGCTCAACGGCTCGCTGCCGTCCAGCAGCGCGAAGGCGTCGTGGCCGTTCTGCCCGGCGCGACTCGCCCCGACCAGCCGCGAGTAGAGCGTTTCGAGCTGCTGGTCGTTGGTGAAGTAGAGCGTCAGCTGGCCCTTACCGCGGGTCGTCCGCTGGAGCCGCACCTTCATCTCGACGGCACGGGTGAACTCCTCCTCCAGCGCGCGCGTCTCGCCGCTCTGGGTGCGCGTCACCGAGCCGCGGCGGTCATTGGCGACGCCCAGCGCCCGCTCGTTCATCCGGCGCGCCAGCTCCTCGGCCTGCCGCACGCTCATCCCCTGCGCGATAATCATCTTCATCGCGTTGATACGCGCCGCGTCGCCGTTGATCTGCAAGACGGCGCGGGCGTGGCCCTCGGTGAAGGCACGGGGCATCGTCACCAGCGCCTCGCGCACCTCGTCGGGCAACTGGAGCAGCCGCACCGTGTTCGCAACTGTGGCGCGGTTACGGCCGATGCGCTGGGCGACCATCTCCTGCGTCAGCCCATACTCTTCCATCAGCATCAGATAGCCCTGCGCCTCTTCCAGCGGATTGAGGTCGGTGCGCTGGAGGTTCTCGATCAGCGCCATCTCCAGCATCAGCTGCGGCGTCGCCTCGCGAATCACCACCGGGACCATGCGCAGCTCCGCCAGCCGCGCGGCACGCCAGCGGCGCTCGCCCGCGATCAACTGGAAGAGCGGGCCGTGGTCATCCTGCCCGCTGATCGTCACCAGCAGCGGCTGGAGCAGCCCATACTCGCGGATCGAGGCGGCCAGCTCGCGCAGTTGCGGGTCATCGTCCACGACGGCGCGCGGCTGCTGCGGATTCGGCGAGATGGCGTCTATCGGCGCCTCGAAGACCGACGAGGGCGAGAGACTCGAATCGAGCGGCGTATCGTCCGAGAGGGGCGCGACATCGACGAGGCTGGCGCCGGGGATCAGCGCATCCAGGCCGCGACCGAGACCGAATCGTTGTTTAGGCATGTGACGACTCCATAACTTCTGCGCGAGCGATTACTTCCTCTGCCAGCGCCTTATAGGCCAGCGCGCCCGGCGAGCGCGGATCATGCTCCAGGATCGTCTTGCCAAAACTGGGCGCCTCTGAAAGCCGCACGTTGCGCGGGATCAGCGTATCAAACTTCTCCTTGGGGAAGTGCTGGCTGATCTCGTCGACCACCTCTTTGGCCAGATTGGTGCGTGGGTCGTACATGGTCAGCACGACGCCAAACAACATCACCTTGTTGTTCAGGCGGGTGCGCACCAGTTGAATGGTCTGAAGCAATTGTTGCATGCCTTCGAGGGCGAAGTATTCGCACTGCAGCGGCAGAATCACCCCATCGGCGGCGGTCAGCGCGTTCACGGTCAGCAGACCGAGCGATGGCGGGCAGTCGATCAAGACGAAGTCATAGTCGTTACGCACCTGATCGAGGATATGCCGCATCCGGTACTCACGGTTATCCAGATAGACCAGCTCAATCTCGGCGGCATAGAGATCGACCTTTGCGGGCAGCAATGAGAGGTTGGGCTGTTGATCGGGATTCGGTTTGCGGATAACATCGACTGGTTTCACGCTCTCATTGATGAGCACTTCGTAAATCGAGGCTCCAACCGCATGGGAATCGACACCGAGGCCAGTCGTCGTATTGGACTGCGGGTCGAGGTCGATGACCAGCGTTCTGCGGCCCGCATTTGCCAGATATGCGGCCAGATTTATCGTCGAGGTGGTCTTGCCCACGCCACCCTTTTGATTCGCAATCGCAAATACCCGTGTCGTCACCGGCAACGCCCCCTTTGTCCTTGTGTATGTATGCGTATGAAGTCGTGTGAAGAATCTCGTTGTTCGAGCGATGATAGCGGCCCGCTATTGCCCCTGAGTGCGCCAGACGCCACCCGTCTGCCAATGGGAACGGGCGGCGATGTAGCAGTCAGGCGATAATGGTTAGCAATCCAGTTTGAGACGGTTGCCATTGTACCCGATGGCAGGAAGCAGGCACAAGAATATAGCCGGGATGTATGCCTGTTTTGGCTACTGGTCCCGTCAAGTTGTGGGGGTCTATGGGGGCAGATGTCCGTATTGCCCGGCAGATTATTGGTGCTGGGTCACCTCCGGGCGCGGGTCGAGCTCGCGCTCGAAGTGGCTGCCGTCGGCGCCGCAGCTCTCGCAGACGGTGGGCATGCGCCCGTGCTGTATGGCGCCGCAGACGCCACAGGCCCAGCGGCTGGCCATCATGCGCACGATATCGGCGCGGCTGACGATGCCGACCACCCTATCTTCGCGCACGACCGGCACGCGCTTGTAACGATTGCTGGTGAGAATCTGCGCGATCTCGTCCACTGGCGTCGTCTCTTGCGCTGTGACGACGCGGCTGCTCATAATGTCGGCGGCGGTTGCGCCACGCTTGCTGATGAGATCGGCCTCGGTCACTAATCCGAGCAGATGGCTCGCTTCATCAACCACCGGGACGCCGCTGATACGATAGTCCGCGAGCAGATCCGCTATCTCCTGGACGGCGGTCGTTGGGGAAATGCTGATAACCTGGCTGGTCATGATGTCGCGCGCGAGCATAGCAAGCCTCCTTCAAAGCGAGGAGTTAGAGCGCTATCACCGTTGACAGCGCCAATGGCGGGCATTGTACCATACAGCGCGGCGGATTGATGTGACCGCGACCACAAGCAGCATCCGCATGAATCGCGCCTCGTCATTCCCGCGCTGGCTTGATCGGCTCGACGCGGAAAACAGTCGCGTCGGTCGCCAGGCCAGCGAACGCATCGGGCAAAGCCGCCGGGTCATCAGGCAGGCTGTAGAGTCGCCGAAAAAATGGCACTCCACCGGGGACGAGCCGTGGGAACTCGCGTAGAATCGGCGCGCGCTCTTGCGAAGGAAGCTCGATTAGAGTGACGCGCTCGCGCCTGCGACCATGCGCGAGGATGCCCCATCCTGCCACACGGACGTTCCGCGCCCAGTCCATCTCGGCCATTCCCGCGACGATATAGCGTTGGCCGTTCACAGTGAGCGCGGAAACTGGCGTGCTCCGAAGCGTCCCTGATGTGCGGCCGGGTACCGTCAGCACATGGATCGTGCCCGTGGGCAGGCCCAGATGCTGAAGCGCCATGACGAGTCGATTGGCTGGCCCGAGCCAGCGCGGGAGCGAGCCGTGAGCGCTCGCGGGTGGCATGTGAGGTATCCTTTCTACTTGATGTGCGAGCCGTCAAGAGACGATACAGCCGCGTTGCGCTATACTGAGAGCGCACACACCTGGCGATTTATTTTGGTGTTGGTATATTTTTATCATAAAAGTATTTGGATGACAATGAAACCACGCGAGGCGCTGCTGAAAGACGTTGCGCAGGCAATTGCCCAATTCCAGAGCGCGACGGCTCTCGTTGATGAGGCGGCGACGGTCTATCTGGGAATCAACCGCACCGATCTGCGCCTGCTGGGACTGCTGTATAGCCAGGGGCCGCTGAACGCTGGGCGGCTGGCGAGCGCGGCTGGCCTCAGCCCCGGCGCGACAACGGTGGCCATTGACCGGCTCGAACGTGCCGGATATGTGCAGCGGCTCCGGGCGGATGGGGACCGGCGCGCGATAGTCGTCGAGGCGACGCTTGCGGCACGCGAACGCATCGAGGCGATCTACGGCCCGGTTGGGCGCATCGGAATGGAGCGCCTCGCGCGCTACAGCTATAGCGAGCTTCAACTGCTGTATGATTTCCTCGTCGAGGGCCATGGTCTCCAGGTTGAGCAGGCGGCGCGGATTCGTGCTATGGCCGGGGAAGCTGATAAGGAATCTCAGCGGTGAGTTGGCGCAACAGGCCCAGATTGAGCGTGGAGGCAGACCGCCATGGAATCCATGGATGATGACACGAGGCACGACCTGCGCGGCGGATTCGACCAGCTAGCGGAGGACTACCAGCGCACCAGGCCAGTCTGTCCGCCACAGCTGTTCGACGACCTGATCCGATTGGCCGGGCTCACGGCGGGCGACCGGGTGGTCGAGATCGGCTGTGGCGCCGGGCAGGCGACCGTACCGCTTGCCGAGCGCGGGCTGGCGATCACCGCGGTGGAGCTGGGGTCCGAGCTGGCCGCCATCACCCGCCATCGTCTGACTGGATTTCCGGCTGCCGAGGTGGTGACCTGTTCGTTCGAGGACTGGCAACCGCCAGATGCCCTCATCGGCGCGGTGGATGCGGTGGTGGCTTTCAACTCCCTGCACTGGGTCGACCCGCGACTCCGCTACTCCAAGCCGCACCGACTGTTGCGGTCCGGCGGCGCGATGGCCGTGGCCGGATGTCTGCGCGCGCAGCCCACAGATGCCGGACGTTTCTGGACGGATGTGCAGGCGGACTATCGCGCGGTGGGATATGAAGGCGACCCGCCGCCACCGCCGGAACAGATCAGTCCATGGCGCTTTCCGCAGGAGGCTGAGGATCTCTTTCAGGAGGTGGCGAGCCTGCGCTTCCCCTTCGAGACGCTCTATCGCGCCGAGGATTACCTGGCCAACCTGGCGACGCAGTCCGGCACGCGCGCGCTTGGTGAGGTCCGCAGCGCCGAGTTCCTCACCCGCGTACGGCAACGCCTGGAGTCGCTCGGCTGGCCCCAATTGACCGTCACCTTCGTCGGCTATCTGACTATCGGACAGGTGCTATGAATTCTCATCAGCAGTCCGCTCGCAAAGGATGACTATCGTGCTTTCTCCATCCGATACACCGCTCACTCTGCCAGAAGATGATACCCTCGGCGTGCTGACCGGGACGGCGCCGGTCGTGCGCGAGGGGACACTGGTGACGCTCAATGCCGACGCCGCTGAGCGGTTGGCCAGGCGCTGGGCTACCCAACCGTGGCCAGCATATGAGTCTGATTTCGCGGCTATGCACTTCAACGATGGCGGAGAGCGCACGGCGAACTGGATGCTGCTGGTGGACGCGCTCAACTTCTGCTTCTGGGGCGAGCCGGGCGAGCCACGCTGGTCGGTGGAGTGGCGCGGGCAGACGTGGGACGGCTACTACGCGCTGGCGGCGGCCTGCACGCGCGCCATGGACGAAGGCGTGCCCCTTGCCGACGCTGCCTTTCTGGCGAGCCTCACCGCCGAGCAGCTTGCTGAGGTCTTGCGGCCCGCGCCGGGCTGCCCGACTATTCCGCTCTTCGCGGAGCGGCTCGCTAATGCGCGTGAGGTGGGGCGGGTGCTGGGCGAGCGCTACGACGGCCAGATGAGCCACGTCATCGAGGCGGCGAATTACGACGCGGTGGCGCTGGCGCTGCTGCTGGCGCGCGATTTCTCGTCCTTTGCCGACGTGGCCGAGTGGAATGAGCGGGCCGTGCCGTTGCTCAAGCGCGCGCAGATATGCGTCGCCGATATGCACACCGCCTTCGGTGGCGCCGATTGGGGCGCGCTTCGGGGCATCGAGCGGCTGACCGCCTTCGCGGACTATAAGCTGCCGCAGATGCTACGGCGCGAGGGCGTGCTGGTCTACGAGCCGGAGCTGGCCGAGCTGATCGCGAGCTACACGCTGATTCCGTCGGGCGCGGACGCCGAGGTGGAGATACGCGCCACGACGGTCTGGGCGGTCGAGCTACTGCGTCTGGCGCTGGCGCGCGCGGGCATCCAACAGACGGCCAGCGCGATTGACTACCGTATTTGGCTCGAAAGCCAGTCCGCCCCACCCGACGGCGTCCCTTATCACCGCACCCGTACCATGTATTACTGACTATTACTGAGCCGCCGCGCGCGGGGGTACAATAACGGGGCCGACCTCTCCCCCTAACCCCCTCTCCCGCGAGGAGAGGGGGAACCAGACGCAGCCTGATAATGTTCGCACTAGGGTGCTCTGGAAGTCCGGGAGGAGGCTGAAGGCACGATCCACCAGAATCGCTGAAGGATGGGCATGAGCGCGACGACCGAATCACGAGCCGTACCGGGCGCGCAATCTGGCGGGCTGCTGCGTGCCACTGTGCGCGCGCTGACGCCGGGGCGCGTGGCGCTGCTCCTGCTCGCGCTGGCGGCCATCTATCGCCTGGTCTTGCTGGCGCGTGGCTGGCCCGCGCTCGATAGCGATGAAGCAGTCATCGGGCTGATGGCGCGCCACATCCTGCACGGCGAGCGCCCCACCTTCTTCTGGGGCCAGAACTACATGGGGCCGTTCGAGGCCTATTTCGCCGCGCTGCTCTTCGCGCTCTTTGGCTCGTCCACCTTCATGCTGGGGCTGAGCGCGCTGCTGCTGACGCTCGGCTTCCTCGCGACCGTCTACTGGCTTGGCCGCGCCGCCTACGGGCCAGCCGTGGGACTGCTGGCGCTTGCCTGGCTGGTCATCAGCCCGCCGATCTTTACGCTGCGGCAATTAGCGCCCATTGGCGGCTATCAGGAGATGTTGCTGCTCGGCGGCCTGATCCTGCTCGGCGTCTGGTCGCGGCTGCGGCTACCCTACGCGCGCCCGATGAGCCGCGCGGGCTGGCTCCGCTGCGTCGCATTCTACGCCGCGCTAGGTCTTCTCGCCGGGCTGGGCTTCTGGTCGGACATGCTGATCGCGCCGGTTCTGCTGGTGGCGGCGGGGGCGCTGCTTATCGGACGCTGGCGTGAGTTGCTCTCGCTGGCGGGGGTAGCGCTGGTGGTAGGGATGCTGGTGGGCGCGTGGCCCTACATCAGCTTCAATCTCGCAACCGGCAACGCCACCTATAAGCAGCTTTCGCATCAGAGCAATCCCTCGGGTGTGCTGCTCCAATCCACCGGGGCGCTCACCGTCGGGCTACCGGTCGTGGCGGGCAGCCCGCACGTCTGCGTCACTCAGGGCAATATCTGGGATCCTTATCCACCCGCGATGGCCAGTTCCACCGCCGGGAATGACCTGGCGTGCCAGGCGCCGAACGTGCTGATCTCGTTGGGCGCGCTGGCGCTGCTCGGCGTGGTCGCCTGGCAGCTTGGGCGCTGGCTCTGGCTCTGGCTACGCCTGGCGCCGCAACTGACCGTCGTGCGCGACTGGCTGGCCCGGCGCGGGATGCGCATCCCATCCGCTGGTGAGGGTGAGGCAGCGCGGCTGGCGTCAGTTTCGGACGCTGAGGCAAATGCGCGGCGGTGGCTGCGGGCGATGCTGCTGGGCATTGCGCTGATGACGCTGGCGCTCTTCTTCACCAGCCGCGACGCCGCCAACTTCCAGTTCACCTCGGCGCGCTACCTGCTGCCGCTCTATCTGGCGACGCCGCTCTTCGTCGGCGTGCTGTGGGAGGCGGCGCGGCCCGTGTTCGTGCGCCTGTGGAATACGTTTCGCATGCAGTCCGCGCAGGCGGACTTCGTGGCCGCAGGCCATAGAGGCGCGGTTTCAACCGCCCGCGCATCCTGGCGTCGCGTCGTCGTTCCAGCTATTGCCGCGCTGGGGCTGCTCTGGCTTCTGGCGAGCAGTCTCTATGGTGGCGCGCAGACGCTGACCTACTCTGGCGACGCCACGCGCTTTGCTCAGCCAATTGTGCCGGTGGATCGTCCGATCATCGCCTTCTTCGACGCCCACCAGGTCACAGCCTACTACACCAACGACTACTGGGCATGCTATCGTGTCGTTTTCGAGGTAAACGAGCGCATACACTGCGCGATACGTGGTGAGACGGGCCAACCCAATCTGACGCTCAACGCCAACCGCTATCAGCCGTGGGTGGATGAATTGGCGCGGGCGGCTCATCCCGCCTATCTGCTGACGCTCGGCAGCGTGCAGGACCAGCAGTTCACCCAACTCGCGGCGGCTGCGGGGCTACCGCACGAGGGCTACACCCGCACGGTGGTCGGCGGGTACGCGGTGTATTTCTACACGGGGACGTAGCAGCGCATATTTAGAAGGCTGTCTGAGAAGAGTACGAATCCTCCTGGGCCCAGGGGTGCGGGGCGACGGCAGTCTCACCCGGAAGTATCCCGGCCTGCACTTTGGTGTTTCATGGCCCGGCGCAACCGCAGGTCTCTACACGCCGGTTTGGGCTATCAGCCGCCCGGAGTTCATGGCCTCTACGAACATCTGGTAGTCGCGTTCGTTTTGGTCGGCGTAGGCGGCGGAGAACTCGGCGATGGCCCGGTCGAACATGTCGCCCTTGCCGAGGTAGGACGCGATCGCGATCCGGTCGCCCCAGCGTGCGTGCGCGCGAGCCAGCGTCGCCCCGCAAAACCGCGCGTATTGCGCGGCGCCAGGTACGGTGATTTGTTCCACGTCGAGGCCGCCTTTCCAGTCCTGGAACTGGCGCACGTAATAGTCACGGGTCACGCCGTCAATGCCTTTGATCCGCTGCCAGCCAAGGAAGATGTCAGAGGCCGCCTGCATCAGCTGCTGGCCCATCACCACCCGCTGGCCGTGGTGGGGGTAGGTGCTGCGGCCCGCATACGCCTCCAGCACCGAGGCTTGTGCCTCTTTCACCTGCAAGAACAGCGGGTCGTCCTCGTCGCGGCCGGTGAGCAGCAGGATATAGCAGCGGGTGCCGACACTGCCCACGCCGACCACCTTGCGCGCGGCGTGTACGTAACGGAACTCCTCTAGCGGATGACCCCGACTGCCGAGGGTGTGCCGGTAGGTGGCGAGCAGTTTCTTGATCAGCGGAACTGGGTTCTCCCACTCGGTTCCGGCCACGATCAGATCCTCGATGGGGATGATCAGCGGCGGGTCTGCCACGATCCGCAGGTCACCGCCGATCTTGGCTGCCCGCCTGGCCAGCACCTGGGTGCTGTCACGGGTATAGGCCTTGGCCACATGCTTTTCCACCCGCTGCGCGGACTTTTTGTCCAGTTGCTTGAGGCGGACCTGCTGGCGGACCAGGTTGAGCAGCACCCCGGCTTCGAGTTGGTCATACCATGCGCCAAGCGTGCCCATCCCGGCGGCCCGGCGCATCCGCTCCCGGTACTCCCGCACCCCATCAGTGACGATCGCACGCCGGTCATGCGAGGAGAAACCGCGAAACCGGCCCATGACTTCGAAGCTGGCCGCCATCCGCTTGACGTCCCACTCCCACGGGCCGGGCAGGGTCTCGTCGAAATCGTTGATGTCGAAAATCAGCTGCCGCTCTGGGGTGCCGAATACCCCGAAGTTCGATAGGTGCGCATCTCCGCACAGCTGCACGGTGATCCCCGAGACCGGGGTGGACGCTAGGTCGGCTGCCATGATCGCCGCTGCCCCCCGGTAGAAGTTGAACGGCGAGATCAGCATCCGCCCATACCGGATCGGCGTCAGCTCCGGCACCCGGGTCGCCGCCTGCTCCTCCAGCAGCGCCACCGGGTCCGGGCGATTCGGCGCCGCCTTCCACCGACCATGCTCAGACCGTGGCGCCTCCCGGCGCGCAGCTCGGCCTCTGGCTACGCGCTGCTCCACCGTCAAGTGCGCGCGCCGCCACGACGACGCAAACGGCGCCTCCCGCACCTCGTCAGCTTGGGTCAGTCCGGTTCCCATAGGCCGTATGCTCGTAGTCATGCTTACCCCCATCGTGCGGCGTTCCCGCTGAGCAGTGACCTCAGCGGACACACGGCCTTAGCGGGAACCCCAGTTGTCTATTCGCAGTTTCCGTTCCCGTCATTAGCGGAGGTTGCGGTTTGGGCGTAGGAAGAGTCCGGCATACGGTACAAAGTTGCCCAACGTCGCCAGTTGGTAGGAGCCTCTGACAACGCATGCAATGCTTTTGTGTATTGGGGTGGCGCTTCGGAGACGGCTGTGGAGGCATGGGACGCTGATATGGCTGTGGCATCTGGCTATCCAGCGATATGCGTTGCGATGGGAGTTTGTGTGACACAGGAGCCTCGCTTCACTGGCAATAGAGCCTCACGTCTATGCGATAACATCCTTTATCCCACGCACATATCCCCTTAGATGCGCTCAATGGCGACCTGCATCCGCGCGACATCTGAGGATGGCGGGATGCTCTCGTCGGCCCAGGCGCAAGCCAGCTGCGAGGCGAAGCCACACTCGGATGCCAGGGCGAGAAACTCGTCTGGGGTGAACATCTGCCACTCCATATGATCGCCGCCGACGACTGTGCCATCCGCATCGCGATAGGTCAGCACCGAGTGCCAGCGGTTGCCCTCCATGTATCCGTCGGACTCGACAATCGTGCCGTCGATCTCCTGACGCTTCTGGCCCTGGTTGCGCTCGAAGAACGCGCGATTGTAGATATCGGCGATGAAGCGCCCGCCTGGCGTCAGTTTGCTCCGTACCTGGCGCAGCACCTCGGCATTGGTCGCCTCATCGAAGTAGGCCAGGCTCTGCCACATGTTGATGATACCATCAAACGTTCCGGGCAATTCGCCTACCTCGCGCATATCGCCGACGAGATACGTCACCTGCTGATTTGCCGCGCGCGTGCGGCGTTCGGCCTCGGCGATGGCCTCCGGGTCGCGGTCCAGCCCCGTCACCTGATAGCCTCGCTCCGCCAGCCGCATCGCATGCCGCCCGTATCCGCAGCAGAGGTCCAGCAGACGCCCATAGCGTGGGAGCGGAAGCTGGCGGGCAAGAAAGGCGACGTCCTTCTCGGTGGATTCGTCCGACTGCAACGGCATGAAGAGGCGAAACCACAGCGAAGAATAGCCATTGGGTGTCACGAAAACTCTTTCCTCAGATGCTCAGCTCGCGGAGGTGGATGGTTTGGCCGCGGCCGGGGCCGACCGAGACGAGCGTCAGCGGCGTATCGAGCAACTCTTCCAGGCGATGGAGATAGCGGCGAGCTGCCTCGGGTAGCTCGTCCATCGTCGTCGCGCCCGCGGTGGATGTCTTCCAGCCGGGCCATTCCTCATAGACCGGCTCGCAGGCGGCGAGGTCGTTCAAGTTGGCGGGCGGGGCGTGTAGCTCGCGGTCGCCCATGCGATACGATGTCGCAATGCGGATTGTGTCGAAGTCGTCGAGCACGTCCAGCTTCATGATCGCCATGCCATCGAAGCCGTTGAGCTTGGCGACGAAGCGGCCCGCCACGGCGTCGAACCAGCCGCAGCGGCGCGGGCGTCCCGTCGTCGTGCCGTACTCGTGGCCAGCCGCGCGCAGGCGGTCGCCGTCGGCGTCGAATAGCTCGGTGGGCATCGGTCCGCTGCCGACGCGGGTGATATACGCCTTATAGACGCCCAGCACGTGCTCGATGCAGCGCGGCGAGAGACCGGAGCCGGTCGAGGCGTTGCCCGCGATGGTCGAGGAGGAGGTGACGAATGGATAGGTGCCGAAGTCCACATCCAGCAGCGCGCCCTGAGCGCCCTCCAGCAGAATCGGCTTGCCCTGCTCGTAGGCCAACTGGAGCATCGCCTGCGTATCGGCGATATACGGGCGAAGCTGCTGCGCGTAGCCGACGTACTCGGTGTGAATCTCTTCGAGCGAGAGCGGCTGCTGGCCATAAATCTGCATGATGAGGCGATTTTTCTGGTCGAGGACGGCGGAGAGCTTGGCGCGAAAGGCGTCCACATCCAGCAGATCGGCCATGCGGATGCCGTTGCGCGCGTACTTGTCAACGTAGGCAGGGCCGATGCCGCGCAGCACCGTGCCAAGTCGCTCCGACCCGCGACTCTCCTCCTCCAGGCGGTCCAGCGTGAAGTGGTAGGGCATGACGACGTGGGCGCGCTCGCTGATGAAGAGGCGTGTCAGGTCGACGCCAAGCTGGCGCAGATCGTCCATCTCGCTCAGCAGCCCGCGCGGGTCCACCACGACGCCGTTGCCGATGATGCAGGTGACGCCATCGTGCAGGATGCCCGCGGGCACCAGATGGAACGCGAACTCCTTCTCGCCGTGGAGCACCCGGTGGCCCGCATTGCCGCCGCCCTGATAGCGCGCGACGTATGCCGCCCGGTCGGCCAGCTCGTCGATGATCTTGCCCTTGCCCTCGTCACCCCACTGCGCGCCGACAATCGCCATAACACTCATGAGCCGCCTGCTCCTTCACCCGCCCTGCTGGATATAGTTCAGAATCAACTGGTCCGTCAACTGCTCGACCGGCGCCTGATCGTCGGTGAAGACGATGCCACCCGCCTCTGGCTTTGCCACACGCGCCACCGGCAACACCTCCGCCGCGACGCGACCAAGCAGCGAGTCCGAGGACACCCGGCTAAGGTTATCACGGAAAGTGGTGAGAGTGGTAGGGCTATTTGTCGCAACGATCTCGGTATTGAAGGTATCTGGCACATCGAAGGCATAGACACTGGGGAAGACCTGGCTCAGCGTGTTGATGAACGCCTGCGCCAGCCGATAATCCGTGCGCGTGTGGCCGGTATTCAGGACGAGGACGCCGGTCGGCGACATGTGCGCGCGTACCTCTTCGAAGAATTCCTTGGTCGTCAGCTGGAAGGGGATGTACGGCTGCTGAAATGCGTCAATCGCCACTACGTCATAGGTGTTATGCGTGGCGCGTATGAAGGTGCGGCCATCATCGGTATGAACATGCAGGTTCGGCTCGGTCATGTCGAAGTAGCGGCGTCCCACATCCACAATCGCCGGATCGATCTCGACGCCGTCGATTGGCACAGGGCCGTAGACGGCGGTGAACTGGCGCGCGATGGTGCCCGCCGCCAGCCCGATGATGGCAACGCGCTTGACCTTGCCCGCAGTCTCGCCCTGATTGAAATAGGGCATCGCCAGGAAGTAGTCCCAGTACCAGCCGGTCAGGATCTGGTTGGGATTGTAGACCGAGTGGATCGCCTCGCCCTCGTTCAGCACGAGCTGGCGCGTGCCATCCGCCGTCTGCACCACCTGGATGTAGTTGTAGAACGACTCCTGCGAGTAGATCATGCCCGGCGTCGTCTTGAGCGCGCCCAGCGGGGCCACCTGCGGCAGCAAGAGCGGCAGCAGCAGAATGACGCCAGGAACGGCGGCGGCGATGCGCTCCCAGAAGCGCAGGCCGTAGAGCGAGGCCGCCAGCAGAAGGACGCAGCCGGTGATAATCGTGCGCTTGACGCCGATGCCAGGGATGAGCAGCAGCACCGGCAGGAAGGTGCCGACGATGCTGCCGACGGTGGAGAGCGCATAGAGGCCCCCCGCGCTGCGCCCGGTACTGCCGACGGAGCGCGCACTCAGCCGCACGGCGAATGGTGAGACCATGCCCAGCAGCGTGATCGGCACGCCGAAGAGCAGAATGACCGCCACCAGCGAGCTATAGAAGACGCTGGCGTTGACCTCGGTCATCCCGCTGATGGACCAATCGAGGATGGGCTCGCTGATGAACGGGATGAGTCCGGTCGCCAGGGCGGCGATGGCCGTCAGGATGGAGAGCAGCCGCATGCTGGGGTAGCGGTCCGCCAACCTGCCGCCGATGAAGTAGCCCGCCGAGAGGTAGATCAGCACCAGGCCAATTAAATTGGCCCAGATAAAGAGCGAGGTGCCAAAGTAGGGTGCGAGCAGCCGCGAGGCCGACATCTCCAGCAGCATGGAGACCATGCCGCCGACGAAGACGAGGATGCGTAGTGGCAGCATGGCAACGGAGCGCCCGCCGGTGGTGGTGGCCGATGCGTCTATACTACCCGTCTCGCTCGTTGCGTCGCCTGGTTCATGTGGCTCAGCGGACTGCGCTCCGGGCGCGGCGTCGGCGCGACGGCGTGGGGTAAATGCCCAAAATGCCATGGCGAATCTGGCTCCTCTAGCGAGTCTGACCGATGCTACGACGTCTGCTCGATAAACTCGAAGCTCTGCAGCATCGGCCCGAAGAATTGAATGGTTCCGGCGGTGAAGCGATCCTCTGTGGTAGAGAGTACCAGAATGTAGGGCTTCCCTTCATAGACCGTCGCATAGACCTGCACCCGGAAGCGCGCACCTCCAGTGCTATCGGAGACTGTCGCGCCGCCGCTCTGCCAGACCACCCCACCGATGACGATGGCCTGCTGTGGGCCTTGCACGGTCAGGGTGCCGGATTGCAGGTGCGAGGCGAGTCCATTCAACGCATAGGTCACCCAGTCGGCGGCGGAGCTCTGGTTGGGTGGCGGCCCGACATCGCCGAGGTTACTTGGCGTGTTGACCTGAACGATGTAGCCAGGATTGGTGCAGTCGTCACAGAACTCGATGCCCTGGCTCGTGTTATCGGAGGAGACTTCCCAGTTCAGGGGATATTGAATGATAAAGTGGTTCGCGGGATCACGATAGAACTGGAAGCCATCAATGGGCTGTGGCGTCGCCGTCGGCGCGGGGGTGATCGTCGGCGCGGGGGTGGCGGTCGGCGTTGGCCGCACGGCGGCGTCGGTCGAGTGCGTATCGGCGAAGAGCAACGCCAGCATACTCACAAGGATCAGCGCGATGACCGCCATCGCCCAGGGAGCGATTCGCCGTACCAGGCGCGGCTCAGCATCCGCTTGATCAGGTGCGGAGGGCGACGCTGGGTTCTTGCTCTCTTTGGGCGTCTCATCTGATGTGACCATGACATCGCTCTGCTTGGTATCCTCGCCCATGCCCCTGCCTTTTCTTCGCGTGTCCCGCATGCTCACGCGCGACGCGTTCAC
>DATBIB010000170.1:0-9826 GCA_036557205.1 Ktedonobacterales bacterium | reverse complement strand
GGGATTGCCATCACCGCGCAGGTTTTTGCCGCCATGCTTACGGGCAGCGCCGAGGCCACCGGTCACATCGCGCTCTTCTTCCTGGCGGTGATGCTCGAAGCTGGTCTGTTGATGATCCCTCAGGTGACGGTAATCGTCGTGGCAGCCGCGCTGGCGCTCTCTGGGGCGATGCTGCTGGTGATCGCCATCAACAACGATGTCTCGGGACCGCAGATCTATGTCGTCATGCTCTATACGCTCAGTCCGTTGGCGCTGACGGCCATCCTCTCGTGGTTGCTCTCGCACTTCATCTATGCGACGGCGGTCACCGCCCAGCATGCGCAGGACCTCGAGTTCCGGCAGGCGCAGTTCCAGCAGATGAAGATGCATGAGCGCGAGCGCCAGGAACAGCTCGACAGCAACATCGGCGCCATTCAGGTAGCGATTGCGCAGGCGATTACCGGCGACTATACCGTGCGCGTGCCGGTGATGCCCGGCGATCTGGAGGTGGTGGAGAACAGCCTGAATCTGCTGCTCGATACCTTCGATTCGATGGTGCAGGTGCAGCAGGAAAACGCCCGGATGACCGGCGCGGTATTGCCCATCACCGAAGGCCTGAATCGGCTGAATGTGAACGATACGATTACCCCGGTCCATACTATCAAGACCGATACGCCGTTCGACAATGTCTCGGTGATGGTCACGCGCATCGCCGACAACTACAACCGCCGCCTGGCGCGCCTGCAAGAGCAGCTTGGCCGTGTCTCGGCGGGCGTTTCCCATAGCCGCGATGGGCTGACCAACGCATCCGACGAGTTCGTCGCGGCGCGGCGACAGGCTGGCGCGCTGATCTCGCGCGCAGAGGCGTTGCAGGCGTCGTTGCAGAAGCAACTGGAGTTGCTGGCGCAGGCCCGGCGGATGATGGCCGCGGTGCTGCCGTCGCAGATTACCCAGACGGCGGACCCACTCGAAGGCGGCAATCCCGCGCTCAAGGGGTTGGGCATCGGCGTCGAGCCGGGTTTGACGAACGAATTCGAGACGCTTGCGCCCGCCACGCCTGGTGAGGCCAATATCGCGCCGCTGACCATGCCCCTGCCCGCGCTGGACGCTGGCCAATCCGCCGATGAGAGTCGGTCGAGCGGGTCGCATGGCACGAACGGCGCGAACGGCGTGAATGGCGCGAACGGTCGGGCACTGGTCTCGGATGGCGAGCTTCCAGTGGAGCTGGTCGAGGTGTGGCATCTGCTGCTGCAAATCGGCGAAGAGCTGAATCAGCAGGAACGCGCGGTCGCGGCGTTCGCGCAGGAGCTTGGCGTGCTCTCGCGCACGGTGCGCAACGCCGATACCGGCATAGCCTGGACCCTCACGGCGCTGGATACGGTTCAGAAGAGCAGCGACATGGCGCAGCAGTCTTCGGCGCAACAACTGGCGCCCGACGGGTCCGACGGAACAGATGATGGCCCATCCGATGAGCAGGACAGCGGCGGCTTCTCCCTGCGCCCGGCTGGCCCGTCGCGGCCCCTCTGGCCCGGCAGCGCTGCCCCCGAGAACGCCGACCGGCCCGCGCCACGTGGCTCGCTCAGTGGAGCAGACCTGCTTGGTAGTGACGCAGCCGATGCGCTGAAAGGCGACGACGACGCGGCGAATGATGCGACTGGCGCTGACGGCGAGCATTAGCTCACTCCTCGCTAGGGAACTCATACGGCGGGAGGCAGCGATTGCCTCTCGCCGTTTTTTCTGGGCGCTGCCACCCCAGGACCGTATCTTGCAACACCGTCTGCTATTCCGGGTGTCCGGCGGACGGTCCGCCGCGACAGTAGACGTACCGTAGAGGTCAGGAGGACCATCATGATGAAGGAATCACAGGACAACCATCGTATGCCGGGCGCTGGCGCGGCAGTCGCCTCGGCAGGCAATGCCAGCACCACAGAGCGCTTCGAGCGTGGGATCGGCATGCATGAGCTGTATCAGCGAATGCGCGCGGACCAGCGCACCGCGATTGCGGGCGAGTTTATCCGCTTGCTGACGCTGGCGGGCGATAGCCGCGCCGACCAGTTCCGGCAGAAGCTCCAGGATCACACCCAAATCACGGGTGATGCCACCAACGAGCTCCTCTCCGCCGAGCAGGTGGAGGCTATCGATAGCTACGTGCGCCAGAGCCACCCAGAGATGATCGCGCAATTGGTGTCGCATCCGGTGACGCGGTCGGCGCTGGAGATGCCAGGCGCGTCAGTCGAAGACGAGGCGGACACGTCCGCCACGAGCGAGACAACCGCGTCCGGTACGGCGTACGCCACCAGCTGGGAGGAGACGCAGCAGCACGGCGAGGAGGCGGCACAGCGGGCCGACGAAGACGAAGGGGAGAGCAAGGACGAGAACGCAGACTCTTCAACAGAGCCACCCACGCGGAACTCCTGATGACGCCTGGCTGTGAGTTCCTGGCGAAACGCCGTTCTTAGCCGCGGTCTTCAGGCCGCGACGCTGCCCACTCCCATCATTGCCACCGGGGCATGACGGTTCTGTGAGTCGTTCTATGTGTTCGGGGTGTTCGGGAAGGGGTTTGGCCCCTGTAACTGCGCCTGCACGAAGAGACGGTGATCGAAGGTGTGGCCATCCCAGTCGCCGATGCACGTCAGCAGGTTGAGGTTGCGCGTGGTGGCTGGGCCGAAGACCTCGCCAAGCGTCGTATCGCCGCTGCCATGCGCATAGGCGGAAATCCAGGTGACGGAGGTGACGACGAAGGTCAGCGCCGGGCCGCTGGTCGGCTGCACGATGATGGTGTCGCCCTGCTTCACCAGATGGAGATTCCAGAAGGGCGCGGGTGAGAGATCGGGACGGTTGACATGCCCGGCGATGACCGCGTTGCCCGTTTCGCCGGGCAGATAGCCGCCGTTGAACCAGTAGACCTCGTTGCAGATGGGGTCGCTATTGGTATTGCAGCGCGGCGCATCCATCGCGCCCGCAGCGGTCACGCCAACGCCGATGATCTCAACGTCAAGGTGGATGCTGGGGATTGTGAGACGGATGGGCGCATACTGGGTGAGCAGCTGCGTGCGCTGGTCGGTCCAGGTGGTCGCGGTTGGGCGCGGCGTGGCAGTGGCGACGGCGACGTTGCCGTTCCCGGTCGCGGCCTGTTGCCCGTGCAGATTCCAGAGCGCGACGGAGACGACGCTGGCGCCAATCAGCGCCACGATGAGCGCCACGATTCCCAGCACGCGCCGTGATCGCATCTCTCCTCACCGCCTTTTCGTCTTCGTCGCCCCATCACACACCCATTGCATACGTTCCCTTGCCAGGGAAGAATAGGGCGGAAGCCGGCATTTCGGCCAGCTCCCGCCCCATATGCCGTGCGCGAGGAACGCTACTGGAGCGCTTCGCGGCGGCGACCGATGATGAAGTAGGAGCTGAGGCCGCCGAGACCGATCACCAGCAGCACCGAGCCTACAATCAGCAGGACTCTGATGAGCTGCGCGTTCAGCCAGGGCTGTTGCCCGTAGCCAGTCTGTGGCAATCCGGTCGGTATGCCCGTCGCCGCGGTGTTCGTCACCTGTCCGTTGCACATCAGGAAGACGCTGTACACCTGATTCGCCGCGACATTGAGCGTATCGTTGATTGCCGGGCCGCTGGTCGGCTGGAAGCTGTACGGCACCGAGCCGGGGCTATAGCTGTTGTAACCCGTCGCGTTGGTGAAGGTCAGGCTCGCCGCGATGACGTTGCTCCCCTGATTCACCTGCACCGGCCCCAACGTGTCAGAGAGATGGTAGACGCGCACCTTGGCGTGATTGGGCGTGACGCTGTTGTCATCCTGGAAGACCCAGAGCGCCGGGGTCACGGAGTGCGCGGTGCTACCCACGACCGCAATCGTGTAGTACTGGCCCGCGGTCAGGCTGACAGCCTGGGTGATGATGGTCGAGCCACCGCTGGGATTGTTCACCGTGAAGGTGTGGTTGCCCGCCGCGATAGGGTAGTACGCCTGGGCCGTGCAGGCTGCCACGTTCGGGAAGGTGATGTCGCCATCGATGCCGATATCGCTGGTCGTGTACTCTTCACTCGCCTGGACGATGCGGATGTAGGCGTTCTTCGCGCCGGTCGGCACCGCGGGTGTCGCGTTCACGGTCTGCGTCGTCGCGCCGTTCGATAGATCGTGCGTGCTGTCTCCGCCATACGCGGCGGTGATGTTGTGCGTGCCAACGCTGAGCGATGAGGTGCTGAAGGTTCCTGTGCCACCGCTCAGGGTGATCGCGCCGAGCACAGTCGCGCCGTCGCTGATGACCACCGTGCCCGTCGGCGTCGAGCTATCGGCGGCGTTCACCGTCACCGAGAACGTTACATTCTGGCCGCTGACCGACGGATTAGGCGATGAGGTCACCGTCGTCGTCGTGCTGACCAGGTTGACCACCTGGTTGAGCGTGGACGAAGTGGAGGCCGCGTAGATTGGGGAGCCGCTGCTATCGCCGGGGTATTCGGCGGTAATCAGGTGCGTGCCCACCGCCAGTGCCGAGGTCGTGAAGGTCGCCTGGCCAGAGCCGTCGAGCGTCAGCGGGCCAGCGAGGGTTGTCGCGCCGTCTTTCAGTGTGACTGTGCCAGTGGGCGTTCCCGCTGTCCCCGCCACCGTAATCGTGAAGGTCACGCTCTGCCCGGCCAGCGAGGGATTGACGCTGCTGATGACGGTCGTCGTCGTGTTGGCGGTCGTCACGTCGAGCGTGATGCAGACGGGGTCGCCCGTCTGGATGTAGACATCCACACCAAAGACGCAGAGTGTATGGCTCCCAACGGCGTTGAAGGCTGGCAGCGCCGCGGTGACGTCCACCGTATTGCTGCTGTCATAGGTACCGCTGGTGGTGGTCATCGTCTGTGGGAGGCCGCCGTCCAGCGTGTAGTAGGCCATGTGAACAGGCGAGTTGCTAGTGGTCGTCGTGTCCAGCGTCGCCGTCAGATTAAACGGAACGCCGAGCGGCAGCGGATTCACGCTGCTCTGCACGTTCGAGGTCACCGGTCCCGCGCAGGTGGACATCGGCGCCGACGTCAGGAAGCTGGATGCGTCAACCGTTCCGGACGTGACTGGGTTGCCATAGCCGATGGTAGTGCCGGGACCGGTCAGGCTGGGGCCATTCGCCGAACCCCACCAGTTGGAATGCGCGCTCACCGAGCCGCCGAAGGCGTACATGCCATAGTCGCTATTGCCCGTGAGGCAGTTTCCCGACCCTAACGTATAGATCGTGTTGCTAACATCTCTCACCCCATCGGTGAAGCGGCGGAAGACATTGCCATTGACCGAGCCGCTGGGAAGCACGGAGCCGGCGTCCAACTGGAGCGCGGCGGAATCGCCTCCGCCAACGTTGCCACCGTCGAAATTATTGCTGCTGATGTTGTAGGTGGTACCCGATGGGGTCGCATGCGCGCGCAGCTTGATACCTTCGACCGACTGTATCCCCGACCCCGAACAAAGGGCGGTGCTGGAATACGTCCCGGAATAGGAGATCGTATTGGCGCTGATAGTGTTCGCGCCGTTCATGTAGTCGAGATCGATGGCGGCGTCATCGCACGTGTTATAGACCCAGCCCGCGTCATACTGGATGTCGCCGACATTCTGGGTGATCGTATTCGAGACAATCGTCAGGTCCGTGTTGCCTGCCGCGTGGAACGAGTTCTGTGAAAGAATCGCGTTCGAGTATAACCCGGAGAACGTGTTCGCGGCGATAGTGAAGTCGTTGACCGCGCCGACCAGCCGGATGCCGAAGTCGCCCGAAATACTGTTGCTGGCCATCGTGCCCGTGACGCTGCCAAGTGTGGATGAGTTATAGATGGTATTGCCGGTGATTGACACGGTACCCTGCGTCCCAGGGTCGATGCTCATCGCACGCTGGAAGTGACTGAGGAAGCCGGGGACAGACATGTCCGACTCATCAATCGCATTGCCGGTAATGCTCAGCGACGTGAAATGCGCGCCGATGAAGATACCGTTGCAATATGGCCTGCCGCCGAAGCAGGAGCCGCCAAATGGCGCGGCGCTATTGTCACGGATAATATTCTGAGCAATCGTGAGTGTCGTGCCGCCCAGTTCATAGATGCCGTTGTAATTGCCCGTGATGATGTTGTCGACAATTTGCAGACCGTCAACGCCGCTCGGCCCGGTGATGCCCCCGCTCGTGGAATAGGGAGAGCTATTACTGCCGTGGGCGCCGGTAATCGTAAAGCCATTGACCGTCACATTCGCGGCAGTGACAGTCACCGCGACCGTATGGCCCGTCGCGTCGATGATAGACTCGGCGCCGCGTGCGCTGGTGACCGGGTTTATGCCGACGTTTGCCCCAACAAGCGAGAGTGGCTTATTGATCGTGATCGCTTCATTATACGTGCCAGCGCCTACTGTCACTGTGCCACCAGGCGAGGCCGCGTTGATGGCGGCCTGGATGGAGGTAAATGGGCAGCCGGATGAGCAAACGTCGTCTGTTGCGCCCGCTCGCTCCACGATAGTAAAGATTCCGCCAATTGACAATGCGACCATGCCGAGAACGGTCACGGCAATCATTCCCCAACGTAAGAGTCGGGTGTTCACTTTGCCGCCAGGAAGCTGGCGCGCCTTCGAGTCAGTGTCTTTGCGTATACGCATATCGCCTCCACGAACTACCACACTACATTTGGTGTTGTCCGGACTGCTATGAGTGCGGCATGGCGCCTAACGAGGTGATTGGCTTACGTGGCGTCGCGGGAGATTGCGTGTTAGTCGCCCGACACTCTGCTATGGAAAGCAACGCGCTGGCAAGCGATTCGTAACATGATATTTGTCTAGTTTATCGACCAATAGACCGAAGATGGCATTCCACACTGAATTCAAGCGGCTTTTGTTTGATTATTGTGATTTTTGTGATTTATCGCACCCAAAAAAGGGCAAATGAAAAGCGACCCCTCCCCATTCGTGGAGAAAGGGTCGCCATGGAGAAGCTCAGTGCGTTAATAGACGACGGCCTCGGTGTAGTCGCCGAAGACGGTGCGGAAGACGCCCATCATCTCGCCCAGCGTGCAGTAGGCGCGGGCGCAGTCGAGTAGGTAGGGCATGGTGTTTTCCGTGCCGCGTGCCGCCGCTTCCAGCGCCGCCAGCGCCGCCGTCGCCTTCTCGCTGTCGCGCTCGCGTCGCACCCGCTCCAGCCGCTCCAGGTGAATGCGCTCTTTGGCGGGATCGACATAGAGCGTTGGCACCTTCACCGCTTCGTCGTCCATCACATACTCGTTGACGCCAACGATGATACGCTCCTTGGCCTCGACCTCCTGCTGGAAGCGGTACGATGCCTCGGCGATCTCGCGCTGGAAGAAGCCATTGCGAATGCACTCTAGCACGCCACCCAGTTCGCGGACCTGCTCGATGTAGTGGACGGCCTGGCGTTCGGTCTCGTCGGTGAGCGCCTCGATGAAGTACGAGCCACCAAGCGGGTCAACGGTATTCGTCACGCCGCTTTCGTGGGCGATGAGCTGCTGCGTGCGCAGCGC
The DNA here is from genome assembly GCA_036557205.1 of Ktedonobacterales bacterium. GTDB lineage: Bacteria > Chloroflexota > Ktedonobacteria > Ktedonobacterales > JADMIN01 > DAHUXT01. Next base: position 2,359 of record DATBIB010000170.1, on the reverse strand, counting down.
CGTGAGCGCCGCCGCCTCGGTGGGCAGCGCCAGCGCCTCGTCGAGCGAGTTGGTGTGGAGCGAGTTCGTGCCGCCGAGCACCGCCGCCAGCGCCTGAATCGTGACGCGGGCGACGTTGATCTCCGGCTGCTGCGCCGTGAGCGAGACGCCCGCGGTCTGCGCGTGGGTGCGCAACGTCCACGAACGCGGGTCTTGCGCGCCGTAGCGCTCGCGCATCTCGCGCGCCCAGATGCGCCGGGCCGCGCGGAACTTGGCGATCTCCTCGAAGAAATCGTTGTGCACGTCGAAGAAGAACGAGAGCCGCGGCGCGAACTCGTCGATGGCCAGGCCGCGCTCGATGGTCGCGTCGGCGTAGGCCAGCCCATCGGCCAGGGTGAAGGCCAGCTCCTGCACGGCGGTGGCGCCCGCCTCGCGGATGTGGTAGCCGCTGATGCTGATCGTGTTCCAGCGCGGCATGTTGCGCGTGCCGAACTCGATGGTGTCCACCACCAGCCGTAGCGACGGCTCCGGCGGGAAGAGGAACTCCTTCTGCGCGATGTATTCCTTTAGGATATCGTTCTGCAGCGTGCCGCCGAGCTTCGCCATCGGGACGCCCTGCTTCTCCGCCGCCGCGATATACATTGACCATATGGCCGCCGCCGGACTGTTGATCGTCATCGAGGTGGTGACTTTGTCCAGCGGGATGTCCTTGAAGAGAACCTCCATATCGGCCAGCGAGGAGACGGCAACGCCGCACTTGCCGAACTCGCCTAGCGCCATCGGGTGATCGTGGTCGTAGCCGTAGAGTGTGGCCATATCGAAGGCGACTGAGAGGCCGGTCTGCCCCTGCGCCAGCAGATACTTGAAGCGGGCGTTGGTCTCCTCCGCCGTGCCGAAGCCCGCGAACATGCGCATCGTCCACGGCTTGGCGCGGTACATGGTCGGCTGCGCGCCACGGGTGTAGGGATATTCGCCGGGGAAGCCCAGATCGCGCATAAAGTCAAGCTGCGCGCCATCTTCGGGCGTGTAGAGTCGGTTGATGGGCATGCCCGACTGCGTGGTCACATTGGCGGTGCGCTCGGGCATGCGGGCGGTCGCCTCCGCCACCGGACCCGCCTCCCACGCGTGCTCGGCCTGGCTCACCTGCTGCAGCGCCGCGGCATCGTATAGTTGCTGGTTGGCTGTTGCTTTGCCCCGGCCATTGCCCCGGCCATTGCGCTGACCAGCCTGCTTTGCCTTGGGCGCGCTATCACGCCGCTTCTGTTCGAGCATCTCGCTATAGCCCTCCTCGTTGAGGCACTTTCAGGAATGCTGCCCTCTCCCCCAGCCCCTCCCCTAAAAGGGAGGGCAGCCAGACTCCAGAATCTGCGTCTGGTTCCCCCTCCCCGTGGGAGAGGGGGGATAGGGGGTGAGGTTACACCTCGATCGACATCGCGACCGCGCCGCCGCCACCCAGGCAGAGTGTCGCCAGCCCTCGCCCGCCGCCGCGCCGTCGCAGCTCATGCACAAGCGTCGTCAGCACACGCGAGCCGCTCGATCCAATCGGATGACCTAGGGCAATCGCGCCGCCGTTGGGATTGACCCGCGACCAGTCCCATTCCAGCTCTTTGCCGTTGGCCAGCACCTGCGCGGCGAAGGCCTCGTTGACCTCGATCAGGTCGAAGTCGCTCATCTTCTGGCCGGTGCGCTCCAGCAGGCGATGGACGGCGCGTGGCGGGCAGGCGAAGATATACTTCGGCTCGATGGCCGCCGCGGCATAGCCGGTGATGCGCGCCAGAATCGGCAGATCGTGCGCGCGGGCGTATTCCTCGCTGGCGACTACCGTCGCGGATGCGCCGTCGCTCAGGCCGGGCGCGTTGCCCGCCGTCACCGTGCCGCCCGGCTTGCGAAACGCCGGGCCGAGCTTGCCGAGCGCCTCCAGGGTCGTATCGGGGCGAATCGGCTCGTCGCGGTCCACGGTGACGCTGCCCTTTCTATCGGCAATCTCGATGGGCACAATCTCGTCGGCGAAGCGACCCGCCTCGGTGGCCGCCTGGGCCTTCATGTGGCTCTCATAGGCCAACTGGTCCTGCGCCTCGCGTGAGATATCGAACTTGTCGGCGATGATCTCGGCCTCTTCGCCCATGTGGATATGCTCGAAAGCGCACCACAGCCCGTCGTTGACCACGGCGTCGATGATCTCGCCGTTGCCCATCCGGTAGCCGGTGCGGCCCTTCGGCAGCAGGTAGGGCGCGTTGCTCATGCTTTCCATGCCGCCCGCGATATAGAGATTGCCGTCGCCCGCCTTGATGGCCTGGGAGGCGAGCATCACCGCTTTGAGGCCCGACCCGCAGACCTTATTGACGGTGACGGCGGGAATATCGACGGGAACGCCGCCGCC
>DATBIB010000169.1:0-40759 GCA_036557205.1 Ktedonobacterales bacterium | reverse complement strand
CGAACCGCGCCTTGAGAATGGCGGCGTCGAGTTGGCTCATCATCTCATAGCTGTAGGTGTTGGCGGGCGCATTGGTCAGTTCGATGATCGCCACACCGTTATCCGTCGAGTAGTTGACCAGGGTCTGCTCGCCCGTGGCGGATGTGCTGGACATACGCGCTTCCTCCTCTGGAACGCTATTGTAACCTCATAGATAGTAACCTGTACCAGTAGCCTCATGGTAGCCACATCGTAGCATACCGCAACAACGGCGTCTTCACCTGCGACGCCTGACTTACGCGATGCGCTCGTAGTGGCCGTCGCGGTAGACGCGCATGCGCTGGCCGCGCCACTCGATCTCGTTGCCGCCCAGCAGCGTTAACGCCGCATGCACGGGCGTCACCAGCACCGTGTAGAGCAGCATCGGCCAGCGACGACGTGGCATGGCCCGGCGCAGAAAACATCGGCGCGACACCTCATGGGTCACGGCGAACGCGCCAAGGGTCGCCGCCAGCGCGCCGACGGGGATGCGTCGCCGTGTCACGAGCGCGATGACGCCCAACGCGCTTGGCAGCAGAATCGTCGCCGGGGTCGCCAGGAAGGCCGCGACGCGCTGCCACGGCGTGAGGAAGGGCGCCATGGACTGTCGGGGCAGGATAATCCAGCGCTTGAACTTCGCCGCGTAGTCTCGCCAGGAGTTCGTGGGGTCGTTGATATCGTAGACCACTGGCGTCTGTAAGGGGCGCAGTCCGGTCATCCGCAGCCGCCGCGCCAGCACGTAGTCGTCGTCGAGATAGCCCTCCAGGCCGTCGAATCCGCCCGCCGCGATGAACGGCCAGCGCCAGTAGCAGGCCATCTGGCCGACCACCCGGATCGGGCCGCAGAGATAGGCCCAGGTGACGAACGTTTCGAGCGTGTAGGTGTTGACGTAGCTGCTCAGCAGGCCCGACCAGAGGCTCGACCAGCTCGCGTAGCAGGCCAGCCCAAAGCTGGCGCCGACGCCCGGCTGCATCAGATACGCCACGAGCCGTCGCAGCCCATCGGCGGGCGGCGCGACATCATCATCCATCAGGCAGAGCACCTCGCCGGTCGCATAGGGCAGGCCCGCCTGAAGTTTCGCGATCTTCGAGGCTGGGCCACAGCCCTCGCCCCTGACGCGCACAATCCGCAGGTCCAGCTCAGGATGCGCGGCGGATAGCGCCCGGCAGATGGCCAGGGAGTCGCCATCATCGGCGTCACAGACGAGAATGTGCTGCACGCGCACGGGATAATCGAGCCGGGTCCGCGCTTCGATGTTCGCCTGGAGCGCGTCAACACCCCGCGTCACCGGCTGAAGGAGCGTCACGCGCGGCCAGACGGCGGGATCGTCCGGTCGCGGACGCGAGAAATAGCGCGCCACCAGCCCCAGCTTGACGGCGCGGTCCGCCATCGCGACCAGCGCGAGGCCAATCGCGAGGCGCTCCAGCGCGCCGGGGCTGCGTGTTGCCATCCTGAATATCCCTGGATTCCTGCGCCATGTCACACGGAACAGCAGTCCTACATCCACTGGCAGCTATTCCGCTCTCCGTCTGAGTCATCGCAGATGGCGTTCCAGCGGCAGGAGCGGGCGAGTGAGGAATAAAGTGGATCCATTACGCATATGTGCTGATTTATGAGACACAGACCTATCGTTCCATAGCTGTAACTTGCGAATCTGTCGCGGCTGAGCTATGCTAGCGCTACGTACTGGATAGCCTGGGATGGCATACCCATCATCTGCCCAAGGAGAGAAAGGATACACCGATGTTTGGCGGATTCCACTGGTATGATCTGGTTGTTCCGCTCGTCATGCTCATTGTGCTTGTCAGCGTGGTGGTTCTCCTCGGCTGGAGTATCGGCGCGGGCTTTGCCTGGATGCGCCGCCGACAGGAGCAGCATCCCGATCAGCCGTAGCCGGCGGTACAACATAAATCACGAATTAGCCGGGAACTCGGGAATATTGGCTGCTCTCGACTTTTGTAAGCCTAATCCGGCTTACTCATGCGCTAGCCGCCGATGTCTCTCTCGTGTGTGCATTGCGAAGAGGAGTACTCCGAGCAGCATATCCGCCAGTATCCCAAAACTCGCGATCAGCATCAGCGTAGCCGCCAGACTCGCCTCCACCGGAAAAGCAAAAGCGTACAGAACAAATCCACTGAGCACGAGCGCCAGCATCAACAAGGCCAGAGTGACGCCGGTCGGTACCACCCAGCGTGGCGTCATTCGGGGCGGAGGAATGAAGAACAGCGAGAACAGGACGCAGAGGATTCCGAGACTTATCAGACATTGGGCAATGTGCTGCTGACGGAGAGCAGCCAGATCTGTGACATCGTACGAGCGCGCCAGGAGGAAGAGAGCCACCACTACCAGCGCAACGGCGCTGGCCCTGAGCGCGAGTCGAAGCTTCGCGCCTGTCGTCGTATTCCCGCGTGTCGCTGGAGGGCCGGGGTGAGCGTTAGCGTCCATATCCATCCCCTATACCGAGCATACTGCGAATACAGCTTGACACCTATCTACTAGTATAGCAGACGTACACATCGCAGGTGGATTTACCTTCTTCGCGGCTGAAGGCCCCTGGCATCAGCCAGGAGGATGAAAGCCGCCTCACCCGCAGGCGAGCCTCTGGTGTGCTATTGTGCTGGTGTGCTGGTGTGCTATTGTGCTGGTGTGCTATTGTGCTGGTGTGCTATACTGTCTGTATGCACCTTGCCAACAACATAGTGTTTGCCGGTTCCGTGGTAAATCGTTCCCACGGGTAAAAGCACTAGCGTACTTGGACGTGGTGCTCGTTCGCGAAGCGGTAGCAGCGCATTCCACCTCTGCCGTGTTGAACGAAACTAACAGAATGGCTGTGGGGCAACACAGCGTCGGTGCAAGACCGTAGAAGCCCCTTCCCTTTAGGGACGGGGAGTTGTCACATGCTAATCCGCTGCAATTCGCTACGCGGCGCGTCGATGTTGTCGTCCGATGTCCATCGTGCCGCGCAGGTGGACGCGTGTGTAGATGCCTCCGGCGACGGCCAGCAGGCCCATCAGGCTGAAGACGACATTCACGCCGTCGAACTCGACGCCCAGGATCGTCACGTGGAGGCCGTTCAGCACGGTGGCGACCAGTGACCCCGCGATGATGACGGAGAAAAACGCCGCCAGCCGCCCCACCGGATTGATGACCGCCGTCACGCGCCCGACGAACTCTTTCTCGGTGGCGTCAATCGCCAGCGGCCCAGCCGAAATCAAGATCGCGGTGGCCGTGACGCCGAAGAGGAACGCCGCCAGCATCGCCAGGCCGAAGCTCGTCAGGTGCGCCATCGTCGCGACGAAGATGCCCGACGTGACCAGCGCAACCCAGAGCACGCGCACCAGCCCGATCCGCCTGCCAAACACGGTGACAAAGACGGCGCCGACGATGGCCCCGAAGCCGAAGATCGCGCCAAACCAGCCGTAAGTCTCTGGCGGGGCGTGCAGATTCTCGGTGATGAAGAAGTAGCCCAGACTCTGCAGCGCGCCAAAGCCGAGCCAGGTGAGGATCTCGGCGATCAGCACGGTCCGCAGCACGTTATGGCCCAGCACGTAGCGAATCCCAGCGGCGAACTCGCGCGAGAAGTGGCCCGTCTCGCCGGGGGCCAGACTGCTGACCGAGGGCGGCGCCTTGATGGCCACGGTCGCCCAGAAGCAGAGCGCGAAGGTGATCGCGTTGAGCAGCAGCGCCCACTGGATGCCCAGGCCGAAGACCAGCGCGGCGGCCACTGGCGGGCCGATCACCACCGCCAGCCCCTGTACCGCCTGGGTCATCTCGATGGCCTGGTCCTGGCGCGGCTCCACGACGATATCCTTGATGAGCGCGAGCTGGGCGGGCAGGAAGAACTGCGAGCAGCTGGTGAGCAGGAAAATGTCGGCGTAGATGACGCCGAGCAGCCAGCCGAACGGGATATTGGCGCGGCCAATGCCAGGGAGTACGACGCCCAGCACCGGCACGACCAGCAGCGCCGCCAGCACGGTCTGGATCGCCGTCATCATGATCATCGTCTTGCGCTTATCCCAGCGGTCCACGAAGACGCCCGCGACCGGGCCAACCACAATCTGCGGAATCGCCGCCGCCAGGATTGCCCCACTCACCGCCAGCGGCGCCCAGGACTGGTTTTCCGCGAGGTCGGTGGCGATCCAGAGGACGAGCGCGGTGTCCCAGGCAAAGTCGCCAATGCTGGAGACCGCCTGCCCCCACCAGAGCAGCGCGAAGTTGCGGTTGATAAACGCGGTGACGAGCAGCCGCCGGGGAGCGCTGACGCCTGCGCCTGGAGCGCGCGCCGCGTGTTGCGCCGCGTAGGCGCGTTGCCGCCGCTGGCGCACCGGCACACCATAGGTGCGGAAATTGGGGCGTCGCGGGCCGCTGGTAGGGCCACGGTAGCGCCCATCCGCACGCCCCAGCGAGGCGTTAGCGGACGGCGCCTCAGTTGAGGGAGTTGGATGCTGTGCGTCCGGGTGTTCCATGATGCGCTCCAGCACCAGTGTATCACCCGACGCCGCCACCTCATTTCTTAGACGGCGATCTGCTCCATGTCGAGCGAATCAGTGTCCGTCGTCTCTTGCTTCGAGTCGCTATCTTGCTTCGAGTCGCTATGATGCGTGCGGTTCTCGCGCACCTTTAAGACCAGGGCAGCCCCCAGCACCAGAAAGACGGTTGCCAGCGCGAAGACACCGCGATAACCAAAGGCCATCTGGCCAATGTTACTTGCCAGCACAATTACCGCGCTGCCCAGCACCGGCGCGATCACGGCGGGAAGCGTCGAGGCCATGCTCCATATGCCCAGGTCGCGACCAGCGGCGTGGCGCGAGGGCAGTGTATCCACCGCGAGCGCGACATCGACACTCATATACGCCCCGTAGCCCAGGCCGAAGAGCAGCCCGAGGGGCCAGAGTGGAACCTGCCCCGGCGCGACGACGAAGATCAGCGCCGCGGCAGCCATGAATGTTGAGGCTACGGCGACGATGGGCGCGCGCCGCCCGATGCGGTCCGAGATGATGCCCACCAGCAAGGTGCTTGCCACGGCCCCGGCCAGCGAGAGGATGGCGATGACCGCCGTCGCCTGAACGAAATTCGTCACATGCGCGACGCGGGCGAAGTAGTACTCGATATAGGTCATGAAGAGCGCCAGCCCCAGCATCACAAACGCGCGGGTCAGGAAGACCCAGCGGAAGTTCGCCTGACGCCACGGATGGAGCAGCGCCGCCCAGCGTGAGCCACTGGCCCCGGTCGCCGCGCCCGCCTCGTTTGTTTGCTCGTCGGCGTGTTCGCTCGGATGCAGGGCGCCGTGCAGGCCAATGCGCCGCGCCCAGGTGTTCTCTTTGATGAGCAGCAGCGGAATCGTCGCGAAGAGGGCCAGGACAGCCGCCGCAACGATGTAGAAGAGGGCCGCGCCGTGCGCGATACCCGATGTCGCCGCGCCTCCGCTGGTGGACTGACCTAGCAGGACAGACGCTACCGCCAGGCTGCCAACGGTGCCGAGCAACGTCATCAGCCCGACGAAGCCAGAGGCGGTCCCACGCTGGTGCACCGGGACGCAATCGGGAACCAGCCCCTGAGACGCGGTGGAGCTGACGGTGTTGGCGATGAGCACGATGAACAGCCCACCGATGAAGAGGGCGAGAACATGCGAGAGCGCCAGCAGCGCCAGGCCAACCAGCAAGCCGCCAGCCCCCGCGAGCATGAAGGGCCGCCGCCGCCCGAAGCGCGTGCGCGTACGGTCAGAGAGCGCGCCGATGGTCGGCTGGAGGATGAGCGCCGTCACTGCGCCCAGAGCCGCCATCGCGCCGAGGAAGAGCGCCTGTTGCGCATTGCCCGCCGAGCCAGGGGCCACAAAGAGCAGGATCTGCGCTGGAATCACGACGGGCAGCAGCGCCGCGAACTGGAAGTTGAGCGCGAACCAGGGGAGGCTCAGTCCCAGCAATTCGCGCCGCGAGAGGTGAGGTTTTCCGGGCAGGCTGGCGCCAGTCCTCGGCGCGTCTACCTGAATGATCGCCACAGTATGTGCATCTCCTTGTAAAAGCAATTGTCTATTTGGAGCTATCTCATTCAGTGTACGTGCCGATGCGCCGATATGGTCAAAGCAGACGAAACGGTGATAGCATGCGCGCCACGCGGCTGGCACGGGATTTGTGACAAGGCGACGCCGTCGGGCGAATGGCCCATTTGTCTGTTGCGGTGATTGGTGCGATGAACGTCATAGCGCGACAAGTGGCGACCGGGCATGATGTGTGCGGGTGAACAGAGTCGCGGGGATGCGCAAGGCGCACTTGCGAACCAACGCCGACGCCGCATATGCTGAGAACACATCGCGAAGGCTGCTCGTAGAGCCGCTACCTTCCTCTCTGAGACACCGCCGCACAGAAGGAGGCACGCCATGGTACCGGATTCAATGTCGTCTGATGTCCCGCCGCCCGATGCCGGGAACGCCCGGGATGCGCTGCCGCCGCTGGTTGGCCTCCGCAATATCTCGCCGCTACGCATGGCGAGGATACACCCACCCGAAGAGTACGTGGACCGGGCGCGCTACGAAATCGCCACGGTGCTCCAGTATTGGGGCTACCGGCCGGAGCTCTGGAACATCATCGGCTTCACCGCTCCCGCGACCGACCGGCTCTCCGCCGCGGCCCCCGTCGCGCATCCTATCGTCGAGGTGGTGATGCAGTCGCCCATTGTGCAGTCGCCAGTGGTGGTGCGCTGCCAGCCGATGAGCCTCTCCGAGCGCGATATCGTCGCCCGTCATGCGTTGATGAGGCATCTTGTCGCGCGCGGCCTGCCGGTCCCGGCGCTGCTGAGTCGCCCTGAGGGCAGCGCCTATGCCGTGGTGCCGGTGGTGCCGCTGACCGATCCACAGCAGGCGGATGGCTTCAGCTATGTGCTGGAGAACGCCATCTACGACGTGCAGGCGTATGTGCCGGGGCGGCGCTTCGTGACGGACGGCCCCTCCGAGGACAGCTATCTGGAGGCGGCGGCGCACACTCTTGCCGCGCTGCATACCGCCTCGCTGGACTTTCCCGGACCGGCGCACCGGTGGCCCGAGGAGCGTTCGGCGCTCGCGCTCACCCGGCTCTACTTGACGCGCATTGCCGAAGCCAGCCACGGCGCGGAGGTCTCGCGGACGCTGGCAACCGGGCTACGGCGGCTGGCCCGTGCGGGCGAGATGTGGGTCACGGCGGCGGCGGAGCGCACCGAGCGCCAGCCCGACCTCCCGCGCCTGCATATCCACGGCGACTACCAGCCGCACAATCTCGCCTTCGAGGCGGATAGCGTCTGCGCGATCTACGATTTCGACGCGATGCACTGGGACTGGCGCATCCTCGAGCTGGCCTATGCGTTGCTGGCGTTCACCGGGCTGCGCTGGGAGGATGAGACGGCGGCGTCGGTAGCCGGGGCGACACCGCCGCTGGTCGCGCAGGGGCTAGATCTGGAACGCGCGCGGGCATTCCTCGCGGCATACGGGGAAATCGCGGCGCCACGGCCCGGCGAGGCGGAGCTGCTGGGCGACGCGCTGCTGCTGGTCTTGCCGGTCATCTTCGTCAATGGCGTCGTCGACGACCTCTTCTCCGCCGAGCAGAATGGCCGCGCGATCTATTCACAGCGGGAATGCCGGGCGCACCTCGAATGGGCCGAGACGTTCCCCGCCTGGGTCGAGGCGCACCGGACAGAGCTACACAGCGCCTGGCAGCGGTGAGAGACGCAATATAATGGAGCTACCTCTGCCGCGCACACATGGCGCGGTTCGACGAGTCGGTTCTCTGTTCGACGAGGAGGATTCTCATGGCGACGACACCGCAAATGCACAGCATGCCCGTCAAAATCTACCGCACGCAACTCCGGGTGATGGCGGCGGTTCCGATGCCGGGGCTGGAGCCAGACGATATCAGCGTCGAGATTACCCCAGACACGACCCTCGTGATTCGCGGACGGCTGCGCGGCGAATTAAAGGGACTCAAAGACGAGCTGGTGAATGAGTGGAGCGCGGGCGACTACGAGCGCGCGATTGTACTGCCCCAGGAGGTAGACGGCGAGCTGGCTAACGTCACCTATGGCAATGGTATCCTGGTTGTCGCCCTCCCCGTCGCAGCTCAGACACGCCCAGCCCGCCTGACGCTGACCACCCTCAGTGCGACGCGCGGCCTCCATGCGGGCAATATGGGCCGCCCAATTCGTCCCTATGCCCGCGCATAGCCGCGTCTGCGCGACCACTGGCCATCGCCCTCAGCCGCTGTTGGGAGCGATCCGGCGGCGCGCTATCCGTTCAGCGGTCGCGTCGCCTGGTTCAGTGGCCAGCTCGAGATGGTCCACCCACTTGACACTGGTAAAGCAGGCGCCACCTGAGAGCACCAACCGCCACGGCGCCCCATGCTCTGCGGTGAGTGGCGCGTCGTTCAGGCGGTCGCAGAGCAGCGCGCCATCCAGCTCGGCGAGTGAGAGCGCGAGCCAGTAGTTTCCCGCGTAGACCCGCAGATAGCGCGCCTCCGGCAGCGGGTCGCGGCGCGCGACAATCTCGCGCAGGGAAATGCCTTCCCACACCAGTCCATCCACCGACCAGCCTTCCTCGCAGACGAACGGCTCGGCCAGCCGTACCCGTGGGAGCGTGCTGAGGTCCGCCGCCGAGAGCGTCCCTGGCTGTGCGATCAGCCCGCTGAGCCTGAGCGCGCCGTCGCCATCAGGTTGCTGCTGGTCGTCGGGCCGGGGATACACTGGCAGCATGTCACGTCTATCCATATCCGCTCCTCCCTTCGGGATGTGTCAGTCCGCGAACAAGCTGCGGAAATCGCCGGGCGGTAGGGCATCGCGCGCCATGCTGGTGAAGGTTCCCTGTTCCAGGATCTCTTGCGCGGCTCGGCGGATAGCTCCAAGGGCGACGCGCGTGAATCCGCCGCCAAAGCTGACACGGGCGACGCCGAGGCTGGCCAGTTCCGGGATTGTCGGGGTGCGCGGGCTGGCCAGAATGTTGATCGGGCCGTCGATGCCGCGCGCCAGAGCGGCAATAGTGTCCGCATCGCTAGCGCCGATGGGGAAGACGCAGTCCGCTCCCGCCGCCAGATAGGCGTTGCCGCGCCGCGTCGCCTCGGTCAGCCGACTCGCCGCGTCGCCCACGTCGTGGAGATAGACGTCGGTGCGCGCGTTGATAACCAGCGGTACACCCCACCCACTGGCTGCCGCGCGAATCGCCGCGATCAGCTGCGCCTGCGCCGTCTCGCTCACCAGCGTGGGCGCGCCGTGTTCGAGTGAGTCCTCGATGTTGACGCCGACGGCCCCCGCGTCCACGACCTGCCGGATCGTGTCGAGCTTCGCGTCCATATCCTCACCATAGCCCGCCTCGATATCCGCCGTGACGGGGCACTCCACTGCCGCTGCGATGCGCCGAATCGTCTCGATCATCAGCGCGCGCGGCATCCGCTCGCCGTCGGGGTAGCCGTTGGCGGCGGCGACGCCGGAACTGGTGGTGGCGATGGCGCGAAAGCCAAGCTGCGCGAAGATGCGGGCGCTGGCGGCGTCCCAGGCATTCGGCAACAGAAGTATCGGCGGCTGCCGATGCCACTGCCGCAGCTGCTCGGCAAGCGTCTGCTGTGGTTGGGGCGATGGATTGCTCATCGGGTGCCGTCCTTTCGCGGCGTCGCCGCTACTTCGTCATTCCACCTTACGTGGCTGGTAGGTTCCCGGCACAGTGCGGAAGCTGATGGCGAGGCGGTTCCAGCCATTGATGGCGATGATGGCGAGTGTCAGGTTAGCCAGCTCTTGTTCGCTGAATTGCTCGCGCGCTAGCTCGTACACGTCGTCGGGCACGTGCGTCTCAGAGATTAGCGTCACCGCCTCCGTCCATGCCAGGGCGGCGCGCTCGCGCTCGCTGTAGAACGGCGTCTCACGCCAGGCGCTCAGCGCATAGAGGCGCTGCTCCGACTCGCCACGGGCGCGGGCGTCCTTGGTGTGCATATCCAGACAGAAGGCGCAGCCGTTGATCTGCGAGGCGCGCGTCTTGACCAGCTCGAGCAGAGTTCGCTCCAGCCCGCTTTCACGGACATATCGCTCTAACTGGCTCATCGCCTGCGAGACGCCGGGCGCGACCTTCTGATATTCCATACGCGGTTGCATACAATCAGGCTCCTTGTTACTTGCACCTTACTGATGTGCGTGCCATTTACCGTACATCACTGTAGGCGCGGCACGGCGAAGGGTCAGCGACATTTGTCGCACTATGATACGGCCACGTCAGATGATACAGCGGGGAGGCGTAGCGGGCCATTGGCGTGAAATGTGCTGGCGTAAACGGAGGCGACGCGCTATAAGCTCTAGCAGCAGCTATGAGGCTGATTGGATACAGGAAGCAAGGAGCAGACATCGATGAGAATCTTTCTGGATACCGCCGACATTGACGAGATTCGCGAGGCGGCCCGCTGGGGCATCCTCAGCGGCGTCACGACCAACCCCACGCTGATGATGAAGAGCGGTGGCAAGAGCCATGAGGCGGTGATCCGCGAGATCGCCGAGATCGTGGATGGCCCCATCAGCGCCGAGACCATCAGCCTGGATACCGAGGGCATGCTCGTCGAGGCGCGCCGGTTCGCCAAGTGGCATCCCAATGTCGTCGTCAAGGTGCCGTCGACACCCAACGGCTGGGCTGCCGTGAAGCAGCTCAAGCAGGAAGGCATCCGCACCAATGTGACACTCTGCTTCAGCGCGAATCAGGCGCTCTTCGCCGCGCTGGCGGGCGCCTACATCATCAGCCCCTTCGTCGGGCGGCTGGACGACATTTCCGAGGATGGCATGCAGGTCGTGCGCGACACGGTCGAGATTTATCGCAAACACAATTTGCCGACGCTGGTGCTGGCCGCCAGCATCCGCCATCCACTGCACATCATCGACGCCGCCAAAGCGGGCGCGGATATCGCGACGGTGCCGTTCAAGGTGCTGGAGCTGGCGGCGAAGCATCCGCTAACCGACAAGGGCATTGACAACTTCCTGAAGGACTGGCAGAAGTTCACCGAGGAGACCGGCGGCAGGCAGGCGTGAGCGGGCCTGAGCGCGGAGATGCTGGTTGTGATGACAGCGTGATGGCGGTATGACAAAAGTCGCTGCCACTCGTGGTCGTGTCGCGCCATACTTTGGGTGACGATTGGAACTGCCTGGCGCGCCGTGCGCCAGCGCCATCTGAACGCAACAGTAAGGACGAATACCTGTATGAGCGCCACGACCACCCACGAACTGAGCGCCGCGATCCGCACGCATCACCGTGCCCTCGCCAATACGCTGGATACCTATACCGCTGAGGTAGAGGCTGGCATCACTGACCTCGATACCGCGCGCCTCGCCGAGCTGCTCGACGGGCTGACAGGCTTCCTCAGCGGCGACCTGTTGCCGCACGCGGCGGGCGAAGAGAAGACGCTCTACCCCGCGCTCGATCCGATCATTCGCGAGCATGGCTCGCCGACCGCGACGATGCGCGTGGACCATGAGTACATCGGCGACTACGCCCGGCAGATCGCCGAGACGGCGCGTGCTCTGCGCTCCGCCGACCAGCCTTCCCGGACAGACCTGGCCCGCAGGCTGGCGCGCCAACTGATCCAGCTGCAAGGGCTATTCGGCGTGCATCTGGCCAAAGAGGAGCGCGTCTACCTGCCGCTGATCGAGCAGGCCATCTCCGCCGGGGACCAGCAGGCGCTGCTCGCGGCGCTGCACGAAGAGGCGCATGGCGTGGCAGGCACGGAGACGCCCGCCGCCGACGCCGACGCACTCGACGTGCGGCAGTTGCCACCGGCCCGGCGTCATCAGGTGATCTTCGAGCGCTTCAACGCGCTGCCAGTTGGCGGGAGCTTCGTCCTCGTCAACGATCACGACCCCAAGCCGCTCTACTACCAGCTCATCGCCGAATACCAGGGGCAGTTGCTCTGGGAGTATTTGGAAGCGGGGCCGGAGGTGTGGCGCGTGCGTCTGGGCAGGTCGGCCTGACGGCGAGCAGGCGCGACGGAATCCGAGCGCCTGGATGCGCAGACGAGCGCCACGTCGAACGTGGTACGTGGCGCTCTAGCTGACTGCGACCGTCAGGTCTTTGTCTTCCATTTCCCAAGTGTGGTCCAGCGTGTGAAACGCGGTGTGCCGAATCAGATAGCGGAGCGGCCAGGCGCGGGCCATTTTGCCCTCCGCATGGAACGCCCGAATGGCGTTGCAATAGGCGTCGCGGTACGCTCTCAGCCCCTCGTCCGTCAGCAGCGCGCCTTCGGGAGCGCGCACCCCGAGCTTCACCGCGAAGTCCTGCTCCGCGCCCAATGTATGCCTGACGATACGGTCCCGGTCACGCCCGCCCCCGCGCGGACCCTTCCGCATCTCCGCCGAGACGCGCGCACGCACGTCGTCGAACAACGCCCAGCACGCCCGCATCAGGGTCAGCTCGCGTTCCAGGTCTTCGCGCGAGAGGTCTTGCCGGTCAATGCTCGAAAACGCGAACGAGATGCCCCAGAAGTCCGTTGAGCCCGTGCCCGGATAGTCCTCGACCACGTCAACCGTGGTGATGGTCGCAAACGCAGCATCCATCCCCGCCAGCTTCGCCACCGGCGCATAGCGGGGAAGGTACGATTGCACCCGTTCAATCGCGGCCTCCGCGGTCTTCGCGCCGCGTTCAAGACCGGGCCAGTCCGGCGCCACTGCCACCACCTTTTTGCCTCTCGGTCCGATTTCGAGTGTCACCCGCAGTTCATTCGCCATCGCTGCTTCCCTTCCTGGTCAGGATAGTGCCTGAGCGTTTCCGGCTCGTTCTCACTGGCATGACTAGTTGAACTGACAACAGCACTCAGTCTACCAGAGAGGCGCCGCCGAATTCGCTCGCGACGATCAATGCACAGAAGATCCCGGACTCAACTTCTCGCGCGAGTCGCTCAATGTGGATGTTGGCATGAGAATCCCATGAGATTTCATGAGAAAGTCCGTGGATGTGTATGCTCTGGCGCCAATACATCGTCTATATCAGTGGAAGCGCGTCGGCGCAGCCGCTGAGTAGCCAGATCTAATAGTGACATCTAAAACGACTCACGAGAAGCGTGTCTGCAAGCCGCGCCGTGATGCGATAGATACCTCGATACGGCAAAACAGAGGTACTATCAGAGTCATGGGGATGGTAGGATGCACGATGGAAGTACTGGGAGCCGCATCCCACACGTCGGCGTGTGATGCGTCACAGCCGCACGTATGCCCCGATAGGGATCGGCTCCAGCCTTCAGCGTAACAGACACATCGGCGTTGATGTGCGACCTGGCGTGGCCACGCGGAGAGCATCCTTCGCAACCAGTGCCAACGACAAGCAACCAATATTTACAGCGGGCATGTGTCATGCATTACGTCATACATCATGAATTGCACGTCCGTTGCGCAACGTCCGCCCCAAGGCGGAGCGCTCATGGAGGGAATGGGTGATGTCCGCGCAGCCACGAAATCCGCTCGTAGAATCAGACCCCCGCGATACGTTCCCACCTCGGCCTGATATTCCCCGCCGCAGCCGCGCGCGTTTCGATAGAACGATTTCCCGCATCCGCCGCATCTCACCACGATTGGTCACTCTAGCGATTGTCGTCACCTTGCAATGCATACTGCTGTTGATCGCGCTGGCGCCTCCTAGCATCTGGGCGGACCTTGGTATGCCAAACGGCCCGATTCCCACGGAGCTGGCGCCGGTCGTCGCGGGCCTCTTTTACGTGCTGCCATCAGTGACGGGCATGCTGGCGCGCCGCTGGCAGGTCGCCATTATCCTCGCGACGCTGCCCGCCTGGCTCGACCTCGGCATCTTCGCGATTGCCGCGGCCTCGCGCATTGGCCCCTACTATCTCGCCCTGGAGCCGCATGCCGTCAGCACCGTCGGCACGCTCGAGCTCTTCGCCGCGCTGGGGGCGCTGGGATGGCTCGCGCGGCCGGTCGTCATCGGCGCCTATACGCGGCTGCGGCGGGCGGTGGCGCGATGAAACCGCCGTTGCGTCGTCCCACGAAGTTACGGCTGTCTCCGCGCATGGTGCGGCTCGTGCTCATCCTGGGGCTGGTCGCGCTGGGGGTGCGCGCTGGGCTTGCGAGCGCCGCGTTCATGTCGCCGGGCGGCGCGATCCTGGGCTGGAGCGACCGGCCAGTCGTCCACTGCGCGTTATGCGGCGTCGCCGTTCCAACCGCTCAGCCCAACCAGCCTGCTCCTGCTCCGCTGACCCCTGAAAGCTACGCCGCGCTGCTTACCAAGCATCTCTCGCTCGACGCTGAGCTTGGGCAGATAATGATGGTGCAGATCGCCGGGCAGGCGCTCTCGCCCGACGCGGTCCAGATGATTACGACGCAGGAGGCTGGCGGCATCCTCTTCTTCGCGGCTAATATCCAGTCCGGCGATCAGATTCGCGCGCTGAACGCGCAGATCCAGCAGCTCGCGCCGGTGCCGATGCTGTTGAGCATCGACCAGGAGGGCGGCTCCGTCAACCGCTTCTACAGCCTCGTCGGTCCACGCCCATCCGCCGCCTCGCTCACCTCGCCCGCGCAGGCGGAGCAGCAGGGAGAGCAGGACGCGCAGCTGCTCCATACCTATGGCTTCAACCTGAACCTGGCCCCGGTGGTGGATGTTGGCACGCTCAACCCTGAGCTGTGGAGCCGCACGTTCGGCTCCTCACCTGCGCGCGTCGCCGCGATGGCGGGCGCGTATCTCAACGGCTTGCAGCAGAGCGGCCTCGTCACCGGCTGTCTCAAGCATTACCCCGGCCTCGGCGAGACCGCGACCGATCCGCATATCGGCATGCCCGTGCTCCATAGCACGGCCGCGCAATGGGAGAGCACCGACCTCGCGCCGTATCGCACGCTCCTCGCCAACGGTAACGTGCGGGCGATTCTGGTCTCGCACGAGATGATCCCGGCGGTGGACCCGAACCTGCCCAGCTCGCTCTCGCCTGCCATCGTCGACGGCGTCTTACGGCAACAACTCGGCTATAACGGCGTCGTGATTACCGATAGCCTCTATATGGGCGCGCTCAACCAGCGCTGGTCGGTCTCGCAGGCGATTGTGCTGGCGGTGGTGGCTGGCTCCGATATCGTCATCGGGCCATACAACGCGCAGATGGTGCAGAACGCCAAAGATGCGCTGAAGCAGGCCATCGCCGATGGCACGCTAACCCGCGCGCGGATTGACACGTCGGTCCAGCGTATCCTGACGCTCAAGATCGAAATGGGGCTGATTCCCCTGCCACAGTCCTCAGCGGCGACGCCCTAAATGACCGGAGAACCTCACCCCCCAGCCCCCTCTCCTGTGGGAGAGGGGGAGCCAGAGCCAGAATGCAGGAGAATGTAAGGGGAGGCCGGGCTGCAGGTGTGCGGATGACGCCAACCGCAGTGCGGCAATGCCCGCCTGCTCAATCAGCTGCGAGAAACGCCAGCACGTCGCGATTGAACTCGTCCGCGCGCTCGACGATGGGGATGTGGCCGACGCCGGGGTAGATGATGGCCTGCGCGCCGGGGATGTGCGCGGCGAGATAGGCCCCGTTCGGCGTAGGAACCAATGGGTCGGCCCCACCATGGATGACGAGCGTCGGCGCGGTGATGCGATGGAGCGAGTCGGCCACGTCGTGCGAGAGCGACGCCCGCAGCTGGCGCATATAGGCGGCGGCGCTCTGCGGGCGGTAGCGCGCCGTCTCCGCGATGCGCTCCATCTCCGCCGGGTGCGCCGCGACAAACTCGGCGGCCATGATCTGGCTATAGACGCGGATTGCCCGCTCGCCCGCTTCCTCGCCCGGCGTGGGCGCGAGCAGCGCCAGCGTCTCCTGCGACGCCGGGACATGGACGCTGCCGCCGGAGGAGGTCGCCACGAGCACCAGCTTCTCGAGCATGTCGGCGTGACGCAGCGCGAATTGCAGCGCCGTGAAGCCGCCCAACGAGATGCCGACGACATGGGTGTGCGCGATGCCAAGCGCCCCCAGCAGGGCGGCGGCGTCATCGGCGAGGTCGGCGACGGTATAGTCGGCGGATACCTCGTCGCTATCGCCGGTGTCGCGGTGGTCCATCGCAATCGTCCGGTACTCACGACCAAAGACGTCGAGCTGCCGCGCCCAGCCCAGCCGCTTCGACCCCAGGCCCGTCAGCAGCAGGATGGTCCCTTTTTCGTCGGCGGGATTGGCGGGCCGCGCCTCGTCATAGGCAAGTTTGCGCCCGTCGATCAGCACGCTCGCCGGCGGTTTGACATCCATAGCGATTTCCTTTCTGCTGCTCACGACATCGCAGTAACGCCGCATGCGATCACACGTCACCAATGACACTGATGCCGATGGAATCTCTTGACAGCGCTACGACCGTTCGCCGATAATAGCGCGGCCAGCCGGTGGCGCGAACGATGACGCATGATAGCGAAGGATGGCTCAATGGTTCATTCGCGTTTCGCTCGCTGTGCTCAAGAGGATAGCGAACGCCAGCCGCGGCGTCAACGCCCGATTTCACATGTGGAGCGCACCAGTGAAATTGGTATGTGGTGATTCCTGGCCGCGAGAATTGTTGGAGCTAACCGTGACCAAGAAGAAGATCCTGACAATAACCACTGTGATGACTATTGTCGAGTTTGTGGCTGTGACTGGGTATATATTTGCGCACGAGCACGACTTAGCATTTAGCTTGATCCTTGGCGCCCCTGCGGCACTTCTCATGTTTGTCATATTGGGAGTATCGCTGACTATTGTCTATTACAGACGCTAAAGGTTGACCATTGAGTTCGGACGTCATGGTCGAAAAGCCCACCTCAAGCCTCCAGATCGGGTGACTATTGTGGCTTCAAATCGTGTATAATGCAACCTATCAGTTCTCCCACCAGTTGTCGACGGGGCAGCCGTGATGGTCGGCGGCGCCCCGAACTTTGTTAGCCACAGGTGCGCGAACAGCCCTTTCCTTCGGCCATTGGTCACTGGAGCGCGGCATGAATGCACCAACGGTCGACCCTGACATCTCGGCGAGATGTGCCGTGAGATGCTCCGCGCGTCGGGGCAGCGGCGCAACCGTGAGTGGCGCGCGCGCCGTGCTGCTGTTGCTGTGCGTTCTCGTCGCAGCAGGTTGTGGCGCGACGACACCCCACGTTCAACAGACCCACACTGTGACGCCCGCCGCCTCCTTCGTGCCGACAGCGGTGGTTGGGGCCGTCAGCTCCCTCCACATGTTTGACGCCACCACCGGCTGGGCCGCGACTTCCGACCAGGCGCTGCGGACGACCGACGGCGGCTTGCGCTGGCAAGATGCCACGCCGCCCGCGCCGCCTGGAACCAGCCAGTCGAGCCTCACCAGCCTCGCCGTGTTCCCACGCTCTGCCGCTGAGGCCTGGGTCGCCCGCGGTATCAACGCGGCTGGATCGAGTGCGCCGCAATCGGCCATCTCTCACACCACGGATGGAGGGCTGACCTGGCGCTCGATCACGCTGCCAGTCTTCGCGGTGGCGCAAATCACCTTCGCGGACACGGAGCACGGCTGGATGCTCGCGGATCTCGACACGGCGGACGGGGAGCAAGGCGTCGACATCTTCCGCACGACGGATGGCGGCCTGACCTGGACCAAAGTTGCGAGCGCTTCCGACCACCCAGGCGCACTCCCGCTGGCAGGGCACAAGACAGGCCTGACCTTCCGCGACGCCACCACCGGATGGGCCACCGGAGCTGGTCCCCTGGATCTGGCCAGCGCGGTTCCGGGCGACGCCTGGCTCTTCAAGACTCAGGACGGGGGAGCCACGTGGCGGCGGGAACCTCTGGCGCTGCCTGCCTCCTTCGCGCAAGAGCCCTGGTTCTACATCGCGGGCGTGCTGCCCGCCGTCTTCTTCTCGCCTGAGGTGGGCGTGCTGCCGGTGGCGCTGGGGTCAAGCTCGGCAGGAGGGGTGGTGCTCACTCTCGTGTATGTGACGCATGACGGCGGGGCCACCTGGGTTGCGGCGACCCCGGCAGAGACAGTGCCCGGCGCGGTGAGCCTGCTTGATCCATCCCATTGGTGGCTCGACGCCGACTCCAACGGTGACGCCGCTCCATTGAGCACGGCCGATGGGGGCCAGCATTGGACTATGCTCCCGCCAACCGCCCCATTCGTCCACGTCTCGGCGCTCAGCTTCGTCTCCACCACACTCGGCTGGGCAATCGACAGCGCGGGCCTGCTGCGGACCGACGACGGGGGCAACACCTGGACAGTCCTGGCTCCCGCATCGGCGGCCGGATAGTGAGCGCTGGGCGTGATTCCCGAGGCGACGGCCCGCGCCCGGCCAGGTTCTGCGTAGTGCGGTCGGCGACATGACGTGCAGCGTCCCCGATGGTACAGCCACCTGCGCAGGCACGCAAACCGGAGCGCAGGTGGGCTACGAGAACGAGGGCGCGGCTGGCGGCTGGCAGAACTCGCCGAGCAGTCCCACTGCCATCGGCGAGCCTGGTCGAGTGCGAGCTACAGATAAGCCACTCTACGGGACATCCGCATGAATCGGAGTGACACAGTACGTGCTATCCGCGCCGAAAGGGCCACCACAGTTGGTCGTTTGCTGAAACTGATTCACCTTGCCGAAGTCGCGGGTCGTGCCAGGATAGTCACCCCCGTACGTGAAGGCCTGGTCGCGCCCGTTGAATGCGTACCATGGATAGGTGCAGAACGGAGTCCCATAGTTGGAGGCTCCGCAGTACTGATCCACCTCAGCGCGCCCGCCATAATCGCTCACCACTGCCCACTCGCTTGGCTTCGTACTCAGGCCAAAGACGACACCTTTGATCTGCAATGGACTGAATTTCAGCCAGGAAGGCACGTTGTAGGAGTAGCACGGAGGATTGGTTGCGCTACCGGGCAGACAGAAGTCACCTGGTGGGTCAGTGAAGTTGCCCGTGTGGCCAATCTCCCAGACAAAGCTATTTGGCGTGTCGTTCACGATGCCCCAACCGAGCGCATTGCCGATCTGCTGCTTATCGTACGCCGGCATCAGTGGGCCATCGTCCGCACTGTTGAGGACGATGGAGCCATCGCGGCCAGTAGTGGCGTCGAAGACGAAGATGTGCATGCCATCTTTGGCTGGTGTCACGAACTGGTGTATGGCAATGAGGTCGCCCGCGTGCATGATCATCGCTTTGCCAGTTCTGCGGTCGCGCAGCATCGCGTTAAAGGCCGCGACCTCGTCGAAGTTGCTATCAACTTTCCAGACTGGTGAGCAGGCGGAGTAGTCGTTGCGGGCATACGTAACATCGTAGCCGCCATCGGGCGTGCAGTCCTCGACATGGCTATTCGGATAGAATTGCAGTTCGAGGAAGGCCTGCCCAAGCAAGCTGTTGGAGTCGGAGACGGTTCTGCCGGTCCAGAATGTTGGGCCGACCGCGTCGACATCGATTGATCCATCGGTAGGGAGCTTCAAAATCCAGGTCAGGTCACGCGCCGACCCTGGCGCGTTTGAGACGGGATCGAGCTCCGGCTCGTCGTGGCCCGTGCACGTGGAATAGTAATGGACGAAGTTCAGGGGCTTGTGGCCAATACAGACCCCCTCGCTGTAGGCGGGGGGCAGCGTGGGTCGTGCCGGGTGAGAGGACAAATACCCCGGCGACGAGTGTCAGGAGCAGGGCGCTAATAGCGCCAGTGATGACCAATGCGTGTCCGCGTCTTGTCGTCATGCTGACCTCCTGCTTGAATACGACCACCTCAACGTGTGGTCTCAGGTGCGATTGGTCGCGGTCACATGCTTCCTGCTTGTTCTAACGCAAGACGCCAGGGCAGGTAACTATTCTGAGGTGCGCATAGGCATGCATACGTAGGCGCGCATACGCAAAAGCCGCGCGCAGGTATGGCGAGTGAGCAGAAACCCCGTGGGAACGGGGGACGTCTGCTATGGATCGTCCGGAGTGTCGGTCATTATTCGCGGTTTGTGCTCAAGGACATGGAGGGCTATGTGCCGGGATCAGCGTTGAGCGCGTAGGTCGCCGCCGACCTACGCCCCACTCTCCATGACGTCCACTACCTCGTCGCCGTCGGTCGCGTCGAACAACGCGTCCGCTGGTACCACGCCCTCTGGGCCTTCCAACTCACAGGCGCGACCGTGGCGGAGCGTGCAGACACCCACTCCGCCTAGCGCGCCACCCCTGCCACCACTGTCATCCTGCCATGCTACCGACACTGCCGTGCGTCTCCTGGTTCCTACCTGGAACCACATCGAGATTTCTAGCCCTGGGTCTCCCCTTCCAGCTGACCCGAGGGCGGCCTTTGTGGCCATGGGTGGACCTCCTGACCAGATCCCCAGGGCGGAGCGCCAGCCAGGAGCACGATCAACTCGTCCGTACCGGTATTCTCCACCCAGAAGCCATGGTGAGGCGGGACGTGCAGCGCGTCACCAGGCCTCACCTGCGTCGACTCTTCCGCGTCAATCTCAGCGCCGGGCATATGCAGGTGGAAGATGCCCTCTCCGTGCAGGAAGTACCAGATCTCCTCATAGGTGGTATGGTAGACCTTAGCCGAGCGCTGACCCGGCCCGAGAGCCCCCTCGGCGAGGCTCAGCTTCTTGGCGCCTTGTGCCGCATCGATCAGATGGCGGATCGCCATGCCATCCGGCGCAATCGCGTCCGGAGTTGGCGCTCGATGGGACTTCTGCATACCAGTCCTCCTGTTTTCCTGGTTCGTGGGCCACGGCAGATGTTCGCGTCTGTACGCGTTGTCGTTGTCGTTATCCGTGAGGGAGCACTCAATGCTTGAACTACGACCGAGCTGTGAGAATTGCGGTAAGGCGTTGCCGCCAGCATCAACAGAAGCGATGATTTGCTCGTTTGAATGTACCTTCTGCACGGAGTGTGTCGACACTGTGCTGCATAATGTCTGCCCCAATTGCGGCGGGGGATTCTGCCCACGCCCCATCCGCCCGAAAACGAACTGGAAGGGGGATAACTACGTAGGAGTCTATCCGCCATCTCAAGAAGAGACGCGGCAGGTTGTTGATAGAACTAAACATGAGGTCTTCGCTGCATCAATCAAACAAATACCTCCCGAAGCACGATAACGTATGAAACGGAGTATGGGAGGGTCACGTTCTGGATACTCTTCGCGCTCGTCCAGATAGCTGAATCCACGCGGCTCGGGCAGTGGCGACGGTGGGTGGGTATTGTACCCCACAGCCTCATCGCGGGACCGCGGCTCTTCCATCTCTGGTGGCGGCGCTAGGCAGCGCCTTGCCGCGATGTAGCGAAACGGTCATCGCGCTTGCGCTGGACCGCTTGGCAGTGCGGGCCTGCTGCGAACCGACGACGGGGGCAACACCTGGACCGTCCTGGCTCCCGCATCGGCGGCTGCATTATGAACGCCGGAATAACTCGAGAGGCGGCAGTCCGCGCCCGGCCAAATCCCGCGTAGTGCACACAGCAACCGCTACTACCATGCCACGCATATGGCCCAGCGGCTGCGACTAGGGCGTGTCGGATAATTCTGTAGGACAATAAACAAGCCTCTCCCTGTTTGGGAGGGGCCTGTATTCTCCGCAACATCATCTGGCAAGAGCATGCATGGGGAAGGCCACTAACGAGGTTAACAGGGGTCAGACTTTCTGAATGATGGACTGCATCTCGCTCTCGTCGAACGCACGCAGGGTTTCTGTGCGCACATTGCCCAGGCTCGCGACGGCAAGCGCAGCGGCCATTGCCGTCTGCTCGTCGGGAGCCTGAATGGTGGTAACAATGTCGTACTGTCCTTGAGTCCAGTAGATGCCAAGCAGCTTGCCGCCTCGACGCTCAACGTCACCACGAAATGCAGCAGCACGCTGCACCGTGTCTTTGGCGTTCTTTATCCCCTGGTCGGTGAACTTAATGAGGTTGACATAGGTGGGCATCGCTCCGTACCTCCCGTTGCTGAGTAGGCCCTACACGCCCCGCCTGTAGCCCTGTCCCCCATGCATCATCCAGTAAAGTCCCACGCCGACAAGGGTGTCAAGCAATCATTGTACTTCCGCGCTCTGCCTGTGCAGTACAACCCGACAGAGCGCGGATAGTCGGACAAACAGCCCCTATGTCCGTAGCCTAGCCTTGCGCGCGACGCTGGAAGGCGAAGCCCGCGCCATCTTCCGCGCGGTCGGGGTCAGTCTTCGTCAGCTCGATGAGCAGCTGGATGTCTGGGTTGGGCGCTAGCGTCAGGTCGCGCTTGCCCTCTTTTGCCGCCTGTAGAATCTCGTCCGCCACCTGCTCTGGCTTGAGCAGCACCTCGATCTCCAGCCCGCCGCTCTGCTCGGTCGCCTGCTGCACCATCGGCGTATCCACCCACGCTGGATAGACCGTCGTGATGCCGATGCCCGTCCCGAATAGCTCGGCGCGCATCGCGCCGGAGAAGCCGCGCACAGCCCATTTGCTGGCGCAGTAGCCGGAGAGCGTCGGCACGCCGAGCTTGCCCGCCACCGAGCTGAGCAGCACAATCTGGCCACCGCCCTGCGCGCGCATCGTCGGCACGACCGCCTGGACGCAGTTGTAGATGCCCATCACGTTGACGTTGAGCATCTGGCGCATGTCTGCCGAGGAGAGATCCTCGATCCGCCCGCCGCGTCCGATGCCCGCGCTCGCCACCAGCAGATCGATCCGTCCAGTCAGCTCCAGCGCCGCCTGTATTAGGGCGCGCACCTGCGCGTCATCCGTCACGTCCGTGACTACTGTGGCAACGCGCGCCTCCGAATCCGCCGTCTCGCCACTGACGTTCTCCGCCGCCGCCCGCAAGCCGTCCGCGTTGATATCCGCCAGCACGACATGCGCGCCCTGCGCGTGGAGCGCCCTCGCCGTCGCCAGCCCGATGCCGCTTGCTCCGCCGGTGATCACCGCTACCGCGCCGTTGAAATCCCCGATTGCCATCGCTCTCTTGCTCCTATTTGGCTGGACTACTGACCATACTCCCGCAGCAGGGACCGCGCAATCGCGCGCTTGTGCACCTCATCCGGGCCATCCGCCAGCCGCAGCGTGCGCCCGCCCGCGTACATCCCCGCCAGCGGGAAGTCGTCGCTGACGCCCGCCCCACCGAACGCCTGGATGGCACGGTCGGCCACGCGCGTCATCACGTTCGGCGCGACCACCTTGATCATCGCGATCTCGTTCTGCGCCGCCTTCTTGCCGACGGTATCGATCATCCACGCCGCCTTCAGCGTCAGCAGCCGCGCCTGCTCGATCTCGATGGCCGACGTGGCGATCCACTCCTGGATGACGCCCTGCTGAGCCAGCGGCTTGCCGAAGGCGACCCGCTCCGAGACGCGCGCGCACATCAACTCCAGCGCCCGCTGCGCCGCGCCGATACAGCGCATGCAGTGGTGGATGCGTCCCGGCCCAAGCCGCGCCTCGGCAATCGCGAAGCCGTCGCCCTCGCCGCCCAGGATGTTGCTCGCGGGGACGCGCACGCCCTCGAACGTCACCTCGCAGTGGCTCTCGTTCTCGATGTAGCCAAAGACCGGCAAATTGCGCACCACCGTGACGCCAGGCGTCTCCACCGGCACGAGGATCATGCTCTGCTGGCGGTGCCGGTCGGACGAGTCGGGCGCGGTCTTGCCCATCACGATCAGGATCTTGCAGCGCGGGCGCATCGCCCCCGAGATCCACCACTTATGCCCGTCGAGCACGTACTCGTCGCCCTCGCGGCGGATGGTGAGCTGGATGTTGGTGGCGTCCGAGCTGGCGACCTCCGGCTCGGTCATTGCGAAGGCGGAGCGTATCTCGCCGTCCAAAAGTGGCCGCAGCCAGTCGCGCTTCTGCTCGGGCGTGCCGAACTGCGCCAGGATCTCCATGTTGCCGGTATCGGGCGCGCTACAGTTGAAGACCTCCGGCGCCCAGTGGACCCGCCCGGTAATCTCGGCGAGCGGCGCGTACTCCTGATTGGTCAGCCCCGCGCCATACTCCCTATCGGGCAGGAAGAGGTTCCAGAGGCCCTCGGCCCGCGCCTTTGCCTTCAAGTCGTCGACGATCTTGGCGTGGTGAAAGGGATTACCCGAGGCGGCGATCTGCTCGCGATAGGCGCGCTCGTTCGGGTAGACGTAGCACTCCATGAAGTCGGTCATGCGCGCGCGTAGCTCGTTGACCTTCTCGCTATAGGCGAAATCCATAGGAAACTCCCTCCTCGCACGGCTGCTCGAAATAACCGCGAAGCCACACGCACATGATACGCCGAACAACGCCCGCACAGCGGACGCCCCGGCGTGTGAACCACCGGGGCGCCCATAGGTATACTCCACCTCCCGGCCTTCGGCAAAACCTCTGGCTCCCCCTCCTTTTTAGGGGAGGGGGTTAGGGGGAGAGAGCACCACGTTGACTTAGAAGCTCGACTTGGCCGCGCAGGTGCCGACGAAGTCGCCACTCAGATTCTTGAAGTTATTCGGAATCGTCGTGTCGATGCCGTAGACACTGTTGTCGCGGGTAGGAACGCGCTGGTTGGGCGACGAGCCATACTGCGCGTTGGCGCCGAACAGCCCGCCCAGGTCCACCGTGCCCAACGAATTGAAGGCTTTGAGCAGACCGTCACGCGTCAGGTCGCCGTTGGCGATGGCCTTCTTCAGGATCGCGTAGGTGACCTTGGCCTCGGCATAGCCGAACTGGAAGTAGCCGTCAGGCTTCTGGTCTGGGGCATACTTGGCGATGTTATCCAACATCTCCTTCATGCCCGGCTGGCTCGTGTCGCCCCAGGTTGCCCCCTGCGCCACGACCCACACGCTCTTCTCCAGCAGCCCGGTGAATTCCGGCGAGACAGCCAGCAGCCCATTTGCCCATGCCGGGCTATTCAGAATCCACTGCGGGAAGTAGCCAGCCTGGGCCGCGGTGCCGATAATGCCCGCCGCGACGGTGGGAATGGCAGTCAGGACGACGAACTGCGCGCCCGCCTGCTTCATCTTGGTGACCTGCGCGGTATACGTCGTATCCGTCAGCTCATAGGTCGCCTGCGCGACATTGTTCAGAGTAGGATAGCAACTAAGCGCCTCATTGTAGCCGGTAACACCATCCTGCCCGTAGGCGTCATCCTGGGAGATGATACCTATCTTGGGATTCGTGACGCCTAGCTGCGTGGCTACTTTGGTCGCATACTCAAGCCCGTTCTCGACTTGCAGCCGATAGGGCGTCCCAATCAGAATCATGTATTGCTGGCGCGCCAGAATCGAGTCCAGCGAGGCAGCGGAGACTAGCATCTTATCGCGCTCAGACAGACTCACGATGGCCTGTGTGGTCGGCGAGCCAAGACTCTCGGCCAGCATCAACACCTGATTGTGAATCTGGTTATACATCTGGACCTGGGTCTGCGGATCGTATTTCGAGTCCTTCTCGACCAGAGTGATCTTGTAACCGTCGATGCCACCGCTGGCGTTGACCGCTTTGAAGTAGGTCTCGATGCCCTTGGTCAGCGGAATACCGATGGGCGCCGCAACCGGCCCGGAAAGCGGTGTGAGAACGCCGAGATCGATGGTCTTCTTGGCTGTGTCAACGCCAGGCCCGGCTTTGATCCCGCCGCCACCAGGAGTGCTGCAGGCTGAGAGAAATGTGCCAAGAACGACGAGGACAGTCAACACGCCCAGCAGATAGCCGCGTGCGCGTCGCGACAGATGAAGCGCCATGAGTTCCCCCTCTCGAAGACAGATGAACGGTGACGGATGCTCGGTCGGTCGAACACCGTCTACTCGCGAGCAACGCGCATTAGACGGGCGGTTGAGGCGCGTCCGGGCGTTGCGCAAGATCCATGCGCTCGACGTCGAGCTGGAATGTGTGCTCCGATGAGGCCGTCGTGGCCGGCTCACCTCCTTTGCGTCGCGCTTCAAAGCGCTGGATGGCCGCACGGAACCGGTGGATAAGGCCAATGATGCCCGCCGGCTCGTACAACAGGAAGACAATAATCAGCAGCCCATAGAGAATCGCGCTCAGGTCGCCGCTCGAAAGGCCCGTTGAAGTGGCGCTTTGCGGCAACAATTGGAAGGAGTTGAGCGCGGTCGGCACGGCGAAGACGAAGGCCGCCCCCAGGATGGAACCCCAGACGCTGGCGACACCACCAATGAGGATAGCGGCGACAAACTCGATGGAGAAGACCAGATTCCACGTGCCAGGCGTCGCGATGCCGGAGAGTGAGGCGTAGAGCGCGCCCGCGATGCCCGCCAGGAAGGACGAGAGAATGAAGGCGCCCATCTTCGCCTCGAAGAGATTGACGCCCATGATCGAGGCCGCGACCTCGTTATCCCGCACGGCCTGCCAGGCCCGCCCAATCCGCGTGCGCGCCACATTGCCTACGAAGATCGCCGCGAGCGCCAGCAGCGGCAGCAAGAGCAGGAAAAACCACTGGTTGATCGTCAGGTCGAGCCCCAGAACCGTGGTAGGGCTGGCGAACGAGAAGTCGCCGAAGCCGGGGGCTGGGAAATTATAACGGCCCTGCGTGCCTCCGGTGATGGGCTTCAGGTTGAGGAACAGGTACTGCCCGATGAAGACCAGCGCCAGGGTGACGATACCCAGATAGAAGCCTTTGAGACGGAGCGCCGTCGGACCGATTAGCGCGCCAATCAGCGCCGAGACGATCCCAGCGGCGGGCAGCCAGATCAGAAATGAGAGGCCCAGCCCGGATGGGTCGCCGGGGAACTGCGGTGGTCCCCCGCCCAGCCAGCCCGCTGTATAGGCGCCGACGCCCATGAAGAAGGCAATACCCAGCGAGACCTGACCCGCGTAGCCTGAGAGCACGTTCAGGCCGAGCGCCGCGATTGCCGCGACCATGGCGTAGTCGAGGACCGAGACCATGCCATCGCCGCCGAAGAGGAAGACCAGCGCCAGCAAGATGACGCCGATTAGCAGCAGCGCGCGATTCCGCGAGGAGCGCAGCAGCCCCCGGCGCGCGGCGCCTGGCGTTGGCGGCGGCGTGGTGGTAGCCGTAGGTACGCTCATATCCGCTCCACCTTTCGGGTGCCGAAAAGCCCGTAGGGACGGATCAGCAGAACGAGGATCATGACGAGGTAGGGCGCGATGAGGTGGAAATTGGTGCCGAGGAAGCCGCTCGTCTCATAGCCCTGCGTCAACTCATAGATCAGCCCGATGATGATGCCGCCGACCACCGCGCCGGGGATTGAGTCCAGCCCGCCGAGGATGATGGCGGGGAAGGCCACCAGCGCGGCCTGGCCCAGACCCACGTCAAAGGCGGGATTGCCCGCGCTCGCCGAGAGAAAGACGCCGCCGATGGTCGCGATGGCCCCCGAGATGCCCCAGGCCAGCGCGTAGACCGTCGAGATGCGGATGCCCATCGCCCGCGCCGCCTCCTGGTCGATGGCTGTGGCGCGCATCGCCAGCCCGTAGCGGGTGTAGCGCAGGAAGGCGAAGAGTCCCGCGCAGATCAAGGCGGTGACGACGATGCTTGCGATGGCGTTGGAGCCGAATTTGACACCACCGATGGTGACGGCGCTCAGGATATCGAACGGCGCGGGCGAGGCAGGGGTGTTCCCACCCACCAGGATCGTGACCACCGTCAGCAGAAGGACATCGAGGCCGATGGTGACCATGATGATGGTGAAGGGTGGCCGACCGATCATGCGTCGCAAGACGACCCGCTCGAAGATCACGCCGATCAGCGCGGTGAGCGCCATGCCGATCAGCAGCGCCGGGAAGAAGCCAAGCCGCCAGGTGAACATCGCCGTCGAGACAATGAACGTCCCCACCAGCAGAAACTCGCCCTGTGCGAAGTTGATGACTTCGCTGGCCTTGAAGATAATCGTGAAGCCCAGCGCGATCAGGGCATAGTCACATCCGAGTGCGAGGCCTGAAAACACTAGCTGGATGAATGTCGTCATTGCCACTCCTGCTCGCCGCGTCTGGCCCGCGGCTGGCCCCACTCTGCCTTTCTCGGCCTTGCCTGCTCAGCCGTCCGAGTCTGCCTTTGCCTCCCTGCCCGCGGGCGCCTTCTCCGCCAGCTCCTCACCCAGATAGGCTCTGATGACCTCGGGGTTGGCCTGCACCTCCGCTGGCGCTCCCTGCGCGATGACACGCCCGAAATCTAACACCAGCACCCGGTTGGCAATGCCCATCACCATCGCCATATCGTGCTCGACCAGGATTTGTGTGATGCCAAGCTGCTGCTGGATGTCCAGCATCACCGCCGCCAGATCGTGGCTCTCTTCGAGGCTCATGCCCGCCACTGGCTCGTCCAGCAGCAGGAGGCGTGGCTGCGCCGCCAGCGCCCGCGCCAGGTCGGCCCGCTTCTGCAGGCCAAACGGCAGACTGCCCAGCGGCCGGTCCTGAAAATGCTCCAGCCCCAGCAGCGCGAGCAGACGCTGGCAATACGCCCGATTCTCGCGCTCCTCCGCCGACGCCATGCCGAGGTAGAGACCGCCACGCAGAATGCCGCTGCGCATGCGACTGTGCCGCCCCAGCAGCAGATAATCCATGACGGTGGTGTGCGGGAACTGGCCGAGGTTCTGGAAGGTGCGCGCGATGCCCGCGCCCGCGATCTGGTCGGTACGCAGCCGCAGGAGATTGCGCCCCTCGAAGCTCACCTCGCCAGCCACCGGGCGATAGACGCGCGAGAGCACGTTGAAGAGCGAGGTCTTGCCCGCGCCGTTCGGCCCGATGATCGCGAATAGCTCGCCGGGCCGCGCGTCAAAGCTGACGTCCGAGAGCGCCGTCAGGCCAGCAAAGCGCACTGTGATGCCACGTACCGAGAGGATCGGAGATTGCGCCTGAGCGGCTGATGCGTCTGGTGCGTCTGGTACGTCTGGTACGTCTGGTACGCTCATAGCGCCCACCTCCTCTCCGTCCGCCGTTGGCGAAGTGTGGCGAAGTCAGCGCGTCCGCCCTCCTCATGCAGTCCCAGGTAGAAGGTACGCACGCTCTCGTCGCGCAGGAGCGCCGCCGCGCTCTGGTCGAGCACGACCTGCCCGGTCTCCAGCACGTAGCCGTGAGTCGCGTGGGTCAGCGCCATCTGGGCGTTCTGCTCCACCAGCAGAACCGCGGTGCCGCCTGCGCTAATCTCGCCGATAATATTGCCGATCTGCTGCACCATCACTGGCGCCAGCCCGAGCGATGGCTCGTCGAGCAGCAGCAGCCGGGGATTCGCCATCAGCGCGCGCCCGATGGCGAGCATCTGCTGCTCGCCGCCAGAGAGATAGCCTGCCGCGCTCCGGCGGCGCTCGCGCAGCACCGGGAAAAGCTCCATCACGCGGTCGTAGCTCCGGCGCGTCGCGGCGGCGTCACGGGAAGCGAATGCCCCGGCGCGCAGATTCTCGTCCACCGAGAGCGATCCGAAGAGCCGACGACCCTCCAGCACCTGCGCGATGCCCAGACGCACGATGCGTGTGGCGTCCAGCGTGGTGATCGGTTGGCCGTCGAATTCCACCGAGCCGTGGGTGATGCGGCCGCCCTGGGTTCGCAGCAGGCCAGAGATCGCCCGCAGGATGCTCGTCTTGCCCGCGCCATTCGCGCCCAGCAGGGCCACCACACCGCGTTCAGGCGCCTCCAGCGTCACGCCGCGCACCGCCTTGATGACGCCCTGATAGGTCACCTCAAGCTCCCGGACGACCAGCATCTAGGCTACCTCCCGCTGACTCGGCTATTGGTACTTGGTATGTGATGGCTCCCTTCGCGGCATGAATGCCGCGGCTAAGAGCGCCACTACTCGGCCCACTCGCCAATCTTGACATGCCCTTTGAAGAGATTGCGCGCGATAATGAACCGCTGGATCTCGTCGGTGCCATCGAAGATACGGAAGACGCGCATCTCGCGATACCAGCGCTCGATGGGCAGCTCGCGGGTATAGCCCATGCCGCCGTGTATCTGAAGCATGCGGTCCACGACACGGTTCGCCATATTCGCGCCGTAGAGCTTCGCCATCGCGGCCTGGTGGCGGTTATCCTGACGACGGTCGGCGAGCCAGGCCGCCCGCAGCGTGATCCACTTCGTCGCCTCGATCTCCACCGCCGAGTCGGCGATCATCCACTGGATCGCCTGCCGGTCCGCCAGCGGCTGCCCGAAGGTGACACGGTTCTTCGCGTGCTCGATGGACATCTCCATCATCCGCTCGCACGCTCCGACCGCCCGCGCGGGGATCGCCCAGCGCGCCGCGCCGATCCACTGCATCGCCGTATCGAATCCGTGCCCGACCTCGCCGAGGACATTTTCTTCGGGCACGCGCACATCCTCGAAGATCAGCGTCGCTGGATCCCACGCCCCCATGGTAGCAATACGTTCGGAACGCCACCCCATCTCACGATCTACCAGGAAACACGTAATGCCGCCGTGCGGCCCCGCCTCTTTGTCGGTGACGGCGAAGACCATCGTGAAGTCGGCCTCGTTACCGTTGGTGATGAAGATCTTCTCGCCGTTCAGCACCCACTCGTGGCCGTCTTTCACCGCCGACATACGGATGTTGCCCGCATCCGATCCGGCTCCTGGCTCGGTGAGCGCGAAGCACGAGCGACGCGTGCCCTCGATGGTCGGCAGCAGGTAGCGGTGTTTCTGTTCATCATTGCAGGCATAGAGGATATTGTCGGCGGAGCCGCCGAAGCTGAATGGCACGAACGTGCGCCCCAGCTCGATCAGGGTCAGGCAGGTAGCGACCGAGCCAAGGTTCGCCCCACCATACTCCTCCGGCGTGTTGATACCCCAGAAGCCGAGGTCGCGCGCCTTCGTCTGTAACGCGCGCAGCTGCCCCGGCTCCAATCCTGGGCGTCCCTCGCGCTCGTTGCGCAGCACGTCGCCCTCCAGTGGCATCAATTCGCGCCGCACGAAGTCGCGCACTGTCTGCTGAATAAGCTTCTCTTCGGGAGCCAGCGTGAAGTCCATCATCATCCTCCACGAATAACGACAGGTCTGCGCGCCGTTCTGACGCCCTGCCCGGCAATTGCTCTGCACTGCGCTGAATTGCGATGGCTTTTACGAGTGCTACGCGCGCCGTTTACACCAGCGCCGCTTCGGCTGCTGTCTCGTCCCCGGCATGGGGTGTGTAGCCGTTCCATTCCGAGAGCCTGCGCGCGGCGGCGCAGACGGTATTGACGACATTGCCCAGGTGCCGCTCATCGAGCTGCGACGTGATGCAGACACACGAGATTACCAGCTCGACCTGCCCGGTCTTGCCAAAGATGGGAGCGTCCACAGCGGTTGCGCCACGGTGAAACTCGCCATCGGAAACGGCATATCCCTGGCGGCGTACCCGTCGCAGCGCCTCGACGAACCGCGCGGCGTCGGTGATGGTGGTCGGCGTGATGGGCCGCAGCCCGGCGGTAATGTGGCGCTGCCACTCCGCCTCGCCATCGAATGCCAGGAAACAGCGACCGTGCGCGCCCGCCGTCAGCGGGATCGCCTCGCCGATGGAGATGCTCAGGCGCGTGAAGCGATTATCGTCGGCTGGTGGCTCGGCAGAGGCGATAAAGACGGGCAGGTCGTCCCAGCGCTGCACCAGCGCGGTGATCAGGCCGGTCTGCGCCGCGACGCGCTTGATCTCCACCGACGCCCGCGCGAAGGCGTCATTCAGCTCAGCGGCGCGGTTCCCAAGTGGGATAAGGTAGGGGCCGAGGCTGTACTTGCGCGTCTCCCGGTCGTAGCGGACGAAATCCTCGCGTTCGAGCGAGCGGAGGACACGCAGGCAGGTCGTCGGGCTGGCGTCGAGCTTGGTCGCGATGACCTTCAAGGACGAGGACCGGTATTTGTGGCGGCTGAGCAGCTTGAGCGCCTGCGCCGCCAGCGCAACGGATGGAACGCCGTACTCCATCGCAGCCTCCCGGACACCATCGTCCGTGATTTCATATATGAAATCACATTTCGTCACCGCGGGATGTCAGCAGTATACACAGTCGAGTTCTGCCCGTCAACACACAAGATTACGGCGGGGCTGACACGCCTGCTTGCGCAAATCGGTGCGCTTGGGTAGACTGGGGGCCAAGTTGTTGGGTAAAACCGCCGAATGGGAGAACTGCCCAGTGTCCCCACGTCGCATCCCTACCGTTATCGACGATCATCTGGTGACCAACTCCGGCGAGGCGCATGCCATCGCGGTAGGGTCGCGAGGATGGTTCGCGTGGCTGCGTAGTGAGACACCGTCCTCGTTCTCGTATCCGACACCCAACGGCGCCATCACCATCCGGCCCGAAAAGAAGCGCCAGGGCTGGTACTGGTACGCCTATCACGCGGCGCACGGCTCCCTGCGCAAATCGTATCTCGGCAAGGCAGACGCGATGACCGCGGAACGCCTGCGTCTGGTCGCCGCCACACTCACTCATCAGCCGGGGACTCCAGAGCCGTCATCTGGCGTGCGCATGACATTTCTCGGCGCGCCGCGCCTGACGCGCGCTGGCCGCGACATCACCCTCACCTCTATGAAAGCCATTGGCCTGCTGGCCTATCTCGGCGTCCATGGCCGCCCGCAACGCCGCGAGCACCTGCTGGCGCTGCTCTGGCCGGAAAGCCCTGTCGCCCAGGCGCGCAAGAATCTGCGCAACCTCCTCTGGTCGATCCGCGAGACGCTCGGCCAGGAGGTGGTGACTGGCCATGAAAGCCTCGCCCTGGGCGCGCAGGTCTCGGTGGATATCGGTCTCTTCGCGCAGGCGCAGCGCGAGGCGCGGCAACGTGAGGCAGACGGCGAGAGCGCGTTCGAGAGTTATCAGACGATGATTGCGCTGTATCAGGGCAGCTTCCTGGACGGTGTCGCCATCAACGACGCGGCTGAATTCGAGACATGGGTCGCCATGACGCGCGAGCATTTCCACGAGGCGCATGCCCATGCGTTACGAGCGCTCGCCGCCAATTATCGCGCGGAAGGACGCTGGGCGGATGTCATTACCCTCGCCCGGACGGCGGTCATGGCGGATATCCTGCAGGAGCCAATGTATCGGATGCTGATGGAGGCGCATGCCTGTATGGGAGATCGCGCCTCGGCGCTGCGCCAGTACGAGACATTGCGCGCGACCCTCGAACGCGAGCTGGGGGTCGCGCCGCTGGCCGAGACCGAGCAGCTGCGCCGCGATATTCTCGATGGGCGCCTGCAACCCGCCCCGGCGGATACGACTGCATCATCGCTGCCAACGCGATCCGGCGCGCAGCAGTCCGCCGCGCCGTTCATCGGGCGCGATAGCGAGATGGCGGCGCTCGACGACCTCTGGGCGACATCGCAGCAAGGGCAGGCGCTGGCGGCGCTCATCGCGGGCGAGGCTGGCCAGGGCAAATCGCGCCTGTGGCAGATGTGGTCCGCGCGACTCGCCCCCACGGCCACGGTGCTGGAGGCGCAGTGTCTCTCCACCACGCAAAGTCTGCCGTTCGCACCCGTCGCCGACCTATTGCGCAGTCCGCTGATGCGCCGCCGGTTGCTGCGGCTGGCTCATGCGGCGCCGGTCTGGCTGGAAGACGTGATGCAGCTCGTGCCCGACCTGCGCGACGAACTGCCGGTCCCGCTGCCATTCACCATTCTTCCCCCGCTCGAGGAGCAGCGGCGACTCTTCGAGGCGCTGGTGCAGAGCCTCGGCATCCGGGCAGAGCATCCGCTGGTGCTGTTTTTCGATAACCTCCACTGGGCGGACCAGGCGACCATCGAGTGGCTGGGCTACCTGCTGCATCGGGGCCACAATCTGCCACTGCTCGTCGTCGGCGCCT
This sequence comes from Ktedonobacterales bacterium, assembly GCA_036557205.1. Lineage (GTDB taxonomy): Bacteria > Chloroflexota > Ktedonobacteria > Ktedonobacterales > JADMIN01 > DAHUXT01. The sequence goes on along the minus strand of DATBIB010000169.1, from coordinate 7,217 downwards.
ACCGGCCCGAAGAAGCGCCGCCGCCGTTACTGGCGCTGATTGCTTCGTGGATGCGCGACGGCGTGGCCCAGCGTCTCGCGCTGGCCCGGCTTGACCGCGAGGAGACGACGCAGCTGATCGCGGCGCTCAACGGCGATGTGAGGCGCGCCGAAGAACTCTATGCCCGGAGCGCGGGCAATCCCTACTTCCTGATAGAGTTGCTGCGCGCGGAACCCGGCGCGATGCCCGCCCAACTGGCCGACCTCATCACGCTCCGGCTCGACCAGCTGCCCGGCGCCGCGCGCCAGATTTTGCAGGCCGCCGCGCTGATACAGCCGGAAATTGACTGCACGCTGCTTCAGCACATCAGCGGGCGGACAGAGGAAGAGACCATTGAGGCGGTCGAGACGCTGCAACAGACCGGGCTGCTGCGCGATGAAGGGCAGCGCTACGCCTTCGGCCATCCGCTGATCGCCGATGTGGTCGGCGCCGAGATGAGCCGCGCCCGCCGGACCATCCTGCATCGGCGCGTCGCCGAAACGCTGGAGCGCCTCGCGGGCGAGCGGCTGACCGAGATTTCGGGACGGCTGGCCCACCACTTCCGCGAGGCTGAGAATCCCGAGCGCGCCGCCTACTATGCCGAGCTGGCCGGGGACCGCGCGCTCGCCCTGGCCGCGCCAGTGGAGGCGGCCCAGTTCTACGAGCAGGCGCTGGCCTTGCAGGCCACCGCGCTCCGCTACTATCGCCTGGGGTTGGCGCGGCGTCGCCAGGCCGACCTGGAGGGCGCGCGCGCCGCCTACATTCAGGCCTTACGCGCCTGCGAGCAGGCCAACGAATGGTCGTGGGCATCGCGCATCTGCCTGGAGATGGCGCGCATCTGCCTGGCGCGGAACCAGTTTGACGATATCGTCACCTGGGTGGAGCGCGCCCGCGGCTACCTTCCCTACGACGAAGATCCGGTGCTGCCCCACGTGCTCTCCGCCTACCTGATGGGCGGCCATCTGCGCGGCACCGGCCAGTCGTTGCAAGCTGCCATCTCCCAGCTCAATGAGGCGCTGCTCGGCGCCATCAAAGGGAATATGGTCGAGCTGATGCCCGGCATCCTGCTGGAGCTGGGGACGGTCGTCGCCCATACGGGAGAGTCTACCAGCGCCATCCGCTGCTTCAATGAGCTTGTCGCCATCGCGCATACCATCGGCGACTACTTCCACGAAGCCCTCGGCTACCACAATCTGGCGGCTACCGCGCTCCAGGTGGGTGATCTGCCGATGGCGCGCAACGCCATCGAGGCGGGGATGCGGTTGGCGCGCTCGCGGGCGGTGCGTCTGGTGAACCAGTGGCTCTTCGCGACACGCGGCGAGCTGGCCATGGCCGAGCGGCACTGGCGCGAGGCGGAAACCTGGCTGGCGCGCGGCCTGACTGAAGCCGAGCGCCATGATAACACCGTCCAGAGCGCGCATCTTCAGGCGGATATGGGACTAATCGCATTCGAGCGCGGCGAGGTGGACCAGGCCATCACGCTGCTGGAAAACGCCCACGCGCGCCTGACACGCGAATCCGCGCGCTACCTGCTCATCACGATTGATCTGCGCCTCATCGAGATCGAGACGCGTGTGGGCAGGCAGGATGTCGCAAGGCTCATCCTCAATCGCGCGCAGGATCTGCTACGCGGGAGTGACTACGCCGCGCTGCATGCCTGGGCGGACCGCCTGCGGAGCCTGCTCTGTTCGTGAATTACCCAACACTCCTCTCGCGCCGCATTGGGTAATTCACTTCGCAAGGAAGTCGCTTGGTATCGCTATCCCGAAGAAGGACGCTGCGAGGGATAGCCGGAATGACATCCCTTGTTTACACTCCTCGCAATATCCATGCTCTGCCGTTCGCGCTGGCTTGTGCGCCACAGCGGTCGTTCGCGATGCGCGCCTCCTGGCGCTGTGGCGCCGCCGCTCTCTGTATGACGTTGCATGACTTGTAGCCGTCGTCTGCCTGATGGTACGCCGTTGTACGAAGGAGACTGTAATGAGTTCCCCAGCATCTCCATACCTACTCGATCCCAGCATCTGGGGCGGAAAAGCGTTCAACGGAGAATGGGTTGCACCGGCTGGTGGCGTCTTTCCCGTCACCGAGCCAGCGACCGGCGCATCGCTCGGCGCAGTCGGGCGGGCCAACGAGGATGACGTGCGCCAGGCGGCGCGGCAGGCGGCGGCGGCCCAGAAAGAGTGGGCGCGCCTCCCTTACGCCGAACGCGCGCGCATCATGCGGCGAGCCGGTGATCTGCTGGGACAGCACGCCCGCGAAATCCAGGCGTGGATCATCCGCGAGACCGGTTCGATTCCTGGCAAGGCAGGTTTCGAGCTCCATGTCGGTTCCAGCGAATGCTACGAGGCGGCCACGCTTCCCTCACAACCCTACGGGCGTCTCATCCCCTCTGAGGAGCCACGGCTAAGCATGGCGCGGCGTATTCCGTCCGGCGTCGTCGGCGTGATCGCCCCATTCAATGTGCCGCTGATCCTGGGCATTCGCTCGGTGGCTCCGGCGCTGGCGCTGGGAAACGCCGTCATCCTCAAGCCCGACCCGCGCACCGCTGTGAGCGGCGGGGTGGCGCTGGCGCGCGTCTTCGAGGAGGCTGGCGTGCCCAAGGGCGTGCTGCATATGCTCCCGGGCGGCCCCGATGTAGGCGAGGCAATCATCGCCGATCCCAACGTGCGGGTTATCAGCTTCACCGGCTCGACCGCCGCCGGGCGACGAGTTGGCGAGCTGGCGGCCAGGCATCTCAAGCGCGCCCATCTCGAACTTGGCGGCAACAGCGCGCTCGTCATCCTCGACGACGCCGACCTCGACCTCGCCGTGATGGCGGGCGCGTGGGGATCATTCTTCCACCAGGGCCAGATTTGCATGACGACCGGCCGCCACCTCGTCCATCACCGCATCGCGGACGAGTATACGCGCAAGCTGGCCGAGGCCGCCGAGCGTATGGCGGTGGGCGACCCGGCGCAGCAGCCGGTCTCGCTGGGGCCAATCATCGACGAGCGCCAGCGGGACAAAATACACGGGCTGGTGACCGAGAGCGTACGGGCGGGCGCGCAGCTGGCGGCGGGCGGACGCTACGAGGGACTGTTCTATCGCCCGACGGTGCTGACGAATGTGACGCCCTCCATGCCCGCCTACGCCAATGAGGTGTTTGGGCCGGTCGCGCCGGTGATTCGCTTCTCCTCGCTCGATGAGGCGGTCGCGCTGGCGGGCGACACCGAGTACGGCCTCTCGCTGGGAATCCTAACCCGCGACGTGATGGCGGGCATGGAACTGGCCGACCGCATCCCCAGCGGCATCGTGCATATCAACGATCAAACCATCAACGACGAGGCAGTGGCGCCCTTTGGCGGTCTCAACGCATCGGGCACGGGCGCGCGTTTTGGCGGCGCGGAGTGGAACATTGACGCCTTTACCGAGACGCAATGGGTCACGGTTCGCGGCCAGATCGCTCCCCATCAGCTCTGAGTTCAAAAGGACACGCCATGACCGCACCGTCATTCGATAAGGGCGCTGGCAATAGCACTGGCAATGAGCCAACGCTGGCGACGGATCAACCGCAGCCGTCTCAGCCGTTGCAGCCACCTCAGGATACGCTCGTACCGCGCGCCGCTGAAGCCAGCGCCAGCGACGCTCCCTCGCCGACCCCTGGCGACGGTCGTGTGCCTTCCTGGGTGCGCGCCGTCGTCCAGGTGATCGGTTCGCGCGACTATGTGGGCGTGCTGATCGCCATCGTGGCGCTGGCGCTCGTCATCGGGATTGCGCATCCAGCGTTTCTGCGCTTCAGCCAGTTGACCGATGTGCTCAACCAGGCGACATTCGTCGCCATTCTGGCCTGTGGCATGGCAATGCTGCTGGCCATGCGCGAGCTTGACCTTTCCGTGGGGTCCATCTACGCGCTGACCTCGGTCATTGCCGCGATTCTGATGAAACATGGCATGAACTCCTGGGTCGCGGCGCTGATTGGCATCGGCGTCGGCGCCGCGCTCGGCCTGACGAACGGCCTGATCGTCCAGTTGTTTCGGCTGCCGTCCATTGTCGCCACGCTGGCGACACTCTCGATCTTCCGTGGGCTGGCCTACGCCATCACCAACGGCCAGCAGCTGCTCGGCCCATCGCTGAGCGACTCGTTCTCGGTCTTCGCGAGCGGCCATTTCCTCGGCATTCCGAACACGGTCTACGTGATGATCGCGCTGGTGGCCGTCCTCTCTGGAGTCCTCTACTACACGCCGTTTGGGTATCGCATCCGTTCGATTGGCTCCAATCCAGAGGCCGCTGCCTTCAGCGGCATTCCCGTCGTGCGGATTCGCTTGCTGGCATTCGTCCTGATGGGAACGCTTGGCGGTTTGGGAGGGGTATTGTCGCTTGGCTATTTCGGGGCTGGCGACCCTAACCTGGGTATCGGCTACGAACTCCTGGCGGTGGCGGCGGCGGTCATCGGTGGCACATCGCTGATGGGCGGAAAAGCCACCATCGTGGGCGCCGCGCTTGGCTCGATTTTACTGGCGGTCGTCGCCGCTGGCCTCGCGTATTTCAGTGTCCCCATCAACTGGAATTCGTTCGCGACAGGGGCGGTCATCCTACTTGCGGTGATTCTCGATAGCTTACTGCGCAGACGGCGCACCAATAATGCCCCTCGACTCTGACATAAAGCCATGCTGACCGGACATGTCGATTGAGGATCTCCGGATCCCCATACATTGGGCGTTGCGCCTCGCTCCTGGCAGGCGGCTACGCATAGATTGTCATAGGTTGTTATCGTTGACCTGGAGGTGGAGATCATGCGATCAAAGGTGATTTCGTTACTCGCCGTTGCCGCCATCATCGCCGTCGCGCTTGCTGGCTGTGGTGAGAGCACGAGCAACGCGGGCGGGAACAAGAAAAACCCGTCAGATATCCATGTCGCGTTTGTCTATTGGACGACGGCCATCAACGCCATGACGGAGATGGCGGCGGGGGCGCAATACGCCGGAGAGCAGTATCACGTCGACGTACAGCTGCTGGCTCCGCCCAACGCCAACGATCCGCAGGCGGAGGTCAATCTGCTGCTGAACGCGGCCAAGACGGCGACCGATGGCATCGCGGTGGAGACGCTGGCGCCGGATGTCTTCGATCACCCCGAGGCCAACATCACTGGGCAGGGCATCCCGATTATCGCGGTGGATACCGTCGCCCCAGCCGACACCGGCATCAAGACCTACATTGGCAACGATAACGTCGCCGCTGGAAAAGCGCTGGCCGACGCCGCGCTGGCGAAGATTCCCGCCGATGCCAAGGGCGACGTGGTCATTGGCGATCCAGTGATGGGCGTGCCGGTTCTGGCCTATCGCGCCCAGGGCATCAAAGACGAGTTTAATGCGAAGCGTCCCGACCTTCAGGTGCTTGGCCCGTTCGCGACGGCGAACGATCCACAGGGCAACTACAACGCTTGGAATAACCTCGTCAACGCGCATCCGAACGCTCTCGCCTACCTCGGCGTTGGCGACCAGGATAGCGTCTCGCTGGCGAAGATCAAGACGGCGAACAACGGCAAGTACCTCACCGGCGCCTTCGACCTCAACGACGCGACGATCCAGGCGGTGAAGGATGGCGTCAACTTTGGCCTGCTCGACCCCTACCACTTCATGAAGGGCTACACCGCGATGCGGCTGCTGATCGAGCACGCGCTCAACGGCAAGGCCATTCCTGAGGGCTGGTGGAACACCGGGCATCTGATGGTTGACCAGACCAACATCGACCAGATTATCGCGCGCCAGGCAAGTCTGGACGCGAAGGGCGCCTACTACAAGCCGATCATCGATCAGCAGTTCGCGAACCCCTCGGCGTATATCAAACCGATGGACCAGGCGAAGTAACGGCCCTCTTCCCCTAACCCCCTCCCCTAAAGAGGGAGGGGGGACCAGAGGCTCTGACTAGCCCGCGCAGGCGGGCTTTGCCGCCAAAGGCGCTTAGGCGTGGCTTCAGCCGCCAGCGCCTCGATCACCCGGTCACGATGTGGAATGCCATTTATGGCCGACACACAGCACATACACGGAAAACGAGGGACGCATGAACACATTGCCCGATATGCTCAATGCGACTGGCATTCGCAAGTCGTATGGCGGGATTGCGGCCCTCAAAGGCGTGGACTTTCACGTCCGCGCGGGAACGGTCCACGCGCTGCTCGGCGAGAACGGCGCGGGCAAATCCACGCTGGTCAAGGTGCTGGTGGGGGCAACGACGCCTGACGCCGGAACGCTGCAACTCGACGGACGCCGCGTGCGCTTCAGCAGCACAGCCGATGCGGCGAGCCAGGGCATCGCGGTCGTCTCCCAGGAGCTAAACCTCTTCCCTGACCTGAGCGTTCTGGAAAACCTCTTCGTCCTGCGCGAGCCACGCCGCGGGCCAGTCGTCGCGCGCGACCGTATGGCGCGCCAGGCATCGCCGGTGATGGAGGAGCTTGGCCTGCGCGTCAACCCGCGCGCGCCAGTCGCATCGCTCTCCCTCGAACAGCGCCAGCTGCTAGAGATCGCGCGGGCGTTGATGATCGATCCGCGTGTGCTGATACTCGACGAGCCCACCTCGGCGCTACACATTCACCAGACTGAGCGGCTGCATGCTGTGCTGCGCGCGCTCCGCCAGCGGAATGTCGCCGTCGTCTACGTCTCCCACATCCTGGAAGACGCGCTGAATCTCTGCGATGTCGTGACGGTGCTGCGCGATGGCGAGCGGGCGCTCGACGCCGTCCCCGCCGCGCAACTGGGGATGGATGAGATCGTCCGGGCGATGCTGGGCGAGAAGAAACAGCTTCCCACCCGCCAGGAGGTAACCCACAAGCGCTACTCGCCGACTCAGGATGCCCTGCGCTTTATCGATGTGACGGCGCCAGGGTGTCTCGATGCGGTCTCGTTCGAGGCACCGGCGGGATCTATCGTGGGCGTCGTTGGACTGGCCGATTCGGGACATCGCGACGCGCTGGCGGCGGCGGCTGGCCTGCTCCCACTCGCCAGCGGCCAAATACAGCTACCGGGCGGCGCGTTCGTCCAACCACGACGCCGTGCCGCCGTGCAGCAGGGAGTGGCGCTCGTGCCAGGGGATCGTCGGCGCGTTGGCCTGACACTGGACGCCCCCATCTGGGAGAATATGGCGCAGGTGCGGTCGGTCGCGCTGGGGCGGGATGGCAGCCTCATCCGTCCCCATGTGCTGCGCGCACGGGCACGGGCACGCAT
>DATBIB010000168.1:0-52848 GCA_036557205.1 Ktedonobacterales bacterium | reverse complement strand
CCTCAGCTTCACGGCAGGCGTGGCCCTCGGCCCCGCGGTCGGCGGCGCGCTGCTCGCAACGTCCCCCGACGCCGTCTGGTGGGGCGGCGCCCTGGCGGTAGCACTGACCGGAGCCGGCTTGCTGCGACTCGGCGACCGGCTGCCCGACCCGCTCCGGCAGGCACAATGCCCCCCGCCGCAAGCCGTCAATGTGGCCGATCCCAGCTGAGCTTCCGGCGGGCAGCCCCGGCCAATCCATCATCAGGCCCGCGACCACCCACGGGGAAGAATCATCATCATGGACTACCAAATGTTGCAGCAGCGGTTCGCAGCCCTCACCACAGCCCACCTGGCCGACGCTTGTATGCGCTCTTGCGTGCTGTGGCGTCTGGCAGCCGCCTGGCCGGTCGTGTCTGTCCCGCCAGGCATGCCGGCAGCGTCGATGCCTTCCTGGAGGCATTCGAAACGGCAGCACCGGGCGACGTGCTGGTAGTCGACAACGGCGGGCTCCTGGATGAAGCATACGCTGGCGCCCTTCGCTTCTTGAAGGATGTCAACAGAGCCAAAAGCGCTCTAGCATTGCGCATGCCACAGTAACGCTCACACCGAGGATGGCCAAGGGTGAGCGTTATCGTGACATGCGCCTGAAACGCTGGCGTTCGAGGTGGTCGCAAACTCTGGAAAATTAGGCGGTTGGCGCCCATCGGAGGGGGTTGGCTGGCGAGCGTATTTCAACTAGGTCGAAAGTCTGATGTTTCAGTCTTGACTGAACAAACTAAATGATCTACTATTGCGTGCAGCGATACGTATCCGCTGATGATAGACCAGAGCCTGGAGGCCCACATGTCCGCACCACCTGAGCCGCAGCAACTATCCGCTGAGGCCCAAAGCTTCGTCGAGAGCATGGGCGTGAACTTCGAACGCTATACACTGCCGCGTATCGGTGGTCGGCTCCTGGGTCTGTTACTTGTAGTTGACAGGCCGCTCTCGCTGGATGACCTCGCGAGCATCCTGAGCGTCTCGCGCGCCTCTGTCTCAACTAACATGCGGCTGATCCTGGCGATTGGACTGGCTGAACTGGTGACCCGACCAGGTGACCGGCGCGACTACTACCAGTTTACCCCCAATGCCTGGGAGCGTGTGATGCTCCTTGATCTGGAGGGTGTTCAGGCGTGGCGCAATCTTGCCGAGCGCGGCCTGGAGGCCATCGAGTCGTCTGAGATCACCGCCCGCGAGCACCTGGACGAAATGATCGCATTTTGCGATATGATGCTTGGCACGCTCCAAGCAGCTCTGGAACGCTGGAGAACGCTCCAGCGGGCAAGAATAGAGAGGGAAGTGAAGTAGTCCATGACCACACTGGTCGAAACGCAGGGGCTGACCAAACGCTATGGCTCCAGCCGCGGCATCGAAGACGTGACGTTTACCATCGACGAGGGCGAAGTCTTCGGCTTTCTAGGACCGAATGGCGCGGGCAAGACGACCACCATTCGCACGCTGATGGGGCTGTTGCGTCCCACTGCTGGCAGCGCGCATATCGGTGGACTGGATTGCTGGGAGCAGTCCACTGAGGTCAAGCGGCTGGTGGGATACCTGCCTGGCGAGTTGTCGTTGGATCCGAACCTGACCGGTGGCCAGATTCTCGAATACTTCGGAAACCTGCGCGGCGGAGTCGATCAGATCTACCTGAAGCAGTTGATCACGCGGCTGGGCCTCGATCCCAGCCGCAAGTTCCGTCAGTATTCCAGCGGGAATAAGCGGAAGATCGGCATCGTCCAGGCCTTCATGCACCGCCCGCGCCTGCTCATCCTGGACGAGCCAACCAATGGCCTCGATCCGCTCAACCAGCAGGAGTTTGATCGCATGGTGAACGAAGTGCGTGAGGATGGACGCACCGTCTTCCTCTCGTCGCACATCCTGACCGAGGTGGAGCAGACCTGCACGCGCGTCGCGATTATCCGCGAGGGCCAGTTGGTACGTGTGGGTGGCGTGGCCGAGCTCAAAGGCCTCAAGCGTCACGAAGTCACCATCACCTTTGCTGGCGCCGCGCCCACCGAGGCATTCAAGTCACTGGAGGGTGTCGAGCAGGCGGAGGCTCTGTCCGATGGACATACACTGCGCCTGACGGTCTCGGGCGGGCTGGATAACGTCATCAAGGCCGCGGCGCAGTACCAGATCGTGACCCTGACCAGCCAGGAACCGAGCCTGGAGGAAGTCTTCCTGCGCTATTACGAGGGCGACGGCAATGCCGCCAGGGAGGCGAGCGATGTTGTTTCGTAGCATCTTCCTCAAAACCCTCCGCGATTACCGTATCGCCATTCTGGGCTGGGGCATAGGCCTCGGGCTGCTCATGTACGTCGTGGTGGATGCCATTTCCTCGGTGACCTCGACCGCCGCGGCGCGCGCCTCGCTCGTCAGTCTGGCTGGCTCGTTCTCCTGGCTCGCCGAGCCGATACGAGTTGACACTCCCGGCGGCTATGCCACCTGGAAATACGGCTTCACCATCCTGGTGCTGGCGCTCTGGCCAATTCTGGCGGGCAGCCGCATGCTGCGCGGCGAGGAGACCCGCGGCTCGATGGATGCGCTGCTCTCGCTGCCGCGTGGTCGCGGGCGGGTGGCGCTGGAGAAACTGGCGGCGATGTGGACCGCGCTGCTGCTGATGGCGGTCCTTATAGGCGTGCTGACGTTTGCTGGCGGCGCGCATGTGAACGCCGACTACACATTTGGCGATTCCTTGCTGTTTGGCCTGAACCTCGCGCTGGTCAGCGGTGTCTTTGGCAGCCTCGCGCTGCTCATCTCGCAGTTCACGCAGGAGAATCGCGGCGCGGCAGGCATCACCGGCGGACTGCTGGCGCTCTTCATTGTGGTGGACATGATCCACCGGATCGTGCCCAATACCGATTGGATCTCGCGTCTGTCTCCGATCTATTACTACAACCTGAGCAAGCCGCTGATTCCCAGCTACGGGACCGATCCCGTCGCGATGCTGGTGATGGTGGTGTTGAGCGTCGTGTTGAGCGGCGCGGCGATCTGGCTGTTCGTGCGGCGCGATGTCGGCGCGACGGTGGCGTTGCCACGCTGGCTCAGCTTGCCCAAGCGCGCGGCACGGCCTGAAGATGCGCTGCCCGCGCGCGCCTGGTCATTGCAGTCGATCTACGCGCGCAGCCTGGCGAAGATGGCGGTTCCCACCATCTGGTGGACGGTCGTCATCGCCGGGTACGCGGCACTGGCGGTCTTCATTACTGTGCAAACAGAGAAACAGCTCAAGAGCCTCTTCGAAGGCTCGCCGCTGTTTGCAAGCTTGATTGGCAATCTTGGCGGGAGCGATGCTGGCTTCAATGCCTCGCTGCTGGGCTTCTTCTGGGTCATGTTCGCGGCGCTGCTGATGGCCTTTGCCGTCACCCAGGCGAGCCGCTGGGCCGCCGATGAAGAAGATGGCTTGCAGGAGCTGGTGCTGGCGACACCGCAGCCGCGCCTGAAGGTGATCCTGGCGCGATTCGGCGCGCTCACCACCGCGACGGTGTTCATCGGCGTGGCGACGCTGGCGCTAAGTGCGCTGGCTGTGGCAGTCAGTGGCCTGGCGCTCGACTGGGGCAACCTGGCCGCCGCCTCGCTCTCGATCATTCCGCTAGGCCTGCTGATCGCGGCGCTGGGCTATCTATTCTCCGGCTGGCTGCGCACGGCGATTGACACCGGTCTCCTGGCCTTCCTCCTGGTGATCTGGTTCGTCATCAGCTTCGTCGGGCCAGAGTTGAAGGTACCGGATGGGGTGCTGCGGCTGTCGGCTTTCTACTACTATGGCACGCCGTTGTCCAATGGCCTGCCGCTAGGAGATATGCTGCTGGTGCTGGCCGTCGCCGCGGTGGCGCTGGTGCTCGCGTCGGTGCGCTTCATGCGCAAAGACATCGCGGTCTGAACGTTGGCATAGATGTGGAGCAACCGCTAGTTCATATCGTAATCGCATCTTTGTTGGGCTTCCCTCCAGCGAGAACTGGAGGGAAGCCTATTTGGGACAGCACTGACAACACTGGCTGAGCTGACCAGTAGGTGGTGGAGGGCATCGAGGATGAACGGCTACATGACCAAGGCGCAGTTGCTTGAGATGATCCAGTCGGCGCGGGCAGGCTGGGAGGCGCTGCTGGCAGGAATTCCCGAAGCGTGGATGACCGAGCCAGGGGTCGAGGGAGAATGGTCGATCAAGGACATCATCGCGCATATCTCCTGGGGCGAGCAGGAGAACCTTGGAGTTGCTCAAGCCCATGCGGTGGTTGGCTCCGAGCTCTGGCAGCTGAGCGAAGATGAGCGCAATGCTAGAGTGTTCGAGCAGAATCGCCACCGCGAGTTGGGCGATGTGCTGGCTGAGTCGCGCCAGACCTTCCGGCGGTATCTGGAGGCAGTGGCTGCCCTCTCCGAGGAGGATCTCAATGATCCGAGCCGGTTTGCCGAGATGCCTGTGCCTGAGGGTTGGCGGCCCTGGCGGATCTTGTTTGACCCCGCGCACTATCAAGGGCACGCGGACTCCATCCGGGCCTGGTTGGCCAGACGAGCACGCAATTCCTAACCACACCTCCAAGCACAGACCTGCAGTATCTGGTATATAACCCCAATGCAGAATGTCATAGCATAACGCGCTCCGAGCAGGCGAGTGGGACACCGCAACGGAAGCGGCGATAGTCTGTATGGTCTGGCTCAAAGCGCGGCTCCTGCCGTGGTCTGCGGCTCATTTCCTCGACCCGCCTCGTCACGTCTGCTGTCTGGTAGCGGCGTGAGTTGGGGACAGAGCCATCTCTAGGATATGAGTGTCAGGGAATGAGCACGATTTTGCCACGTGTGTGGCTCGTTTCGCTCAGATGATGCGCCGCGGCGACCTCGGAAAGTGGAAAGGTGCGCGCGACCTCGATGCGGAGCGCTCGTTGCTCAAGCAATCGCGCAATCTGCGCCATCTGCTCGCCGCTGGGACGGACACGAATGCGCGCCGTGCGCACGCCATACTGCTGGGCAAGCTCCTGATCGGGCGTCTCCGCGATTGAGACGAGCACGCCACCCGGCTTGAGGACAGCGAACGACCGCTGCTGGGTCGTCCCACCCTGGGTATCCAGCACGACGTCAGCCTCACGCACGATATCCTCGAAGCGCTCATGGGTGTAGTCGATCACCTGGTCAACGCCGAGGCCGCGCAGAAAATCGGCGTTCCGCGCCGAGGCCGTGCCAATGACTCGCGCGCCCCTCCACTTCCCGAGCTGGACGGCGACATGGCCGACGCCACCCGCCGCGGCATGGACGAGCAGCGTCTGGCCAGCCTGGAGCTGTGCCGTCTCGAAGAGCGCCTGCCAGGCGGTGAGAACTACCAATGGCGTAGCAGCCGCTTCAGCAAATGAGATGTTGGCAGGTTTCTTCGCGAGATCGCTGGCGGGCGCGGCCACATAGTCGGCGTAGGCGTCGCCAAACTCCGGAAAGCGCACCATCCCGAAGACATCATCGCCAGCAGCAAACTGGTCAACTTCGCCACCAACCTTTTCGACCACGCCAGCGATGTCCCAGCCCAGGATAATCGGGGACTCGAGCGTCTCAGCGACGCCGCGCCCTTCGCGTGTCTTCCAGTCAACCGGATTCACCCCGGCAGCGCAGACACGGACCAGCGCTTCACCTGCCTGTGGATCAGGGCGTTGCGTCTCTTCGTAGATCAAATTCTCTGCCGCGCCATACAGGTGCAGGCGAACGGCATGCATAATTGCCATCTGTCGGAACCCTTCTTTGCTGCTCGTAGCGTAGTGACCGTCGCCGAGCGTCTCGGCGAGACGCTGTCCTTTCGTATTCAGTGCAATGTGTCCCCTGAAGGCGCCAATGTCCATTTCAACTATGCCCTTTCAGTGCCAATTGCGCAAGTACGCACAATATTGTGGCATAGTATCGAAAATGATACTAAAGCGAAGGAGCACTGCCATGAAGCGACGCCACTATGAAGGCGCGTATAGCTGCTCGGTTGAGGCAACCCTCGACGTGATCGGCGGAAAATGGAAAGGCGTCATCCTCTTTCACCTGCTGGATGGCGTCAAGCGGTTTGGGGAGTTGCGGCGGCTGTTGCCAGAGGTGACCCAGCGGATGCTGACCTTGCAGCTGCGCGAGCTGGAAGAGGCAGGCATCATCCACCGTGAGGTCTATCGTGAGGTGCCGCCCAGGGTGGAGTATTCGCTGACGACGTTCGGCGCATCGCTCGAACCGATTCTGCTGCTCATGCGCGACTGGGGCGACGACTACATGGCGCAACTGGTGGCGATTCGGCGCGAACGCGAGCTCAAAGCGCGCCTGGAAGAGGCGCCAGCATAATCGACTGCCTGTCATGCTCGTGAAAAACGCCCCTTCCCGCAGAGGGAGAGGCGTCAACGGAGAGAATTCGTCGGCTAGCAGCAGCCAGTGCCGTCGCAACAGCCGCAGGGACACTCGCCCGGCGGGCAGTCGCAGACGTCGCAGGCAGCGCCAACACTACGAGCAACAACAGTCGGTGTCATCATGGCATACCTCCTCGAGCGCGGCGTCGTCGGATGGGGCGATACACCGCATATCGGCACAATCGCGAAATGTGGAATCGTCGGCGGGTGGGCAGGCCGCGAGCGCGCGCTGATAGCCCGCGACCGTCTCCCGTAGCGCGTGCAGCTCAGCGATCTCCTGGTCAATCGCGTGCAGCCGCTGCTCAACCAGCGAGAGCAACTGCCGCTGTACGTCGCCGCATCGTGCGTCGGACGCGCCGATGAGCAGAGGTTTCGCCGATGAAAGAGGCAAACCGAGCAGGCGAATACGCCGCAACAACAGCAGGCGATTGAGATCGGCGAGACGGTAGCGGCGGTAGCTATTCGGTCCGCGCGATGGCTCTGGCAAGAGGCCAATCGCCTCGTAGAAGCGGATGGTTTTGGCCGAGACGCCCGTCCGCTGGGCAATCTGCCCGATGGTGAGCGTTATCTCACCCGGCCCCCTGTCACTGCTACGCTGCTGGTCGCCGCTGCTGTGCGTTTGCATAGTCTCCCCCTGTCCGGTCCGCCTTGCCCCTTTCTGGCAACAGCGTACACCTTCCTGTCACTGGAAGGTCAAGGCCCGAAAATCACGAAACCGCATAGCCCCCTCTTGGTGGATGCTGTATGATGCTAACGGGTGTGCTGAACGGGTCAGCATCTCTACACCATATGGACACCATATGGAAAACATGGAGGTTCTCGACATGAAGAAGGGCCTGCGAGTGTGGTTCTACCTTGAGGCTATCCTGGGTATTATCGCCGCCGTCATGTTCGTGGTGACGCTCATCAATCAGGAGTGGATCGAGACCATTTTCAACGTTGACCCCGATCAGGGCAGCGGCTCGTTGGAGTGGATTGTGGTTGCCGGGCTGGCAATCGTGGCGATTGCGCTGGGCCTGGCGGCGCGCTACGAATGGCGACGCGCCTCGGCGGTCGCTGCCTGAGGCCGCTCTCGCTCGCGCGGATGATGTCGCGGCATTGCCCCGATTCCATCGCTAGAGCGGGGCTTTTTGTCCGCGACAGAGTGCGGTATAGTATGTAGCAATTGATGCAAGAGATCAGGAGCCGCCGCGCCATGCCACGGACGCAGGCCAAATGGCGCACTCGACCCAGTACACGCTGCCGCATTGCTTCCGGGAATCCAGGCAATATGTCATAGGTGACTTCACGTGGCCAGCGCCCGTTGTAAATACTAAGGCGAAGCAGTCGGTTACTGTAACCATCATCGTAAGGAAGGATTGGAGGACTCTCCCTGCTTTTGTCTGGATCAGACTACTCACGATGGAAGGTCTGACCAGGCGCCATATGAACCTCTCATCGGGTAGGGTAGGTGTCCTGTGTGCTCAAAGATCGGTTGTGGTGGCACGGTGTGGACGATCAACGGTGATCGTGAGGAGGTGGAACCGGGCAGAGATGTGAGCACTTATCCCCGTTTCTCGTCGGAAATTCCGCACGAGACTACACACAGTATTTCAGTCTCCACGTAGCAGCATCGGGCGTGTGTAGATTGCAATGTTAGTGAGCAACCCTGAGACTCACAGCATCGAGACATCGAGCAGTGAAGTCTCATCTCGAAAACGACACGATTTCTGCCCTTGCCCGGTGGGATGCCTACCGTGCCAGGTCGCAAAATCACATGAGGGAGTGCGCACGTGCATTTTACGCAGAGGTTATCCCACGCGCTAAAGATGAGCAGTGTGACGGTTGGGCTTGCCGCGATAGTCATGGGTGGATTCCTGGCGACTGGCCCTGCGGCCTTCGCGAACGCAGCGCCAGACATCGCCCACCAGATTACCGTGCACCCAAATATCTCCAAAGCCGTCAAGGACATCAACGCCGTCCATTTCGGGTGCCAGGATCGCCCGATTGATGGCTCCGCTGGGGCGCGGTGTTATCAGCCGTCCCAGATCCAGAATGCGTATGGCCTCACGCCGTTGCTCAACAAGGGCATCAACGGCAAAGGGCGGACCATCGCGATCATCGATGCCTTCCAAAGCCCCTATGTGCAGTCCGACCTCTCCATCTTCGACTCGACCTTCGGGCTGCCGGACCCCGAGTTCCAGCAGATCGCCCCGCAGGGTCTGACGCCGTTCGATCCCAATGACGGGAATATGGTCGGCTGGGCGGAGGAAATCACCCTCGACGTGCTCTGGGCGCATGCCGCAGCCCCTGGCGCGAAGATTCTGCTCGTGCTGGCGACCAGCAACGACGACACGGCGCTCTACAATGCGACCAAGTATGTCGTCGATCACAACCTGGCCGACACGATCTCACAGAGCTTCGGCGAGGCCGAGACCTGCATGGATCCCAAGGTCCTGGCGAAGCAGCACACGCTGTTCGAGCAGGCCGCCAAGAAGCAAATCACTGTCTTCGCCTCCTCCGGCGATAGTGGCGCGGCTCAGTTCAACTGCGACGGCACCGCCGCGATCCTGAGCGCCAGCACCCCGGCCTCTGATCCGCTGGTGACCGGTGTTGGCGGCACGACCCTCAATGCCGACAGCACGACCGGCGCCTATATCGGCGAGACGGCCTGGACCGAGGTTTTCGGCTGCAACCCGCCCGCGGTAGCCGCGGACGACGTCAATTGCAGCGGTGGCGGCTTCAGCACGATCTATGGCCGACCAGCCTTCCAGTTCGGTGTCCCGAACACCAGCAAGAGTGGGCGTGGCGTGCCTGATGTCGCCTACGACGCGGGCGTCAACGGCGGCGTGCTGACACACTGCGGCATCTGCAATCTGATATTTGGTCTTGATCCGACCGATCCGACCATCTTCTTCATCTTCGGCGGCACGAGCGCTGGCTCGCCACAGTGGGCTGGCCTGACGGCCGTCGGCGATCAGCTGGCGCACCATCGCTTTGGCGATATCAATCCAGCGCTGTACCTCATCAGTCGGGCGCACGGCCTGTATGCGGATGCCTTCCATGACATCACCACGGGCAACAACGACGTGAGCGAGATCGGCACAGGCTACGACGCGGCGACGAACTGGGATCCGGTGACGGGCCTGGGTTCGCCAAACGCTTCCAAGCTGCTGCCATTGCTTGGCGTTTTCACGCTCGTCTCCTGACGACTGAGGTCTCGATGACCAGGAACCCGTTGCGCTTTCTCCAATGACTTGGACATAGCGCCTTCGGGTTCCACGATTGCTTCCCTCAACCGATAACGATGGCGTCGCTCTCCGTGATTGACGGGGACCGACGCCATCGGTCGTTCTCTGGCTGCTCCTGAGCCAGTTTATGTACCTTGACAGTTACGTAACCAATGTGGTACATTCACGACATGGAAGCTGTTTTGCGCGCACTGGCGGACGAGAGTCGGCGCACAGTGCTGGAAACCTTGACCGGCGGTCCGGCAACCGCGGGTGAGTTGGCGGCGCTGCTGCCGATTGCTCGCCCGGGGGTCTCGCGGCACCTGCGCGTGCTGCGAGAGGCGGGGCTGGTCGAGGTCCGCCAGGAGGCGCAGCGGCGGGTCTATAGTCTTCGCCCCGAGCCGCTCGCCGAGGTCGATGAATGGCTGGACCGGTACCGGGCCCTGTGGCGGCAGCGGCTAGATGCCCTGCACACCGAGGTAGACCGGGGGAAACGCGAACGCGAACGAAGGAGTACTCGATGACCAGCAATACCGGTAACGCTCCTGGAGGCCACCGCATCCTGGGCAGCCTGCGAGCAGCAGATGGCGCGGGCGTCGTGCGCATCGAAGACCGTTACGACACCACCATCGACGACCTGTGGGCAGCCATCACCGAACCAGACCGCCTGGCACGCTGGCACGGCAAGGTAGAAGGCGACCTCCGGCCCGGCGGAGAGTTCCGCGTGTACCTCGAAGCTGACGACATCGAGAGCACCGGGCGCGTGGAAGCGTGCGAGCCGCCCCGGCGGCTGCTGGTGACGACCAGGGAAACGGACGAGTCCTATCGCAAAGGGCAAGGTGTGCCGCCGTTCGACGAGGCCATTGAGGCCACGCTGACCGCCGACGGCGACCAGACCATCATGGTCATCGAGATTCGGGGCATGCCCCTCGACAAGATCGCCTTCTACGGAGCCGGGTGGCAGATCCACGCCGAAAATCTCGCCGCCTACCTCGCCGGACGTGAGCGCGGCGACACCGAGACGCGGTGGGGCGAGCTCGTCCCGGCCTACCAAGACCTGGCGGCCAACCTCGGCTAGATACTGGCCGCTCCTCGCGCCAGTCGGCTTTCTTCGGTGCTTGCGTCTCACATGCGGCAAGTCTCTTACCGCGTTAGCTCTCTCCGCCGATCTCAGGTGCGTCAGCGCACCTCATAAATCTCGTAGACGCGCGTGTCGCCATCGACGAGGCCCTTACCGACGGCCTGAATCTTGTTGAGCCAGCTGTAGCGCTCGTCACTCGTCTCGAAGCGCGGCGCGATATAGACGGGCGCGTCAACTCCCTCGAAGACCTGCGAAAAGTCGCGGCGACCCTGATATTCCACGTAGATGAGCGCGCCATCATCGGTTTCGAGGGTGAGGCGAATATCGATGAGTGCGGTCCCGTCGGGGCCGATGATCATCCAGTCCCCGGCGCACGCGCCTGCTTTGAGGTGCGCGCGAAGCCGCTCGCCATTACACACCATCTCACGAATCGTGACCATAAAGCGGCGACCCGCCGGGGTGATGCCGAGGTCGGCGGCCACGACCGGCGTGACCGTTGCCGTGCAAAGGGGGATGAGCTCGAGTGCCATGATCTGCTCCTGATCGTGAACTGCTGCGCTGTCTGCAATGACAGACCCTTGCCTATCAGGGTTAGCTTGCATGCTCAAGTGTATCATCTGGAGAGGCTGGTTTCAGTGGCGCATGACGCATTTCAGCGGACAGGCCCTATAAATACTGCGTCGCTCTGCTGATGCTCGTAATCAAGGATGAGCCGAAATTGCCAGGCGGGCGTACAATATACGAAGGCAGAGGCTGGGATGGATCGGCGAGTCCCGGCCTCTCTTCACGCTCAGGAGGGTAACAGATGACATCGAGTGATCGGCTGCTCGAAGAGCAGATCGCCTATTATCAGGCGCGGGCTGGCGAGTATGATGAGTGGTTTCTGCGCCAGGGTCGGTATGACCACGGACCAGAGATGAACGCGCGCTGGTTCGCGGAGGCGGAGCAGGTGGCACAGGCGCTGGAGGCGTTTGCGCCCGTGGGTGATGTGCTGGAGCTGGCGAGCGGCACAGGGCTATGGACGCAGCGGCTTGCGCCGACGGCACGGTCGGTGACAGCGGTGGATAGCTCGCCTGAAGTGCATGCCATCAATCAGGAGCGGCTTGGCGGCGTACCAACGCTGGTGCGCTATGTCGTGGCCGACCTCTTTCGCTGGCAGCCCGACCGCCAGTACGACACGATCTTCTTTAGCTTCTGGCTCTCGCATGTCCCGCCAGAGCGTCTGGAATCGTTCTGGAGCATTGTGCGCGCGGCGCTGGCGCCTGGCGGACGTGTCTTCTTTGTGGACGCACTCTACGAGGAGACCTCGACGGCGAAGAATCATCAACTCGAAGGGCCAGACGCCCATGCCGTCACGCGCCGCCTGAACGATGGACAGGAGTATCGCATCGTCAAGGTCTTCTATCGCCCCGAGACCCTCACCGAACAGCTCACGGCCTGGGGCTGGCGGGCGCGGATCGAGCGCACGCCTACCTACTTCTACTACGGCGAGGCGACCATCGCGTAGCGCCTCAGGTTATGGGTGCGCCGTGCTGGCCTCGCGCCGCACCCGCAGGCTGAGCCAGGTCGCGCCACCCATCAGCAACAGCGCCAGCGCCGCGATGATGAGCGCGACGGGCACACCCGAGGAGAACGCCAGCAGCGCCCCACGGATGGCGGCCAGCCCGAAGAAGCCGGTGCCCAGCAGGAGCATCACGCGCGCATGGGTGCCGACGCCAGCGGCGGCAATCGCCAGCGCCTCCAACGCGAGGACGGCGGCATAGACCCAATTCTCGGACTGCGGCGTCGTGAACGACTGCGTCAGCGTTGGCAGCAACAGCAGCAGCGCGCCGAAGAGCGAGGCCAGCTGCCCGAGCCGGACGGGATTGCTCAGCCGATGGTCGGCGGGCAGCAGCGCGCCAATGATCAGCAGATAGCTCCCCGGCGCGAGGACGAACGCCTGGATGTTGTCGGCACCGAGCCAGCGCACCTGCCAGCTTACCGCCACCGCCAGCAGCCCACCCGCAACATACCAGAGCGCGTGGAGCGGAATCACCCGCGCGCTCAGCGCGACCATCATCGCGAGCGAGGCCAGCGCCACCACCTCGACCTCCGCCAGCGGCTCCCCAGGTAAGTAGGTCTGGACTATAAGCAACGCGACCAACACCACGCCGCTTCCCACCAGTAGCCCGGCGAGATGGTGAATGATCCGACCGAGGAAGCGCACATCCTGCCAGCGCGCGTGCTTCGCCAGCATCTCGTCGTCCATCCACCAGGGGCGGCCCGGACGGTTGCGCAGCCACGGCAGCGCGCCCCAGAGCCACTGGCCCGCGACGTAGAGCCACGAGAGGCCGACGAACGCGAGCGCCGCCTGCCAGAGCGGCCAGTCCAGCGCATGGACGCCCGCCGCCAGCGCCAGCACGCCAATGGAGAGCGCCAGCGCGAGCGCCTCGGCCCGCGACTCGATCAGCGCGACCACGTACGAGGTCAGCGCGAACGCCAGCAACGCCCAGCCCTCGAATCCGGGCAGCCGCACCCCAAGCAGCGCCGTCACCATGGCGACAACGAGCGACGAGGCATAGGCGGGCCACGCCCAGCGCCAGCCACCGACGCGCCCAATCGCGACGCCAACCGCCGCCAACATCAGCGCCAGCGGCAACAGCACGTGGGCGTCCGGCTGGACGATGGCGGCCAGCCCGGCATACACCACCGCAATGGATCCGGCGCTGGGGACATGCTCGACGAGCGCGAGGCCATAGGCGGTGACCGCGAAGATCAGCAGCAGCGCCTCGGCGACGCCGGGGGTATGGGGCGTGACGCGCGAGATGGCAAGCAGCGACGGCAGGATGGCGGAGAGATAACAGACCAGCGCCCAGCGACGCCCGACACTCAGGCGCAGCGCCAGCCCAAGGATGACAATGCCATAGGTGATCGCCAGGATCTTCACGAAACCGTGTGGATCGCGGGCTGCCACCACCGCGAGGAAGACATAGAACGGGACGGCCGAGGCGACCCACGGCTGGCGCTCGACGACCGCCGCCAGAAACGCCACGAGCGCGAAGAGCAGCGCAACCTCCATCGCCCGGTCGGTTGGCGCGGACGAATTGATGAGCGTATGAGCCATGAGGGCCAGCAGCTGATAGAGCGAGGCGAGCAGCGAGGCGATATACCAGACGAAGCTCCACTGCCAGCGGCCTCGCACCTGGCGCAGCAGCATCCCGGCGCCCACCAGCCCCACCGTCAGCGCCACACCGCGCAGACCTGGCGTTGCCACAGCCGCCAACATCCCGAACAGCGCGGGGGCGAAGACTGCCCAGGTCAGGTTATCCCAGAGGATGGCAACCGTCGCCAGCGCCGCGAAGACCAGTAGCAGCCACGCGCTGAACGGGACGCCGAGGAAGCCCCAATCCGTCGGTACGGACGGGCTTGCCAGCGTGCGCAGGCCGATGACCACCGCGGTCCAGAGCGCGATGAGATAGAGGGGCAGGGCCGAGGAGCGCCCCAGCAGTCCGCGAATACCCAGCCCGGCCAGCGCCACCACCACAGTCGTGATCGCCGCGGCGAGGATGAACCGGCTGTCGCCACCGGCGACGGAGAGCGGGAACGGCAGCAGCGCGCCGAAGAAGCCAGCGACGACACCACCGGCCAGCGGCTGATGTGCGCGCCAGCCTGCCAGCAGCGCCAGCAAGACATAGAGGCCGAGGATGAGCGTGGCATAGATCGCGTCATGCCCGATCAGATTGATAGTCACGTAAAGCGCGTTACCCAGCGCAATCAGGTAGACGGGAAGGGCGAAGCGTTGCGCGCGTAGCGACGGCGCGGCCACCAGCCAGGGGACCACCAGCGCCGCTACCAGCCCGGTTGTCGCGACGGCCCAGAAAGTGGCCATCCGCTCCGGCGAGGCAAATGCGTCGTTGATCGCTGGGCGGAAGAGCGCATCGAACAATGCATGGTAGTCGAGCGAGAGAAAGACACCGGCAGGCAGCAGCCAGAGCGGCGCGGACTCGAAGACCGCCAGGCCAGCGGTCACGGCCACACCGGCGGTGAGCGCCAGCAGATACGGCCAGTTCGGCGCCGGATCGCTGATGACGCCAAGGCAGCCGCCAATGGCCAGCAAGAGCGCCAGCGCCTCCGTCAGATAGCGCAGCTCCGTCCGCTCGCGCGCCCGTTGCCAGAGGACGAAGAGCACGGCCACCTCAGCCAGCGCCAGCGACGCCAGCACGAGCGACATCGCGCGGCGATCAGCACCCAGCCAGGCGCTCAGGGCAATCGCGGCATGGGTGGCGGCCACCACCACCAGCCAGTCCGTCACATTCAGCCGCCCCGCGCGCGCCGACTCCTCCAGCGAGCCGGTCAGTCCGCGCGCCAGGTAGCTCCAGGCGGCGGCAACCAGCACCAGCGTGCACGACGACAACGCATAGACACCCGCGGAGACCTCTGGCGGCGGCGTGGACGAAGGGGCTAGAGGTGTATCGGCAATCGCGCGGATTGCCAGCATCAGCCAGAGATAGAGCGTTCCGGCAGTCGCGGCGAGGGAGGTCAGCGCCGCCAATTGGAGCGCGGGCGTTTCGAGCAGCGCGGCAAGCGAGATGCGATGGAAGAGACCTGGCACGAGCAGCGCCAATGAGACGACCGCCAGCGCAAAGACCAGCGATTCACGCGGCACATCCGCCCAGAAGACGACGGCGAGCGCCGCCACGATCATCGCCGACCAGCCGAGATAGGCATAGGTCATGAAGCGGGTACGCCAGGCAAGCGCGAGATAGACGATAGCGGCATAGGCGGAAGAGAGACTCAGCATCGCCGCGCCCGAGAAGCCCGCCGCCTGCAAGCCGAAGCGATAGATGCCGAGCGCCACCAGCGGCGTCATCAGGGCAAAGACACCGAGATAGACGCCGCCCACAGCACGGAGCCGTGGAATCCGGCGCACGACCAGGCCAAGCGTTCCAAAGGCGAGATAGACGAGGATGATAGCACCTAGCTTGACGCCGAGATCGAGCGACTGCCAGCCGCCGATCTCGAAGCTGAGCATGGCGACCAGACCCAGGAAGCCGCCCATATACATCATGATGGCAATGGCCTGCTCCGAGAGAAACGCCTGCCAGGAAAAGATCGGCCCGGCGGGTCGTGGCGGGACGGTCGGCGCGGGTGCAGTTACAGGCGCTGCTACGGAAGAAATCGGAGCGATGGCAGGAGCAACAGGAGCGACAGGGGCAACGGATGTCGCGGGTTGTGTCACCACGGCGGCAGGCCAAACTGGCGCGGCTGCCCTCTCGGCGGCGGGAGCGCGGCGCGCGGCAAGATAGCGATCGCGGTACTCGTCGCGGAGCGTGGTGATCGAGTGCGCGCCCTCACCACGCGCGATTCGGGTATCGAGATCGTTGAGCGCGCCATAGAGCCATTGCAGCTCGGCGATCAACACCGGATCGACGGCCTCGCCGCAGAACTGGCAATAGCTGGCTCCCGCGGGTGATAGGCGCCCGCAGTTCAGACAGCGAATCAGCTTCGTACTCATCTCTCTCCCTCCCTGCTCTCTATTGTAAGCGGCTGCTTTCTTCCAGGAAATACGCAATTTGGCACTGTTTCTGCATTCCATCTTCTCAGCCATGTCCAGTATGGTCGAAGAGCGCGCCAGATCCCACGGAGAAGTCGCAGCTTCATACGTAGAGCAGGGCGCAGCATCGCAGGTCTGATGAAATTGGATACTGTATATTGTATGTAGTTTTTGGTTTGGCCCGAAGCGCGCCCCAAAAGGTGGTCAAAGCGTCTATACTGCATAGAGAGAGCAACGCTGAACAGCAACGGCGCATAGAGGAGACAACCATGAGCGATACAGCAACTGATAACGTGGTTCCAGCGGGGCAGACAGATCAGGTGCTCGCGGCTACAGCCACGATGCTAGACGCTGAGGCCGAGACGCTGGTTATCGCTGGTGTCGGCAGCGAGTCACCAGCGACGGTGGGCACGCCGGAGGGTGAGACGGCGCGTGAGGTGGCGGCGCAGCACTTTGCGCGGCTGTTGTACACGCCAGTCAGCACCTGGAGCCGCTACGTCTTTCACGAGAACGATCCCCATCCCTTCGGCCCAAAACGCCGGACAGGGCTGCGAGGCTAAGGGCATGCGCTCGCAGAACTACGGCCAGCACGCGGTGCTGGTCTTCGAGCCGGGCGAGCCGGTGATGGCGACGCTAAAGCGCTGGCTCGTCGACTACACCATCAGCGGCGCTACCATCACCGCGATTGGTGGGCTGCGCCAGGTCATGCTCAAATACTTCAACACCACCACGCGCGTCTACGAGCAGCGCGAGATCTACGAGCAGCGCGAGATCAACGAGCAGCTCGAGGTGCTCCACCTGACCGGTAACGCGGGGATGCTGAACGGCGAGCCGTTCGTCCACGCGCATATCACGTTGGGCACGCGCGACTATCAGACCTATGGCGGCCATTTTGGCGATGGCATCGTCTCGCCCGTGCTCGAGCTGGCGCTGACGCGCGTGGGTGGCGTGCTGGCGCGCCGTGAGAACGCCGAGAGCGGCCTCACCGAGCTTTACCCCGAACCACCACGCTATGCCTGAGCCGCGCCACGGCATAATGTACAATCGACGGCATGAAGTTGAAGTCCGTATGGCTGCGTACCATCCTCCTCAGCACGGCGCTGCTCGACGAGCTGACGTTTGGCTTTCTGGTGGTCGGGCTGCCGCTGGCGCGCGATGCCTTTGGCATGACCTACGAGCAGGTGGGGCTGCTCTTCACCGTCGGCGCGATCTCGGCGCTCATCATCGAGCCAGGCATCAACCTCGCCAGCGACCACGTCTCCAAGCGCGTCCCTATCCTCGGCGGGATGTTCGCGCTGGTCTTTGCGTTCGCGCTGGCGGGGCTGACACGCAACTATGCGCTGCTGCTGCTGGCGGTAGCCCTCGCCGATCCGGCGATTGGCGCGGCGGTTGGGCTGGCCCAGGCAGCGCTGGTCGAGCAGCAGCCCGCGATTGCCACCCGTACGCTGGCCCGTTGGACGCTCCTATCGAGCGTCGGCGATCTACTCTCGCCGCTGGTGGTCGCCGCGACGGCTGCCCTGGGCGGCGGATGGACGGCGCTCAGCTTCGTCGGCGCATCGCTCTGGCTAGCCGCGGCCTGCCTGACGCTCCCGCTGCGGTTTCCCCGGCCCGCGCTCGCGCCACCAGCAGATGATGGCGAGCCAGAAGCGTCGTTCTGGGCCTCCCTCTGGCCGAGCATCGCGCCGCGCTCCATGATCTGACGCTGCTCCGCTGGATGGGCGTCCTGGTCATGGCGACGATGGTCGATGAGATCTTCCTCGGCTTCACCGGACTGCTCTTGCACGACCGGCTGCATGCGACGATAGCCAGCGTCAGCCTGATCCTGGCGCTCGGCATGATCGGAGGCATGGTTGGCCTGCTGGCGTTGGAGCGGCTGCTCGCCCGCAATCCCGCACAGCAAGCGATAGGTGTCCGGCTGCTGCCCTGGCTGGCCTTGATGACACTCGTGGGTATCGTCGCCCTGCTGCTGGCGCAGGCGCTCTGGCTGGCGGCAGTGGCGCTGTTCGTGATTGGTCTGGGCGCGACGGGCTGGTACCCTGTGGCGCGGGCGGCCACTTACGACAGGCTGCCGGGACGCGCTGGGCTGGCGCGCGCGATCACCGGGCTGGTCATGCCTATCGAGCTGATCCTGCCCGCACTCGTGGGCCTGTTGGCCGAGCGCTTCAGTCTCGTCGTTGCCCTGGGATTTTTGGGGCTGGCGCCGATTGGCGTGCTGCTCCTCGCACCGCGTGTCCATGCCAGGGCGGCTATCGTTTCACGTGAAACCACGGCATAGGTCGCCGATGAACGATTAACGAGATGGTTGCGGTGTAGCGAGCGGAAGACGGAGCGTGACGGTCGTCCCGGCGCCCTGCTCGCTTGCGACCGACACATCGCCGCCGTGCAACGTCACGATCTCGTGCACGATGTAGAGGCCGATGCCCATTCCGCTAATATGCTCGGACCTGACCGCGGGCGCCCGGTAGAACCGCTCGAACAGATGCGGCAACGCCTCCGCGGCGATACCCAGGCCATGATCGGTGACGGCGACTGAGGCCCAATCCTCCGCGCGTGCTATCGTCACCTGAATGGGGCCGCCGTCGGGACTATACTTGATGGCATTTTGTAGCAGGTTGAACATCACCTGCTCCAGGCGCAGGGCATCACCATACACGAAGATGGACAGCGGCGGATCGGCGGGAATGATCAGCTCGATGGGATGCGCCTGTGTCGTCGTGCGCACTTCCTCGACGACGGCCTGAACCAGCGCGATGAGATCGAGCGGATCATGCTCGATCTTCAGATGCCCGCGCTCGATGCGCGAGACATCCAGCATGGTGGCGATCAACGCCTGGATCCGCGTGAGCTGGCGCTCGATGGCGGCGAAGCTCTGTCGCACCCGCGTATCCTGCCTCACTCTGCCGGAGAGGACTCGCTCGAGGAGCTGTGTATTGCCGAGGAGGACGGCGACGGGCGTGCGCAACTCGTGCGAGGCGATAGAGAGAAACTCATCGCGTAACGCGACCGCCGTCTCGGCCGTCGCGCGCGCGGATTGCTCCTCGCGCAGGTGGCGCTCACGCGCGGCGAAGGCACGCCAAACCAGCACAAAGAGCGCCACCAGCAGAGCCACGTCGGCGATGGTAGCAACGAGCATGGTAATCTGCGCCTCACGCACGCTGCCGTTTGCCGCGCGCAGCCGACCGTCGAGCAGGCGCTCCTCCATCCCATCCATCTCCGCGAGCAACCCACGGATAGACCCCATCGTGCGTTGGACCTTGTCGTCACGCATCGCGGCGATTGCCTCGTCATTCCGCTGCCCTGCCCGCAGGTTCACCGCCCGCTGCCACTCATCCAGCAGCGGCGCGATCATTGGCGTGAGCGCGGCGATCCGGCGCTGCTGGGCGGCATCGCCCGCGGTCAGCGACTTCAGCCGGGCGACTTCCTCCGCCAGGGTGCTACGCGCCATAGCATAGGGCGTGAGGTACGCCGTATCGCCGGTCAGCAGGTAGCCACGCATGGCGCTCTCGGCATCAACCAACCGGGTCTCGACCAGGTGGACCTGCGACAAAACGGCATGCGAGTGTGAGACAACGCCTTCGCTGGTGACAAGCGTGTTCAGGCTATAGAGCGCAAGGAGCCCATTGGCAATGATGGCAAAGAGTAGCAGCGCAAAGACGACCGTAAGCCATCGCCCGCGATACAGCCGCGGTGGGAGCGCCTGCTTTCCCGTGACGCGCGCCACGCTGGTGCTCAGGGTTGCGCGCAGTCGGCGCAAGGCGTCCCACATACGAGTCATCCCACCGCCTCCAGCCTCCTGCTCATTTGTGTTCTCGTATCGAAGAATCGCCTGCTTCACACGCACATGAGCGAGGATAGATAATCGCTAGGGCGCTGGCGGGCCGGGCGAGGCCGACAGGCGGACGATTGCGCGCTCAATCTCATCCAGTATCACCGCAATCTGGAACGGCTTCTGGACCACCGCGATTGCAGCATCAGCAAGTAATTGATGGAGGGTTGGCGAAAACGACGGCAGATTCGCGGTGACAAAGATGAAGGCATGACGATGCGCGAGCTGCGAGTCAGCCATGACGGCCTGAAGCAACTCCTCGCCATTCATGCGCGGCATCTTGTAGTCCAGCAGCACAATCAGCGCACGCGAGCTGGCGCGAAGTTGATCGAGGCCATACACGCCATCGGCAGCGTCACTGACCGCATAGCCTTCGAGTTGCAACAGGTCGCGTAGCATCGCCCGAATGTCGGGTTCGTCATCCACGATCAGGATCTGCCAGTCAGATGGCTTCGCGGACCCCGCACTCATACCTGGGGATGGAGAGCCAGAAACATCGGGGTCGCCGTCGCTGGCAGGCATCGGGGATACCGAGCGGTCGATGATCGCTTCGGATTGCATCGTGTCGGTGACGGCGGATGTGATGCTCAACAGCGTTGTCGCCATGACGAGGCCTCTTGCCGTGTCGATCTGGCCATAGATCTGGTCATAGAAACGGGTATCATGCTCCGCCATCGCCGCACCGGATCGTTTCATGCGCCTGAACCACGGCGCCAATGGTCGAAACTAAGGAAAGTCTATCATAGCCGTATAAGACATAACATCGGCAATAGTACCGGATTTCAGGCTGATTGAGACGCCACGAGATGCGACGCGCCTGGTCGTTTTGGAGTGCGTTCGCGCACGTACCCTTCACGCGAAACGCTGCGTCATGCTCCAGCCAGACTCCTCTCACAAGCCAATTGCGGCCATCCTAAGGGGTAGCACGTTGCGACACGATGGAAGCTTTCTCTCAGCCAATGGCGAGGTGTGAACGCTCCACCGGGTAAGTCCGAAATACCCTCCATAAACTCACCTTCCGGGTTGGGACTTGTGCGGCCATACGGGTTACTCTGGTGACAAACATTCGGATACCATGGGCATGCGCTGTCGCCGCCCTGAAGCCGACTGCAAAACCATGCGGCCTCGTCGCATGGCGGCATACGCCGTCGCATCAGCGAGAATTGGGAGGGCGCCTCAGGCGGTCGGAGCATTCGCACCCATAGCAGAGGGAGAAGAGGTCTCATGACAACGATTGTCTCTCCACGAACCGAGACTGAGGCACAGACGTACACCTGGGATCGGAATCTGACGTCAAAGACGGCGAGCTATGCCGCTGGGAAAGCGCTCCGCACAAGGACCCCCCGCACCAGCCATGCCGAATGGACGCCAGGTGCGAAACGTCCCGATCCGATCAGCCTGCTGGAAGAAGAAAACAGGTCGCGGTTGAAGCAACTGGTGCCGATCCGCTTTGGGCGGATGGCGTTATCACCCTTTGCCTTCTATCGAGGCGGCGCCAACATCATGGCGAATGACCTGGCGACAACCCCCACCACAGGCATTATGGCGCATCTCTGCGGTGACGCGCATATCAGCAACTTCGGCGCATACGCCGCTCCAGATCGCCGCCTGGTCTTCGACGTGAACGACTTCGATGAGACTCATGTCGGACCGTGGGAATGGGATCTCAAGCGGCTGGCGGTCAGCGTCGCCCTGGTCGCTCGGCAGAACGGCTACACCAGCGCAATCCGCAGGCAGGCCGTGCTGAGTTGCGTGCGTAACTACCGCGAGAGGATGCAGGCGTTCGCGCAGATGACGCACCTCCAGGTGTGGTATGCCCGCGTCGAGATGGAGACGCTCCTTGCGGCGTTGCGTAACGCCAATATCCGCGGGCATACAGAAGCACGCATCGAATGGCGTGTCAAACGAGCAGAATCGGTGGCAAGCAAGCGCACGAATCTGGATACCTTTCCGAAGCTGGCTGAAGTAGTCGATGGGCAATACCGCATCAAGGATGAGCCGCCACTTATCTCACATTTCGATCCGCTGGACCCTGACCTGGAGAGCCTTGACGCGGACCGGTGGCATGCATTTGTCCGAGAGTATATTACGTCCCTGCCAGACGAATTGCGCATGCTGGTCAACCGTTATCGCATCGTTGACCTCGCCCAGAAGGTTGTCGGCGTGGGCAGCGTTGGCACGCGCTGCGCCGTCGTCCTGGCATTGGGCGGGGCCGAGGGCGACGATCCCCTGTTCATTCAGATCAAAGAGGCATCTGCTTCCGTCCTCGAACCCTACTTGGGCCCAAGCGTGTATGCGAACCACGGCCAGCGGGTGGTAGTGGGTCAGCGTTTGATGCAGGCGGCCAGCGACATTCTGTTGGGCTGGTCGACGATGGATGGGCGAGACTACTATTCGCGGCAACTGCGGGACATGAAGTTCTCGGCGGAGATCGAGGCGATGCATCCGAAAGTGTATGTCCTCTACGTTGGGCTGTGTGGAGCGACCCTGGCGCGGGCGCACGCGCGGACGAGCGATCCGGCGCGGATCAGTGGTTACCTGGGTCGCCGAGACACCTTCGACCAGGCCATCGCCGCATTCGCCGAAGCCTACGCGGATCAGACCGAGCGCGACCACGCGCGTCTGCTCGCGGCGATTCAGGAAGGGCGTGTCAAAGCGCAGACCGGCGTGTAACGTCCACTTGGCCATCGACCCTCTCTCCATGACCTCCAGCCCATAGAGCGCCAGCGGGCCATTTGCTCCATGTGGCCAGCGTTTCACGTGAAACGCCGACGAGACATGCCATGTACAAAGCGCCCTAAGAACTTGCCGCTTCGCGAACTCATCCGGTACAATGACGCGCGAAGGCGGCGCGTAATCTGAGCCTCCCGCCCGCTCCCGGAAGGATGAACTTTCTCCGATGATGCAAGACTGGCTAGAGCGTCTGCGCGCCTTCTGGAGCGCGAGCCGCCGCAATCAGATAACCGTTCTCATATCAGGCGTCGTACTCATGGCGTTCATCGTGGGCAGCACTACGCTCCTCACAAACCGCAGTGGCGCATCGGCCAATGCAATAACCCAGGCGACCGCGACATCGCACCCGCAGACCGCCACGCCCACTGGCCCCACGCCGACCACTGGGCCAACGGCTACACCGCTCCCCACGAAACCCGTCAACCTGGCTACCGTCGGTGGCACGGAGGCGGGCTTCACCGCCGTCTATGGCAAGCCAACGGGCACTGGAGTTGATAGCGGCAACAACCTGCCAACCGTGGACTACAAAGGGGGCGGGCCAATCGGCGGCATTACCATCGAACTGAATAGCACGAAGAGCTACGTGGTCGGTGTGGTCATCACCCCACAGCAGAATGCGCCGTTCGACGCGACGAACTTACAGGCGATTTCGCCTCACTTCGCGCCACCCGACGCGACCTATGATTCCGCTGCGCCCATCACCAACGGCTCCAACGAGGATGTGGGCATCTTCCAGCTCGGCCATAGCGCCGTACTGGCCAATACGATTCCTGAGAGCGCCTTTACCGACACCACGGGCCAACTTGTCACCGCCGGGACATTCTGCGTCGAAATCTACTACATCGAGGGCGCCAGCGGAAAACTGGCCTACGCGATCACCTTGCGCCTGGGGAATCAGCCCGCCAGCCCCGGAGCGTAGCAGGACGGCGATCCAGAAGTCACGACACCGGACGGAGCGCGTGAAGCAGGTCTGCCTCGGCGAGTAGTCCGCGCAGGCGCACGCGCTCGCCCTCATTCAGCGGCGACAGCGGACGGCGTGGAGCGCCACCGTAGTGCGCCACGAACTCGAGCGCCGCCTTGAGGCCCGCGACCCCATAGCCTGATGTGACGGCGGCGTTGACGGGAATCAGTCGCGCCTGAAGCGCCCGCGCCTCCTCCAGTTTGCCTGCCTGCCAGAGATCGACGAGCCGCAGGCATTCGCGCGGAGCGATATTGGCGAGCGCCGCGATGGCCCCACGCGCGCCGACCGCCAGCGCGGGCAGGAGAAACCCGGCGCTGCCCGCCAGCACCACAAACTCTTCACGCGCCTCGGCCACGACCTGCGCCATCTTGGCGACGTTGCCTGAGCTATCCTTGAGGCCGATGATGTTGGGATGCGCCGAGAGCGCAATCACCGTTTCGGCATCCAGATCAATCCCGGCCGCATTGGCGGGCATGTTATAGATCATCACGGGGAGCGGACTACCATCCGCCACCGCCAGATAGTGTGCCCGTAGCGCGAAGCCATCCATCCTCGGACGGTAGTGGTGCGGCGGCAGCACCAGCGCCACATCAGCGCCAGCCTCCGCCGCCAGGTGGCACAGGGCGAGTGTCGCCCGCGTCGAGTTGTCACCGACCCCCGCCAGCACCTGCGCCTCCGCGCCCATCGCCTCGCGCACCGTCGCGATCACCTGTCGCCGCTCGCCGAGATCGAGGTGCACCGCCTCGCCGTTCGAGCCGAGCGCGACGATGTTTGCGATCCCCGCCGCCTTCAACCGCTTCAGATGTTCGCGCAGTGTCGCCAGATCGAGATTCTCGTCGTCATCGAAGAACGTCGGCGCCGGAGGATAGATGCCAGCAATACTCACCATTCAGTCGCTCTCTTTCACTGGGCCGAGAAACCTATCGCCATTGAAGTGAATCAGATGAGTTGGCGATTCCGCAACCCACACATCTGTCTCCCAAGATATGTCGCCGAGAAACCTTACCATGGCTCTGCGAGTGAGAAATGCGGTCACGAAGACGAGATCGCACTGGGCGCTTCCAAACAGATGCACCAGCTCTTCCTTCCTTTTAGGATCTATTGGCCCATGTGAGGTCACAGCCTCCACCAACACAAGCCAATTCCTCTCTGGTTCATAGATAACGATATCAGGCATTTTGCCATGAGGGTCTATAGTCACACCCAGCCTGGCGAGATTGTCCTTGCGAAAGTAGGCGAACTTGTCGCTTGTATCACCAAGATAGAGAATACGCCCATGAGGAAGGAACTGGCGCAGAAACTCGCTAACGACTTTCTCGACTAGAACGTTCTGTCCTCCTTGTGAGAGCGTAATCGTCTCATCAGGCGCAATAGTTATTGGGATACGCGCCTGTTGCCGTTCCTGCGCATACTTGGTCTTCAACGCCTCGATCGACTCTTGATAGGTAGCGAGGCTATTCTCCCATTCATCCGTCCTGAATGTTCGCAATAACTCCAGCGCGCTTTGCTCAATCTGGTAGACTGTAAGGCCACTATTGGTTGGCCGTGCTGGATCGTCGGGATTGATGACGACCAGCCCAGCATCGAGAAATTGGTGGATCGTTCCACGTCGAACGGTCTCTCGTGTGTTTGGCGCATAGTGTTTGCCGTAGTGTTGGGCGAAGAAGTCCATCATTGGTGTAATACCCATCAAAGGGTCATCTGCCGCTGACCACGGCATATCAGGTGTGAGTCCGAGCATGGCCAACAGTGTAAGCGCTGATCGCTCGTTCTGCTGCGAAGTGGGCATACCCAACAGGTTGAGTATCTTGCTCGCCTCGTCTATGCGTTGTTTCGCCTCTACGGGATTGGAATTACCTGAGTCTTCCATAAGATTCAACTCCCTGGCCACAACTCTGTCAAGAATATCTTGTTCGGGCATGCTGGCGCCGATGTGCCTACCAATCGCCTCCAGCTGTGATATCAAGGGATATCGCATGTTGCGCAGGTCCGTGGCATTTACTTGTGTATGACCACTGAACAAGCGGAAACTCGCATCCACCAGAGTCGAGTTGAGAAACGCCGCAAGACCATATGCAAGCGTAAGGCTGAGGCCATGACCGTCCTGGTGGAAGTAGTTCAAATGGTTCTCAAATCCCACTAGTTGCACATCGTGTTTCTGACTCTGATATACCGCCGCCACAACGCGCCGAGGTTCCTCTTTCGACGTAAACCGCTTCACGAGTACATAGTTCTGGTTCGGCAGCAGAAGGTTCTTGGAGCGCTGATCGGCCACAATCGCGATTGGCCGCCGTGACTTCTCCCCAGGCCATTCGACTTCTCCACACTTGATATGCGACGGATGAATAAGCGGGACTGTGCCAGGCTCGTTCTGATGTCGCAAGAGATCCCTGGCACGAAATTCAACAACTCGCCCTGTCGAAACGGACAAGCCAGTCGATTCTAATGTGCTGGGGAGCGAAGCCGCCATCGTTCTTATACTGTGGCCGATATCATCGGGAATGATATGGATGAATGCCTCTGGATCGCCCGGATAAACAACCTCATCATAAGCCATCACTCTCTGCGTCAGCAGGTCATCGTCGGGGCCATTGCTAGTTGTGATGACGACGGGAGATTGTGATTCGATTGGGCTATCCTCGCCATTCTTGATCGCTCTTAGAATGAGGTTCTCCTGTAGCACTCCATCATCCCCAAAAGCCGCCTCGCGTGAGTCGAAAAGATGTAAGCGCTGTAGCTGCATCGCCTCCAGAAATTGCCGACGGAATGGACGGAAATACGGACCATTGCAGAAACTTCGTGGAGTAATCGCGATCAGTTCGCCTTCCGGCTCAAGCAGTTGGATCGCGAGCCCAAGGAATCCCGTGTAGAGGTTGCTGGTCTCGATACCAACTTCTTGGAGTAGCCTGCGATGGCGAGATGTTGACCTGATTTTGCCATATGGCGGATTGAGAATAGCACTATTTATGGCTGGCAACTGCCATGTTGAAAACAGACCGCCCACAAGCGATGTCACCGCATCCTCAATGAAGTCAACATTCCGAATATCAGCCGTGAACCGAACACCGACCTTGTCGCACATCACCTGGCACTGCTTGGCGGTGGCAGTAAGGTAAGGGATGAAAGTCGGATCTATTTCATAGGCGATGACATGGATCTGTTCTGGGGGATTCTCACGACGACAGAGAGCAGAGACTTCCGCGCCAAAGAGCGCCCCAATTCCCGCTCCAGCATCGAGCAGACAGATCGACGGCGCTGATATGTCTGACAGAGACGCCATGAAGCGCGCGACGCCCATGGAGGCAAGGTATTGCCCCCATTGCACGTTACGCGCATGACCCATGTAGGGTAGAAGATTCAACCGTTGAGAATCTATGCCGCTGAGCAATGGATCATCTGATAAGCCCGGCGTCTCGGTCTCATCAGGCGATTCCGTGAGTTGCCGCATGGTGTGTCCCCTCTCCAACATCCTGTACTTTCTTATTAAAGTGGAGGAGAATGGACAAAAATAGGAAACGTTGCCAAGGTTCTCCTGCGATATCGGGTGGAAATCGCAGGAGAGTAAAGCCCGAGAACGCGGTCATCCTTTTTTGGAGCCGCTCTTGCCCGCGCTCTTTGCCACGGACTTCTTTTCACCGGACGCCTTGCCGCCCGTCTTCCCAGGTTTCCCAGCGACCTCGGCTGTCTTGCCGTTGCTGGCCGCTTTGGCCCGTGCGTTCATCGTCGTCGGGCGCGCCAGCACCGCAGGATCGTTGCCGATAATCGTGAGGAAACGAATCGCCTGCCGGATGAGATGGTAGAAGTTGGGCACATGGTATTTCTCATTGGGCGCGTGGATGTTGTCATCGGGTAGACCCGTGCCCATAAAGATGACCGGCACATGCAGCTCGCTGTCGAAGAGCGCGCCAACCGGAATCGAGCCACCCTCACGCTCGAAGACGGGCGCGCGTCCCCACTCCTGCTCCAGCGCCTGCTCCGCCGCGCGGATGTAGACGCTATCGAGCGGCACCAGCACGCCCCGGCCACCGTGCACGTCATGCACCGTCATCTTCACGCCAGGCGGACAGAGCTCGGCGACGCGCTTCTTCAGCAGGCCAAGCACTTCATCGGGATCAAGCTCAGGGGGTAGCCGCAGGCTAACCTTGGCCCTCGCCGTCGCCGGGATGACCGTCTTCGCGCCCTCGCCAACAAATCCGCCGACAATACCATGCACCTCCAGTGTCGGACGGAAGCCGAGCCGCTCGACGGGCTCGTAGTCTTGCTCGCCGGGCAGCACGCTCACGCCCATATCGTGCTTGAGCTGGGCGGCGACGTTCACCGGATTGCGCTTCCAGAGCGCGCGCTCATCGGCGCTGATTGGTTTCAGCTTCTTGTAGAGTTGCGGAATGGTGATGTGGCCATCGCGGCCCTTCAGCTCCGCCAGCACAATCGCCAGCGCGTGGATCGGATTGGGCGCGACGCCGCCGTAGGCGCCTGAGTGCAGATCCTGTTTGGCGCCACGCGCCTCGATCTCGGTATAGACGATGCCGCGCAGCCCGTAGACGAGCGAGGGCACACCCGGCGCGGGCATGCCGGTATCGGCGACCAGTGCCACGTCGCAGGCCAGTTCCTTAGGATGCTTGCGCACATACGCCTCGATGGCCTCGCCACCGCACTCTTCCTCGCCCTCGATCAGCACTTTCAGATTGACGGGGAACTTTCCTCCGCTCGTGCGTGAGATCGACTCCAGCGCCTTGACAAGCCCAAGCATCTGCCCCTTGTCGTCCACCGCGCCACGAGCGTAGAGGTTGTCGTCGCGCACCTCTGGCTCGAAGGGCGCACTCTTCCACTCATCTATCGGGTCAACCGGCTGCACATCGTAGTGGCCATAGAGCAGCACCGTCGGCCTCTCGGGCGCGTCGAGCCACTCGCCATAGACCAGCGGATGCCCCGCCGTCTTGATAACCTTGACCTTCTTTAGCCCAATCGCGCTGAGTTGGTCCGCCACGAACTGGGCCGCCCGCTGCACGTCTTTGGCGTGCTCGGGCAAGGTGCTGATGCTTGGGATACGAAGCAATGTCTTGAGGTCTTCGAGAAATGCTTCACGATGCTCGTCTGCGTAGGCGAGCGCTGCGTCAGATGGCTGCGCCATGGTTTCTTTGCTCCACCTTCTACCACTACACGAGAATCAGCCGATGCGCGGCAACAACGGTCGCGTACGGGCCTGCGTAGTGCGCGAACAGTTCATCCATCAATCGTAACAGCAGGGGTGCGGGCTGTCCAGCGGGAAACCGGAGCGTTTCACGTGAAACACCGACTCGATTCCACCTGGGACGGATACGACAGCTTGACAGGCGCATGCGTCGTTAGCTATAGTGTCGGCAACGGTCAGCCGATGCTGGCCACTCCGTTGGGAGGAGTACGCGCAGGCAGCGCCGCCTAGAGAGCGGGATCGCGTGAGATGGCTCACGCGGCTGAAAGTCCCGCCAGCGCCGGTACGCGGAAGGTCGCCCAACGTGAACAACGACTGAAGAAAGCCCGACATGTGGGCGAGTAGATCGGTCCGGGAAAGCCCGTTACAGCGATGCCCTGATTCAGCGCGTGTTGAGCCTATCGCGCCCGTCGGGGAAGTAAGCGCGCCGGAGCGGCAACGTCCCGGCGTATTCGAGGTGGTACCGCGGAAGGCCGCGTGCGGATTCCCTGAAGCTTCGGCAACGGAGCCTCAGTGGCAGATCTGCCGAACTCGCCCTTTCGTCCTCGTGGAGGACGGAGTGGGCGTTTTTTGTTGCCTATTTTTCGGGCTGCATCGCAACATCGCACGCATCCGCCGCGCATGCCACCAGAAGGAGACCTGCCATGACTATGGCAAAAACACTGGCCAAGACCTACGACCCCAGCATTGTGGAGCCGCGCCTGAGCGAGCGCTGGCAGCGCGAGGGCATCTACCAGTTCGACTGCGCCAGCCATCAGCCCCTCTACGCCATCGACACGCCGCCCGCCACCGTCTCTGGCCACCTGCACCTGGGCCATGCCTACTCGTACACACATCCCGATATCATCGCGCGGTTCTGGCGGATGAACGGCCACAGCGTCTTCTATCCAATGGGCTTCGACGACAACGGGCTGCCCACCGAGCGGCTGGTGGAGAAGCGGCTGGGCATCACAGCGCAAGCGGTGGGGCGTCAGGCGTTCATCGAGCGCTGTCTGGAGCTGGGCGTCGAGGCCGAGGAGGAATACCGGACGCTCTGGCAGCGGCTCGGCCTCTCGATTGACTGGCGCTTCAGCTACCGCTCCATCGACACGCTCTCGCGCCGCACATCTCAGCAGTCCTTCCTGGACCTCTATCGCAAGGGATTGGCGTACCAGCAGGAGGCGCCGACCATCTGGTGTCCCCTCTGCCAGACGGCCATAGCGCAGGCCGAGCTGGAGGATATCGCGGGAAAGACGACGTTCTACACGCTGGCGTTTACGCTGCCCGACGACGCGACGCTGCCGATTGCGACGACACGCCCGGAGCTATTACCCGCCTGCGTGGCCGTCTTCGTCCACCCCGACGACGAACGCTATGCCAGCTTCATTGGCTCCGAGGCGCAGGTCCCGCTGATAGGGCGACGCGTGCCGCTGCTGGCTGATCCGCTCGCCCGGCCGGAGGTCGGCACGGGCGCGGTGATGTGCTGCACCTTCGGCGATCCAACCGACGTCGAATGGAGGCGCACGCACCAGTTGCCGCTCCGTGTCACGCTGGGGCGTGATGGCCGCCTGACCGCTGACGCCGGAACCCTGGCGGGACTAACCATCGCCGAGGCGCGGGCGCGTATCCTTGAGGAGTTGCGCGCGGCGGATATCGTGCTTGGCGAGAAGACCCAGCCGCAAGCGGTTCGGGCGCACGAGCGCTGCGATACGCCCGTCGAGTATCTGGTGACGCGGCAGTGGTTCATTCGCGTGCTCGATCACAAAGAGCAGCTGCTGGCGGCGGGCGAGCAGATCCGCTGGCATCCAGCGCATATGGCGGCGCGCTACCGCGAGTGGGTTGAGAATCTCAAGTGGGACTGGTGCATCTCGCGCCAGCGCTACTTCGGCGTGCCCTTCCCGCTGTGGCACTGCGACGCCTGTGGCGCGATTCTGCTGGCCGATGAGGCCGACCTGCCGATTGACCCGACGACGACCCAGCCCCGGTCAGCCTGTGCCTGCGGCGGCGAGAGCTTCACGCCTGAGCGCGACGTAATGGACACCTGGGCCACGTCCTCGATGTCGCCGCAGATCGTCGGCCAGTGGCTGGCCGATCCGGCGCTCTACCAGCAGGTCTTTCCGTTCGCGCTCCGTCCGCAGGCGCACGAGATCATCCGCACCTGGGCGTTCTACACCATCGTCAAGTCGCTCTACATGTTCGACACGCTCCCCTGGCGCGAGGTCGCCATCTCCGGCTGGGGGCTGGCGCCGGAGGGCGCGGGCAAGATCAGTAAGAGCCGCGGTGGTGGGCCGATGACGCCAGAGGCGATGATCGGCAGATACTCCGCCGACGCCGTGCGCTACTGGGCGGCGAGCACCGGCTTTGGCAAAGACACGATCATCAGCGAGGAACGCATTCAGGCAGGCGCGAAACTGGCGACCAAGCTCTGGAATGTGGCGCGACTCAGCGAACGCGTGCTGGCGGACTATACCGCGCCCGAGAGGCCACCAGCGCTTGCGCCCACGGATCGCTGGATGCTGGCGCGGCTGCGGCGGCTGGTCGAGCGCGTGACGACGCTGCTGGCCGAGTACGACTATGCCACAGCCAAGGCGGAGACGGAGAGCTTCTTCTGGGCGGCGCTCGCCGATAACTATCTGGAGCTGGCCAAGATGCGCCTCTACGATGCGGCTGATCCGCTGGCCGAGGGCGCGCGCTACACCCTGCGTACCGCGCTGCTGACCGTGCTCAAACTCTTCGCGCCGTTCCTGCCCTACGTCACCGAGGAGATCTACACGACGCTCTTCGCCGACGAGGGCGGCTCGATCCACCGCTCAGAGTGGCCAACGCTGGAATCACTGTCCACTGGCGATGCGGACGATGACGATTCGCCGATGGCGGCGGGCGACGCGCTGGTGGCGATTGCGACGGCAGTGCGCCGCTATAAGAGCGAACATGGCTTCTCACTGGGCCGCGAGCTGGCGCGACTGCAAATCGCGACCGACGACGCCACGCTAGCGGGCGCGCTACGGGCGAGCCTGACCGACCTGCGTAGCGTGACCCGCGCCGCAACGGTGGATGTCTCCGACCAACTCGATCCCGCGTTGCCTGAACTGCCAACTGAAGGCGCGGGGCGTCTCGCCCTTCAACCATAAGCCAGCGTTTCATGTGAAACGCAACGACGCCCGCCCATCCGTCACAGGATGGGCGGGGCGTCTTTTCAGTGTGGCAGCAGCGAGATGACCAGCGCGACCGCCGCCGCCGCCATCACGACGGTCGTCAGGATGCCGACGACGTTCGAGAGCCACTTATTGGTGAAGTCGCCCATGATGGCGCGGTTGTTGGCGATCAGCAGCAGCAGCACGAGCAGCGGCACGGCGACGATACCGTTGATGACGGCGGTGTAGACGAGCGCGGCAATCGGATTGATGCCGAGGAAGTTCAGCGCCAGGCCAATCAGCGTCGCGGCGGCGATCACCGCATAGAACCCGCGGGCGTGATCGACCCGCTCGGACAGCCCCTCGCGCCAGCCAAACGCCTCGGCGATACCGTAGGCCGCCGAACCCGCCAGCACCGGAATCGCCAGCAGACCCGTGCCGACGATACCCAACGCGAAGATAAGACCGGCCAGGTCGCCTGCCAACGGCCTGAGCGCCTCCGCCGCCTGGGCCGCCGTCGCGATGTTGCGAATGCCGTGGGCGTGGAGCGTCAGTCCAGTCACCATCACGATGAACCAGAAGGTCGCCGATGCCGCCGTCATGCCCAGAGCGGTATCGAGCCGCAGCGCGCGCATGGCACGGCGTAGATGTCCCCGATGTCCACCCGGCTTCACAGGCTCCGGTTGGCCGATGGCAGCCAGATGCTTCTTCTGCTCTTCGCGCTCGTGCTCCTCTTCGACCTCCTCTGCCGCCTGCCAGAAGAAGAGATAGGGGCTGATTGTCGTCCCCAGCACGGCGACGGCCAACGCCAGGAACTCCGGCGTCAGCTGAATCGTCGGAACGAGGGTTTCCCGTAGCAGCGAGAGCCAGTCGGGATGGATCAGGATGCCCGTCACCAGATACGCCAGCAGCGAGAGTGTCAGCACCTTGAGGATGCGCGCATAGTAGCGATAGGGGACGAAGATTTCGAGCAACAGGATGCCAACCGCGAAGACAATCAGAATCACGCCAAATGGAACGGTGGGCGCAAGCAGCTGGACCGAGGCGGCCATCGCGCCCAGGTCGGCGCCAACGTTGATGGTATTGGCGATGAAGAGCAGCAGCACCGCGCCATAGAGCACCTGCCGATTGGAGTGGCGGCGCACGCAGCCAGCGATCCCGCGCCCCGTCACCAGGCCGATGCGCCCGCACATCTCCTGCACGCAGATGACCAGCGGCAGGATGTAGAGCGCCATCCAGAGAAAGCCCGTGCCGAATGCGGCGCCCACCTGCGAGTAGGTGCCGATGCCCGACGGATCGTCGTCAGATGCGCCGGTGATGAGGCCAGGTCCGGCGATGCGCAGCAATCGGCTGGCGGGATGTAGCGGCTCGGGACGTCCGCGATGAGGCAAGCGGCGCCGCTGACGCGCGGGAGTCTGAGAAGACGGCGAATCCGTGGGGCGATCATGATCAGAGGTATCGGGCATCTGTGTATCTCCTGCGAGGCGATAGCAACTTTACTACCCTCTCGCAGTGTACACGAACCGGGCCAGCACAACTAGCCATCAGTTTTTTCGCGCCATCATTGTTTCACGTGAAACGTGGTCGATTAGCGCGATTGCCAGAAGAAGAGATTGTTCAAGCCGTCAACAGCTAGCTGGGGGTCGATGCCAGCGGCGGCCAGGATATTGAATACCACGCTAAAGAACGCGTAGTTTGCCTGAGGAACGAACCAGAGCAGCACGAAGATCAAAATAAATCCATACATGCCGACCGACATAGCCGCCTGGGCAAACTGTCGCGGCAGCCAGGGCATAATGACACCGAATCCATCGAGCGGCGGGATCGGCAACAGGTTGAGCACGATGGCCGCTACCTGAAAGAACGCCAGAACGCCAACGGCCGCCTGCAACGTTGGATGTCCATGTATCAGACCAAGGCGTAACGGCAGCGCTAACCCGAGCAGAAAGAGGAAGTTGCCCAGCGGCCCAGCCAGCGAAATCGCACTCTGCCAGGCACGGCTGCGCACCAGGTCGCGGCGCAGATAGACCGCGCCACCGGGCAGCGCGATGCCGCCAATCAGGATGAAGATGACTGGCATGATAATGCTCAGAAGCGGATTGACGTAGTGCAGCGGGTTGAAGCTGAGATAGCGAATTGTGCCGGGGCTGGTGTCGCCGCCAAGCACCGCCGTCACCGCGTGGCCAAACTCATGGAGGCAGAGGCTGAAGATCCAGCCCACCAGCACGAATCCCACCGTCCCTAGCGCTGTCGTGCCCGGCGAATTCTGCCAGAGGATCCAGCCGAAAAAGCCGAAGACGAGCAGAAAGCCGACGACAATGCCCCAGTTGACACTGCGCAGGATGAGCTGGCCGACCGAGCCAGCGCGACCTTTATTCATGCCAGGATAGTACGGATACGGACCCTGGCGAGGATCACCAATCACAACCGGCCCCCTTCTCCGACGCCCGCTGCCGCCGGTGGCAGAGGCCATTGTATGCGCTGGT
Organism: Ktedonobacterales bacterium; assembly: GCA_036557205.1. Taxonomy (GTDB): domain Bacteria; phylum Chloroflexota; class Ktedonobacteria; order Ktedonobacterales; family JADMIN01; genus DAHUXT01. The sequence goes on along the minus strand of DATBIB010000168.1, from coordinate 18,347 downwards.
CGTTCCGCATGGAATCGCGATCAACGGCGGAACACGCGACGGATAATCCGGTCGAGCGGCATAACGTCGTCAGTGCCCAGAAAGTGTGAGATACCGAAGTATACGCCCGTCGCCACGAGGATGGCTACCGCCAGTCGAATGATGATGTAGACCGACGTAATCCCTGGCTGGGTCACGCTCGTCGGCAGCACCAGCTCGCCCAGGTCATAGACCAGCAGCGCCGTCAGCGCCGTCACAACACTCGCGCCGATCACATTGACCAGAAAGACGCCGATGCGCCTTAGGTCCAGCCCGGCGAGCCGTGGCCGCAACAACAGCAGCAGCACCAGCGCCTCGCCCAGCCACGCCAGCGACGAGGCCAGCGCCAGCCCGTTCGCGCCCATCGGAGCGAGCAGCACGACGCTCAGGCCGATGCTGAACATGAACTGATAGATGCTCACCTGCGTCGGCGTGCGCGTATCTTGCAAGGCGTAGAAGCTGCGGGTGAGGATCTCGACGAGCGAGAGGCCCGTCAGGCCGATGCCAAAGAAGATCAGCGGCCCGGTGAAGTACGGCAACTGGTCGAGCGAGAAGTCACCATGCCCAAGAATCACGCGGCAGATCGGCTCCGCCAGAATCATCATGCCAAACGCCGAGGGCACCGCGAGGAAGATAATGCCTTTCACCGTGCGCGTGATCGTATCGCGCAGCCGCGTCCATTCGTTCGACGCCACCAGCGCCGCCAGCGTTGGGAACGCCGCCTGCGAGACCGCCATCCCAAAAATGCCATTGGGCAGCATGATGAGCGTGAAGGCCGTCACGTAGCCCCAGGTCGCCCCCTCTATTCCCACCGTTCCAATCAGATTCCGGTTGACAAAGACCGAGACGTAGAGGATGACCGCATTGAGCAGGCGCGGCGCCATCAAACGGAACATCTCGCGAATGCCTGGGTTGAAGATATCGAAGGAGAACGAGTACTGCATCTTCGCGCCGACCAGCCCGGGAATCTGGATGAGGAGTTGGAGCAGCGCACCCAGCACAACACCCCACGCTGGCCCGGCGATGCCCAGATGGCCGCCAAAGATGTGGGTTGTCTGATCTACTCTGGTCGCGAGAATGCCAAGAATCAGACTCACGGTGTAGATGACCTGGCCGAGCGCGGGCAGCACAAACGACTGCCGCGCCTGCAAGATGGCAATCGTAATCGTCGCGCCGCCCAGGAAGATCGGCTGGAGCAGCATGATGCGAGTGAGCTCAATCAAGGTATCCGGCTCGCTCGTGTTTTTGGACATAATCTCTGGCAAGGTCAGATCCAGAAACTGCCGCGTGAAGATGATACCGAGGATGGCGAGGAGGACGAGTACAGCCATGATGATATTGAGCGCCGAGCTGGCGATATGCCAGGCGGCCTTGCGGTCGCGCTTCTCGACGAGATAGCTGGTGAAGACGGGGATGAAGGCCGAGGCCAGCGCGCCACCCGCGACGATAGTAAAGAGCATGTCGGGAAACGCGAAGGCGTTGGTGAAGGCATCGGCGTTGAGCGCGTCCGCCTTGGAGCCGAAGACGCTGGCAAAGAGCGAGGTGCGCAACAGGCCCAGCACTCGGCTCAGCATCAGCGCGCTGGTGACGATGATGGTCGCGCGAGCGAGGTTGCCGGAACTGAGCGCGCGCATCTGAATGGATGGCTGTTCGTCAACTTCTAATTCGGCTGCCTCAGGAACAGAGGCGGCGACGGAGCCTATCGCGGAGGGAGCGCTCAGCCCCGCGCTCCAGATCGAGCGTCCTGGTTGCAGTGGCACCGCCGCGGGCACCTTCCCGGTGCCGGTGTTCATCAGCGTCTCAATGCTCGTGCCAGGATACGAGCGCTCGATCATCGATTCCAGTTCCCAGAGCGGGTTAGGGGCATTGGAGGCCTGTTGGGAGGATTTTACAGCGGGATAGAGACCACTCGGGCGCTCCCACGGCGGATCGACATCCGGCTCAAAGCCAGGATCGTATGAGGCGCCCGACCCACCCGACGCACGAGCCGTCCCGCCATGGTCCTGCTGCCGCGCGCCACCGGAATCTCTCGGATCCATCCGCTGCCTGCGCCAGTCGTGCTGTGAACCCACCGTTTCCGCCTTCCACTTTCCTGCTGGCCATTACCTTGCCAATGCCTGCCAATGCCGCCAACACTCGCGGCCCGCCACCGGGGTTACTCACAGGGCATTCTATCATTGGCTGGCGGGCGCAACAACGCCTCTGGGCCTTCTGTGCGCAAGGAACAAAGAGCAGGGGGCGACTGGAAATAAATTGGCGCCTCCAAGAGTATAACGGGCGGGCGCCGTGCTGGTTGCGGCCGAGGGAGTGAATCTGGTCACAGGCAAGATTTCGAAGATACCCTTGCGTTGCCTTGATTCGTATTCGATAGTACGATGGCGAGCATCGCTACGCCGTCTGGCGCATGTCCGTTTCCATGCTGGGGGCTGGCATGCAAACTGCGCTTGAGCGGTTGCCCGGGAAGATTTCCAGACATCGGCCCTGGCAACGGTGTCGCTACGTTGATACCATTGATACCATTGATAATTGCGCAAAGCTGTATAGCTTGGAGCACACATGCACATGAGCCGACACGAGGACTATGCATACGAGGACGAACAAGGCGAGCACACGGGCGCCAAGCTGCTCCGTGAGGTTCTCGAAGTTGCGATTCTGACACTGCTCTTCTTTGGGGTGGTGCGGCTGCTCGTGCAGAACTATCGCGTGGACGGCCCCAGCATGCAGCGGACCCTTTATACCAATGAATACATTCTGGTGGATAAAGCGACCTACTATTTTCACTCACCCGAACGCGGCGATGTCATCGTCTTCCAGTATCCGCTCGATACCAGCAAGAACTTCGTCAAGCGGGTCATCGGCGTCCCCGGCGACACCGTCTCCATCGATACCAACGGCACGGTCAGCGTGAATGGCAAGCCCCTGAATGAGCCATACGTCTATCAGCAGCTGTGTCCCTGCGACGCGAAATCTGTCACGCTCCACACAGACCAGTATTTCGTGCTGGGCGACCATCGCGGCGATAGCGACGACTCACGCGACTGGGGGCCTGTGCCACGCCAAGACATCATCGGCAAGGCGGCGCTCGTCTACTGGCCGCTCCCAGATATTCACATGCTCCACGACTGGTCGGGCATCTTCACCAACGTCCCTGCATCGCCCTAGCCAACACGCCCATGACAGCCAATGATACGCGGCAGGCGCAGCGGATGATCTCCGCCTGACCTGCCGCATACACACATCGTTTCACGTGAAACGCACGCGAATCGCGTCACCCTTTGGTGACTGGCGCTCGCCCCATCGCTCGGTCGCGCAGCAGCGTGTAGAGCGCCAGCGCCCCGCCCACCAGCAGCGCCAGCAGCCCGCCAGCGCCAACCTGGAACGGCTCGGCTTTCGTCTGGAGGAAGAGAATGGCCGCCGCATTGAGGAATGCCAGGCTGTAGAAGAAGAAAGCCAGCGTCAGCCCGGCGATGCGCCCCGCGACCCGGAAGATGTGCAGTGTGTTCAGGATCACCTGGCCATCATGCTCCACCACCGCAACCGAGACAATGACTGCGCCAATCGCCAGCGCGCCCAACAGCAACACGATGCCGAGCATCGGCAGGTTCGTCAGGCTGTCGTGCGAGAAGGGATTGAAGAGGTCCACCAGCTGCGCCTGCGAGTCGCGGGCGGAAATCTGGAGATAGCTGAGGATATTCTCCGAGAAGAAGCCGATGCTGAAGGCGGGGATGAGCCAGATCAGCGGGCTGAGCACCAGCCGGAGCGAGAGGAGCGTCTGGTCGAACGCTTCCCATAAAATGCGGCGAATCGCGGCGCCAAAACGCTCATTGCTCGACGTAGAGGAATTGGAGGCGGAGAGCGTGAGCGCGCCGACGATCACGAGCAACAGCAGCGAGATCGCCATCGCGAGCACCGCGATCCCAACGTCGAGCACCTCCAGCCGGTTCAACCCATTGGTGAGATGGAGGCCGAAGAGCTGGTTGAAGTCCACGGCGACGTATGGCTTCTGATTACTCCCCAGTCCCAGGCCGACCAGACTCAAGACACTGCGCTGACCCAGCGTGTCCAGCAGGAACGCGGCAATGAAAAAGAGGATGGCAAGGCCGCCGAAATCTGAGGCGAACGCCCGATACGAGATCGGCGACATCCGCGACGGCTGCGCGCCGGGCTTGTCCACATGGGGGCGACGGCGATTGATGGCATCCACCACGAAGACGACCAGCAGCAGCAGGTTGATGATGATATACGTCCAGGGGCTACTCGTGAAGTTGCCCGGACGATGCCCCTCGGCATTGAAGAGCCGCTCGCCCGCGTAGATGATGGCGAAGCCACTGGCGACAAAAATGTAGAGGATGCGCGGCCACGTCCGGTTCTCGGAGATGGCGAGCTGGAGCAGCACCAGCAAGAGGCTGAAATAAATGTAGAGCCCGATGGGCTGGACATCATCATGCCCACCATTGCGACCGGCATCGATACCGGTGATGAGGAACGCGACGTAGCCGAAGATAATGATGAGCGGCAGCAAGATGTTCCCGGAAAGAAAGCGTGGCAAGCGGGTGGGAGGCGCGGATGAAGTAGACACTTGGAGTGCTCCTCTCAAAGGCTGTCCGACAAGCGGTGTGGCATCACACGTGTTCACAGGTCGCGCGTGCTGGGGGAAGACACACAGCTTCCCTGACCGCGCCAGTGTAACACAGGTTGCCAGAGCGTGCGCGTGGGGTTTCTCACAGATTGGCGGCGGCTTTTCGTTGGCCGACCACCCCAAACCGCACATGACGGGCAGCCGCCAGCCACCAGAGCAGCCCGCCTACCAGTACTACGAGGAGGGGTTCAATCGGCGCGCGGAAGCGCGGCGAGCCATAGAAGGCGACGTTCTCGAGGATGGTCAGCCCGATAGCGAGATAGACTGGCAGAAGGAATCGCCATTTGCGTCGCCAGGTGACGACCAACCCCAACGCCGCCAGCAGGAAAACCGCGTACGACATCACCGGAAGCAGGCCGTCACGGACAAATATCGTTGAAGGGCGGTCTGGATACTGCGCAAATGGATGCCCCTCATAGGCCGTGGCCCAGGGCGTCCACATGTGGACCAGATGTATCCAGAGCAACGAGCGGGTCTGCTCTGGATGCGCCTCGATCCAGCTCACCGCCCGCTGACCAAGCGCCTGTTCGTCCGCCGCCGTATGGTCGTGAAAGTCGGAGTCGTCACCGGACCACAGCGACCACAGCCCATAGAGAATGTCGCCTGGGCGGTCCACGGTGTCGTTGTACGATCCCGCGAGGGTCTTGTAGACGTTTGACGGTGGCAGTAGTGGTGTATGGGTCACGCGCGAAGTGTAGAGCGTCCATGGGAGCATGAGGACGTATGCCAGCGCCGCAACCAGGGCCGCACTCACGACCACTCTGCGCCAGGGCGCCAGTTTGAAAACAAGGGCGAACAGCGCCCACAGCACGAGCAGACCCAGCAGCAGCGTTCCCGTCGGGCGGGCCAGCGCCGCCAGCGCAAGCGAGACGCCGCAGAGCACGATCCATACTCGCCGCGAGTCGCGCTGCATCCGCATGAGGAAGAAGAGAAAGGCCGTCTGGAGGAAGATATAGAGGGACTCGGTGTAGAGCCAGCCATCCCAGATAAACATCCCGGCGTAGACGGCGGCGATGATGCCCGTCACCAGCGCGATGCGCCGCCCAAAGAGGTCTTTGGCAATAAGGTAGACCAGCACGCACGTCCCCGACCCAAGTACGCAGCAGGCGAGGCGAGCATAGCGGGTGGCATCTCCTAATATCGCGTAGACCGCGGCCATGACCATAGGCCAGAGAGGCGGACGATAGACGGGGACATGCTGCTGGGGAAAGCAATAACAGTGCTGGTGGACAAGGCTCCTGGCAAGCTCGTTGTAGATCACCGCGTCGAACATGGGCTGATAGCCAGCGGCAACCGTCTTGTTAAAAATAATCCTGACAATGAATGCGAGGCAGAAAACGGCCGCCATCGGAACATACTCGCGCAGCCTGGACCACCGCAACTCGTGCGCCCCTCGAGTTGCCCGTGCTGCGAGCCGCTGTCGCTTGACGTCGAACCAGGCGAGCATGAGCGCCTCCTCACTGCGCCGGAACGCCTTACCTGTGCGCGATGTCCACCCGATATTCGGCGAAGGGCCGCACGCTGTAGCCGCCCGCGTCGGTGAGCGCCTCGACGACCGCCCGCGCGGTATCGAGCGAGGTCAGGCAGGGGATACCGGTCTCGACAGCAGCGCGGCGGATGCGGAAGCCGTCCTGAATCTCGATGCCCTCACGCATCTGGCCTGTGCCTCCGGTGATCGTGTTGATGACAAGCTGCACCGTCCGGCTGCGAATCAGGCGAATGATCTCGGAGCCGTCCCGGTTTGTGGACGCCCCAGTGGCGTGGACCTGACTGATACGCGGCACTGCGATGACGGAAAGGCCATGGTCTTCGAGCAGACGCGCCGTGCCTTCGGTAGCGTAGAAGCGATAGCCCAGCGTCCCCAACTGCTGCACAATTGGCAACGCCTCAGTTTTGTCGCGGTCGGCGATGGTGACGAAGGCCGCGCCGTCGCGTGGAGGCGCCTCGATCCCCGCCGCAATCAGCGCCTTGCGCAGCGCCGCGGGATAGGTCTCGTCGATCCCCATCACCTCACCAGTGCTCTTCATCTCCGGGCCTAGCGCCATCTCCGCGCCGATGATCTTGGACATCGAGAATACCGGCCCCTTCACCGCGAACAGTGGCTGTTCCGGCCAGAGGCCATCGGGCAGCTCACTGTAGCCAAGCTGGGCCAGCGTCTGGCCGAGCGGTATCTGCGTCGCCAGGTCAACCATCGGCACACCCGTCACTTTGCTCAGGAATGGCACCGTACGCGAGGCGCGCGGATTGACCTCGATGACATAGACGTTATCCCCCGGCGTGCCGTTTGGCTCAGTTACCACGAACTGTGCATTCATCAGGCCACGCACGCCGAGCGCCAGCGCGATGTTGCGCGCGTGCCGCGCAATCGCCGTCTTCTCGTCGTCCGAGAGGCTGCGCGGAGGGTAGACGGCGAAGCTATCGCCGGAGTGGACGCCCGCCCGCTCGATATGCTCCATGATGCCGGGGATCAGCACATCTCGCCCATCGCAGAGCACGTCCACCTCCACCTCGCGCCCGATGAGATAATGATCGACGAGAATCGGATGCTCGCCAAACTGCGCAATGACACGTGAAACATAGCGTTCCAGCGATTCGGGCGTGTGAATGATCTCCATCGCCCGCCCGCCAAGAACGTACGAGGGGCGCACCAGCACTGGATAGCCAATCTCTTCAGCCGTCGCCATCGCCTCAGCCACCGTGCGCACGCCTGCCCCACGCGGACGCGGCGCGCCCAACAGCTCCATCAGCGCATCGAAGCGGCGGCGGTCTTCGGCCAGGTCAATACTATCAACCGAGGTGCCCAGAATCGGTGCGCCACCTGCCTGGAGCGGCGCTGCCAGCCCAATAGCGGTCTGGCCACCAAACTGGACGACGACGGGCGGCAATTCGCCTCCATCTGGCGCATGTAGGCCATCATCCGCCTCGCCAGTCGCGGCCTCATTGCGTAGAATCGCCAGCACGCTCTCCTCGTCGAGCGGCTCGAAGTAGAGGCGGTCGGACATATCGAAGTCGGTGCTGACCGTCTCGGGATTCGAGTTCACCATGACACTGCGCACCCCCGCCGCCCGTAATGCCTGGGCCGCCCGCACCGAGCAATAGTCGAACTCGATGCCCTGGCCGATACGGATTGGCCCGCTGCCCAGCACCACCGCCTTCGCGCCCGCTAGCGCCTCCGCCTCATTCTCCTGCTCGTAGGTGGCGTAGAAGTACGGCGTCTGCGCGGCAAACTCGGCGGCGCAGGTATCCACCATCTTGAAAGTTGGCCGAATGCCCCAGCGCTCCCGTTGGGCGCGGATATCTGCGGCGGTGATGTGCTGCTCCTGCCCGGCGCTCGCGCGGAGGCGGGCAATCTGAGCGTCGGAGAAGCCCATCTGTTTGGCGGAGCGCAGCAACTCCGGCGTCGGCGCGCGCGAGGCGAGGCGCTGCTCCATTAGCACGATGTTGCGCAGCTTGGAGAGGAACCAGCGGTCGATGCCCGTCTGCGTATGCAATGCTTCGAGCATGCCAATCGCGCTGTCATTGCGCAGTGCGTCGAGCAGGCTCCAGAGGCGCACATCGTTGGCTGGATATTCGCTGCCGCCATCGTCGGCAAGATCAGGCGCCTGCAAGGCATCGGCGCGTAGCTCCAGTCCGCGCATCGCCTTCTGTAATGCGCCCTCGAAGGTGCGGTCAATCGCCATCACCTCGCCCGTCGCCTTCATCTGCGTCCCCAGCGCGCGGTCCGCCAACGGGAACTTGTCGAACGGCCAGCGCGGAATCTTGACGACGACATAGTCGAGCGCGGGCTCGAAGGCAGCCACCGTTTTGCCCGTCACCTCGTTGCCAATCTCATCCAACCGCAGCCCGATGGCGATCTTCGCCGCCACGCGCGCGATGGGGTAGCCAGTAGCCTTGGAGGCCAGCGCTGAGCTGCGGCTGACACGCGGGTTGACCTCGATCACATAGAAGCGGAAGCTGTGCGGGTCGAGCGCAAACTGGATGTTGCAGCCGCCCTCAACACCCAGCGCGCGGATGATGCGAATCGCCGCGCTCCGTAGCAGCTGATACTCGCGGTCCGAGAGCGTCTGGCTGGGCGCGACGACGATGCTATCGCCGGTGTGGACGCCCAGCGGGTCGAAGTTCTCCATGTTGCAGACGGTGATGCAGGTGTCCTCGCCGTCGCGGATGACCTCATACTCCAGCTCTTTCCAGCCGCCCAGATACTGCTCTACCAGCACCTGCGAGATCGGGCTGGCGGCGATGCCCCCGGCGGCAATCCGTTCGAGGTCGGCGCGCGTGCGGGCGATGCCACCGCCGGTACCGCCGAGCGTGTAGGCTGGACGGATGACGGCGGGCAGGCCGATCACCGCATCCGAAAACGCCAGCGCATCCTCGACGGTAGTGACGGTGCGACTCGGCAGCACATCAAGCCCAAGATCGATCAACAACTGGCGGAAAAGCTCGCGGTCCTCGGCCTTCTGGATCGTCGCCAGCGGCGTGCCCAAAAGTTTCACGTGAAACTCTTCGAGGATGCCCGCGTCGGCCAGTTTGACGGCGAGGTTGAGTCCGGTCTGCCCACCCAGCGTCGCCAGAATGCCGTCGGGACGCTCGCGCTCGATCACCCGCCGTAGCACCTCGACGGTGAGCGGTTCGATATAGGTGGCGTCGGCGACGCCCTCATCGGTCATGATAGTGGCGGGATTCGAGTTCACCAGAATGACGCGCTTGCCCTCCTCGCGCAGTGCTCGACAGGCCTGCGTACCCGCGTAGTCGAACTCAGCAGCCTGGCCGATGACGATTGGCCCGCTGCCGATGACGAGCACACCCTTGATATCTTCGCGCGCCATGGTTCTTAACTCTCCGTCTCGAATTCATAGACATCGACATCGTTGACCGGGTTGTAGCCAATCGTCTGATAGATGTGGTTGGAGGTTGGGTTTGCCAGATCGGTGAACAGGTAGCAAAAGGCGCGCCCGCCCTCCAGCAGATGCTGACTCACTGTCGCGACGCATGCGCTGGCATAGCCCTGTCCGCGAGACTCTGGCGGCGTATAGACCGGGCCGATCCGGACACCGTGCTGAGTGGGATTGCCATACGAGACAAACGAGACAGGCACACCACCATCTTCCCAGAGATAGCCACCGCGCGACGACGATGTGAAGTAGCGGTCCACCCACTCTGCTCCATCGAGACGCTCTTTGGGTCCAAGCGCCTCAGCCGTGAACGCATCGAGCCAGCGCACCAGCAGGTCGCGGTCGGCCTCAGTCGGACGACGATAGCTGCCAGACACACCTGATACCGGGATAACCGCTTCCAGTTCGTAGATTCGCTCCTGCATCGCAAGCCGCGCCGCCACATGCGCCTGTTGCTGCCAGCGCTCGGCGAAGAGCCGCGCAACCGGCACGGACGCATGAACGCCGGGCAACCCGCCGTGATAGCGCGACCAGACATCACCGGCAATCAGCCTCAACGCCTCCGATGGCTGAGCGGCATATTCTGGCGCGAGCAGCGAGAGAATGACGTTGTAGGGAGGCGTGCGCATGGCGACCAGCACGACCGCGCCCGCATCCTTCACCAGCGCCATGTAGGGTACCTCGTCGGCGGGCATGGAGGTTCGCGGCAACGTCGAGAGCAGGCCGAGCATCAGGCAATGCGTCGCCTCGTGCGCCAGCAGGTACGGCTCAACCCGCGCCGCAAATGCGTCAATGTCGGTATATCGCTCAAGCTGCATCCTCATTCCCCATCCAACGACTTCTCGAACATCGCGATCAAGTAGATGCGATCTCCGCCCTGATGGGCCTTCGTCTGCACGCGCCGATAGCCCGCCCGCTCGTAGTAGGCGCATAACCCCAGGTTATCACCCATGCAATCGAGCCGGGCGAGATGAAGTCCGCGCGCCGCGATCTCGCGCTCGGCCCAGTGCAGCATCGCCAGCCCGATACCACGGCCCGCCGCGCTCCGCCGCACCCGCAGCCCGTGGATATAACCCGCCACATCGGCGACACTCGCCTTGCCCCACGTGAAGGTATCGCTCGCCTGGACAATCACTGCGCCGATCACCCGGCTATCTTCACTGGCGAGGTAGACATCGCCACGGGCTATCGCATCCTGAATCCACCTGACCGGAAACGTGCCCGGCTGCCACTGGCGGATGCCCCGCTCCCAGAGCCAGTTTGCTAACTCCTCATGCATCTCCATGAAGATGATGTCATCAGCAGGCGTCGCTGGGCGCATCGTGACGCCGGGCAACAGTTCCGTCTCCATAGGTATCTCGTCATCAGCTACGCCGACGTGACCGGCAGCGCCACCCGACGGTGCTCCTCGACCATCGCCGCGAAGCGGTCGAACAGTTGTTGATTGTCCTCCGGGCCGGGCGCGGCCTCGGGATGATATTGCACCGAAAAGACCGGCAGCGTCTCATGCGCCATCCCCTCGACACTGCCATCCGAGAGGTTGATGTGGCTCACGTAGAGGCCGCTCTCGCTGGGGAGCGTCGCCGCGTCCACCTGAAAGTTGTGGTTCTGCGAAGTCACCGTCACCTGCCCGGTGCGCACCTCACGTACGGGATGGTTGACGCCGTGGTGGCCGAATAGCAGGCGACTGGTGCGCCCGCCCGCGGCCAGCCCCAGAATCTGGTGGCCGAGGCAGATGCCCATCAGCGGCATCTGCTCCTCCCAGACCAGCGCGCGCGTCAGCTCCACCAGGTTCGCCACACTCTCGGGATCGCCCGGCCCATTGGAGAGCAGCACGCCATCGGGGCGGATGCGGCGCACATCGGCAAGGCTCACCGTATGCGGCGCGATGATGACCTCCAGCCTGCGCCGCGCCAGACTGCGGGCGATGTTCTGCTTGTAGCCCGTGTCAATCAGCAGGATGCGCGGCGCCCCGGCTGGCGCTGGCTCGTCCGCCTGCCAGGTATCCGCCGCCTTGATCGAGACATCCGCGACGACATCGAGGTCGGTGACGGTATGCACCTGATTTGCCTCAGCCACCAACGCCTCGATATTCGGGGTCTCGCCCGCCTCATAGACGCGCAGGACGCCGCGCAGGGTGCCATGCTCGCGCAGATGACGCGTCAGGGCGCGGGTATCCAGCTCGCAGACGCCAGGAATACCGTTGGCGGCAAGATAGTCATCGATGGAGGCGGAGGCGCGCCAGTTGCTATAGTCGTCGCTCGCCTCGCGCACGATCAGCGCGGAGAGCCACGGGCGGCGCGACTCGACATCGGCCAGCGTGACGCCGTAGTTGCCGATCAGTGGGTAGGTCAGCACAACCATCTGCCCGCGATAAGATGGATCGGTGCAGATCTCCTGGTAGCCCGTCATGCCCGTAGCAAAGACGACCTCGCCCCGGCGTCCAGGGCGCATCGCCTCAATCGCGCCGAACGGCCGCCCGGTAAAAGTCGCGCCATCTTCCAGCGCCAGCACCGCGCTCCGCTCGCTCCGTTCCCATTCCATGCTCATGCCTCCCGGTCTCTGCTAGCGAACCGCCCCGTCAGTCCCAGCCGTCTCACCCGCCTCGTCCGCGGCGTCGTATACCACGACACCATCGAGCAGTGTCATCCGCACGCGCCCGCGCAGTGGCACGCCCGCCAGCGGTGTGTTGCGCCCGCGCGAGGCGAACCGCCCTGGGTCAACCGTCCACGCCTCATCGGGATCGAAGATGACGATGTCCGCCGCCGCGCCCGGCTGAAGCGTCCCCGCCTCCAACCCCCATGCCCGCGCTGGCCGCGACGTGAGTGCAGAAACCAGCGTCGCAAGGGGCAGCTTGCCCGCCCGCGCCAGTGTCAGCAGCGATGCCAGCGCCGTCTCCAGCCCGGAGATGCCGAACGCCGCCTCGCCATACTCGCAGTCTTTATCCACCTGCGTATGCGGCGCGTGATCGGTCGCGATAGCGTCAATCGTGCCGTCGAGTAGGCCCGCCAGCAGCGCCTCACAATCAGTGGCTGTGCGGAGCGGCGGATTGACCTTGGTATGCGTGTCGTAGCGCAGGCCCGGCGCGAGCGTGATCCCCTCGGCTGTCAGCGCCGCCGCCAGCGGGCCGGTGCGCTCGCCCGCCACCCAGCTATCGGTCAGCAGCAGATGATGTGGTGTGACCTCTGCCGTCACCGGCAGCCCCTCGGCCTTCGCCATGCGAATCAGGTCCACCGAGCCCGCCGTGCTGAGGTGCGCCGCATGGTAGCGCGCGCCGGTGAGCCGGACCAGCGCCAGATCGCGCGCCAACATCACCTCCTCGCCCGCCGCGGGCCAGCCTGGCAGACCCAGCATCGTCGCCACCGCGCCCTCGTTCATCACGCCGCCGCCAACCAGGTCTTCGTCCTGGCAGTGCTCGACGACGGGAACGCCCAGCGGCGTGGCGTATTCGAGCGCGAGCCGCATCAAGCGGCTGCTGTGGACCGGGCGGCCATCGTCGGAGAAGGCGACCGCGCCCGCCTCCACCAGCTCGGCCATCTCGCTCAACTCACGACCATCTTCGCCCTTGCTGATGGCGGCGATGGGACGCACATGGGCAGGCGCATCCTTCGCGCGCGAGAGCACATAGTCAAGCGTTGCACGTGAATCAATCACCGGGTTGGTGTTGGGCATGCAACAGATCGTCGTGAAGCCGCCACGCGCGGCGGCCAGCGCTCCACTGGCAATCGTCTCTTTGCCCTCGAAGCCCGGCTCGCGCAGATGGGCATGCAGATCGACGAAGCCCGGCGCCAGCACCCAGCCCGCGGGCAGCTCCACTGTGCGCAGCGGCGCATCCGACTCAGCCACTCGCGTCGCCAGCGCGTCGGCGTCGGTCCCGCGCGCGACGATGCGCCCATCGCGAATCAGCAACCAGCCCGGCTCGTCTAGATGTCGGTTCGGCGTCGGGTCTATGATGCGCGCCCCCGTCAGCGCCAGTTGTTCCCGTCGGCTCTGTTCTGTCACGCCGCTCACTCCTTCGCCGCCTGCGTTGCCAGTGTTCCGGCGATCATCTCCAGCACCGCCATGCGCACGGCGACGCCGTTGGTCACCTGCTCCTCGATCACGGAGGCTGGCCCGTGGGCCACCGAGGAGGCAATCTCGACACCCTCATTCATCGGCCCTGGATGGAGCACCAGCGCGCCCGGTTTCGCCAGCATCAGCCGCGCCTCATCGAGCCGGTAGCGCTGCCCATATTCACGTAGCGAAGGCAACAGCCCGGCCTGCTGGCGCTCGCGTTGCAGCCGCAACACCATGATCGCGTCGGCGTCTTTGAGCGCGCGGGCGCAATCGGTCTCGACGGTGACGCGCCGCGGAGCGCCGGTTCCCGGCACAGGGCGCGCCGCATACAGCTCCGCGGCGGCTGGTGGCAGCAGTGTTCGTGGGCCGCAGAGCACCACCTCCGCGCCCGCGGCGGTGAGCGACCAGACATTCGAGCGGGCGACGCGGCTATGCAAAATATCGCCGAGGATGACGATGCGTTTGCCCGCCACCGTCTCCAGGTGGCGCTCCAGCGTGAAGAGATCGAGCAACGCCTGCGTCGGGTGGGCATGCCAGCCGTCACCCGCGTTCACCACCCCGCCGCGAATGGCGCGGGCGATGGCATCGGGCGCGCCCGCCTGGCTGGAGCGGACGACGACGATATATGCGCCCAGCGCCTGGAGCGTCTCGACGGTATCGCGTAGCGACTCACCCTTGGTGACGCTGCTGGCCGACGCCGTCACATTCACGACATCCGCGCCCAGCTTCTTCCCCGCCAGCTCGAACGAGACGCGCGTCCGGGTGCTGTTCTCGTAGAACAGGTTGACCAGCACGCGCCCTTGCAGCGTCTTCAGTCGCGCCTCAGGCTGGCCGAGCAGTTCGCGCATGGTAGCAGCGCGATCAAGCACGGCGCGCAGCTCGTCGGGCGTCCAGCCGTCCAGATCGAGCACATGCTGGCGCGCGACCGATGTGGAGACGATGGATGTTTCACGTGAAACGTCCGCTGTCGCTGAACCACCCGGCGCGACCGGTGGCTCACCCCTCCTGTGAATGGAGGCGGCCTCCTCCTCTATGATCTCGCGACAAAGCTCCACGCACTCATCGCAGATATAGACGCCGCCGGGGCCAGCGATCAGCCGCATTACCTGGTCCTGGGGTTTACTGCAGAAGGAGCAGCGATACGTCGCCCGCTTCTCCGTCTTCGTCATGATGTCTTGCCTCCCGACCCAGGCGCATCGCCGCCGCGTTCGGGCGCGGGCACAAGCGCAACGGCGTCCAGGCCGTCGATCTCGCGCAGGCGTACATGGATGCTCTCGCTCAGCGCCGTCGGAACATTCTTGCCGACGTAATCAGCGCGAATCGGCAGCTCGCGATGGCCGCGGTCCACCATGACGGCCAACTGCACCCGTCGCGGCCGACCCGCCTCCACCAGCGCATCGATCGCGGCGCGGGTGGTGCGCCCAGTGAAAAGCACGTCATCCACCAGCACGACCGTCTGGCCCGCCACGGGAAGATTGAGCGGCGCGCGCTCCACCGGCTGCTGCGCGGGACGATCATCGCGATAGTTGGTGATATCCAGTTCATGGACTGGCACCGCGATGCCTTCCAGCGCGTTGATACGCTCGGCCAGGCGGCGCGCCAGCGGGATACCACGGGTATGCAGCCCCACCAGCACCAGATCCCTCGCGCCCGCGTTGCGCTCCAGAATCTCGTGGGCAATGCGGGAGATCGCGCGGCGCATCTCCTCCTCGCTGAAGATGATTTTCCCGGTGTCTGCGGTGTTGCTCGATGGCTGAGAGGCGCTCATATGCCCACTCCTTTCATATCGTGAGTGCGGGATGAGGAAGGCGAACGACGCGAGTCACTGAAGGAGTGAATAGCATAAAAAAAGCCTCCACCGCCATCACGCTGGATGGGATGAAGGGCAGTAATCCTATGTGAAATGAAGGCCTGCGAGAGACAGGCAGGCGCACAGACCACGCGCACACTCCTTCCCAGCCTCACGGGACTGGTGTTAAAGGACCGTTAAGGAGAGTATAGCACCACCACCTCATCCATGCAAAGAGGCGGTACTTATACGCAATGACTATACGAATACACAACGATCTCGCTATAGTTATGTCTACTTGACGACATTCCTATAGGCTGGCTATAGTGCTGGCATGACAAGAATTCCCTCACATCTCGCGGACAGCTATTACCGGTGGCCCTCTGGCGGGGTGGACCGGATGTCGCCGCGAGCGCGATGAGGTGATAGATCACCGAGAGGCGTAACCGCCAGCCAGAGGGTAAGCAGAAGCGAGAATGCTTCTGCTTTTTGTTTTTCCATGCAATGTAAGAAGGATATGCCGATGGAAGTCTCATCTACCATGCGCTGCCGAGGGCTGCGCGGCGCGACCACCGCCGCCGACAACAGCGCCAAAGCGATTCTCGCCGCCACCCGCGAGCTGCTCGAACGACTGGTGGCGCGCAACACCCTCGATGTCGCCGATATCGCCAGCGCGTTCTTCACCGTCACCGACGACCTCGACGCCGCCTATCCCGCCCTGGCCGCGCGCGAGCTGGGCTGGAACGAGGTCGCGCTGCTCTGCGCCCGCGAGATTCCCGTGCCAGGCAGCGTCGCCCGCTGCATCCGCGTGCTGCTCCACATCAACACGACGAAGGGGCAGGGCGACCTGCGCCACGTCTATCTACGCGAGGCGGTGGCGCTACGGCCCGGCTTCGCCGACGCTGAGCCATCAAGCGCTCCCCCAGTGGAACGGGTCGCCATCATCGGCCAGGGGCTGATGGGCGCCTCGCTCGGCATGGCGCTCCGGGAACGCGGCGTGGCTCGCAAAGTGGTCGGATTAGACGCGGACCCCGGAGTGACCGAGCGCGCCCGCGAACGCGGCGCAATTGACGTCGCCTGCGCATCGGTCGAGGGGGCGGTGACTGGCAGCGATCTGGTGGTGCTGGCTACGCCGCTACTGGCGATGCGCGATCTGCTCGCCGAGATGGCTCCTCATCTGGCTGAGACGGCAGTTGTCACTGACCTCGGCAGTGTCAAAGCGCCCATGGTCTCCTGGGCGGAGTCGCTGCTGAGAGCGCCGGGCCAGTTCGTCGGCGGACATCCCATGGCTGGCAGCGAGCAATCAGGCGTTGATGCAGCCATTGGCGCA
Source organism: Ktedonobacterales bacterium (assembly GCA_036557205.1). GTDB lineage: Bacteria > Chloroflexota > Ktedonobacteria > Ktedonobacterales > JADMIN01 > DAHUXT01. Next base: position 1,623 of record DATBIB010000168.1, on the reverse strand, counting down.
CTCTATGACGGCTGCGTCTGGTGCCTGACGCCGACCGACCGCACATCCAGCGCCGCGCTCCGAATGATCAAGCGGGTGGTCGAGGCGCTGGGGGCGTGCCCACGCATCATGCCGCCTGAGCAACACGATCAAGCCGTCGCGCTGGTGAGCCATCTGCCGCTGCTGGCGGCGAGCGCCCTCACGCTGACCGTCGCCGAGTCGCCGGATGCGCCCGACGCCCTGGCGCTGGCGGCGAGTGGGTTCCGCGATACGACGCGCGTCGCCTCGGGCAGCCCGCGCATGGCGCGCGACATCTGCCTGACCAACACCACCCCGCTGCTCGCCGCGCTGGATAGCTACATCGCGTCGCTGCAAGCGTTCCAGCAGCAGATCGCGGAGCAGAGTCCCGCGCTCGAAGAGACGTTCGCTGCAGCCAAAGACGCGCGTGACCGCTGGATATCGAGTCCTTCAGCAATGTGAGAAATTGTTCTTGACAGGCTGTTTAGAGCGATGTATCTTCTTTTCAACGGAGGTGATGGCGAATGATTGACGACATTGATGGCAAAATACTGTCTATTCTTCAGAATGACGCGCGGACGTCGAACGCCGAGATTGCGCGGCGACTGGCCATGGCTCCTTCCGCGATTTTAGAGCGCATCCGCAAGCTCGAGACGCGCGGCCTCATCGACGGCTACGAGGCGCGGCTGAATCCCAAGGCGCTCGATATGGGGCTGCTCGCCTTTATCTACGTCCGCGCCGATGAGCGGATCGGCTCGCGCGAGATCGGCGACGAGCTTGCGGCGATTCCCGAGGTGCAGGAGGTGCATCATATCGCCGGGGAAGACTGTTATCTCTTAAAGGTGCGCGTTGCCGACACCAACGCTCTGAGCGACCTGCTCCGCCAGCGGCTTGGCCCCATCGACGCCATCCGCTCGACCCGCACCACCATCGTACTCTCGACGATCAAAGAGACAGCGCAGATTCCGCTGCCATCAACGGTGAAAGAAGACCTTTCCGATGCTGGCTAGTCGCACAAATCCCCGCACGCAGATCATTCTCGCGTTCACCGCCGTCTATCTCCTCTGGGGTTCCACCTATCTGGCCATTCGCTTCGCCATCGCGACGATGCCGCCGTTCCTGATGGCGGGCATCCGCTTCCTGATTGCGGGCGCGATCCTCTATCTCTGGATGCGCCTGCGGGGCGGCGAGCGACCCAAATTGATTCACTGGCGTTCCGCGCTGATTGTCGGTGGGCTGTTGCTGCTGGGCGGCAACGGCCTCGTCTCATGGTCAGAACAGCAGGTGCCCTCAGGGCTGGCGGCGCTCCTGGTTGCGGCGGTCCCGCTCTGGATGGTGCTCTTCGACTGGCTGCGCCCCGGTGGCGTGCGTCCGACCAGTCTGACGGTGGTCGGGCTGGTGATTGGCTTCGCGGGCGTCATCCTGCTGGCCAGTCAGGCGGAATCATCGGGCACTGGCCCGCATCTCATTGGCATCCTGGCGCTGCTGGTGGCGACGATCTGCTGGGCGATTGGCTCGCTCTACGCCCGCAGCGCTCCCTTCCCTGGCACGCAGTTGCTGGGCACCGGGATGGAGATGCTCGGCGGCGGCGCATTGCTGATCGTGATCGCCACCGCGACGGGCGAG
>DATBIB010000167.1:0-36872 GCA_036557205.1 Ktedonobacterales bacterium | reverse complement strand
GGGAGCATACCTGAGAATGTTGTTGAGATACAGGAGTTGCGCAATGCATCGTTCTTCGCGATTGTTTCGGTCAGTCTCATCGTCCCGGCAAGTGAAAACGCCGCGTATCCGCTCGACGGCGCTGCTGGTGGTGGGCGCGGTGTGCCTGCTCGGCGCCCTGGCGCTGGCCGGGTGCGGCGTCACCACCACAAACGTCGGCGGAGGGGGCGATGGCTCGCAGCCGACCGCAACATCCGGGATCAACAACGGTGGGACGATGTCAGTGAGACCGTGCCCCGGTAATTCCGTCGCCTCGAACCCGGCGGCGACGATTGTGCTGACGGTGAAGGACTCATACAAGACGACGCAGGCGCACGTTGGCGATACCATCGAGGTGCAGCTCGACACGAAGACCCACTGGGCATCCCCTGCCCACGACGCGGCCCCGGCGCTCGCGGCCATCCAGCCACAGGGTGGCATGGACGAAGCGACGCAGACCTGTCAGTGGTTCTATACAGCGGCGGCGCCCGGCAAGGTTACGCTGGACTTTACCGGCGCGCCACTCTGTGAGTCCAACGCGCCGTGTCCAGCCATCGCGCGCGCCGAGCAGTTCACCATCCAGGTATCGTGACCTGCGCTATTTGCGTTCCTTCCTCTGTGCCTGCCTCCGTGCCCTTCGGCGCATAGCGGTTGAGGGTCCGTGGCTGGTAGAATGACGGTGACACGTTGGCGTATGTCACTGTGCGCCACGGATGTCCTACCACCAGCCGCGAATCGCGGCGCGCGTGGCGAGCGATCATGCCGCGCGCAGGAAGGAATGCGGAGAATATGGGCAAACTGATTGATAAGCTCCAGCAGGTAAGGCAATCTTCCAGCTCGGGCATTGGATTTTTTGGCCGCTCTCAGGCTGCCGCGTCGAAGCCACGCCCGGCGGCGATTGTGGTGAGCGTTGGCGCGAAAGATACCGCCGCCGCGCAGTCCGCCGTGAAGGCCGGGGCCGATGCGCTGCTCTTCACCGGCTGGACGCCCAAAAGCGATCTGAGCGCATTCGTCGCGGCGACCAGCGCGGGAACGACGCTGCTGGGTATTGGGCTGGCCGAGGGCGAGAGCGGCGGCTATGGCACGCTCAAGCAGCTACGGGACGCGGGCGCGAGCTTCGCGGTCGTCGGAGCGGGCGCGTCGGCGCATATGCTCTTCGAGGACCTCGACCACTTCGACCGGGTGGTGACATTTGATGCGCCTAGCGATGATATGGCGCTCCTCCTGTTGCGCGCGCAGAATCTGGCGCCAGCGCAGGTGGCGCTGCTCCGTGTTGGGCTGAGCGCCAGCGCCATCGCGAAGATGTCCGTCACCGACTACACCCGGCTCAAGTTCGCGGTGGAGTCGCTTCGCTTCCCGGTGCTGGCGACGCTGGACGGCGCGCCGGAGACGCACAGCGTTCCGATTCTCGCGCGGCTCGGCTTCGCCGGACTGGTGCTCTCGGGCGCGGGCGTGGGTCCGGACGCGCTGGGCGCGCAGGTGACGACGCTGCGTGAAGAGCTGGAGCGCACGCCCATCTCGCACGATGAGTCTGGGTCCACCTTGCTCGGCGGTCTGGTCGGCCTCCAGGGGACGGGACTTTCGCCGCAACGCGAGCCGCAACGGGAGCCAGAGCGCGACCCTGACCACGAATAGCGGCGGCTGACCGCTTTATATCCCCGGCGATTGCCTGCGTATCGTAGCCACGTGCCTGGTTGCGGCGCGAGCGTCTTGTGCGCATTGCAGCCCGGATGCACTACGCGGTTGTACTATCAACGGCTGAATATGATACACTCGGCTGGGTACGCAACAGGGTGAGGATCACCCTCGGACGTTGTATGTGTTCGCCGATCAGTGCGGTGGCGAGGAGCCGTCGTGCGCGACATCCAGCGTGGGAGACAGAGGGGAATGGGCACAGGCCGTTGGGACGATGATGGTCGCCGGGATCAGGGGCGGTCTCCACGAAGCAGACGTATGGATGATGATCCGCGTCAGAGCCGGATGGGCTCGCGTGACGGTGGTTCAAGCGGATGGGATCGTTCGTCACGCGATGGGTCGCGCTATCCACGCCGCGATGTGGACGAGAGGGACAACGGCGGACGCGGCGGCTCCTATAACCGCGGCGGGCGCGCTGGCGGCTCCAATCGTGGCGGCTGGGATGACCCACGGGGCAGCCGGGGCGGCTCTCCAGACCGCTCCGGTGATCGCTCGATGCGTGGCGGGCGCCCACCTGTGCGCGAGGATTGGGATGCGCCCTCACGCGGGCGCAGCGGCGCTGGCTATCCCGGCGCCTCGCGCCGACCGCCACAGGGCGGAGGTCTCTGGGGTGATGAGCCACGGGGTCGCCCACCCATGCGCGATCCGCGTGACCCACGCGCCGCGCGCGCTGGCGGCAGACGGCCCATGGCGCCCGAGCCGGAGAAGGGCGAATTCACCTTTGGGCGGAGCGTGGGCATCATTGCCGGTATGTTTCTGCTGGGCGTTGGCGTTGCGTTTATCATCTTCATGGTTACACGTCCCACGCCGCAACTGGACAACACGCCAGCCGTGCCCACCAACACTGCTCCGGCGGTAACACCGAGCACCGCGCCAAACGTGACGCCGTCACCCACTGGGCGCGCCCCCGACGCTGGCCCCGCGTATGTGGTCGTGCGTGTCGGCGCTATCGGGTAGCATTGCGGTGTTTGAGAAGTTGATTCCAGGAAGGCAGCAACGGGTATGAGCGACGCAACGCCGCAGGCTTCGGTCGAGGAGCGGCTGCGCAACGACCTCAAAGAGGCGACGCGCCAGCGTGATCAGGTGCGGATGGATACAATTCGCATGGCGCTGGCGGCCTTCCGCAATGAAGAGGTCACTGGCTCGCGCCACGAGCTGACCGAGCAGGAGCGCCAGGCCATCCTCGATAAGCTCATCAAGCAGCGCCACGAGTCCGCCGAGCTATTCCGCACCGCCAAGCGCGACGAACTGGCCGACAAAGAGGAGCGCGAGGCGGCGATGCTGGCGGCCTATCTCCCCGCGAAGCTGACCGATGACGAGATTCGCGCGGTGGTCTCGCGGCTCATCGCGGAGCACGGCAAGGAGTTCCGTGCGGTGATGCCGCTAGCCTCGAAGGAGACGAAGGGCCGCGCCGACGGCAAGCGCGTCAGCGAAATCGTCCGCGAGATGACGGCGTGAGCTGACGTCCACAATTTTGTGAGCTTTCCGGTGCGATGCCTTTTCCACCTGCCATGACCGAGTGTCCCCACACGCAATTGGACAGCACCCACAAATAAGGCCAGGCAAGGCGAAATCAGGAGTACCAATTGTCACCAAACACACCAGCTATGACACGGGACCGGCAGTGCGAGAATTGTGGCAAACGTTTTCCGGCGGAAGCGTTTGAACTCCTGCCTCAAGCAGGACTTTGTGTTGGTTGCCTATCTCAGGCGTATATCTATACTGACCGCGAGGAGATTATTGTTCTCTATGTGGAGCCAGTCGATGGTGCAGGTGAGCCGACCGAAAATTATGTCGAAATCGAGCCGCCAGCTCCACTTCCCACCGTGCTTCCTCGTGGCGCACACTGGAAAACCTGTCTAGCTCAGGAGTATGATGACCCTGATCAGTTCGGAGCCGACCGCCATGCCCAATTGCACCGTCTTGTCGAACGTTACAAGACATGGGCCAGATAAAAGAAAGAGAGCTGATGAAGTTCACAAGTGTGTACTTATTCATGACTATTCACCCATAATTTCTTATAACGCCCTCTCAAAGTAAATTCCACGAGTCCAAGATCGCGTAATTCTTGTAGTTGTTGACGCACTTTGGCCTCAATATTATGATTGTTCGGATACTTCGGTGATAATCTTGAGGCAATAGTTTTTGCGTCGTTAGAGTCAAATTCCGTAGAACCCAGTACGTTCAATTCTTCAAACAACGAGAGTTTCCAACCTGTAAGTGTGTTTGTTATTACCGCTAAATCACCGTCAAATACTGTGGATAAATCAAGCTGGGGGTATTCGACACGCGGCAAAGAAGGAATGCCGCGCAACACGTCATTAATAGCGGCTACTTTATCACGGTCAATTCTGCCGACTTCCTGCTTGTGAATGACTTCAGAATAGCTCGCTACAGCGTCCTTGACTAATTGAACATCGCTACTAATAATTCCACATTCGAGATTGTGCCTTAGCCCGTTATTTGTTAAGTTTGCAGATGTAATAATCAGATGTTCGTCGTCAAATATATACACTTTTGCGTGCAGATTTGAACAATTATATACCGTTCCACTAGCGTCGAGAACAGCATTCAGCGCGTCTACATCGGATGCTCTTTTGTGAAAACTCTGTAGGTTAATGCGTGTAATCAAGCTCAATGAAACACCATTTTGTTTTGCGGATACAATGTGCGATGCAATTTCAGCTTTCACAAAAGGCGCACATAGTTTTATGCTATGCCGTGCCGACTTGCAAAACTCCAAGAAGCGACCATAGAGAGGTGTGGCGACTAACTGTGTCATATAAAAGTCCTCACAATATATGAAAACTGTCAGCGCACCGCGCCCAGAGTCGATAGTACGCACCGCACCAATGCGACTTACTGCCCGCGCATTTTACAAAAGGCTTTCCCGCTAATATAGTCTGGTGTAGCTCTTCTCTTGAGCTATAGTACTCCCCAATGTCTAGGCTGTGAGTATGGATAGGCGGAGGCCATGGCCGGGCGGCGCTGGCGCGAGACAAGCTGGTACGATCCGCGTGTGGAGATTCGCCCATCGGGCATCCAGGGCGGCGGCATGTACGCCCGCGCGCCGATTCACGCGGGCGAGACCGTCGCCATCATCGGTGGCACGCCGATGACCGACGCCGAATTCGCCGCGTATCGCAGCACCGTAGAGCGGTATAATGCGTCACAGATTGGTGAAAACCTGCATCTGGTCGACCTGATCCAGACGCCTGAACAGGTTGAGGGTTCTATCAACCATGCGTGCGATTCCAACCTGTGGATGAACGACGAGGTGACGATTGCCGCGCGCCGGGAGATCGCCGCACGCGAGGAGCTGACGCTCGACTACGCGCTGGTGACGAGCGATCCCGACTGGCGGCTGGATCGTCCCTGCCAGTGCGGCTCGCCGCTCTGCCGCCACATCGTCACTGGGGACGACTGGCGCCTGCCCGACGTGCGGCGGCGCTACGCGGGCCATTTCGCGCCATTCCTGAATTCGCGCATCGACAAGCTCGACCAAGAAAGATGAGAACAGAGCATGCGACGCCTTCGGTTTCTACAGTTCGATGTCTTCACTCGCGAGCCCTTTGGAGGCAATCAGCTTGCCGTATTCTTCGAGGGCGACTCCCTGAGCGATGAGAAGTTGCAGGCCATCGCTCGCGAGATGAACTACTCCGAGACAACCTTCATTCTGCCGCCGAGCGACCCCAAAGCCCTCTGTCGCGTGCGCATCTTCACCCCCGCCGCCGAGTTACCCTTCGCGGGCCATCCTGTCGTCGGCACGACCTTCGCGCTGGCCCAGGAGGGGATGATCCGCGCGGGCGAGTCGCCGGTGACGCTCCAGCTCGGTATTGGGCTGGTTCCGGTCGAACTGCTCTACGAGGGCCAGCGCGCCACCTTTGTCTGGATGCACCAGCCCGTCCCCAGCTTCGAGAAATGGCAGGGAGACGCCAACCGACTGGCCAGCGCGCTTGGCCTCACGCTCGATGATTTCGACGACGCGCTGCCCATCGAGCGCGCCATCGTCGGCGTCAACCACGTGCTCGTGCCGATCCGCTCGCTCGAAGCCATCGGTCGCGCCCATTCGGGGCCTGATCTACTGGAGGCGCTCAACCTACCGAACGAACATCCTGGCTGCTTCCTCTTCACGCTCGACCGCGCGGAAAGCGGCGCCGATATCCACGGACGCATGTTCGCCCCGGCGATGGGCATCGGCGAAGACCCTGCCACTGGCTCGGCGGCGGGTCCGCTTGGCGTCTACCTCTTGCGCCACGGGCGACTGACACCCGACGAGACCGGGCAGACGCGTGCGCGGCTGGAGCAGGGCATCGAGATGGGGCGACCCAGCATGCTGGATATTGCCATCTCCGGCAGCGCCGAGCATATCGAGGATGTGCGCGTTGGCGGGGCTTCGGTGCTGGTAGCCGAGGGCGAGCTGCTGCAGCCGTAACCTGGCCAATCACCCCGGCCCGTATGTCATGGCGAGCACTGCAATTCCGTCCATCCGTGATAGCATAGACGCTGAAGATCAGGCGCGGCTCATGCGCCTGGGGTCAGGAGGGACTACACGGAATGCGGATCGCCGAACTGCTCGCGGCGCTGCCCGTTGCGGAGCGTCAAGGCGCTGAGGATGGCGAGGTGACCAACGTCACCTACGACTCAGGCGAGGTAACGCCAGGCGCGTGTTTCGTCGCCATTCGCGGCGTGCGCACCGATGGCCACGCCTATATTGGCGAGGCGCTGGCGCGTGGCGCGACGCTCATCGTCGGCGAGGCGCCCGTCCCATCTGACTTCCCCACCGACCGCACCTACGCGCGGGTCGCCGATTCGCGCCGGGAGCTGGCCACGGTCGCCGCCCGGCTGGCTGGCCAGCCATCGCACGACATGGAGATCATCGGCGTCACCGGCACCGATGGCAAGACCACCACCAGCAACATCATCGATGCGCTCATGACGGCTGCTGGCCGACGCACCGGCCTGATGAGCACGGTAGACTTCAAGATTGGCGAGAAGCGCTGGGCCAACAACACCCGCTTCACCACGCTCGAGGCGCCCGAGGTGCAGACGCTGCTGGCGCAGATGCGTGACGAACACGCGCAATGCGCCATCGTCGAATCAACCTCCAGCGGGCTGGCGCTGCATCGGGTCCACCAGATTGCCTACGATGTCGCCGTCGTCACCAACATCACCAGCGAGCATCTCGAATTGCACGGCACGCTCGAAGCCTATCGGCGCGCCAAAGCGATGCTGGTGGAGGCGGTTGACCCTGACCTGCGCAAAGATCTGTCGTTCGCGATTCCCAAAGCCTGCGTGCTCAACGCCGACGATTCTTCGTTCAATTATCTGAAGCCCTTTTGCCGCGCGCCGATTGTCAGCTATGGCATCGATGCTCCAGCCGATGTCCGCGCCGAGGAGCTGCGACTGGGGCCGGACGGCTCGCGGTTCCGCGTCCGTCTGCCGGATGGCGTTGTCTTTGAGGTAGATACGCCATTGGTGGCGCGCTACAACGTCTCGAATGCGCTGGCGGCGCTGGCGGTGGGCTACCTGCATGGCCTCTCGCCGGAGCTGATGGCGCGGGCGCTCAAGGCGTTTCCGGGGGTTTCCGGGCGGATGGAGCGTATCGAGCAGGGGCAGCCGTTTACCGTCGTCGTGGACTATGCCCACACCGCCGACAGCCTGGAGAAGGTGTTACGGGCGCTCCGTCCGCTCACACGCAACCGGCTGCTCGTCGTTTTCGGCTCGGCGGGCGACCGCGACCGGGTGAAGCGGCCCGTCATGGGCGGGGTCGCGGCGCGCGAGGCCGATTTCACTGTGATTACCGACGAAGATCCGCGTGAGGAAGACGCGGCGTCCATTCTGGCGGAGATCGCGGCGGGCGCCGATGCGGCGGGCGCGCGGGAAGGCGAGCAGTATATCTCAATCGTCGGGCGGCGCGAGGCCATCGTCCAGGCGCTCTCGATGGCGCGCGAAGGCGACACGGTGTTGCTGGCGGGCAAAGGCCACGAGCAAAGCATTGTGATCGGGCGCGAGAAGCTCCCGTGGGACGACCGGCAGGTGGCGCGCGATGTGCTGACGGAACTGGGGTACCGTTGAGCGCCAGATGGCGTGGACGTAGAGCGTCCGCTTTCTGACGGTCATATACGCCGTTACCAGCCGCGAAATCGTGCCGTTTAATTCAGTGAGTCGCGCCGTAGAAATCTGGTGCAGTTATCTGGCGGAGCGGGTGATAGATAGATGATAGAGTCATTCCTGGGCGCGTTTGTCACAGCGGCGCTTCTCTGCGCGCTCTTCTGTGCGCTGGCGTGGGCCTTGTTCCCCTGGTTCCGCAGCGGCGAGCGCAAAGAGGGCAACTTCAAGGCCGATCAATCGACCGGTGGCTTTCGCTTCGACCGTAAGAAGAAAGAGCTCAAGAAACAGCCGTTTCGGGTGAGTAGCAGCGAGTTACCGCTCGTCGGCGGCCCGGCGCTGGTGTTTGCGACGATTGCGGCGTCGCTGGGGTTCGCCTTCTGGCTGGGGCTGGACACGCCAGAATGGCTCTTGTTGGGATTGGTGCTGCTCGGTCTGGCGGGATATAGCCTCATAGGTTTCATTGATGACTGGCAAAAGGTGCATCGCGGCGTTGGCATTACCGAGGTACAGAAATTCATCGGCGTCCTTATCGTCTCATTGGGCATTGGCATTGCCTTCAACCGCTTGATCGTCACAAAATACCTGTCGGCGCGCTTCCCCTATCCGCCATATAGCGATATCCCGCTGCTGGGTGACGTCCTGCGGGACGCCCATTTCGCCTGGATCATCTTCTTTATTGGAATCACCGTTCTCGTCGGCGTCACCACACCACTCGCGGTGGACTTCGCCGATGGGATGGATGGCCTCTGTGGCGGGCTGCTGGTGAGCGCATCGCTGGCCTTTGCCGTGATCCTGCTCTTCCAGAATCAGAAAGACCTCTACCCGCTGGTGGTCGTCTCGCTGGCGGTGGCGGGCGCATCACTCGGCTACCTGCCGTTCAACTGGCCGTCGCCCTGGCGCAACCGCGTCCCGGGGCGCAAACGGCGCGCGCGGCTCATCATGGGCGACACTGGCTCGCTGGGGCTAGGCGGCGCGCTGGCGCTGGTCGCGATTGTCAGCCGCCTCGAAGTCCTGCTCATCATCATCGGCGGCGTCTTCGTGCTGGAGGGGCTTTCGGCGCTGGTCTCGGCGCGCATCCTGGTCAAGTTCTTCCGCCGCTTCCTCTTCCTCGAACGCTTCGGCGATACCAGGGGCTTCCCGCACACCGAGTTCCCGCTGCCCTTCCTGGCGACGCCGATGCACCACCACTACGACCTGCTCAACTGGAACCGCGAGCGGCTGGTCTATCTGGCGTGGCTGCTGGGAGCGGCGCTGGGGCTGCTGGGCGTCGCCAGTGTGATCGCGCCGCTGACGTGGGAGCGCTATCTGGCGCGCTTCGTCGGCTTGCTGGTGCTGGTTGCCGTCTGGCAGCTTGGCCCTCGCACCAAGCTCTTCTTTCTGGGGCTGGCGCTCAAGCGGACCGATCCACCGAATAGCCCGCGCCGTATCGGCCTCTTCTATGGCTATCCTTACAAGCTCATTGGCCGCCGCCTCTATCACTGCGTCGATCTCTCCAGCGTGCGCGAGACCGACCTGACCAGCCCAGCCGAAGACCTGTCGCTCTGGCAACGGATGAGCGTCTTCGATGCGCGCGCGCTGCTGGGATTCTACTGCTATCGCGCGGGCGCGCTGGATGACGCTTGGCGGATATGGGACCGCCTGCCGCGCCCCAACCTGGAGGTACGCCCAGAGGTCGAGGAGCTTATCAACGAGGTGCGCCACCAGATTGCGCTGGACGATGTGGAGAACGATCTCTCCGAGCGCGCGCCGCTCTCCGCGGATGATCCGGCCAGCGCGGGCACATGGCGCACGTCAGCGCCACCAGATGGCGCGCAACATCCGCCTCGGCTGCGCCCCAGCGAGGCTGGAAACATTGATCTGGCGAATTCGTCGGCGCCCGCTAATTCGGTTCCCGCGCCGTTCTGGAACCCCTCTAGCTGGACCTCCGCCATGGCGCCAGTTGACGGGCAGCCCGCCGATCCATCGGCCACATCGCCTTCGCGCCCCGTCATGCCCAATGCCAACGCGCCGGAGAACGCCAACGGCGCCAGTGGCGTGCCGGTGACGACGTATCCTCCGATACCAGCTCCGGCGACGCAGCCGCCACCCCAGGACGGGGCGACCAGCGGCGACTAACTCCGGCCCCGGCGCTGGCGTGATATACTTTGTGACGGCTCTGTCGGAGCGCTGCTCTGCGGGGCCGTCTGTCGTGTGCGGAAAAATGGGTTGTGACGACGCGACCATGCAGGGATTGCGCATTGTGATTTCAGCGAAATTGGAGACGCCAGATGGCGCTAACGGTTGGTATCATCGGCCTGCCCCTCTCGGGTAAGACGACACTCTTCAACGCCCTGACGCGCGCGGGCGCGGAAATATCAGGCTATCCCACCAGCACCGTGCAGGCGAACCGCGCGGTGGTCCAGGTGCCGGACGAGCGGCTGACGCGGCTGGCCGAGATCTTCCACCCGCGCAAGATCGTGCCAACCGCGATTGAATTCGTGGATGTGGCGGGCATCGGCCAGGAAGCCGCCGGGGCGAAGCATGAAGGGCTAAGCGCCGAGTTCCTCGGCCACATCCGCAACGCCGACGCGCTGGCGATTGTCGTGCGCTGCTTCGAGAACCCGCAGGCGCCGCACCCGGCGGGCAGTGTCAACGCCACCCGCGACCTTGACGACCTGATGGCCGAGCTGGCGATCACCGACCTGGCGACGGTGGATAAGCGCATCGACTCCACCAGTCGCAAGGCGAAATCCGGCGATAAGAAGCTCGGCGAGGAACTGGAGTTCCTGCGGCGGCTGCGCGACCACCTCAACGAGGGCCACCCGGCGAGCGAGCTGCACTATAGCACGCTCGACGAGAACGTCCTGCGCGAGCTGTTTTTGCTGACGATGAAGCCGCGCCTCTACGTGGTGAACGTCGGCGAGGATATTCTGGGCGAGGCGGGGACGCTGGTGGAGAGCGCGGCGGCCACCCCGGCGACGGGCGAGATGGCATGCGTGGCTGCGGCGCGTGATCGGGCGCGGGCCGAGGGCGCGGAGATCGTCGCCGTCTCTGCCAAGCTGGAGGCTGAGCTAGGCGAGCTGCCCGAGGAGGACGCCGCCGAGTATCTGGCCGCGCTGGGCCTACCGAAGCTGGGCGCCGACCGGGTGATTCAGGCGGGCTATCGCGCGCTCAACCTGATCTCGTTCCTGACGGCGGGCGAGGATGAGGTGCGCGCCTGGACGGTGACACATGGCTCGAAGGCGCCTGCCGCCGCGGGAAAGATTCACACCGACTTCGAGCGCGGCTTCATTCGCGCCGAGGTGGTCCACTACGACGACCTGATGGCCGATAACGGCTCGATGAAGACGGCCAAAGAGCATGGCCACGTCCGCCTGGAGGGCAAGGACTACACCGTACGCGACGGCGATATCATCGAGTTCCGCTTCAACGTCTCGAAATAGGGCATTCAGGGGCGCGAGGCGTCGAATATCATCACGCGGCTGGCGCTGGTCATAGGGCTGCCATCCCAATCGCCATAGACGTGCTCCACGGCGAATCCGGCGTTGATGAGCGAGTCGGTGATTTCTGCCTGGCTACGAAAGCGCAACTCACTGCCCACCACCACGACCTCACCCGTGGCGGTAAAGATGTTATGGCCCGCGAAGCGGACCCGATCATTGCCCACGCGGACCAGTTCCAGCCAACACTCCATCGGCCCAAATGGCGAGTCGATCCGTTCGTAGGTGGCGTCGTGGGTCCACTGTTCCCACGCGCGGACATCGGGGTTGCGGCTCTCGAAGGCAAGATGACCGCCTGGGCGCAGTGCGGCGTGGATAGCACGCAGTGTCGCGCTCCACTCCGCGTCGTCGAGGAAGACCTGGGCCACGTTTCCCGTCATGACCACCAGGTCGGCTGCTGGAGTCCCTAGCGCGCTGGCGTCCCCTTCGATCCATGTCACGCGATCAGCGCCCGGTTGCCGACGAGCGACCGCCAGCATCGCCGGAGCGGGATCGACGCCCATCACGTCGCGGCTGTCTACCGCTGCCAGTTCCCGCGTCAGCAGGCCCGTTCCGCAGCCCAGGTCGAGAATCCTTCGGGCGTCGAGGGTTGCGGCGAGACGCAGGTAGAAGTCGGTGTCGGCTCCGCGCGGATTATCATGATCGTACAGTTCTACCAGGCGCGGGTCCACGTAGTGCAGATCAAGTTTCATTGGTACGATTCACCCTATGGTTTCACATAGCTATTACGGATTTTCGGAGATCAGTAAACGCATTGGCATGCGATAGGTGTCAAAACTAGGCGAGTTGGAAAACTGGTCTCTCCCCGCCGCGGGCGAGGGGTACAGCCCGCGAACAGGGAGAGGCGACGGACACTACTCCGTGCGGAGCGCGGTGATCGGGTCGAGCCGGGAGGCGCGCACGGCGGGATAGAAGCCGAAGATCAGCCCCACGGCCATGCTGGTGCCGACGGCAAGCGCGATGGCGATCAGGCTCAGCACGAACGGGAGTTGGAAGGCATGGGTCAGCGCGAGGCCGCCCGCCAGCCCAATCGCGATGCCGATGACGCCGCCAGCGAGGCTCAGCGTCAGCGCCTCGATCAGGAACTGGTTGCGGATATCGCTCCGGCGCGCGCCAACCGCCATACGAATGCCAATCTCGCGCGTGCGCTCGGTGACCGAGACCAGCATGATGTTCATGATGCCGATGCCGCCGACAATTAGCGAGATCGCCGCAATGCCGATCAGCAGCACCGCCAGCGTCTGGGCCGACTCCTGCGCCGTCTGCACGAACTGGGTCGGGCTGCGCACGGTGAAGTCGGCATTGGCGCTATCGGTGATATTGTGGCGCTCGTCGAGCGTCGTCGTGATCTCCTGCTGCACGGTATCCACGTTATCGGTCGAATCGACCTGCGCCTGAATCTGCCCGACATATTGCGAGTTATTCAGCCGCTGCTGCGCCGCGCTAAACGGGATGTAGACGACGTCGTCCTGGTTGCCCAGGCCCGATGCGCCCTTCGATTGCAGCACGCCAACCACCTGATAGCTCTGCCCGTTGATGAGCACCGTCTGTCCCAGCGGATCGGTACCGCTGGGGGTAAAGAGGTTCTGGACGACCGTCTGGCCGACGACCGCGACCGGCTGGCTATTCGACTCATCGCCACTGCTGAACCACGAGCCTTCGGACATCTGCCAGTTGCCGATGGCCTGCATATTGGGATAGACACCCTGCACGCGCGTGTTCCAGTTCTGCGCCCCCGCGATCACCTGCGCGCTGGCGCTGATTACCGGGCTGACGTTGGCGACGTGCGGCAGCGAAGCCAGCGCATCGGCGTCGGCCTGCGTCAGCGACTGGAGGCTGCCCGCGCCCCCGCGCACGCCCCCGGTGGTGGACGAGCCAGGCGTAATCGTCAGGACGTTCGTGCCCAGGCCAGCCACGCGCGCGTTCAGCACGGCGCTAGTGCCCTGCGTCAGCGTGACGACTGAAATCACCGCGGCGACGCCCACGATCACGCCGAGAATCGTGAGCAGCGACCGCAGTCGGTTCGCCCAGAGCGCGCCGAGCGCGCTCCGAACGCTAGAGTTGAGCATCAGCCCACGATGAAGATGAGTTGGCTTCCCGCCCGTCCCCGTCTGTCGCTGGCGCTGGGTCGCCGCTTTGTCTTGCTGCGGCGCGGGCGCGCGGAGGTCAGATGTGGTCATACGGACTCCTCCTCCCGCCACGACGGCGCTTCAGTCACGTGGGTCACTCCGGGTAGGCCACCAGCAAGCTCGCTGGCGGCGACGCGCGGCGCATGCACTAGTGTGTCGTGCGCGATCAGGCCGTCGCGGAAAGCGATCTGACGCTGGGCATAGGCGGCGATATCTGGCTCGTGCGTTACCAACACCACCGTCAATCCTGCCTTGTTGAGCCGCTGCAGAATTGCCATGATCTCGACGCTGGTGTGCGTATCGAGATTGCCGGTCGGCTCATCCGCCAGCAGCAGCGCTGGCCCATTGACGAGCGCGCGCGCAATCGCCACTCGCTGCTGCTGGCCGCCCGAAAGCTGCGCGGGCTTGTGATCGAGCCGGTCGCCCAGCCCGACCAGCTGGAGCGCGCGCCGCGAGCGATGGACTCGTTGCGCCTCGGCCATGCCGGTATAGAGCAGGGGCAGCGCGACATTGGCGAGCGCGTTCGACCGCCCCAGCAGATTGAATCCCTGAAAGACAAAGCCGATATGGCGGTTGCGCAGATCGGCGATGGTATCGGCGGGCAGTCGGCTGACCTCCTGCCCGTTGAGCCAGTAGCGCCCGCCGCTAGGGGTATCGAGCAGACCAAGCAGGTTCATCAGGGTGGATTTGCCTGAGCCAGATGGCCCGGTAATCGCCACGAACTGGCCGCGGGGGATGGTGAGCGTCACACCACGCAGCGCCGGAACGCGCGTCTGGCCGAGTTGATAGACCCTGCGCAGATTCTCGATCTCGATCACGGACCGGCTGCGACTCTGTGCGGAGGGCGTATCCGGCCCAGTGATAGCGCTGGCTGATGCTGAAGTCTTCTCCATCGATCAACCGCCGTTTCCGCCGCGACCTGTGCCACCTGCGCCGCCTGTGCCGCCACCTGCGCCACCGCCGAATCCGCCGCCACCAAAGCCACCACCGCCGAACCCACCACCACCACCAAAGCCGCCACGGCCTGTGCCAGTGCCGCTGGACGTGCTGGAGCTCGAGCTGAGGTTGATAGAGCCGTTCTGCTCGCCGACGACGACCGAATCATTGGCGTTCAGGCCCGCGAGCACTTCATAGACCGTGCCGTTGCTCAGGCCGAGCACGACCGGCTTGACGACCCACTTGTTATTGCTGCGCTCGACCACCCAGGCGACCGTCGGATTATCCTGGCTGACCTGGCTGTTCTGCTGTTCGAGGGTCGTTAGCATCTGGCGCCCCTGCGTGCGGACGCTCTGCAGCTGCGCTACCGTCAGGAATCCACCAGCGTTGGTGTTGGCCGCCGCCCGCGCGAAGGTGATGGCGCTGGCGGGGAGCAGCAGCACATTGATGCGTTGCTGGCGGGTGATGGTCACGTTGGCGGTCATTCCGGTGAACAGGTTCGACCCTTGCAGTGTGGTGGTATCGACCGTGATGGTGACCGGATAGGTCACGACACCTGAGGACGACGTGCCGACCTGCGAGACGGCGCTGACGGTCCCGCGGAAGATGCGGCTGGGATAGGCGGTGACGGTGAAGGTCGCCGTCTGGCCGTTGGCGATGCCGCTAATATCGGCCTCATTGACGCTGGTCGTGATATGGAGAGAGGAACTGTCCGCGATCTGGATGAAACCGCTGCTCGAGCTGGAGGATGTCGAGGAGCCGCTGGAGCCAGAGCCGCTGCCGGGCGTCTCACCCACCGCGCCGTTGATCGCCGTCACAACGCCCGCGTGCGTCGCCTTGAGCGTGGCGTTGGCGAGATTGGCTTTGGCGGTGGCAAGCTGCTGGGCGGCGGAGGCATACTGATTCTCGGCCAGCTGCACACAGTCTACCGGAGGGTTGCTGCTGCTATTGCACTTATCCAGCGACTGCTGCTCCTGGTCATAGGCGATATAGGCCTGAAGCTGCGCCTGGCTGACGGCGTTCTGCAGGGCGGTGGCATCCAGTTTGGCCAGCGTCTGCCCCGCCTTGACGCTCTGCCCGACCGTGACATCGATCTCGGAAACTGTGCCGCTGGTCGCGAACGAGAGATTATAGAGATTGGCCGAGACCGGGCCGGTGCCGCTCACCGTGAGCGCCAGATTGCCCTGCCGCACGGCGCCGTACTGATAGGTAGTTGCCTTCTGCGCGCTGGCCATCCGCGCGCCAACAATGCTCGCCACCACGGCGAGAAGGACGACCCCTGAAACGATGGGTACCCAGCGATGTCGCCACCATGGCGTTGGCAGCGGTATTGTCTCGCCTCCCTCACCGTCGAATTCGAGAAGATCGAGATCGTCTTGCGGCAACGGCTGTGGGGGGGATTCATCCGAGGAGTTTTCAGCCAATGCGTCCTCGCGATTAGACGATACACCCTGCTTCTGCCATGGTTCAAGCATAGAAAACGCGCCTCCACTTTCCCATCACTCTGCTGTCACTTTTCCACCACAATCTCGCTCTACATGCGCTTCCCGCGTACGCCATTGTACCTGGCCCCTTTCGTCTATAGTGCCGGTGGAAGATGTGATGGTCATAGGAAGAAGATGTGAGATTATTCATGAGTTTCGGATCAGCCACCTATCACTGCTAGCCCTGGATGGCGACGGTACGCGCCGCGATGCCATTGGAACTGGCCGATCCCACCACGACCACGTTCATACCCACTTTGAGATCGCTGGCCTTGGCCTGTGCGGTCTGCTGAATCACGGTTGCCGAGGTGATGGCAATGGAATACTCCTGCCCCTGGGCATCGTGAAATGTGAGGTGGGCGCTGCTGATCGTATCAATCGTGCCCTGAATGCCCTGAAACGCGCTGCCGCCGCTGCCGTTGCCATTACCAGCGCCAGGAGTGCCCTGTCCGCGGCGCTGGCCCGTGCGCTGGAAGCAGGTCGAGTTCGCCCGCGCGGAGGCGGAAGGCGTGCCTGCCGCTCGCCCTGAGCCAGACCCAAAGCCGAAGCCGCCAGAGCCGCCGGAGCCATTCGCTCCTGCCTGCAGAACGCTGATGCGCTGGGCGACGGTCGCATTGGTATCGGTGAGGACGAGCACGGATGTCCCCGTCGCCAGCGATGTCGCTGCAGGATGCGCGATCTGTGTGAGTCTGGTCGTCGAGGAGATCTGTACCTGTGTCACCTTGCCCTGGCTATCCGTCACGGCGATGGTCCCGCTGCCAGTGGAGGTGATTTTCCCTGTGACCGTCTTGAAGCTCGCCTGTGGCGGACAGGTTGGGGTGGCGCTGCCAGATGCGGATGTGCTGGCGCTGGCGGTCCCGCATCCCGCGAGGAGGACGCTGGCGATCATGACACTGAATGCCGCGGCGACGACAGAAATACGGAGGCTGGGCGCTCGCATGCACAACTCCTCTGGCCCATTGGCTCGCGATGAAGTCTGAATGAAGCCTGGCGGATCGAATCGATTCGTCCGGCAAGACACGACACATCGAACATATCGGTCACATGTGGTACGCAATTAGGTGTACCCTTCTCATGAAGAATGCCGAGCAAAAATGTGAGAACCATAGGAAGTAGATGAGAATCTTTTCATCTTCGGGCGGGCTGTAGCGAATGAAGCAGGTTGTCGGTGGCCCTGTTACATCTGGCTATCGTCGTCAGTGTTATCAAGGAGTGAACAATCGAGATACATTGTCTACCCAATTGATCCATACCACTTAGCACTCACTCCTTGGCATCGAGAGACGAGGTGGCGCATATGGCCCTGGCATGCTCACAGACACTCATGCCCCGGCAGGATACGCGAGTCGGACTGGCATGGCGCCGATGGATTGGGTCTCCGTGGCAGTTCAGTGCGCAACAGCCGACGGATTCCCAGGCGGCTTCTCAAGACACGGCGACCGTTCCCACGTCCGCTCCCGCGCGCAACGCCGACTACGAGCGATTCATCCACGACCACGAACGGGTAATCCTCAACTATCTCTGGCGCATCACCGGCGACGAGGAAACCGCCTATGACCTTACGCAGGAGGTCTTTCTGCGCGCATGGCAGCGATTCGAGACGGTCCGCACCTATGACCAGCCGCTCTCGTGGCTCTTTCGTGTCGCCACCAACCTTGCCCTCACCTATCTGAAGCGGCGTTCGTTGTCGACCCGGTCACACACCCAGCTGGACGGAGTTGGCGACCCAGCCACCAGCGATCCGGCGTGGCATCTCGCGGAGTCCGATCTCGTACGGGACATCCTGCTCCAGCTCTCGCCACAGCGTCGCGCCGCGCTTGTGTTACGTGAAGTCTATGGGCTGAGTGGCGCGGAGGTTGGAGATATCCTCGGCATCTCGCCGAGCGCCGTACGCATGGCGCTGCACCGCGCCCGTGAGCAGTTTCGCGACCTCTATCTGCGGGAAGGGAGGCGAGACCATGGCGCGTGATACTCTCGATTGCGCAGCCAATATCAGCGACGAAATGCTCTCCGGCTGGCGTGATTTCCCGCCTACTCCCGCCGAGATGACGCGTATTCACGAGCATGTCGCCACGTGTCCGGCATGCCAGCGAAGGCTGAAGGATTTTGAGGTGGTGGCCTCTGCGCTCTTACACCAGCGCGAGATCGAGCCAGGGGACCGTATTCTGGCTGGAGCGCGTCAACGTCTGACGGGCGTCCGCCGTCGCAATGTGGCGCCACGTCACATCTGGAGTGGATTGGGCGCGCTGGCGGCCATCGCCGCGGTGGTGTTGCTATTTGTCTACGTCTTTGGAGGTATCGCGGGCCACCCTGCCGTCACGCCTACCGCCACCACAGGGAAGACGCCAACTGCCAGCCAGACTCCGGCGCCCGCGCCAACACTTCCCCCGGCGCCTGCGCTTGCCCCGATTGTGGATGCGCAAACCGCATGGGGAGCTCAGGCGCGCACGACGGTCAGCACACGGCTCGACGCGACGCACATCTTCGAGGTTGGCGGCATCACACCAGATGGCCGCGAGCTGCTTGGCTATCGCATTACCCTGCCCGCCAGCGGACAAGTTGCCCCCGGGGCGCCCGCCGAGGCTGGTTTCGTCACCATGTCAACACGGCGGTTCACATCCATCGGCCTGACCGATTGGGCCCTTTACTCATATGGCTGCTGCATAGCTGATGGGCATTACCTGCTGATGGTACAAGATGTCACCCCGGAAGCGACGTGCAGCGTGTGCGATCTCGCCTACTGGTCCTATGACATAAACACGGGCCAGAAATACCTGATTGCGAAAGGCACTGACTTTCAGACAGTCGAGGGCGCGTTTCTCGGCCACGGTCTGCTGGTGATGTGGACTGGCGAGGGAGTGAAGGTGGCCGACCTTGCCACTCACGCGATAAGTACGGTACCCGGAATACCCGCTTCCGCCCGGCTAGCCGCATTCTCGTGGCCATATCTGCTCTATACGGTAGAGATGGGCGACAATGTACCCTCGCAGACACGCGTCCGCAATCTCACCACCGGGCGGGATAGCGCGCTTCCGCAGGTAGACGGCGATACCGTTTCGGATGGCACAGTGTTGCTGCTCGGCGACACGCTTTTCACGGTGGAGGCGCAGCCCACCCTCCCCAGCACACCCACCGGCTCTACCGGGCCGTCCACACTCTACGAGTTAGACTCGTTCATGAATCCTGGCGCAACGCTCAAAGCCATCGCCACCTATAAAGATTCAGTTGGGTTGAGCGGAGCAAATGCACGCCTCATTGTCTTTGGCGGTCTAACTGACGTAGCGTGGGATCGTGCGGAGCATCGCTTCGTGCGCCTGGGCGGCTCCTACATTCTTTCAGGAAACTACCTTATCGCCAACACGTCTGGAACGGCGGGAAATGGCACTGTACCCGCCACCGTGAGCATCTATCAGACTGCGGCGCTGCCAGTTCACGTGGGCGGATGATGCCGCGACAGAGCGGCGGCACACTCCTAAAAGTGAACGACTCACCATACGCCGACATGCGGCGACGTGTGGCTATGGGGGCGACGGAGAGAGGCGGAGAGAAAGTCCGCCCGCGCAAGTTCGAGGAGCAGGTTAGGAGCGGAGGGGACGCTTCAACAGCGTCTCATCCTGGGCTTTCCTCTCGTACTGGCCGTGTGTATGCTCTCCATATGGGGGCGTGGGCAGATGTTTTCGCTGCTGCAGCATACCATGCGGCAGGCGGCGGCGACTGGCAGATTTCTCACCAATCCCATGAACGCCAGATCCTCTTTCTACGAGGCCGGATGGCATCACATTCTTCCGAAGAGTAGACGCGCGATGTTAGGATAGAAGGCGACGCGAGAGCAAGACGAGTCATGGCCGTGCGCATGGGACTGGGGAATGGCGATGCATGAGGACGTGTTCTACTGGGAAGTCTCGGCAGACGAATACCGCGCCATTTTCAAAGAGACCATCCACAGTCTCGATACCCATGAGGCCTGGGGGCATACGGGCATGTATGTCACACGCGCCTATTCCTGCACGACGGTTTCGGGAGATAAAGCGCTCCGCATCACCTTGCTCGACGGCGAGGAGTGGTTGGTGGTCGAGAAGGAATAAGACTGGCGATAGCTGAGGGCGGCCCCGCCAGGAACCGAACCTGGACCCTATGAATCACTTTTTGCGCTTCTCGTACTCGCGATGCGTCCCAATCCAATACCACGTCATATCGTCGCGATTGCGAATACTCAAGGCACGAAAATTCCTCGTAATGCGCACCGACCAGATATGCGTTGCGGCGGTGACTTCCTCGACGATAATGCCCGGGGAGAATGGGTCGTTGCCAAACTGCTGGCGCTCTCTGCGCGCTCGTCTTCTTCGTCGTCGCGCTGGCGCATCACTGAGGGCGCCAGCGACGCTCCATCAGTCTAAGTGGCTATCTGGTGGAAATGCGTTATAGAAACGGCTTGCGCTGGAAAGATTGCCATGTTACACTGGCACACATCCCGGAGCGAAATTGGCTGCTCGTAGGCGTAGTGGCAGCGTATTTCCACCGGAGCAGTGAGAGGAGCGCGACCCCATGGCCTATCCACCCGCTGATCCGAACGGACAGCCCTCCTATCCCTCCTATCCCCAGCAGCCACCTGCGGAACAGCCCTATCAGCCATACTATCCGCCGTCTCCAACTGGCTCCGGGGCGCCGCCCTATTACCAGCAGCCATCGGCCGCGCCTCCGAGCCAGCCGTACTATCCGCCGCAGTCTCCGGCTGCGCCTCCGAGCTATCCCTATTACCAGCAACCGCCGCTGGCGACGCCTCAGCGGCCGAAGCGGTCGCCGCTGCTGATCCTGCTGGCGGTCGTGGCGCTGGTGGTAATTGCGGGCGGCGGCTACTACTTTCTGACCCAGCAGCGCGCGGCGAATGTCGCTGGTACCTGGGACACAACGCTTGTATACGCCGCTCCATCCACCCGTACCGAAGAAGATCACCTGTCTATTCAGCAAAACGGAGATCAATTAACCGTCGTGGTCACGTTGGCTGATCCAAATTCCGGTGCTCAGCCATTGACGCTAACAGGGAATGTGAGTGGCCAGAATATTTCGATGGGTACCACGGTGAGTGGCTGTACGGTTCGCCTGACAGGAACTGTGTCTGACAGCAACCATATGGCAGGCTCCTGGCTGACTCAATGTAGTACTGGCTCGTCTAATGCAACCTCTGGAACCTGGACCGCCACGCGGATCGGTTCGTAGGTGTTATCACGTTCATGCCTGATTGCCGTGTCAGGAAACCCATAAACAGGAATCAGGAGCGGCGTTTCGCGCCGACTTAAAAGGCGGCTGCTGCGCCAGACGGTTGCCGAGATAAAACGCACGAGCCAGAGGTAGGAATCTCTGGCTCGTGCAATGCCTTCCACGACATTAACACCAGCGTATCATAGTCTGCGCGCGGATGACGAGACTTGTCGGATGAGGAACAGCATGACAGACGACAGCGCTCCATGACTCGTTCCGCATACACTGTACCTTCGCATCTGCTTGGTCAGTCCAGCGCCTTCCACAGCACCCAGACAGTGGCGGCGCGCTCGTGGTACAGATAGGCGATGAGGTCCGATTTCAAGACACTTTGTATCAGGTGGCCATCTCACGCCGTACTGAGCCGGTTGCGCACTCTGCCCATGTAATTCAGCCGTCCCCATCTGCTTCATCCATTCAACCGCGCCGCGTGTAGTATCAGTATCATCGGATAACTCGCCTGGCTGTGTACTTGCGTTGGTCCGCAAAGAACGCCAGGCATCACGCAGTGTGCGGGCCGGATACCGCGTGGATCTGGGAATCTGGGCAATGTGTGCAATGATTGCGACCGTTAAGCAGTCTGCGTATCCTCAGCTGGTGCATTCTCAAATCGTTGCGGCATCGGATGGTGCGAACGACGGAGGAGAAACGAAAGCGAGTACCTTCATGCAATCGAAGCTGTTTTGGCGATCCGCCGGAGTCGCCGCCGTGCTCGCTGGCATCGGCGGCCTCCTCTATTCCGTGGACTTTACCGCGGTTGTCCTCAAGTGGCGCCCATCCGCGCCCGAACTGGGGGCATTTCTAGTGGTCGGCGGCCTGCTGACCACGCTAGTATTTGTCGCACTCTATGAATACCTGCGCGCCGCCGAGAGCGGCTTTGCCACGCTGGCCCTCATGTTGGGCGTGGTGGCAGCGCTCGGATCAGCGCTCCACGGCGGTTATGACCTGGCGAACGCCATTCATCCTGAATTCCTCCAGACCAGCGCCGCCGCCGCGGCAAGCTCCGATCTACCCAGTCAGGTGGATCCACGCGGCCTCTCTACCTTTGGTTTGGCGGGCGTCGCGGTACTCCTCTTCTCGTGGCTGATCATACGTAGCGCGCGGCGTCTCGACGGGCGGCTGCCGCGGGCGTTAGGCTATTTGGGGTGTCTGCTTGGGCTGCTGCTCATCGTGATCTATCTCGGTCGGCTCATCGTCTTTCACCCGACACCGCTACTCGCCCCTGCCGCCATCACCGGCCTGATCATCAATCCCGTCTGGTACATCTGGCTCGGTCTCACCCTCACACGCCTCCCGGCCGCATCCGCCCAATGAGCGCCTGCGTCGGGAGGCGTGTGAGCCTAGAGCCTCTTGGCATTCTGAGGCATCCTGGTTCATTCGTCCGTCGTGTTCCCACCACGGGAGGATATGGCATCATGAGTACTCCAAAGATTGTGCAGGCTATGAAACCGGTCAGTAACGCATCGTTCGTCCGCTTCGGGGGCCTGGCGGGTATTCTGCTCGCCGTGACCTCGCTCGTCTCGGTGGCCGAGTATTATCTGATAGTGCCCGCCGCCCAGCGCCTACCCGTTACCGATGTCGCCTCCTATCTCACTTCACTGGCCCAGCAGCCGACGGGCACGCTGCTCTTCGCTGGCCTCTACGCCCTCATCGCCTTCTGGGCCGTTATTGGCATTCCGGCGGTGTATTTTCGCATCCGCGCCGTGGGTGAGGCGTGGGTCTTCTTTGCCACCCTGGTCGGCGAGATCGCAGCCGTCGGCACCCTGGTGAGCGCGCTCTCCCAACTGGCTAACCTCCGATTTCTGGCGAGTCTATCGCAGCCGTCGAACGCTATGGCACGCATTCTGTTTCAGACGCCCTCGACTGTAAATCCCTTCGGGGTCATGACCTTCGGCCTGACAGCGGTCTGGTTCCTGGTGATCTCACTGCTGATGACGCGGGCCGGTTTGCCACGACTGCTGGCGCTGCTGGGTCTCGTAGCCTTTCTGGATCTCACCGTTGGCTTCGTCGCATCGCTGATTGACCTGCCGCTCGTGGCGAACTATGCGGCGCTCATTGCTGGAGCACTCGGCGGCCCGCTGTTCTGGCTCTGGCTTGGCATCCTCCTGCTGTTGCCCGTCCCACACGACGAGCAAACGGGCGGGCAAACGGCATAGCAACACGCTTCAGCGCGTAGGCTATCGCACGCAGCAGCCGCGAGCGCTACCGCAACCGCTGTGTGTACTTCCCCGGTCCGAGCCGTTTCTTCGCCTGCTTCGTCAGCTCCGACCTCTTCATTGCTGGTTCTGGCACAGTTGGCGCCAACTGTGCCAGCATCACTACCCGTTGCCAATACGGAACACCGCTCAAAACGAACACGAGTACATTTACCAGTACCAGGACCGCTACCAGCATGGGCGCTTGGCGCAGTCCCACGTGATCATAGGCCAGCGCCGCCCCAAGCAGGAGGATGGAAGAGACAATCGAGAAGTTGAAGCGGGTTTGCCGTACAGGTGTCAGCGCTTCGTGGATAGGCCGGTTCGCGGTACGTGTCTCCGGGCGAAGCGCCACATGCACGGCTGCCACTACGCCACCACAGGCGCCCAGTGCAAACGCGAGCAGGTATCCACGCGGATCGCCCCCGACGAAGTGCACCAGCAGCAACTCGATGGCGAGCACCGCGAAGGGAATGGCGGCATCCAGCAGGGAGGCGACTGCCGCATAGATCATCAGCCCCATCACGTACTCATTCCAGACGCCGAGGCAGAAGAGAAACGTCGTGCTGGCGACGATCCAATCGACTGGAGTAAAGTGCGTGGAGCCACTCTCGATGCGCCCAGCCAGGGTCGAGAGCGCCACCCCCTGAATGATGCTGATGAGCGTGAGGTAGGCGGGAGCAAACATGACATTGAGACGGCGGGCCAACGCCTGGGCTGCGGCAGGTGGCATGTGCGTAGCTCCTTTCGCGAGCGGGTCATGGCAGATCCAAGCAGGTCGTAGTGAGGCGCCCAGAGAACGGAGAGTGCGCATTGTGTCTAACATGGACGTGACGATCACGGTACACCCCTCGCGAGTGCCTGTCAACATATCCGCTTACTTCTTTGTGTGGTGCAACAAGCGGTACGCGGCTGATGCGAGCCCACATACCACCACGATGGATGAACGCTTCGCATCAGTCGCGGCGAAGAAAGCGTAGAAGCGGCCTGCGAGGGTGTATGTAGGGGTATGGTATATAAAGGCCGAAGCCGGGACTTTTTGGACTACATCTCGGTGTGCAAGGAGGCTTGCATTCAGGGGCGGCCCCACCGGGAATCGAACCCGGACCCTCGGTTTAGAAGACCGTGTTGAAGTGTTCACACCCGTGCGTCAGCTGTCGCTGACATTTGTTTTTCGCTTCTCACTATTTGTCATCTATCGTATTGTGTCGTAGGCTGTCGCGGGTATTGGTGTCATATCAACCTAGTAGCTCCTCTCATTTTCGCTGACATACTTTGGGGAGCAGGTCAGTTGCAAATCAACCCGGGCGCGACAGCAAGCAGGCGAGACAACCGGAATAATGTTCTATGGGGGCGCGTTTCCGGGGAATGGAGCAGGCCCAGTACTGCCCCCACCTCCCTCACCGGTGAGAAGGATATGGCGGGCAAGGGCGGTCACCGCCTTGGCCGAGAGATCTTCCGGCGTAGTGAAGAAATCGTAGGTATGCCGCTCCGTGTTGATGAGTTCCGTGCGGAAATCGCGCAGCTGCGCACTGAAGTCGCTATTGCGCGTTTTGGCGGGGAAGAGAGCGGTCGGGCCGTCGCCCGCCTCCGTCGCAGGGTCAGCCAGAAAGACAAAGATCGGTTTGCCCAGCGAGCGGGCTAATTCGTATTCCTGGTGCGTGATCGAGCGGGTGGCCTGCTCGGGGACGACGCCATAGCGCCAGGCGACCAGAAGCACAACGAGGTCCGAGGCTCCCACCTCCGCTTTGGAGACGGTGGTCGCATCGGTGCCGCCTGCTCCGAAGCTCTCCATGACCACGGGAAATTGGCGCATCCGTTCCAGGTTCTGGCGGAGCAGCGCGCGATGGGCCTTGAGGTCTACGTAGGTCGAACTGACGAAGATCCGACGGGTAGACGGGCTAGATGGGGCAGATGCGGTACGGTCGGTGTGGCGGGCCAAATCGTCTATGTCTCCGTGCAATCCTGGACGCGCCTTGACAAGAATCATCATTCGGAGCAGACGCTTCCGAAGCCAACCGAAACCTATCAAGGCCCCGATAGAGCCAGCAATCAAAGTAGCAATAAGCTGTGTCATTAGAGCCGCTACATCGAACCGACCCATTGTCAAGAAAGGCTGGCTGGGCGGAGGTATGCTTGGATCTCTCACTTGTATGGTGAGTTCAATGCTGCTAATTACGTAAGTCGGAGGTGGAAGAACCACGCCTCCCTGCTGAACTTTCACCCACTGAAGACAGACAACGCCGCTTAGTACCTGCTGGCCAGTGTCTTTAGGGGTTACATTGAATGTCCATACAATTTCTGGTTGTCGGAGGTTTTGTGTTTGTGGGCTTATGCTGTCTATTTCAAAACTTCCAGCTTTCATAGTAGCGGTACCAAATGGTTCGTAACCAGGTCCGAGTGCAGTTTCTAAACTAGCTCCAACCGTACCTACTGGAGTGGGCGCACTTCGGATTACCCTTGTATCGTCGATCACGACATCTGACACGTCCTGTCCTTGGGACTTCGGTACCAATGAAATAGTAATCACATAGGAATGGTCAATCTCCATTTCTGTTGGGATAACGGTCTTGACTCTAAGAGCGCTTATTTGCAGTTTTGCAAGTTCAGGAGCTGGAGGCCCACTATTGCATCCATCAGCCATGCAGAATATTGCCAGGATGACGAGAAGGCAAATGAGGCAAGTCACACGTTTCCGAGTTCGGGCAACTCGTGGCATTTGAACAGAGATGAAGCTATTGGGGTTGTCTATTCTTTGGTTCGTCTCGAAGTTCGAAACCATGCGGCACTCCGCTGCACAAGCTACTTCTTCTACACAAGCGGCGGTTCAAATCAGGTCAGTAGGGGCCTAACCATTGCGATTCTACAATTAACATACCCCTCCTCAATACTAACATCCAGTAATTCTTGTCTACGTGCAAGACCGAAGGTCGGTTCCATAAATTGTCCTCGAATCGAGAAGAATCTCGCAGTTACAAACGTGTAGGCTATCCACGCCATACGTGTAGTTAACTTGAAACTCTCCTTTCGGGTTGTCCAACAATTCTTGATCCCCGGGGTTGGCCTTCGCCAATGTTCCTAGCGCTCTTGCGAGTGTTGCACTTGTGTAGTGGAAATTAATACCCACGATATCGTTCGACGTGTTGTATAGAAGCGATTGCTCGACATAGCTCGAATCAAATGGAAG
The DNA here is from genome assembly GCA_036557205.1 of Ktedonobacterales bacterium. Lineage (GTDB taxonomy): Bacteria > Chloroflexota > Ktedonobacteria > Ktedonobacterales > JADMIN01 > DAHUXT01. The sequence goes on along the minus strand of DATBIB010000167.1, from coordinate 10,376 downwards.
GAACAGATCGGAGATCATTCCTGCCTCTGAGGTTGTCCATCCGACTGGGTAGGTAGCAGATAAGTAAATGTCATCCACATATGGGTGATTGATCTCATCGAGATCACTGAGTTGATACACTTCGATACCATATGTCGCCCCATAAGCTGACGACGCGAAGTAATACGTGTTGGGATCCTCATAGCTCTGTCCAGTTGGCTGGCCAAAGCGGGCTACAAAATTTCCGAGTTCTCCACCTAGAGTGGCGGGACCAGGAACTGGTGGGATAACTGGAATAGTATTGGTAGGCGCAAATACAACGGTAGGTGTTGCAGGTAGGGGTAATCCCAGCTCCGTAGCCTTCTTGCTTTGCAAGATAAGCATAGAGATGATAAGTACTACACACGTGGCAAGAGCTGGCAACGCCTTCCACGATTGTATCGCGACTATTCGCAAGTTAGCCATACATTGCTCTCACTCAGGCAACAGGTGCTTCACGCGCAACGGTCTATGAGAGATCTAATAACGCACAATTTACGCCACGTTGCTTATACTGTCAATCAAGCATACCAGTTGCATGGTCATGTGTGGTGCTGAGGTCGGCGCAGAAGAAGCTAATTGCTAGCTGAGCTCTCAATCTAAGCATCCATTGTTGCACGACTCTAATAAACTCGCTATGATGAAGACTCCATATAAGGCTGATTAGAGAGAGTTCAGACTCGCAACGAGCTGGGCCAAGCCGGAGTCATTAACCATACATTGGTGTACGTAGTTCGGCGGAGAGCAAACGCTCGTTTGGATAACTTCATTCGGCTGTTACAAGTCTTGAAAAGAGCAGCAATTACCAAATATAGGGAGTGGGAACCTCGTGAAAAAGCTAAGGTGGAGGAGGAATACTCCTCGATTCTTTAAGGAGGCCCTTGCCAATATAATGGTCCAACGATTTGTTTTAGCTAGGCCAATCGCCGCAAGACTTTCCCTTCGGTTCCGATATGCGCTAATTCTAGCCCCCCCCTTGTTTCTTGCTGGGTGCATTGCAGATATTACGGTGCTGCATCTCTTTCGTCTTGGACATGCTGACGTTGGTGCAATCGCTTTGGTTAGGGTTGCACATGGGGTAGGCTTAGGTTGTGCTGCTGGTATCGTTTGGAGTGTAGTTACTAGCTTGCGTTGGGGACTGTTAGTTGGGCTTGCGATTGAAATAGCATTTGGTATTGCACTGAGCACAGGTAATACTCATGCAAGTTTGATAGGTGCCAGCATTGCCTCTGGCATCGCGCTTGGTCTATTGGGTACAGATGCGCATGTGACTGAGATGCAATGGTTCAGAGCATTGGCTGGAGCAATCGTAGGCGCTGTAGCAGGTGTTATACTCGGCATCGTTCTGGGATGCATCGTGGCCCTATTGAGTGGCGTCACAGACCAGGATCGCTTATTACGTATCGAGTTGTGCGCGGCAATAGGTGTAGGAATTCGGGGTACGTTGGGACTAAAACGCGGCCTCGAATGGGGTATTGGAAGGGATATCAAGTGGAATAGGGGCTGGCCGATCATTATATCTGTACTTACTGGCATCTCGCTGCTAGTAATATGGTATATGGTAGGGTGGTTCACGGGTGAGGGGAGTTTTATACAGATCTTTGCCAATTCGATGGTGGTTTGTTGCTTTGGGCTGATCCTTTGCAATAGAGCAGCAATTATCCGTCGGATAATGCTACTATGGGATGAGCGACCATACAAGGAAGCGCTGGTATACATTGGCATAATTGCCATGGTTGCTCTCGTTGGATTGATTTTGCTATCGTTGGGCTTGGGTGCCGCTATAGGACTAGTTGTCTTAGGTTATGCAGGTTTCTGGGCGCTATTTCTCAGTTACAAAGGTTGGGAAACGCCACATCCACTCTCAGTACAAAGGAGGATACCACAAGGCCTCGCCATTGCTTTTGCGGCGGAACTGTTAGGGATCGTCTGGGGACTGTTAAATACGCCTCTTATCGCCTTTGTTTTGCTGTTCCTGGGTGACGGACTTGACTTCATCGAGGGCCTGGTACCAGAGATGCTTGGGGGTCTTGTGCTGGGACTGCTTCTGGCAATTGTGTGGATTGTTGGCAACAGAATGTGGATTGGAATCGTATGCGCCATTGCAATTACAGTCTTGTTTGGGGCCGAGAATAGCATTGCCTTCTTGACACCTTTTGTTGGATTGGGCCTTTTACGCGCTGCGCTGCCGACGATGAAGACTCTGTTACGAGAAGTTGTCTACGGGAAAAACGCTGTCATGTCTTGAGCTTCCCACAAAATCGCACCACCAACGGACTTCCAGTGTCAGCATTGCAGGTTGTACACATTGTTGTAACGTATACACCAGAACAAGCGAACCAACTACTCAATGCTTCGCTTGGCGACCGGTTGGAGGCCATGTACATTCTCATGCTTACGACCGCCTGTCGGTTAGGTGAACTACTGGGACTCCGATGGTCGGCGGTTAATCTGGAACGGGGCGAACTTCAAGTAGCTACTACGTTGAAAGAAATCAGCAGCCATCGTTCCCTGAGCCGACCCAAACCTCCGCGTGCACGTCGGACGATTCCGCTTACGCCGCTCGCGGCGCAGTCCTTGAAGCGCAACCGCATCCAGCAAATGGGGGAACGCTTAGCTCACGGCGCAGATTGGAACCCGCACGACCTCGTCTCTATGACCACGCATGGCACGGCAAATGCCCAAACGAACTGGCGCACCCAGCAGTACATTCCCATGATCAACAAAGCTGGATTGCCGTATATTCGCCCGCACGACTTGAGACATACCGCCGCAACATTGCTGCTGTTGGAAGGCCTCCAACCCTTAGTCATCAGCGAAATGGTTGGTCACGTATCGGTTGCATTTACACTGGCGAGGTACGGTCATCTCCAGGCAGAAATGCGCAAGCCTGCGCGTGATGCGATGAAGCGTCTTTTCGGAGGGATTTTCGCGTAGTTGGTGGCATGAGTGATATCGTCACTCGACACTATTTACGCAATTCCTCATGAATGCAGGGGCGGCCCCGCCGGGAATCGAACCCGGATGCTCGGTTTAGAAGACCGATGCTTTGTCCATTAAGCTACGGAGCCGGTGGTGAGCACGACATCGCGCGTACTCGCATTGTGACAACTCCCTCTAACCTGGCCAGGTTGAGGGCTTCTCGCGGCCTGACATTCCTTACGGAATGCTCCTCTCGGTACGGGTAACGGAGAACGGTATCCACCCGTAAGGGCAACATTTACGCGATGGCGGTGCCCCCGCCATGCCGTTCGTAGCAAGCATAGCACATCGCATAGTAGTGTACCAACAGTAGCTATGCTCGTCGCACGCCGGCGACTCTGACTTCACCCTCCATGATTCAAGCCGGGAAATCCTGTTGGTTTCGTTTGTACGCATGCTTCGCCATGGGACGCAACCCCCCGCCGCGCAATCCGCCAGCATCTCGCGTATCATCCCGCGGCGCAGCATACATGCTGTGTGGCGACGCGCCGTGCTACAGTATGGGGCGAGCGTCCCGTGTCTGAGCGTCGCGAAATACTGAGGTTTCTCCCAATGGATAAAGTAGAGTTTCTGGAACGCATCCGCGGCGGACGGCGGAAGCTGAACGAGGCGATCAGTGGGCTGACTGAAGACCAGATTGCCAACGATCTGGTGACACCAGAGTGGGCGTTACGCGATCTGCTGGCGCATCTGGCCGCCTGGCAGGGCGAGGCTCTGCGCTGGGTTGAACAGGCCGCGCACGGTGAAGAGATTGGGCCGCTCATCAATCAGAGCGTCGATGAATGGAATGCGCATCGGGTCGCAGAGCGACGGCATTTACCAATCATCGAGGTCATGCAGGAACTCAACGAGAACCACGACCATCTGCTGGCGGCGCTGGACAAGTGGCCCGCCGACACCGTGCCGCTGGGACCGGGCGCGTGGGACGAGACTGCCCACCTCTGGTGGCTGACCGAGCACGACGAAGAACACCTGCCGATGATCGCCGACTATCGCCGTCGGCTCGCGGCCAGCGCGGCATCAACGTCCGGCGCCGACCACGAGCAGACAGCCCAATAGCCTCACTGCCCTCATCAGGTTCGTATATGGCTGCTCGTTGTTAGCGTCTGCCGCCGGGACGTGCGAGACCCGCGCCACCCATGCCTCGCAGCCGCTGGCCAATACGCACCAGCGTGACGCCGCAATAGGCAACGATGGCGAACGACAACAACGAGAGCCAGACATCCACCTGTTGCAAAACCAGGCTGGAGATGTTTGCTCCATTGGAGATAATGAGATAGAAGACCGTCACGGCGGCGAAGAGCAGGCTGGCAAGGGCGGGCGAGCGGCGGAAGAAGCGGCGAATGCCTCGTTGCAGCCGCAGCAGAATCGAGACGATCACAATCGTCAGTAGCGCCACCGCGAACTGAACGCCATTCTTTGGATTGGCCACCAGCGCCACGATGAGCAACAGGGAGGCCACCAACCCCAGCACGCCGCAGACGATGAGCAGGGGGGCGATGAAGGTGAGGCGCGGGCGGACACGGCCGATGATGCCGAGAACGATTGTGGCGACGATGACGACCGGAAGCGCGGCAACCACGACGCCCGCAAGCTGCGCGTAGGTCGCGCCAAATTGCTTAAATGTCGTCGCGGCATGGATGATCCCCGGGTCAACCGTTCCGCCTGACCACTGGCCGTTGGTCGCGTGCACAATGAGCTGCACCGCCTGATAGATCAGCCCCAGATAGGCGACAACCGCGGCGACGCCCCAGGCAATGGCCAGCGAAGCGCGCCTGGCGGCATCTACGCGCGGATCGGTTTGCTGCTTTTGTCTGTTGAACATGAAGTCTCCTCTGTCTGTCGTGGCTCCTACTCCCACATCCTCCCAGATCGCGCCCACAGCACATCAGCATTCACCGGCGCCGCAGGAATACAGCTGTGAGGCGCATGGCACATGGCGCACCGGCGACCGCCGCGTTGACAATGCCCGGTGGGTATATGGTAACAGGGTCTGTCTAGTCCAGGAAGTCGCCCGCAGCCGCTCGGGGAAGTTACACCTCAATCCACGAGGAAACGGGTGGCGACATGCATGAGGAATGGCTGAATCTCGGGATCAGCGCGGTAAAGTTGCAGGCAGGTCGGGCAGACATGCACGCAGATTGTGGCGGTTGCCGTCAGGAGCGAGACGACGCTGAGATGGCGCTCGCAACAGAAGCGCTCGCACTCGAAGCAGCTGGCAACTGAGCGGCGGCGGCAGGCGGCGACGGCACAGCGATAGGTGGCGGGCACAACTGGTCCCTCGCCCGTTTCTCCTACGCTGCCAGCCATGAGGCGTTCCCCCAACCACACATCCTGCTTGTTCGCCACGAGTTCATGAGGCTTGTGCTCAACAATACGTGGAGGGTTACATCGCATGTCGCTGATGGTGGGCCGCATGGTATGGTGTGTATCGTGATGGCACATCAGCGCACGCCTGAGAGTGCTTATACTTTATCGGCAGCGAAGACTCCGCGCGCAGTGTCATGGTGATGAGTGTGGCAAGAAGGCGGTACGCCCATGCGGCCCAAACCCGCGACGGCAAACGTGGCTGATACGGTCGACACGGCCAGCCCTCCGAATACGCGACGAGCCACCGTTGGGTATGCGCTTGCGCGCGTGCTCTGGGTCGCGGTGGCGCTGCTGACGCTGGGCATCTTCGCCATCAGTCTCCCGGCCTATGCCACGCAGATGCAGACACTCTGCCCGACAGCATCCTGCGCCAACGGACAGCTCACCGCCGCCCAGGCAGAGGCGCTGGCGCGGCTGGGCTTCTCGCTGGCCACCTATGCCAACGCCTTCGTCGCGCTCAATATCACCGCCAGCGCATGCTGGTTTCTGATTGCCCTGTTGATGGTCTTGCGCGGCGGCAATGACCGCATGGCGCTTTTTACCGCGTTCACCCTGTTGCTATTTGGCGTAGCGCGCTTTCCCGATGCGCCCACCGCGCTGGCGGCGCTCCACCCAGAGTGGTGGCTGCCGGTGATGGGCCTGCGCTATCTCGGCTCGGCGTGCCTGAGCTTTTTCTGCTACCTTTTCCCAGATAGCCGCTTCGTGCCCTGGTGGACGCGCTGGGTTGCCCTCGCCTGGCTGCTGCCGCAGTTGCCCGAGTTCTTCGCGCCCGCCTCATCGCTGGACCCTCTACACTATCCGCCGCTGCTACAGGCCGCTGGCTTCCTGGGCTTCGTCCTCTCGGTTGTGGTGGCGCAGGTCTATCGCTATCGCCGCGTCTCGACACCAGTGCAGCGGCAGCAGACCAAGTGGGTCGTCTTCGGTCTCGCCATCGCGCTGATTGGCTTCCTGGCGCTGACCTTCCTGACGCCGCTGCTCTTTCCCACCACTCAGCCGCTCTCGTTCAGCGTCCCGGCGTTTCTGGCGGCCAGCTATGGGGTGATGCTGCTGGTCCCGATCTCGCTCGCCATCGCGATTCTGCGCCACCAGCTCTTTGATATCGATCTGCTCATCAATCGGACGCTGGTCTACGGCTCGCTGACGGCCATCCTCTTTGGGGTCTATTTCATCGGTGTCGTCGGTGTTCAGGCGCTCATCCAGGCAGTAACCGGCGTCCAGAAAGAGTCGCCGCTGGCTATCGTCGCCTCAACGCTCGTCGTCGCCGCGCTCTTTCAGCCGCTACGCCGTCGCCTCCAACATGGGATTGACCGCCGCTTCTATCGCCGCCGCTATGATACCGCGCGCACGCTCGAACGGCTGGCGGCGACACTCCGGCAGGAGGTGGACTTGCAGACGCTCACCGACCAGCTGCTGCATGTCGTGAAGGATACGATGCAACCAGCGCACCTCTCGCTCTGGCTCCGGCCCACCGGGCAGCGCGAGCATGAGCGCGAACACCCGCTATGATACGGCCCTATTTACTACACTGCATGCTCCTCCACGTGCTACTATTAGAAACAATGTTCTTTACGATACTGGCACAGGGAGGAATACCGTGAACCGCTATTTCCAGGAAAAGTGGCCGTGGATCGAGGGTACGCATGGCATGCGCCTGCAACTGCTCGACGCGCTGAGCGACGAGCATCTCTCGTTCACTCCGGGTGGCGAGAATGTGACGCTCGGCGCGCTGTGCCGCGAGTCGGGCGATGTCGAATACAGCTATATCCAGTCACTGAAGTCCTTCCAACAGGACTGGTCGTACCACAACGAGACGCCGGGCATCAAGACCAGTGTGGCGCAACTCAAAGCCTGGTATCAGCAGATGGACGAGGAGATGAAGGCGCTCGTCGAGGGCTTTTCCGACGACGACCTCGCGAAGACGATTGATCGCGGCACTGGCTTCTCCGTGCCAGTAGACATGCAGCTAGACATCTATCTCCAGGCGCAACTCATCTTCTTCGGCAAAGCGTCGATCTACTGCAATGCGCTCAAAATCGAGATGACGCCGACCTTCAAGGAATACATCGGCTAACGAGAGGCCGGTCTTCGGCTGGAGCCATGGGAGGCGTTCTCTTGTGCGCTCCAGCTTTGTGCTTTCCCGCCACAGTTGTCAGCATTCCGCTTCTGCTCCTACTCCATAGTCATCCGTAGACGGGCCATGCCGTGCCTCGTCGTGATGTGGCCGTGATGTGGCCGTGACCTCGCTCGGTAGGGTCGCGCCATCCCATCGTGCTATGATTGATGGAGTGCGTAGAGCGTAATGTGACGTTTGTCGCAGCACGCGCCTCCCAGAACCAGCACACTATAGTGGGGTGGTATGACCACTCACTGGCGCAGGATCGAGATAGTAGCGCCGTTGAGGCAGCGAAGGAGATGGCGAGATGGATACGCGGCTTGGGCAGCGCGGTATGGCGATCATCTTCGGCGTGGCGGCGGGGTTGGGGCTGGTCGTGCTGATCGCCCTCGGCTCGCGCGGCTTCCACTGGTTCGATTCCGCGCTGATCGGCTACGCCGTCGCCTCGATCTTCGCGCTGGCCGCAGTCACGTATAAATACACGTTCTGGCTGATGCGCCCGCAGACCGGCCGCTACTTCTGGCGCAGCTGGCAGCTTTTTTTCTCGCTGCAGAACTTCAAGCGCTATACCACGCTCATCCCGCTCGCCATTCTCGACCTCTTCACCCAGCAGTTCATCCGCAGGCGCGCCTGGTATCGCTGGGTGACGCACCAGTGCATCTTCTGGGGCGTAGTCATCTCCTGCCTCATCACCTTTCCGCTCACCTTCGGCTGGCTGCGGTTCACCCAGCCACCCAACGGCCAGGAGCAGCACCAGATCTGGGTCTTCGGCTTCCAGCTCTTCGCGTTCGATCCATCGTCGCCCTTTGGCTTCGTGCTCTATCACGCGCTCGATCTCTCGGCGGTGTTGCTGCTTATCGGGTTGATTCTCGCGTTCCATCGGCGCTTCCACGATCTTGCGTTGATCGCCATCCAGCGTTTCCGCTTCGACATCGTGCCGCTGGCGCTGCTCTTCGCCATCGTCATCACGGGCCTCGCGCTCACCGCCGATAGCGCGTTCTTCGGCGGGGCATATTACTGGTTCATCTCGCTGACGCATCAGGCGATTGTCGTGCTCTGGCTGATCTCGCTGCCGTTCGGCAAGTTCTTCCATATCATCGAGCGGCCCGCCACCGTCGGCGTCGAGCTCTACTGGCGCACCGGCGAAGACACCACCCAGCGCACCTGTCCGCGCTGCGGGCAGCCGTTCGCGCCAGCGCGCTTCGTGACCGATCTCAAGAAAACGCTCTACGACATTGGCCAGAACTATGCGGTGAGCGAGCAGGAGCCCGCGCCATTCGAGGATCATTCGGGGCGCGAGGCGGCCACCGCGGACGTCTGGTGGCAGGACTTCTGCCCCGACTGCAAGCGGATCATGCGCGGCCAGGCGAATCTCGCCGCGATGGGCGGTCAGGGCAACCGCTTTCTGTAGGCAGACACAGCGGGGGTTAGAAATGGCAATAACAGGTGCGGTGTCAGGCTGGCGACTAAAGTCGCGCCTGAACGGCCTCACTGCGCTCCGCCACCAAGTCCGCCTCCGCGGACTGCCAGACCCAGAGGCCGCCCAACGGGTCACGTGGTTGGGGACGCATCTCTGAAACCCGCTCAGGCGCGGTTTTAATCGCCAGCCTTGGCATGACACAATATCACCTGGAAGGCAGAGTATCCTGATGAGCGTCGATAAAGGCATCTTCCACGAGGGCCAGCGCGACACCTACGACTTCCACGAGGGCAAAGAGACACCCTGGCGCTCGAATGAAGAGGTGGACCGCTACGTGCCGACGCACTGCTGCTACTGCGGCGTGCAGTGTGGCATGAACCTCAAGGTGTCGGGAGGGAAAGTCGTCGGCGTCGAGCCGCGCTATGACTTCCCGGTGAATCGGGGAATGCTCTGCCCCAAAGGCACAACAGTCTACCAGACGGTGAACCATCCCGACCGTCTCACCTCGCCGCTGATGCGCCGCAATGGCAAAAACAGTCCACTGGAGCCGGTGAGCTGGAATGAGGCGCTCGATACCGTCACCCGGCGCTTCCGCGAGATTCAGGGGCAGCATGGCAACGACGCCGTCGCGGTCTATAGCGGCTCCTCGATGACCAACGAGAAGTGCTACCTGATGGGCAAATTCGCCCGCGTCGCCCTGCAAACGCGCCACTGCGACTACAACGGGCGGCTCTGCATGTCGTCCGCGACGGGGGCCAACGAACGCTCGCTCGGCATCGACCGCGCCGCCAACCCCATCAGCGACATGCTGCACGCCGACGTGATCTTCGTCATCGGCGCCAACGTGGGCGAGTGCTTCCCCATCGTCACGAGCTGGCTCTGGCGGGCGCGCGACCGTGGCGCCAAGCTGATCGTCGCCGACCCGCGTCAGACACCCATCGCCCGCACCGCCGACATCTTCCTGCCGCTCCGCTCCGGCACCGATTCAGCCCTGCTAAACGCGATGCTCAACGTCGTTATCCGTGAGGGGCTGGTGGATGAGGAGTTCATCAGCAGCCGCACCAATGGCTGGGACGAGACGAAGGCGCTGGTGGAGCAGTATCCGCCGGAGCGCGTGGCGAAGGTCTGTGGGCTGCGTCCCGAAACAATCATCGACGCGGCGCGGCTCTACGGACGGGCAAAGGCGGCGATGATCTATACGGCGCGTGGGCTGGAGCACCAGAGCAAGGGCGTGGATAACGGTGTGGCGGCAGTGAATCTGGCGCTGGCCACTGGCAACTTTGGCCGCCCGGGCGCGGGCTATATGACGCTGACGGGCCAGGGCAACGGCCAGGGCGGGCGCGAGATGGGGCAGAAGGCGTCGCAGCTGCCGGGCGAGCGCGAGATCGAGAACCCCGAGGATCGCGCCTATATCGCGTCGGTCTGGGGCATCGACGAGAAAGACCTGCCCCATGCGGGCTACCCGGCGACGCT
>DATBIB010000166.1:0-25889 GCA_036557205.1 Ktedonobacterales bacterium | reverse complement strand
ATGAATCGCCAATTTCCAGGAAGGAGGCGCCAGTGGCGCCGGGCAACGAGCATAGAGATATCATCCAGCAATCAGCAGAGGCGCAACCCACCCCGCTCGTTCTGCTCAAAGATGCGGTTATCTTCCCGCGAATGCGTATGAATATCAATATTGGCCGGGAGCGCTCGCTCGTCGCGGTCAAAGACGCCCGGGCACGGTCCGGGCAGTTTATCGCTGGCTCTCAGCGCCAGAGTTCCGTCGAGAACCCTGGGCCAGAGGATGCCTTTCCTATCGCCACGCTGGTTGAGATTCAGTCCTTCGAGCCACGCGACGAAAACTCCACCGCTATCCAGATCGTCATCGAGGGCGTCAAACGCGTGCGCCTGCTCGACTGGGTGCAGCAGGAGCCATATCCCGCCGTCACCTGGGAGGCGCTCACCGAGGAGGAGATCCCCCCGGCGCCGGGCAAGGCGCTGCTTCGCCAGGCACAGAGCCTCTTTGACCGCTTCGCGACCCTCAGCCGCCGCATCGGCACTGAGGAGCTTGAGAGCGTGCGCGAGATCAGCGATGTCAGCCACCTGGCGGACGCCATCGCCTCACATGTCGTGACCGAGTGCGAGCAGCAGCAGGAATATCTGAGCATGCTCAACCCGCTGGATCGGCTGGAAAAGCTCTGCGTCTCGCTCGGCAACGAGATCGAGATTCTGGAGCTCGAGAACAAGATTCGCCAGCGGGTACGCCAGCAGGTGGATAAGAACCAGCGAGAGTATTATCTCAAGGAGCAGCTGCGCGCCATCCAGGAAGAACTGGGCAGCGACCAGGCCAGTGAGGTGCGCGAGCTGCGCGAGAAGATGGAGCAGAAGCAGCTGCCGCCAGAGATTCTCGCACGGGCCAATAAAGAGATCGACCGGCTCGAACGTATGCCCGCGCACTCCGCCGAGGTCGGCGTGCTGCGCAATTACCTGGACTGGATTCTGGCGCTCCCCTGGAATGAGCGCACCGAAGACCGGCTTGATATGGCGCACGCGCAAGAAGTGCTGGACGCCGATCACTACGGGCTGGAGAAGGTTAAGGAGCGTATCGTCGAGTTCCTGGCGGTGCGCCAGCTACGCATCCAGCAGGAGCAGCGACGTCATCAGGGACATCAGGGACATCAGGGGCATCAGGGGCATCAGGCGACGGCTCAGGGTCAGGGTGACGAGCATGCCGCGAAGAACGGTAACCACACCAACCATAAAGGCCCGATTCTCTGCCTGATCGGCCCGCCAGGGGTCGGCAAGACGTCGCTGGGGCGTTCGGTCGCGCAGGCCCTTGGCCGCAAGTTCGTTCGCATCTCGCTGGGCGGCGTGCATGACGAGGCTGAGATTCGCGGCCACCGCCGCACCTATGTGAGCGCGCTGCCGGGGCGCATCATCCAGGCGATGAAGACGGCAGGCGTGCGCAATCCGGTCTTCCTGCTCGATGAGATCGACAAGCTCACCTCCGACTATCGCGGCGACCCATCGGCGGCGCTGCTGGAGGTGCTCGATCCTGAGCAGAACTCGACCTTCACTGATCACTACATGGAGCTACCCTACGATCTCTCCGAGGTCTTCTTCATCTGCACCGGCAACAACCGCTACCAGATCCCGCGGGCGCTGGCCGACCGGATGGATGTCGTCGAGATTCCCGGCTATACCGAGGAAGAGAAGATCGAGATCGCGCGGACGCATCTGCTGCCGAAGGTGCTTGGCGAGCACGGGCTGGGCAAGAGCCAGGTCCAGATTCCCGTCAACGTCATGCGCTTCATCGTCAACCGCTACACACGCGAGGCGGGCGTCCGCAATCTGGAGCGCCAGCTGGCGACGATCTGCCGGAAGGCGGCGCTGCGCATCGTGCAGAAGCCCAACGCGCGTATCCGCCTCTCCGAGCGCAATGTCGAGCAGTATCTGGGTGTGACCCGCTACTCGCCTGATAAGGCGCTCGAATACGGGCAGGTCGGCGTGGCGACCGGGCTGGCGTGGACCTCGAATGGCGGCGCGTTGCTGCCGGTCGAGGTGGTGACGATGCCGGGCAAGGGCCATCTGATGGTCACAGGCCAGCTTGGCGATGTGATGCAGGAGTCGGCTCGTGCTGGCCTCTCCTACATCCGGTCACGCGCGCCAGAACTCAATCTGCCGGAGAGCTTCCCCGAAGACCTGGATATTCACATCCACCTGCCGGAGGGGGCGATTCCGAAGGATGGCCCATCGGCGGGCATCACGATGGCGCTGGCGATCATCTCCGCGCTGACGCGCCAGCCGATACGGAGCGACCTCGCGATGACCGGCGAGATTACGCTACGTGGCCGCGTGCTGGCGATTGGCGGTCTCAAGGAGAAGACGCTGGCGGCGCACCGGGTCGGCATCCGCCACCTGATTATCCCGGAGGATAACGTCAAAGATCTTGCCGAGATTCCGGCGCGGATTCGCGAGGAGATGCGGTTTACGCCGGTTTCTTCGATGGACCAGGTGTTAAAGCTGGCGCTCATGCCGCACAAGCAGGAAGACCGGAAGGGGCCAAATACGAAGGTCGCCCAAAAGTCGCCACCACCGCCGGTGCTCGTGCCGACGGAGGTCGCTGTCGAAGGCGAGATGCCACCGCCCGCTGGGCCGGAGCCAGCCTCGGAGACGCCCGCAATCTGACGAGAACGGCTGGCGGATAAATCCGCGCATGGGCGGCTTCCAGCCACGAAGCCCGCCTGCGCGGGCTGCAGAGTTGGCGTGCTGCCGCTCCGTTTTCCGATAATTTACCAGTCCTGTCACTACCCTCTTCATAGAACGCTGTGGAGGGGGTAGTCTGTTATTCGGGGGTGTCTGACTTCACCCCCCGACCCCCTCTCCCTGTGGGAGAGGGGGAACCCGATTCAGACGGCTATTGCTATAGGCAACGGATGCCTGGGGTGAGACTATCAAGATGTTCGGCAATATATTAGCTCGAGTACTTGCCAGTAACGACGTTGAAGTGCCCGCTGCCACCCGATTCAGTGGTGAAGGTCAGTGTGGCATCGTTCACCTGCGTCAGCGTCACCGCGCCCTGCTGATACGGCGTGGGATAGTAGGTGATTGTTGTCCCCTTGGCGTCAGGAGAGCACGGGTCGTAATCAAATCGCCTGACAATGATCACGCCCTGCTGCAGATTGGACACCAGCGAGCCAGCATAAACGCGATAGATGAATGGCACCCCTCCATCAGGAGCAACAGTCGCATTGCTGATGATATGCTCATGCAAGGCGCCCGTTTCAAGTGCCGTGCTGATGCTTGATGTTACGGGGTCGCTCGGACATGAGGTGATGGGGGTAGATCGGGCCGGACCAGTCTTTGGCCCATGGGGCGAATTCGCATCGGCCGTTTCTTGCGCGTGCATCTGCTGCAACTGCGCTTGCTTCTGCGCCGCCGTCTGATAGGGACTGTTTGGTTGAAATGGCGGCGCCCCAGCGGCCCAGGCAGTGACCGCCAGAAGCGCCAGAATGCCGCAGACGCCACTGACCGCGCTCAGGACGATTCCCCAGCGGCCAAGTCGTCGCACACGTCTCGAAGCACGTCGCGTAAGTCGTTGTTTCATCTTTCTCAACCTTCCTGGTGATGGCTCGAATGACTGGAATGGCTTGAGATGGGGCACTCTGTCGAAACATGGGATGGACAAACCATGTTGGCGGCTAGCCAATGCGTGCCTAATGCGTGCTAATGCTCCACTACGTTTCGCACGCTAGCAGCCATTGTTCCCTGTATGAGAATCCTCCGGCCACTGGATGTTCGTCGTGTACTTCATATTGGGCTGACCAACATCGGTGGCGAGCAGATTATAGCCATTCTCGGGACTATATTCACAGCGGTTGTTCCCGGTCCAGCAGTTCCCGGTTGGTAAGGTGTCAGCCTCGGTACACTCCGCGATGTTTCCCTCGAAGATCACCTGTCCGGCGTACCGGTTCACACTGCCTGAGTTGTACATATTGACCCATTGGGTGATGTTTCCTGGACCACTGGTGTGCCAGTAGATCTCTGGCAATGGCCAATCAAAGCCGATTCCCCAGGACGCGTCATAGACATTCTGGTAGGTCCAATGATTGCCCTGAAAGTCCGCATACTCGATGTTCGCGTCACCAAAATCCATGAGGAAAGGATGCCAGGAGTAGTTCGACTCCTGGGCGTAGATCCCGTTGATGAAGTTCGAGGTCATTGACCACTGATCCCACTCTGCCTCCAGGTCATCGCCTACCCAGACCGTGATTTGCCAGTTCCAATTCAGGCCATTGACGAAGGTCTGGAGGTTATGCACCAGGGCATCAAACTGCTGGCCGGCCGTGGAGATGTTGCAGTCGGCGTCTGATCCCGCACATTCGTAGTCATTGGCGGTGCCGATCACCAGGTGCAACCGTGGGCAACCGGTGGTATTGTTATACCACTCAGTGATATAGTACTGCGCTTGTAGCTGCACGGCGCTGTAGGCGTGCCAATTGCCATCCAAGCCGAAAACCGAGTAACTGCCGTTGTGTTTGCCGGGCCGCCCGAAGTCAAGTACTGTCATGAAATCCATGCCGGTTGAGGTTTCGCTGCAAGCATAATTGACCCATGAAGCGTCAGTATCAGCAAGGGCCTGCACCGCACCAGATCCATAGCTCTGGATGTACCAGGAATGCCCGTACGGCCAGACGCTGCCTACGCACTCAGGTGATTGTGCTGATTGTGCTGACGATGGACAGGCGTAAGCTGTCTCGATACGCGTCGTGCTAGTGGCCAGACCTATCCCTAGCACTGATACCATCAACGCCGCCAGCATGATGACTCGCGCCACGCTGCCTCTGTGCCGCATGTTACGCTCCTTCACTTCGATCCTCGAAAATGAAGAGACGCCATGTCACGCGAGGGATTCCTGAGAAGCGCGGGGGGAAGGGATGTCGCTGCTACCAAGTGATGCGTAACGCTACTATCGCATACTACTTCCATGCTACCACATGCTACGGCATGCCACCTACGAGTTATTGACCAGCACAACAATAATACATATGGTTTCCTGCAGTGTCAATCATCTTGGCGGCAGTGTGTCATTTCGGTACTTTTTTGAGTGAGATAGCTATGCAAGTGTTTGTGTGAAGGGCTATCGGATTTCTGGTGTGGTAGACTCATGACCCTTGCTGAGAGGCAGGCATTGTGCTACCGTAGCGGGGTCGGCATTATGGGGAGGCGTCCATGCAGCAGATACCCATCCTCGAAGGGCAGATACGCCCAGATGAGACCGAGACCGCTGCGCCCGCTCCACGCCGACGCCGCATGTGGTATGTCGTGCTCGTCTTCTGCTTCTTTGCCGCGGTCATCCCCGAAAGCATCGCCACGTGGAGCACCTCCGTCGCGAAGGTTGTCGGACATCCCGCTGATCTGCTCTTCGTCATCCTGTTCTACGGCCTGGCCGACCTCCTCGTTCGTGAGGCCATGGTTCGCCGCCACCTCGGTTGGGTCAGCCTGATACTATTCGGCATCGCCTTTGGTTTCCTCAACGAGGGCGTCGTCGCTGGCACATGGTATACCGTCGCCTACGGCGGATATATCTACATCGGCCAGGTCAACTACGCCTGGGCGGTGGCGCTCACCGTCTTCCATACCTTCATCAGTGTGATCATACCCCTCGCCTTCATCGAGACGCTATTTCCTTCGCGTGCCGGGCTGCCACTACTGCGTCGCCGGGGCATTGTCATCAGCGCTACCGTATTTCTGCTGCTGACATCGGTCTTTCTCTTCGTTCCGAGTTATCGGCCCTATCGTATCGCCGTCTTCGCGCTCGCCCTCACGCTGGCGCTGATCGCACTCCGACTCCCGGCGGCGCGCCCGCGCATCCTGAGCGCTACACCACCGCCGGGGTTCTGGCGGCTGCGCTGGACGGGCTTCTTCGCCAGCGTAACTTACTTCGTGCTGATCCTCATTGTCCCGCCCATTACGTTGAAACTCGCTGGCCCCTACGCCCTGGCGGCCCAGTATGTCGACATCGTCCTCTTCATCCTGTTCAGCGCATTTACCCTGGCCATTGGGCGCGGCTGGACCGCCCGGGCAGGCTGGTCGCCTCGCCATACACTGGCGTTGATGACGGGCGTGCTGATGTTTTCGATCCTGATTACGCTCTTGCCGCCCGTCTGGAGCACCCTGGAGCCGCTGGCAACCCTGCCATTCCTGCTTCTGCTCATTCTGCTGAATATCCGGCTGCGTCGGCGAGATCGAACGCGGACCATGACAGCAGCCACCAGTGACACTGGCGCCGAGACGCCCGCAATCGCCAGTGTGTGAGCGCATGAGCGATTCGACGGCGATGTGTTGAGGAGCGGACTATGCAGCAGCTACCAGCCATCGAAGGCGTATCGCCACCCATGGAGGCTGCTCCGGCCATTACGAGGCGGCCACGGCGCACGTGGTATGTCGTGCTGACGCTCTGCTTCTTCGCCGCCGTGATCCCCGAAACGCTGACGACCACCAGTACCTCGGTGGCGAAGATTATCACGCAGCCCACCTCTCTACCCTTCATTATGCTCTTCTATGGTCTGGCCGACCTGCTGATCCGCGAGGCAGTGATACGCCGCCGCCTCGGTTGGGTCAGCCTCGTGTTGCTCGGCATCGCCTTCAGCTTCATCAATGAGGGCGTCATTGCCGGGACGTGGTATCCCGGCAGGTATGAGGGCGAGACGTACATCGGCGGCATCTCGTTCGTGGTGGCGGCGGGACTGACGGTCTTTCATATCTTCATCAGCGTCATCACGCCCATCGCGTTCATCGAGACGATCTTCCCGTCGCACGCGGGGAGGCCGCTGCTGCGCCGTCAAGGTGTCGTCATCAGCTCGGTCATCTTCCTGCTCGTCGTCTCGCTCGTCGGATTCGTGCCAGCTTATCGCGCCTATCGCCTGACCGTCCTCGCGATTGCCCTAGTACTGGCGCTTGTCGCGTTGCGGCTCCCGGCGGCGCGCCCGCGTATTATGGCTGACACGCCGCCGCCGAGCCTCTGGCGACTGCGCTGGGCGGGCCTCTTCGGAATGGCGCTCCTGTTCGTCATGATTCTGGTCGTTCCCTGGATTATCCAGGCTATCGCCAGAAACCAAGTGCTCGCCGCGCAGGCGCTCACTGTCATCCTGCTCGCGCTGTTCATCGCCCTGCTCCTGCGTATCGGGCGTCGCTGGACCGCGCACGCGGGCTGGTCACTACGCCACACGCTTGCGCTCATCACGGGCGTGCTGGTGGCTCCCGGCTTCTTCATGCTGCTGCCGTGGGTCTGGCCAACATTGGAATTCCTCGCCATCCTGCCGCTCTTCGCCTTGCTCGTGGTGCTGGATCTCCGTCTGCGCAGCCGTTACGCGCGCGCCTCCTGATGGATGGCGACGCCGCCCATGATGAGCGCGATCCCCAGGATTTCGACCGGGGCGGGGATCTGGCGCAAGACGACCGCGCCAATCAGCGCGGCGGCGGCTGGGAGCAGTGAAAGCAGCAGCGCAAATGTCGCCCGCGGCAGCCGCGCCATCGCCAACTGATCGGTGACATAGGGAATCACCGACGAGCAGAGGCCAACGCCAATCCCCGCCAGCAGCAGATGCGTATTCGTAAACGCGGGCAGCGCCTCGCCCAACCCCAGCGGCGTGATGGTCAGCAGGGCGACGAGCATCGCGGCGCCGAGCCGGTCAATGCCAGCGCGCCCGCCATCTCGCGCGATGCGATGGCCGAGGATGACATAGAGCATGAAGAGCGCCCCATTGGCAAAGGCAAAGACGAACCCAAGCGGCTCCCCGCCGAGGCGCACGTCGGTGAGGAGCACACCGCCCGCCAGCGCCAGACCGAGCGCCAGAAAATTGCGGCCAGAGCGGATGCCAACCGCCGCGAGGATGATCTGACCAAGAAACTCGATGGCCCCCACCGTGCCCAGCGGCAGGCGCGCGATGGCGAGATAGAAACTGGCGTTCATCAGTCCCAGGACGACGCCCATGGCGACGAGCAGACGCCGCTGAGCCTGTTTCCCCGTGCGAAACTGACGCCAGGGCCGCCGCCAGACCGCGAAGACGACCGCCGCGCTGGCGATGCGCAGCCACGCCACACCCAGCACGCCGACGTGGGCGAAAAGCAGCACTGCGAAGGCGGGCCCGAGATAGTGGAAGACGGCGCTCACGACAAAATAGGCGTGCGGCGGAATCCAGGGCAGGTCGGCGGCTTTGCTATGCTTTTTGCCGTGCTCATGTAGTGCCATCTCTACTCCTCGTGAATCAGTGCGCCCTATCATGATAGAATGTGATTCGCGAAGTTTACATGGAGAAGTGAAGGGAAATGTGGCGAAATGTCTCAACAAGTGAGGAAGAATCGTCTCTTCACCTATAGCCCTGCAAGCGAGACGCTCGACGAGGTCAATATCCAGCTGCTGCGCGAGCTTCAGCGCGATCCGCGCGTGACGATGGCGGAACTGGGGCGGCGTGTGGGTATGTCGTCGCCCGCCGTGACCGAGCGCGTGCGGCGGATGGAGGAGACCGGCATCATCAGCGGCTATGCGCTCGCCATCAATCCAGTCCCCCTGGGACTGCCGATTGCCGCCTACATCCGCATCCGACCGCACGCCGGGCAACTGCCACAGATCGCCGAGCTGGCGCGCAGCATCCCAGAGGTGATCGAGTGCCACCGCATTACCGGCGAGGACTGCTTTCTGCTGAAGGTGCATATTCCTGCGATGGATCAGTTGGACCGCATTCTCGATTGCTTCCTCATCTACGGTTCGACAACGACCTCGATCATCCAGTCGTCGCCTGTGCCGTTGCGTCCACCGCCGCTGCCCGGTGATGAAGCGGAATCGTGAGCGCATAGTCCATGGCTATAAGAAAATGTCGTGAAAGAGAGGGGTGCTTCGTGGCCAGTGACGACAGGCATGATGATTCCACGCGCCAACTACGTGCAATGTTTGATGACGTGGCGGCGCTCTATGACGCCGTGCGTCCCGGCTATCCCGCGGAGCTATACGACGATATCCGCGCATTGTCGGGCGTGCCCGATGGCGGCGATATACTCGAAATTGGCTGTGGCACCGGCCAGGCGACACTCCCACTTGCCCAACGCGGCTATCGCATCACCTGCGTCGAGTTAGGCGCGGAGCTTGCCGCGATAGCGCGCCGCAATCTAGCCGCCTATCCTGATGTCGAGGTGCGCGTGGGCGCGTTTGAGACGGCGCCACTGCCTGAGGCGGCATACGACCTAATTGTCTCGGCCACGGCCTTCCACTGGGTTGCGTCCGAAAGCTATCCCAAGCTGGCGCGCGTACTGCGCTCACAGGGAGCCGTCGCCCTCTTCTGGAATAAGCACATCGCGGGCGCGGTGGATGGCGGCTTCTTCGACCGGATACAGCCGATCTATCGCGAGCACGCGTCTGAGTTGTTCACGGAAGATTGGAAGGGGCTGCCCAGCGCCGATGAGCTGCCCGACGAGAGCGCCACCCTCGCCGCCACCGGGCTGTTTGGCGATTTCACAATCCGCCGCTACTCCTGGGTTGGCCATTATAATGCAGTGGACTATGTGAACCAGCTGGCAACGTACTCCAATCACCTGGCGCTGCCAGCCGACCGTCGTCAGCGGCTCTACGAAGGCATCGCCCGCATGATTGACGGTGAATATGGCGGCGAAATCGCCAAGCAGTATCTGGCAGTCCTCTATGTGGCCCACCTGCGATGAATCTCATCCCAACCTCACCCCCTAACCCTCTCTCCCCGTGGGAGAGGGGGGAATCAGTAGGAGCGACCGGACGGTAGTCACACAAGGATGGCGCAGGCTGCTATACTGAGGGCAGTTGGAAAAACACGGTCCGCGATGGGCGCTCGTCAATATGGACGGCGCCGTCGCGCTTGCATACACAGGAGACGCTCATGGCCGACGTGAGGCCGCTACCAGGAATACGCTACGCCGACGAGGCCCATCTCGCCGCGCTCGTCACTCCACCCTACGATGTCATTTCACCGGAGGCGCAGGCACGCTTCTATGAACGCGACCCGCACAACATCATCCGCCTGGAACTAGGCGGCGACGAGCCAGGCGACGACGACCTCGACAACCGCTATACACGCGCGGCGGCTGCCTTCGCCGAGTGGCGGCGCGGGGGAGTGATGAAGCAGGATGAGCCGTCGTTCTACCTCTATGAGCAGCGGTTCACCAGCGGTGGCCAGAGCTACGCGCGCACCAGCCTGCTGGCGCGGGTAGCTCTGGAGCCGTGGGACGCTGGGGTAATTCTGCCGCACGAGCGCACCATGACCAAGCCCAAGGACGACCGCCTCAAACTGACCCGCGCCTGCGCCGCCACGCTCAGCCCCATCATGTCGCTCTACGACGATCCGGCGGGCGAGCTGGCAAGCCTCCTGGGCGCCGCGCAAACGCAGCCGCCGCTGGCCGCCTTCAGCGATGACGCGGGCGAGGAGCATCGCCTCTGGATAGCCCAGGATGACGTCCTCGCCGCGCAGGTTGCGGCGTTTTTCGCCGACCGCCAGCTCTATATCGCCGATGGCCACCACCGCTACGAAACGGCGCTTACCTATCGCGACGAGGTTCGCGCGCTCCGACACGACATTGATGCAGATGACGCGGTCAACTTCACGCTGATGGGTCTCTCCGCGCTGAACGATCCCGGACTGGTCGTGCTGCCAACCCATCGCATTCTGCGCGATCTCGACGCCGCCCGACTCGCGGCGCTGGATGAGACGCTGGCGGCGCGCTTCACCAGCGAGCCACTTACGGGCGAGAGCGCCGACTGGATGCGGGCGCTGGTGGCGGCAGGCGAAGCTGACACGGCCGTTGTGCTGGTGCGGCCAGATGGCGCGCGCCTCATCAGGATGACCGATGCTGGCGCCGCGGCAATGCGCGAAGTTCGAGGCGAAGATGTGGGCATGTCGGACGCCTGGCGCAGTCTGGATGTCGCGGTGCTCCATGCGCTCGTGCTCGATGCCGCGCTCGGCGTGACCCCAGCGGCGGTACGGGCCGGCGAGCATGTCAGCTACACCCGCGACGCCGAGGCGGCAACGGAGGCGGTGCGTGCGGGCAGCGATGGCGCGCAACTGGCGGCGCTGCTCAACGCGACACCTCCGGCGGCGATTCGCGATGTGGCGCGCGCGGGTGATCGCATGCCGCAGAAGTCCACGTATTTCTACCCGAAGTTGATTACAGGACTGGTGATTAATCCATTGTGGTGATGAGACGGGATTGTAGTGGATGACATGAGCGTAGGCATCGCGAAAGGGATGCGTCATGAACGACCGGCCTGATGTCCAGAGGGGATTGTGCCCTGTCTGCGGCTCGCCTCTTGCCGAGGGAGCACAGTTTTGTGGCGCGTGCGGAAGCCACGTGCCGTCCCCGCTCAACCCATACGACGCGCCGACGACGCCCGACGGGACGCCATCCGAAGCCATCTCGCCGACCATGCCTGGCATATCAGGTATCGTCATCGAGACAGGTTATCCCTGCGCGGCATGCGGCGCACTCAATATCCCTGGCCTGGAGCATTGCGCGATCTGTGGCGCGCCCTTGCTGGATGAGGCGACCGACTCACGCTGGCCCTCGGAGCCTGGGCGCAACGGCAATCAGTCATAGCACTCACAGCATCCATAGCACGCCTGGGATGAGCGTGTCGAAGACTGTATAGTTGAATTGGGGGCAAGATGATCCTGGTGGTTGGCTCGGGGCTGTCCGGGCTTACATGCGCAAAGACGCTGCTCGAGGCGGGACATGATGTGCGCATCCTCGAAGCGTCGGATCGCATCGGCGGGCGCGTCCGAACCGATGCCAGTGCGGATGGCTTTCTGCTGGATCGTGGCTTTCAGGTACTCTCGACTGCCTATCCCGCCGTTCAGCGCCACCTTGATCTCAAAGCGCTTCGCCCGCGTCCCGTCGCCCCGCGTATCGTCCTGATACGTGATGGCAAATGGCATCAGATCGGCGCTCGCTTCTCCATCCCTGGCCTGGGCTTCTCCAATCCCTTGCTGACCTTCGGCGACCGGCTCCGCATGGGGCGCCTGCGCCGCTCTGCGCGTCGTCGCTCGCTCGATACGATCTTCCACGGCAAGTTGCGCGGCCTGAAGTCCGGCGATTCTTCCATCCACGACGAGTTGCTTCGCCGCCACTTCACCGAAGACGGCTTCATCGCGAACATAGCGCGCCCGCTCTTCGGCAGCATTTTCTACGACCGCGCGCTCGAAACCAGCGCCCGCATGATGTTCTTTGCGGTTAAGATGCTCTCTAGCGGCAGGCTGGTCATTCCCGAAGGCGGCATGGGCGAGATTGCCGCGCAGTTGGCGGCGAAGCTCCCGACGAACGCGCTGCGGATGGAAACCCGTGTCGAGGGCATCGTCGAGGCGGATGATCGCGCTGTGGGCGTGACGCTGACCGGCGGCGAAGAGATGCAGGGCGAAGCCGTTGTGCTGGCAACTGACCTGCCGAACGCGGCGCGGCTGACCGGGGGCGACGAAAAGATCGAGGGCAGGTCATGTGTCTGCGTCTATTTCGCCACCACGCAGAGCCTCTACAACGGGCCGCGGCTGCTGTTGAACGCCAATCCCGACGCATTCGTCAGTCACGCCATCCAGCTTACCAATGTCTCGCCAGCCTACGGCCCCAAGGGGCAGCATCTGCTCTCGGTGACGGTTCTGGGCGACCCGGACATGAGCGATGAAGAGGTAGGGAAACGCTGCCGCGAAGAACTGGCCTCGTGGTTCCCCGGCAAGGATCTCGCGACCATGCGCCAGGTGGGCTTCTTCCGTATTCGCTTCAGCCAGTTCAAGCAAACGCCGGGCATCTTCGCGACGCTCCCCGGCAATACGCTGCCGACGAAGGGGCTGTTTCTCACGGGCGAGTACACCGAATCGAGCAGCATCCAGGGCGCGATCACCAGCGGCGAGAAGGCGGCCCAGGCCGTGCTGGAATTCCTGAAAGAGGAGTGATCCTACACCATCCCGGGAGGCCAATGTGAAGCTTCTCTACATGCAAGGAGGTATGGTTACAGGCTATGACTACACCATCCTGGTTTCTCGACGAGCTCGCCCACGCGGGCAGCGAGCATCTCGATCCCAGTTATGTGCCGGGATACGACCGCAAGGCGGGAACAGACCCCGCCGACGACCTGCACGTACTGCGCGATCTTGGCCTGAATGAGACGCACACGCTGGTTGACCTCGGCGCTGGGACCGGCACATTCGCACTGGCCGCCGCGCCGCTCTGTCGCCGTCTCATCGCGGTGGACGTCTCGCCTGTGATGCTCGCGCGCCTGCGCCAGAATGCCGCACAGTCAGGTATTGAAAACATCGAGTGCGTGCAACGTGGCTTCCTCTCCTATGAACACCAGGGCGCACCCGCCAACTTCGTCTACTCCCGCCATGCGCTGCATCATCTTCCCGACTTTTGGAAAGCGGTTGCCCTCACGCGCATTGCCGCAATGCTGAAGACTGGCGGCGTACTCTACCTCCGCGATCTCATCTTTTCCTTCGAGCCACACGAGGCGGAGTCTGTCGTCGAGACGTGGCTAGCCAGCGCGCCTGAACACCCAGAACAGGGCTGGACGCGCGCCGAGTTAGAGACGCATCTCCGCGAGGAGTACAGCACGTTTAGCTGGCTGCTCGAACCCATGATCGAGCACGCGGGGTTCGCGATCCAAAGCATCAATCACGGCGCCTCGCGGGTCCACTCGGCCTATACCTGCATCAAAGCGTGAGCAGCCAGTCGCGGAAGATGCCCGCGACCAGGTCCGCGCCCGCATCGCTGAGATGCACGCCGTCACAGGTGAGCTGGTAGCCTGTAGGCGCTGCATCAGCGCGAAGTCGATCCGCCGCGGCCGCCTGAAACGCCGCGCGTATGTCGATCAGCGCGCAGTCTCGTTCGCGCGCCACCTCGCGTACCTGCGTCGCGTAGCAGTCCAGCATGCGCTCGGCGCGCGCATCCAGCGCCTCGCTGGCCGTCGCGGGAGTGCACACCGCAATGTGCGCGGAGGTCTGCGCCTGTAGCATATCTACCAGTGTCCGCAGTCCGTCGCCGTAGCGCCGGGGCGTGACCGCGCGCCAGAGACCTTTGCGCCGGAGAAAGTAATAGACTGAGCCAAGATTCGCGCGCGTGGGAAACGTCCGCCGCACATACCAGGTCCGGCAGTCGTTGACGCCGACGAAGATCACCACCCAGTCGGGCGCGTGGGGAACGACATCGCACGCCACGCGGCGGATCAGATGGAGCACAGTATCGCCACCCCGGCCCGCATTCATCAGCGTGAAGCCGCCAGACAGTGGGTCGCTGGCGACCATTGCGACCAGCGCGCGCAGGTACGACGCGCCATCCACGCCCTCCGTCAGGCTATCGCCGAAGAACACAATCCGCATAGAGCAACCATTCGGACTTCCCCTCTCCCTGTGGGAGAGGGGGACAGGGGGTGAGGTCAGGGGTGAGGTTTCTCTAGCCGCCAAGATAGGCGCGACGCACCAAGTCATTGTTGAGCAGGTTCTGGGAGGTATCGCTCAACACGATACGCCCCTGTTGCAGCACATAGCCACGGTCGGCGACGTTGAGGGCCATGAAGGCGTTCTGCTCGACGACGAAAATAGTCACGCCAGTCTTGCGAATCTCCTGGATCGTGTCGAAGACGGTCTGCACCAGAATCGGCGAGAGGCCCATCGAAGGCTCGTCCATACACATCAGCCGCGGGCGCGACATCAGCGCTCGCCCAATCGCGAGCATCTGCTGCTCGCCCCCAGACATCGTGCCGCTAATCTGTTTGTCTCGCTCTTTCAGCCGGGGAAAGAGCGTATAGACGCGCTCGATGTCGCTTTGGAGCTCCGACCGGTTGTTGCGCATATAGGCGCCCATCTCCAGATTCTCGTGGACGGACATGCGCGAGAAGACACGCCGTCCCTCCGGCACGAGCGCCAGTCCCTTGCCAATAATACTGTCGGTGTTGGCGCCGCTGATTTGCTGGCCCTCGAAGACGACGACGCCACGTCGCGGACGAACGATGCCGAAGATCGTCTTCATCGTCGTGGTCTTGCCAGCGGCGTTGGCCCCCAGCAGGCAGACAATCTCTCCCTGGTTGACCTGCAATGAGACATCGTTCAATACCTGGCTTGGGCCGTAAAAGGTGTCAACGCCCTGTAATTCCAACATTGCTACTCCACCTTCGCCTTTCGCCCCAGATACGCCTCGATCACGCGCTCATCCTGCTGGACTTCCGCGGGTGTCCCCTCGGCAATCTTTCTGCCATAGTCCAGCACCGCAATGCGATCCGAGATGCCCATCGTCACCTGAAGTTTGTGTTCGATCAGCAGAATGGTCAGCCCAAACTCGGAACGCAGACGCTGGATATAGCGAATTGCCTCGGCGGTCTCCGCGTCGTTCATGCCCGCGGTTGGCTCATCCAGCAAAAGCATCCTGGGCGAGGAACCCAGCGCGCGCGAAATCTCGACACGTCGGCGCTCAGCATATGAGAGGCTGGAGGCCAGCTCATTCTGGCGCGCCACCAGCGACGGCCCGAAGAAGCCCAGCAGCTCATTCACCCGCTCGTTCGCCCGGTGCTCAGCCCGGCGATAGTTAGGGAGCTTGAACGTGAGCGAGGCCAGATCATGGGGGAACTTGACATGCTGGCCGACCAGCACATTCTCCAGCACAGACATGTTGTTGAAGAGGCGAATGTTTTGGAACGTCCGGGCGATGCCACGACCC
This sequence comes from Ktedonobacterales bacterium, assembly GCA_036557205.1. GTDB lineage: Bacteria > Chloroflexota > Ktedonobacteria > Ktedonobacterales > JADMIN01 > DAHUXT01. The sequence continues at coordinate 10,215 of DATBIB010000166.1, read as the reverse complement.
AGCACGCGGTCGGGTGTTAGCCCGGCAATACTCTGCCCATCGAGGAGAATCCGGCCCGCCGTTGGTTTGTAGATGCCGGTAATGGCGTTGAAGACGGTGGTCTTTCCCGCGCCATTTGGGCCAATGATGCTGTAGATCTGGCCTGGCATCACGTCGATATTCACATTGTCCACGGCTGTCAGCCCGCCGAAGCGGATCGTCAGGCTCTGTATAGAGAGCAGTGGATTTCCTGATGTTGCTGGTTGCCCCGTCTGAACGGGCATTTGCTGTGCCATAGGTCAGTCCTCCCGTCCCTGCGCATCGGAGCCAGCGCCGGAAAAAGCGGTCTCGTCTTCGGATCCCTCACCGCTGACGGCTACGCCAGCCTCTTCCTCCGCGACGATGCCCACCACGGAGAGCGATTCGGGCGCGGCGCCGACGCCATGCAGCTCGCGCGTACGGCGCTTGTCGGGGATCAGTCCCTGTGGCCTCAGGAGAATCATTGCCACCAGAATCAGGCCGTAGATGAGGTACTTCGACGTGTTGAAGTCGACGCCCGCCAGGAAGTGGAGCGGCGCGCCGTTGCCCGCGACCAGGATGCTGTTATGAACCGCATCGTTGATCTGGCCGAGCAGATAAACATCGAAGAACCGCAGCAGAATCGCGCCCAGAATCACGCCGGGGACGCTGCCCAACCCGCCCAGCACCACCATAATCAGGATGGTGATGGAGATGTTGAAACTGAAGTCCTTCGGGGTGATGGAGGTCGTGAATGCCGCATTCATCACGCCGCCGATGCCACCCACCGTCGCGCCGAGGCCGAAGGCCAGCAGCTTGGTGCGCACCAGGTTGACGCCAGAAGACGCCGCCGCCGTCTCATCTTCGCGGATGGCGACCCAGGCACGACCCAGGCTTGAGCTGCGGAGCGAGAGCACCGCCAGAATGATCAGCACGACAATCAGAAGCGCCAGGTAGTAGAACGGCGCCGGGAAGGATGGATCGCTAAACGTGATCGGCCCAATGTCATTCGGCGGCTGGGCGCTGATGCCGACTGGGCCGAAGAAGTATGGCACATTGTTGAAGACGATTGGCACGATTTCTCCGAAGCCGAGCGTGACGATAGCCAGATAGTCGCCGCGCAGTCGCAATGTCGGCGCGCCCAGGAGCACCCCGAAAAATCCGGCCAGGATTGCGCCCGCTGGCAACAATATCCAGAAGGGAAACGATGGGACCGCCTTCGTGTCGCCATTGGCCAGCTGAATGAACCCGAACGAGCCAGCAGCCATGGTATAGGCGCCAATCACATAGAAGGCGACGTAACCGAGGTCGAGCAGGCCCGCGTAGCCGACAACGATGTTGAGGCCGAGCGCCAGCATGACATAGATGGAGACCGTGATCGCGGTCACCTGAAGACTGGTATCCAGCACCCACGGCACCAGCGCCGCGATCACCAGCCAGAAGATGCCCATTCGCCAGCCGCTGAGATACCAGCGCAGGGGCTTCTGACCAATCTTCGTGTTGTCCAGTGTCGAGCTAATCTGCGTTTGCGCAGCCGCGCGCCATGACTGACGCTGCCCTGAAGTTGGAAGAGACATGCGCGCAGCCTCCTATACTTTGTCCGGGACGCGCTGACCCAGTAATCCAGAAGGCCGGAAGACCAGAATCAGGACGAGGATGGCAAAGACAATCGCGTTGCTCCACTGGAAGCCTGATGGAATGTATTGAATGGCGAGGGAGTTGATAATCCCGATCAGAAAACCGCCAAGCACTGCGCCGTTGACGTTGCCGATGCCGCCGAGTACTGCCGCGGTGAAGGCAATCAGACCAAGTTGAAAGCCCGTCAGGAACCAGACCTGGCCGATATAGAGGTTATAGAACACGCCAGTCGCGCCCGCCAGTGCTCCGCCGATGAGGAAGGTATAGACGATGGTGCGGTCGATATTCACGCCCATCAGAGACGCCGCCTCTGGATCCTGCGCCGTTGCGCGCATGGCCTTGCCCAGGCGTGTCAGACGGATAACCCGGTCCAGCCCAACCATCAGCCCAACCGCCAGCACCACAATGAAGATATCCAGGTAGTTGATGTTGACTGTGCCAATGGTGATTCCCCCCGAGGGAAAGATCGCGGGGAAGGCGACGAACGAACTGCCGCGCCAGAGCTGGGCGGCGTTTTCCAGAATGAACGATGCGCCAATGGCGGCAATGAGCGGCGCCAGGCGGGGCGCGCGCCTCAATGGCTTATAGGCGAGACGCTCGATACCGACATTCAGACCAGCAGAGACGACAACGCCGATAACGATGAGCATGAGTAACACACCAATCAACGCCAGCCCGCTCAGCGCGCCCGTGATGCCCAGCGCCTGAACCACCACCAGCGTGACCAACGTACTCCACATGAAGACGTCGCCGTGGGCGAAGTTGATCAGCTCGATGATGCCGTATACCAGAGTATATCCGAGCGCCACGAGCGCATACATAGCTCCGAGAGTAACGCCGTTCTCAATCTGCTGAAAGAAGATACCGATTCCAGTAGTATCGGCCATCGTCAGCATGTGCATGACCTGCCTCCTTCCGGGGACACCGCGATTCAGCATTGGCGAATGTATGGCGAGTATAGCACGGAGCAGGCCTCAAATGAAGCCTGCTCCGTCGAGTTATCTTCGCAACTTGCAACCGCCGGAAGGTTTAGGAGGCGTTGACCAGCTGCGTGAAGGCCCACTTGCCATCGGTTCCGACGCCGTAGACACTGAAGACCTTCTGGCCAGAGTTGTCGCCGTTGGCGTCGAAGGCGATGTGACCGGTGACACCATCATAGGAGATGCCAGCCACCTCGTCACGCACATTGGCGCGCGTCACGTCTTTGCCTGCCTTAATCAGGTTCTTGATCGCCGTGATCTCGATCATCGCCGCATCATACGCCGAGGCGCTATAGGGCAGCAGGTCTTTGCCCGGGAACGCCGCCTTGTACGCCGTGATGAACGCCTGCGCCGTCGCCGAGGTCAGGCCCGAGATGTCGGGGGCCGCGACTGTGCCATAGGTGTTGACTGCTGCCGAGCCTGCCGTCGTCAACCAGGCAGGGTCGTCGGCGATGCCATCACCACCGACCATCGGCATGTTGCCGCCCTTCTCCACCAGGTCCTTCTTCAGCGCGCCGCCGCCACCCGAGGTGACACCGCCGTAGAAGACGACCGTAGGATTCTTGCTAACGATGGTCGTCGCGAGCTGCGGGAGGTTACTCACCTGGTCCGGGGTGATCGAGGTGCTGCCCACGATCGTGCCACCCTTGCTGGTGAACTCGGTCGTGAAGACCTTCGCCAGCCCCTTGCCATAGGTGGTGTTGTCATCGACGACGTAGGCGCTGGTCGCGCTGACTGGCGCGGCGAGCGCGATATCGGCGTCCACCTTGCCCTGCACGTCATCGGTGCCGCAGATGCGGAAGTAGGACTCGGGCTTGCCTGCCGGGTGCAGCAGGGCGAAGTTGATGCCGTTGGCCTCGGCGAACTCTTCCTTGGTCAGACCAGGGTTGGTGTTCGTCGGACTGATAAGCGTGAAGGTGTTCTTGTTGACAATCGGAATTTCTTGCTTGGCGACGCCGCTGTTGAACGGACCGACCGCCGCGACCACCGAGGAGTCGGCGATCAGCTGCTGGATGTTGGCCGCGCCAATCGAGGGATCAGCGCCGCTGGTGCCTTCGTCGTTCTTATGGACGACATCGAGGGTATAGCCGTTGCCGAGGTCTTTGTTCTGCTGCACGGCCAGGTCAACACCATACTGTGCAGGCAGAGTTACTGCGGCATCGGTGCCCGAGACCGGGAATTCGGTACCGATCTTGAGGGCTTTGTTGCCGCTGCTGCCGCCGCTACTGCCACAGGCCGCCAGGCCCAGGGACGAGAGCGCGACCGCGACGAAGATGCCGCGCGTCACTAGTTTCTTCACGCCGGAGTGGTGCATACGCCTTCTGCTCCTCCAATGGGTAACAACCGCAGAGTCCGCCGCCATCATTATAAGGGATGGATCTGTGTGATAACGATACCTTATCTGTCAATAGCTGACAGCACCCTTATCGGCGACGCGACCGCGATAGCACGGGGGTTTACAGAGTATTACGCATTGTCCTGTGCAAATCTCACAGACGAGTTGGGGCTTCAGAATATGCGTCATAGCAACATCAGCAAAAATGCTGTGTGATGCGGGTTGTCGCGCGCGGTTCGCGTGAACGGTGTACACTGGTCGCGTATGGAGAGACAGAAGAGACGCTAGCGAAACCAGTAGACACGAGATACAGGAGAGGGCACTATGGCCATTCGGCAGGCTCATCAGCGAACGCAGGGAACGATAGCTGGCCCACTCGGCCTCAATAGCGCCGCGGCAGGCACTTCGGTCTCGGCGACGCTGCGGATGAATGAGGCGGTTGCCGCGCGTCGCGCCGCTGGCCAGCGGACGATTCATCTGGGCTTTGGCGAGGCGCCTTTCCCGCTGCCGACACCTCTGCGTGAGGAGCTTGCGCGCGCCGCCACTCGCACCGAGTACGCGCCTGTGCTCGGCCTGCCAGGTCTGCGCACCGCCATCGCCGCATACCTGGCACGCACCCGCGGCCTGACCACCAGCCCGGCGACGGTTATCGTCGGCCCTGGCAGTAAAGCCGTGCTCTATGCGCTCATGCGCGCGCTCGCGGGAGATGTGCTGCTGCCGACGCCATCATGGGTGAGTTACGCGCCACAGGCACGGCTGGCAGGCAAGCGTGTCTTTCCAGTAGCGACTGACCTTGCCGATTATCACCGACTGACCCGCGAAGCGCTGGATACGGCCTTGCGGGCGGCGCGTGAGTCGGGCGGCGATCCCCGGCTGCTGGTCGTCAACTCGCCGAGCAATCCCACCGGTGGCATGTTCACCGCAGCCGACGCCGAACAGAGTGCGCTCTGGGCGCGCGGTGAGGGCGTTACCATCCTCAGCGATGAGGTATACGCCGAACTGGCGCACGGCTGGCGTGCGCATGTCTCGCCCGCGCGGTTCTATCCTGAGGGAACCATCGTGACCGGCGGCATGTCGAAGGCGTTCTCGGCGGGCGGCTGGCGACTGGGATACGCAGCGCTGCCAACAACGGCTGCTGGCGAGAACCTGGTCGCGGCGGTGCGCTCACTCGCCGGAGAGATCTGGTCGTCGGCGGCAACGCCGATCCAGCAGGCGGCCATCGTCGCATTTGCCTTTGACGACGTGATGGAGTGCTTCGTTCGCCGTTCGGCGCGGATTCATGCGCATGCGGCGGCACGGCTACGCTCGGCCCTGGTGACAGCAGGCGTGCGCTGCCCCCAACCATCCGGTGCGTTCTACCTCTACCCCGACTTTGCCCCATGGCGCGATCAACTTGCCGCGCGGGGCGTGACGACCTCCACCGACCTGGCAGATCATCTGTTAGAAGCGTGGGCTATCGCCACACTGCCCGCCAGCGACTTTGGCGAAGCTTCCGAGGCTCTGCGCCTGCGACTGGCCACCAGCATGCTCTACGCTCCCGCGGCCGCCGCGCCCGCCGACCAGGAGGCTATCCTAAATGGGCTGCTGGAGCAGGCGGATGATCTGGCCGCCGATGGCGCATCAGGAACAACGCAGTTGGCGCTGCCCGCGCTGGATGAGGCGGCGGCGCAATTGGCGGCGTTCGTGGCGGCGCAGGGACCATCCTCATCGGCAACGTAGACAGCACTGCATGATAGAATCAGCACCATGCTGAATTTCTTTATCAAGGCGCTGGTTGCGCTCTTCACAATTGTCGATCCGGTGGGGCTTGTACCCGTCGTTCTGGCGCTGACCGTCGGCATGCTACCGCACGAACGCACGCTGGTCATTATCCGCGCGACGATCATCGCGGGCATCGTGATCGCGGTCTTCGGCGCGTTTGGCCAGCTCATCTTCACCTCGCTTGGCGTCACCTCCGAAGCATTCAGCATCGCGGGCGGCGCGCTGCTTTTCGTCGTCGCCTTCGACATGCTCTTTGGCCGCCCCTCCGGCGCGCGCGAGACCCGGCGTGAGGCGCGCGAGGCGCTCACCCGCGAGGATGTTTCCGTCTTTCCGCTGGCCATCCCCATGATCGCCGGACCCGGTACGATCACCACGATCATCCTGCTGGTCAGCAACGCCGGGAGCGATCCCATTCAACTCTCGCTCGTCGGCCTCGCCGCGCTCATCACCCTGGCGGCATCGCTTTTCACGATGCTGCTCTGCGCGCAGATTCAGAAGCGCATCGGCACGACCGGCATCCTGGTGCTCTCACGCGTGCTGGGGATGCTGCTGGCGGCGGTGGCGCTCCAGTTCATCCTCAACGGCATCGCCGAGTTCGTGGGACACCTCACCTAGCAGCACGCTTATGGCTCGGCGAAGAACCGCCGCAATGCCTGCGCGACCAGTTCAGGATTGCCATTGCGGTTGGTGTTGCTGGGATCGCTCGATCCACCGTGGTCGAGCCCGGGGAATTCGATACGCCCGGCAACATGGGGCAAGACCTTCTCCAGCGTGGTCAGGGCATTCTTCAGGTATGCAGGACTCTTGCTCCCGCCCAGCAGCAACACCTCGGCGCGCACCTGCCTGAAGTCCTGGAAGTGACCGCTCAGGGCGGTGACCAGCGCGAAGTCGTAATGCAGCGTTGGGGCGAGCGTCGCCATCGTAATATCGCCAGGCTGTGCCTTCTTGGCCTCGCCCTTCATCGCGCTGCCGGTAAGCGATTCCAGCAGCCAGCGAGGCATGGCATTGAAGATCGGCGGCCCCATCTGCGCGCCTTTCATCGCCGTGACCATCGCCGCGGCAAGCTTGCCCTGGGCCATCTCGCGGTCGAAGCGCGTCAGGAAAGCCCGTGGCTCCGAGGCATCGTTAAAGAGCGCCGGTTCGTAGAGCGCGGCCTTCTGAATCGCGGGCAGCGAGAGCGCCGCCTCAAGCCAGATGTCGGCTCCCGCGCTGACGCCGAAGACATTGTGTGCGCCTGTCTTGGTGAGAAGCGCGTCCATATCGGCGACGTCGCTTTGGACGGAGTACTCTTTGCTGTAAGGGCCGCTGAGGCCACGTCCGCGCCGGTCGGGCACGTAGACGGTGAAGGCGTCGGCCAACGCGATGGCGAGCTGCATGTGGCTGGCCGCCGACTCCATCGCGCCATGGAGCAGCACAACGCCTGGCCCGTGGCCAAGCTGACGGTAGCCGATGTGAACACCATCGGGAGCGGTGACGAAGTCCGTGGCATACTGCTGCTCGTGCTCGGATTCGACCGAGTGGTTGCTGACGCCGGTTTTGGTTGCCATGCGCGGGTATCCTTTCTTGCACAGCCGACCGATGCGGGCTATACTATCTTTACGGTCAACTGTCTTTACATGCGACTATCTTATTCATCAATTATCTTAATAATAAAGGTTTAATTTGTCAAGGGGTAACACATGGCAAGTTTTTCTCCAGGCGACGATGGGGACCAGGAACTCAGGCATAGAGCGGAGCTATTTGCTCAGTTGCAGGTTCTGGGCGAGACGTCCAGCACCGAGACGGCTCTCTTTCACCAGGCCGCGGCGGCGAAGTATGGCCTGGGCATCACCGACATGAAGGCGCTCGGCGCGCTGATGCAGGAAGGCCCGATGACGGCGGGCCAGATCGCCAAACGGCTGAGCCTCACCAGTGGAGCGGTCACGAGTCTGATCGACCGGCTCGAGCGCCGCGATTTCGTGAAGCGCGCGCCAGACCCTAACGACCGGCGCAAAGTCATCGTCATCCCCAACCTGGAGGCCCTCGCTTCCGGCGAGAATGTGTACCTCTCAATGGGCGAGGCCTTTAACCGGTTGTATGAGACCTATACGACCGAGCAACTGGAGTTTCTAGTAGGGTATCTCAAAGCGTCAATTGAGTTGAACAAGCAGGAGACCGCGAAGCTGGCCAGAAAAGAGCAGATCTTGCCCGACGACGCATCATAACCACAGAAGCGAACCTTGCGTCGCGCGGGTTCACTCTTGCAGCCAGCTACATGGCAGCGGGCGAGAGGTCTGTGCTATGCTGGCGGCAGATGGCGTCATGCGACTAAGACGCCGTTGAGCGAGTGATTCTCGCACAGAGCAGCAGAGGAGCAACCCATGGCCGACCAGCCCACCAGTATCGCCGACTCCTTCCCCGCCCTCCAGGCAGCGTTTCAACCCGACCGCGCGGCCGGACTGGATAAGACGCTGCAGTTCGACTTCAGCGGGCGCGAGCCAGGCACGTGGAACATGCACATCCATGATGGCACGATGGACTACGCGCAGGGCGCGGCGCAGTCGCCCAACGCCACGATTGCGGTGGACTCGGACGACTGGCTGAACATCCTCAGCGGCGCGCTGGATGCGGTGAGCGCGTTCATGGGCGGCAAGATCAAAATCCAGGGCGATATGGGACTGATGATGCAGTTCCAGAACTGGTTCGCCCGCTAGCTCTTTCGCGCGCCGTTACTGGATATGGCTCACTTTAAGAATGTGAAGGACGCAAGCATCGGGTCAAAATAGATGGCCTGATCCGCCGTTGCGTTGGCAGTTGGCATCATGACGAAGAGGGCAACCGTACGATCACCATGCTCCGTCCTGTACAGCCGTGCGCTCATCGCGGTGTCATCCACTGTCGTTGATCCAGTCGCGACGATCCAACTCCCGGATGGGTAGGTCTTCGTCGTGGTGGTATCATCTACCTTTGACCCGCTGAACGATGCTGGGTCGCTGATCGAAGACCCCAAGATGGACTGCGTCGTGGCCGTAGTGCGGAACGTGAACGGCTCAATGATAAACACGTCCTTGCTAGCTTCGTTGATTATCGACACAGCGCCGGTCGTAGAAGGAACATCCAGCGCCTCCGTTTTCCAGGTCGCGGGAATCTTCATGGAGTATGCGCCGTCTGTACTTGTGTAGACGGTATTGACCAGTGGCGTCGCGCTCGGACTCGGCGTTGGTGTGGGTGAGGATGCGACCACGGAGGAGCCGCCACAGGCAGCCAGAGTCAGGACACTGAGACTCACCAGAACCAGCGCCAGGAGCGAAGATCGTCGTGCCTGCACAAGAATCGTCCTTTCACCGTGTGGGCTGGAACCACACCATCAGCACATCTATGGCCTCCAGATACGCAGCACAACTAAGCGGTAAACGGTTCGCGAGCGATGTGCTATAACCGCCTGTATACTAGCCTCTCACAGAGCAACCTGTCTTGGAAAAAATTGACGTGCTGTAGACGGGAGCACGAGCCGTGTATCTTACCTATATTCCTCAGCCGCCATTGTCTTCCTTCGTCGAGCGTTTCTGGCTCACGGAGGAATGCGACCAGCCCTTCACCCGCGAAGTTGCGCTCCCGTCGGGCAACACACAGCTGATTCTCATGCTGGAGGGCGATCCGCAACGCATCGTCACGCAGCGCGGTAGCCGCTGCGAGCAAGTATTTGGTGAGTCACTGGTCCGCGCACCAGGGGCCGACTGGTATCTCCTCAATGCCGGACGCCGCATGTTGCGACTTGGGGTCCAGTTCAAGCCGGGAGGCAGTCACCCATTCTTTCGTCTGCCCATGAGTGAGCTACGTAATGCGCACGAGCCGCTCGATGCGCTCTGGGGAGCGCCAGCCAGGGAGTTGCGCGAACGGTTGCTGGAGCTTCAGACTGCGAATGAGCGGTTTCAGCTTGTAGAACGCTTCCTGCTTGCACAGGCTGTCCGCCCCCTGACGTATCATCCAGCCGTTGCGTATGCTCTCCATCTGCTCCGATCTGGAACCGGCGATTATTCAATCGCCGAGATCGTCGACCAGGTGAACTTCAGTCATCGCCAGTTCATCGCGCTGTTCCGAGAGTCGGTCGGCCTGGCGCCCAAGGAGTACGTATGCCTCCGCCGCTTCCTGATGGCCGCGCGGTATGCCTACGATGACAGTCCAGTGGCATGGAATGAGCTTGCCCTCCGCTTCGGCTATAGCGATCAGGCGCACCTTTGTAACGAGTTTCGGGCCTTTTCAGGGCTGACTCCGAGGTCGTATCTGAAGCACCGCCACCCACGGCTCTCCACCTATATCCCTCTCCCAGACGAAGGCGACATCGGTCTACTCATGAATCGGAGCAGCGAGCCGCAAGAACGTTCCATCGCCAAAAGCTGAACGCAATGCGACATGGGCGATGATGATGTCGTTCGAAAGCTGGTTCGGCAGACAGCACCACGGCAACATACGCCGCCGCGTGCCTCAATGCGGATACTCAGCCATTGGGCCGGTCTGCGAAGC
>DATBIB010000165.1:0-17490 GCA_036557205.1 Ktedonobacterales bacterium | reverse complement strand
CGGGCCTATAGCTCAGCGGCAGAGCGGGCGGCTCATAACCGCTTGGTCGCAGGTTCGAATCCTGCTGGGCCCACCAGTGATCTCTCGAAGCGGGAAACCCGGTATGGATCTGGCGGCATACGTGGCGGGGTGACTATGAGGCGGTCGCCCCGCCGCACTGCGTTTACCGGGTTACGCTTTGCAGCCGAAACAACGTATGGAGTGGGGCAGACATATGCAATTCTTTGATCGCGCCAAAATCTATGTGAAGGCGGGAGCTGGCGGCAACGGCTCCGCACACTTCCGCCGCGAGAAATTTGCCCCGAAGGGTGGGCCGGACGGCGGCGATGGCGGCCGCGGCGGTAGCGTCTATCTGGAGACAGATGCGGGCATGAATACGCTGGTGGACTACCACTATCGTCCCCACCACAGCGCCACTGCTGGGAAGCCCGGCGGCGCCCAGCAGATGCACGGCGCGAAAGGACAGGACCTCTATCTGAAGGTTCCTGCTGGCACCGTCGTGCGCGATGAGGAAACCGGCGAACTGGTGGCCGATCTCACCGAGCCGGATCAGGTGGTGATGGTGGCGCGTGGCGGGCGTGGCGGGCTGGGCAACGTCCACTTTAAGACGGCGACGAATCAGGCGCCGCGCGAGGCGCAGTTGGGCGAGCCGGGCGAAGAAGCGACATTGCTGCTCGAGCTCAAGCTGATCGCGGATGTGGGCCTGGTCGGCTATCCCAACGCGGGCAAGTCGACGCTGCTCTCGGTCGTGACCGCCGCGACGCCGCGTATCGCCGACTATCCCTTCACCACGCTAATACCCAATCTGGGCGTGGTTGTCATCGGCGACCCAACGCGCGGAGACGATTTCAGCTTCGTGCTGGCCGACATCCCCGGCTTGATCGAGGGTGCGGCGCAGGGCGTTGGCCTGGGGCATGAGTTTCTGCGCCATGTCGAGCGCACCCGGCTGCTGCTGCATCTGATCGACGGCGGCAGTTATGGGAAGGACCCATGGGAGGAGTTCGAGGCGATCAACCGCGAGTTGGCCGAGTATAGCGCCGATCTGGCGGAGCGGCCACAGATTGTCGTGCTGACCAAAATGGACCTGCCCGACGCGCAAGAGCGCTGGGAGATTGTGCGCAAGCGGGCCGAGGAGGCTGGCCTGACCGCGATGGCGATCTCATCCGCCACGCACGACGGCACGCAGGAGTTGATGAACCTCACCGCCGAGCGGCTGCGCGAGCTGCGGCAGGAGGACGCCGAGCGCAAGATCGCCGAGGCGGCGCTGACGCCCGCGAGCGGGCCAGTCCTGCGTCCAGAGCCAGAGGACGCCTTTACCATTGTCCCAGAGGCAGACGGCTACCGCGTGCGTGGCAAGCGGGTCGAGCGGATGGCGGCGATGACGAATCCCGACAGCGAAGAGGGGATGGAGCGGCTGGAGAAGCAGTTGCGCAAGCTGGGCGTGTTGGACGCGCTGGAGCAGTCCGGTGTCGAACCCGGCGACGTGATTCACTTTGGTAAGATGGAGATGATCTGGGGCGAGGAGATGTGGTGATCGAGCGCCGTTCGCGGCGGAAATGGAGGCGATGGAGCCATGCGTGAGGTCGTGATTGTCGAGGCGGTGCGCACGCCGATTGGTCGGCGCAATGGCGCGCTCAAAGATGTGCATCCGGTGGTGCTGGCGGCGATAGCGCTTCGGGAGCTGATGCAGCGGGCGAAGATTGATCCGGCGCTGGTCGAAGATGTGGTGATGGGCTGCGTCAGCCAGGTCGGCGAGCAGAGTATCAACATCGCGCGCAACGCGGTCTTGCAGGCGGGCTTTCCCATCGAGGTACCCGCGACAACGGTAGATCGCCAGTGCGGCTCAGGCCAGCAGGCGATCCACTTTGCCGCCAATCTGATCGCGGCGGGCGTCTGTGACATCACCATCGGCGCGGGCATCGAGAGTATGTCGCGCCTGCCCATCGGCTCATCGACCGCCACGGGCGGCCATCCGTTCCCGCCGTCGCTGCTGGAGATGTATCCACTGACGCATCAGGGGATCTCCGCCGAGATGATCGCCGCGAAGTGGGAAATCCCTCGCGAGGAGCTGGACGCCTATAGCCTGCATAGCCATCAACTGGCGGCGGCGGCAACCGATGGCGGCTACTTCGACCGTGAGATCATGTCCGTCTCGCTGGCCGACGGCTCCAGCTTCACGCGCGACGAGGGCATCCGGCGCGATACGACGCTGGAGAAGCTGGCGGCGCTTCAGCCCTCGTTCAAGCCCGATGGCGTGATTACCGCGGGCAACAGCAGCCAGATTAGCGACGGCGCAGCGGCGGTGCTGCTGATGACGCCGGAGAAGGCGTCTGAGTTGGGGCTGCGACCGCGCGCGCGCATCGTCGCGCAGAAGGTGGTGGGCGTGGACCCGGTGATGATGCTGACGGGGCCAATCCCGGCGACTCAGCAGGTGCTGGCGAAGGCGGGGCTGAAGCTGGACGAGATTGATCTCTTTGAGGTGAACGAGGCGTTCGCGCCGGTGGTGCTGGCGTGGAAGCGCGAGCTTGATCCCGATATGGAGCGCGTAAATGTCAACGGCGGCGCGATTGCGCTCGGCCATCCGCTCGGTTGTTCCGGCACGCGGCTCATGACGACGCTGTTGCATGAGCTGGAGCGGCGCGGCGCGCGCTACGGCTTGCAGACGATGTGTTGCGGCGGCGGTCTGGGCACGGCGACGATCATCGAGCGCCTCTAACCCGCGAAGTCGAGATCAAGTGGACAGTCTATGAATATTGGCGCTGGTATTGCGTTTGGTCTGGTGGCGGCGCTCTGTTGGGGCGTCGCCGATTTTTGCGCGCGCGGCTCCTCACGAACGGGCGGGACGTTCCTCACGCTGTTCTACGTGGAGATCATCGCGACGCTGGGCATGCTCGCCCTCAATCTGCCGCTTGGGCTGATTTCCTTTGCCCATGCGACGCTGGAGATGGTGGCGCTGGCCATCGTCATCAATCTGGCGATTCTGGGCGGCGCCGCGCTGCTCTATCGCGCCTTCGCCATCGGCACGCTCTCGCTCGTCTCGCCGATTGCCGCCAGTTTTGCCGCACTGACGGCCCTGCTCTCGCTGCTAAGCGGCGAGCGGGCGAATCCGCTGCAACTCGTTGGTATCGTGCTGACGGTGGTGGGGGTGACGGTTGCCAGCACCGTGCCTGCCTCTAGCGCGGACAACGCCGAAACGCATGAGCCGAAAGCGGCGGTCCGTGCTGGGCGCTGGCGGCTGGCGCCGGGGCTGGTCGAGGCGCTTGGTGCGATGCTGGTCTTTGGCGTCTGCTACTGGGCGCTCCGCTTCCCGGTGGCGGCGCTCGGCGGCACGACGACGGTCTTCATCGCCAAGCTTGCCGACATGGTCGTGGTCGTGCTCGTCGCGCTGGGGGGACTGCTACTCTACCCCTTGCGCGGGCATGCGCTCAAAGATGGCTCGCCTGAGCGTGCGCCATGGTATGTGATTCGTCGGCCCGCGCGCGCGTTCTGGCCATGGGTGCTGGGCGTCGCGTTGCTCGATACCGCCGCCAACGTCGCCTACAACATGGGCATTACCGTCTCGCTAACCGCCGTCGTCTCGGTTATCTCGTCGCTCTTCAGCGCGGTGACGGTGCTGCTGGCGTGGGTGTTCCTGCGGGAAAGGCTGGCGCGCTGGCAGTGGGCGGGCGTCGGCGCGATCCTCGTGGGTATTGTGCTCGTCAGCGCGTAGGGTGAGTAGCTACAGTGGCTGCCGCATTATCAGATTGCGCCATTCCTCATGGCTGCTGGCTTCCCAGACAAGTAGCAACGCCTCGATTGCTTGACCAATCACCACTTTGCGTGAGACAAGCATAATTCCGGGACTCTGGTTGCCTTCCGCGAGAAACGTCGCGAAGTGGTCTGGCATGGTGCGCTTGTCGTGGGTAATCAAGATTCGGTCCTGCTGTGCCGCAAACGCGAGAACGGCTGGATCAGGAAATCCAGGGATGCCTGCCTGGGGAGCGGTCAGAATGTCTACCTGAGGTTGCCGAAGGCGCAGTCCTTGCACAATGACAAAGTCGAAGTTTTCATCCGCGAGAAATCGCGCCCGGCTTTGTGTCGCCTTGTCCGGCTCCTCACTCATGACGCCTGGATTCCCAGGCGAGCGCGAGCCCGTTCAAAGCGCTCACGCAGGTTCGTATAGAACTCAGCATGAGCCGATTCATCCGAAAGCTGACGCTGAGCGTCTAACTCATCGCTTTCTCGGAAGAAAGCATCCGCCTCATCCTTGTGTTCCAGGTAATAAGTGATGGCGCCATAGATCGCGACGAGTGGCACGGTGGGGAAGCTATCGTGCAGTTGCTCAGGAGTACGCCCAGATTGCCAGGCTTCGATGAGCGTCTGCAAAGTGACACGGCTCTGTCCAACGTATAGATTGCCCTCACGGGACTCTACGTAGATGGTCATCACCCAACGCTCCTTTCACCGCCTGAGTATGGGAATTGTACCATACGGCCCTTTATATCACCCGTGCACATGGTCGAGTTCAGCGACGCAGGATGCGGAGCACGATAGCCGTTGCCAGCACGACAAGCGCTAGCCATGCCCCGGCAATGCCGCCGACCGCAATCCAGTAGGTCGGTTTGCCCTCGCGCGCCGTTTCCTCCGCGCGCAACCGGCACTCCGCCATCACATCGGGCGGGATCATCTTCAGCGCCAGAACGATGCCCAGCGGGACGAGGATCAGGTCATCCAGATAGCCAATAATTGGGATGAAGTCAGGGATCAGGTCAATCGGGCTGACGGCATAGGCGACGACACCCACTGCGAACAGCCGCGCATACCACGGTACGCGCGGATCCCGGTATGCAAGGTACAGCGCGTAGACGTCCCTCTTGAGCCGACGCGCCCGTTGCCTCAAACCGTCGAGCACATGCGCCTCCTGCCCTGATATCCGCCGCCGCACTGCCACTATCTTACCCGCTCCGCAAGCGCTGTGCCCACGCCCGCGTAGCCGTGGTATGCTGGCGTCAAGGGTGTGAAGGAAAGGCGAAATAGGCGGAAAGAAGGCAGTACGGCGATGGATGAGGTGATGCTGCACGGCGGGCTGTTGATAGCGAAGATGCTCAAGCAGGAGGGCGTCGAGGTCGTCTTTACGCTCAGCGGCGGCCATATCGCCGCGATCTATGATGGTTGCGTCCGCGAGGGCATCCGCGTGATGGATGTGCGCCACGAGCAGGTCGCGGTACACGCAGCCGAGGGCTGGGCGAAGGTCACGCGCACGCCGGGCGTCGCGCTGCTGACGGCGGGGCCGGGCGTCACCGATGGTATCACCGGCATCGCCAACGCCTATCTGGCGGGCAGCCCGGTGCTCGTGTTTGGCGGCGCGGCCCCCGTCGCCCACTGGGACCAGGGCGCGCTCCAGGAGCTGCGCCATGTGGAGCTGGTGCGGCCTATCACCAAGTGGGCGCGCACCGTCGTGCAGACGAACCGGCTCGCCGAATACACCGCGATGGCGTTCCGCGAGGCGACCGCCGAACGACCCGGCCCGGTCTTTCTCGAATGCCCGATGGATGTCCTCAACAACTTCGTCCAGACGGCTGACTGCCGCATCCCCAGCCCAGGCTATCGCACTGAGGGCCATCCCCAGGGCGATCCAGCGTTGGTAGAACAGGCGGCGGCGCTGCTGGCGAAGGCGGAGCGACCGGTCATCTTCGCGGGCACGACCGTCTGGTGGGATGACGCCGCAACGCCGTTACGCACGCTGGCCGAGCAGCTTCAGGCTCCCGTCTTCCTCAACGGCAGCGGGCGGGGCAGCCTGCCGCCAGACCATCCGCTCTTCTTCTCCTTTGCCCGCCGCGCCGCGTTGAGCAACGCTGATCTGCTGGTGGTGGTCGGCACGAAGCTGGACTTCCGGCTGAACTACGGCCAGCCGCCGCTCATTCCTGCCGAGGCGAAGGTCATCTGGCTGGACCGGCTCGAAAGCGAGATTGGCGTCAATCGCAGCGCCGATATGGGCATCGCGGGGAATGTCGCGGCGACGCTCGGGCAACTGAGCGCGGCGCTTGGCAAATCCGGCAAGGGCGGTAAGACCAAATCCTGGCTGCGCACGCTGGGAGAGAAGGAGGAGAAGGCGCGCGCGGCTGAGGAGGCGCTGATGGCCTCGGATTCCACGCCGATTCACCCGCTCCGGCTCTGCCGCGACCTGCGCGATGCGCTCGACCACGATGCATACGTGATCGGCGATGGCGGCGATATCGTCAGCTATGGCGCGCGTGTCATCAACGCCTGGGAGCCGGGTCACTGGCTCGACGCTGGCCCAATGGGCACGCTCGGTGCGGGGACGGGGTTCGCCATCGCAACGAAGGTCGCCCGACCTGACAAACAGGTTGCGGTGCTCTTTGGCGACGGCGCGTTCGGCTTGAATGGCATGGAGTTCGAGACGATGGCGCGCCACAATCTGCCAGTAGTCGCGGTCATCGGCAACGACGGCCAGTGGGCGCAGATCAAGCATCCGCAGAAGGCGATGCTCGGTCACAGCACCGCCTCCGACCTCGCGCCCGGCACGCGCTACGATAAGATGGTGGAGGCGTTCGGCGGCTACGGCGAGCTGGTGACAGAGCCAGACCAGATACGCCCAGCTATCGAGCGCGCGTTCGCCTCGGGCAAGCCCGCCTGCGTCAACGTGCTGACCGACCCCACCGTCGTCTATGGCCGTTCAACCCAGGCTGCGGTGTAGAACGTGTTACAGACTTGCCCTTACGTGCCAGTGGGCGCTAGGGCGTACTGGCACGTCTCCACGACTGTCTCTTGTCACGCCTATCATTCGGAGTGAGACCCAATCGATGACACCACCCAAGGAAGGGATGAGAACATGGATGAGAACGCCTGGCTGGCTGAGCGCTTCGAGGCAAACCGCTCCCACTTGCGCAGCGTCGCCTATCGCATGCTCGGCTCCCTATCGGATGCGGACGACGCGGTCCAGGAAGCGTGGCTTCGCCTCAGCCGCACCGACGCGGGCGAGATTGACAACCTCCAGGCCTGGTTGACGACGGTCGTCGGGCGAGTCTGTCTCAACATGTTGCGGTCGCGCACCACGCGCCGTGAAGTGCCCCTGGATACCCTCGTCCCGGATTTCATCGTGAGCCCGGCGGAGGGGGTCAATCCTGAGCAGGAAGCCTTGCTGGGTGATTCTGTCGGGCTCGCAATGCTCGTAGTCCTCGACTCTCTCACGCCCACCGAACGGGTTGCCTTCGTGCTGCACGACATCTTCGCCGTCTCGTTCGACGAGATCGCGCCGATCATCGAGCGGACGCCGACGGCGGCCAGGCAGCTGGCGAGTCGTGCTCGTCGCCGGGTCCAGGGCGCGCCTGCGCCCGACGATGCTCTTGATGGCCAGTGGACTGTTGCCAACGCCTTCCTTGCCGCGGCGCGTGGCGGCGACTTCGAGGCGCTACTCGCCGTCCTCGACCCAGACATCGTGCTACGCTCCGACGGCGGGATGGCGCGTCCGAATCTGAACTCCTTCGTGCGCGGCGCGCGGGCCGTCGCTGAGCAGGCGATGACTTTCCGCCGGTATACGGAAACGGCGACGCGAATCCTGGTGAATGGGATACCGGGCGGCGTTGCCTGGACGCCCGACGGGAGTCCATTTGCGATCCTGGCCCTGACGGTCAACGGTGGGAGGATCGTCGAGATCGAAGTGCTCGCGGATCCAGAGCGGCTCGGCCAGCTGGATCTCACCGCGGTCGCTGGTTGAGGATTCGAGACCTTCCGAGTGTCATAGGCGCCTGGCACGTGTCATGTCACGTCTGTGCCATCATGCGGGTCTTCTGTGTAGCGCCGTAACGAACTGGCGCAAGAAGTCACGGCAATAAGGAGTTGCGTTCATGAGCAATCCAATTATGAGCGATCAAATGCGGAAGGTCGCGGCGGAGCCTACGCTACATGTTCCACGGCGGGTTCTGTTCTTCGGCGCCATCTTGAAGTTCCTGATGGAAGCTGGCGTGCCGCTTGGCCCTAATCGGCTCGTTACCATTCGTGGCCGGAAGAGCGGCCTGCCTCGCACCACACCATTGGCGGTCATAGCGGTAGAAGGTAGGCGTTGGGTGTGGTCCCCTTGGGGCGAGTCACAATGGGTGCGCAACCTACGCGCGGCTGGCCGCGCGACCATCGCAGTGCGCGGCCGGACAGAAGATGTAACTGCGACCGAATTGGATCCATCGGAGCGCGTTGAGTACTTCCGTGACGTCCTTGGTCCTCTCGCGAGAAGCTTTCCGTTCGGCGTCCAGTTCATCCGTATCGTTGACGGTGTCGATCTCAGCGATCCGGTGGCAGCGGCCGAAGGGCGACGTGTCTTCGAGCTCCACGCTGTTTGATGAAGTCCGCCGAACCCGGAAATCAGGCCTCGCGCGGCCCACAGCCGAACGGAGAATCTCTCGTCGCCAAGGTCCATGCAAGGCCGTCCTGGATGCTTGGCCTGCCGACAACACATCAGACCCCTCCTCGATACGGGGAGGGGTTCCAGAGCGCGCTTATCCCCCCAGCACGGCGATGGCCTCGACCTCCAGCAAAAACTCTTCACGGGCGAGCCGACGAATCTCGACGGCGGTACTCGCGGGCAGTTGCTCGGGGTGGATGAACTGGTCGCGCACCTCGTGGACAACTGGCATTTGGGCCATATCAACGATGAAATAGGTGAGCTTGACCACGTCGCGAAAGCCGCCGCCGACGGTGCGGAGCGCGCTGTGGAGGTTCTCGAAGACCTGTTGCGCCTGAGCGCGCATGTCGCCCTGGCCTACAATATTCCCTGATGAGTCAAGCGCCACCTGCCCGGAGATGTAGACCGTGCGGGCGCCGGTGGCCTCGACGACGTGCGTATATCCGGTCGGGTGCGCGAGCGTCGGCGGGTTGATATAGCGGTGTGTCATACGTTTCCTCCAAGGGTGAGATAACCAGACAGCAGCGGAAATTGTACCACCCATTAGCTATGCGACGAGGGAGAGCTAAGCGATGCCATCAGCAGAGCGATTACGCGATTTCGGCGTTGCCATTGGCACTTTGCCGGTGGGGCCATCGAATACACTGACCGATGTGCCAGGGGTGCGCGTCGGGCACACGACGCTGATTCGCGGCGACGATGTGCGCACGGGAGCGACCGCAATCTGGCCGCACGACGGCAACCCCATGGACGAGCGCCTCTATGCGGGCATCTTCGCGCTGAACGGCTACGGCGAGATGACCTGCCGCTCGGTGATAGACGAATGGGGGCTGCTCTCGTCGCCGATTGTGCTGACCGGCACGTCGGGCGTGGGGATGGCGCTGCACGCGACCACCCGCTACCTGGCCCAGCGCTATCCCGAGCAGGCGCGCGACGAGATCCCGATTGCCGTCGTCGCCGAGTGTGACGATGGCTTCCTGCACGACCATCTCACCTTCGCGCTCACCGAGCAGGATATCTGGGCCGCGCTCGATGGCGCAAGCACTGGTCCTGTCGAGGAAGGATGTGTCGGCGCGGGGACAGGGATGGCGCTCTTCAGCTTCAAGGGCGGCATTGGTAGCTCGTCGCGTGTCGTCGCCATCGAGGCGGGCACATTCACGGTGGGTGTGCTGGTGGAGACGAACTTTGGTCGTAGACCGCAGCTGACAGTCGCGGGAGTTCCGGTTGGCCGCGCCATCACCGACCTGATGCCAGAACAGCCGACCGCCGATGGCTCGTGCATCGTGATCGTCGCGACCGATGCGCCGCTTCATGCCCACACACTGCGGCGGCTGGCCAAACGCGCTGGGCTGGGTCTTGCGCGGACCGGCTCGACGGCGGGCGACGGCAGCGGCGAGATCATCCTGGCCTTCTCCACGGCGCAACGTATCCCGTACAAAGCGCCTGGAGGTCGGCTCAGCATCGACATTCTCAGCGAGGGCAGCTACGACAATCGCGGATTGAATACCATCTTCGAAGCGGTCGTAGATGCAACCGAGGAGGCGGTTATCAATGCGCTGCTGGCGGCGGCGACGATGCGCGGACGCGACCGCCATGTGCTCCACGCGCTGCCACATGATCGCCTGCGCGAGCTGCTGGCTGGTGTGCGGCGGCCATAGGGACGAGCGCATCCACGCACGCTAGCTAGATAGGCCGATTTGTCCCCCCTTGTCAGTGCATCGTGGTACACTGAAACGACATGGCCGGTCCGTCGTATGCGATGGGCCACACTCAAGGAGGCACGACCCTCGTGGATGGACGAGACTCGCGCGATATCCTGGATCGACATCGTGTACTGCGCATACTGCTGGGCCTGGTGACTGTCCTTGTCGCCATGTGGGTGCTCGGCGTTGTATGGTCGGTGCTGGCGTCGGTCGGGGATATCCTGCTGCTCTTCTTTCTGGCCTGGGTCATCACATTCATCCTTGCCCCCGTCTCGAATTTCCTGATCAGCCGCAAATTCCCACGGGTGCTGGCCGTCTCGCTGGTTTATATCGCCTTACTGGTTGTCATCTCGGGCGCGATTGTGCTGATGGTGCCAGCCATCCAGTCGCAGGTGACCCAACTGGCGGACGAGATCAAGTCGGACCTCTCGGCGGAACGGCTGGCAACGCTGAATCAGAGCGCTATAGACCTGCTCCAGCGCTTTGGGTTCACGGCGAAAGATGCCCAGCATATCGTCTCGCAAATCTCACAGCAGGTGCCCGGCTGGGCTGGCTCGTTGGCCAACAACGCGGTCAACTTCGCGACGACGCTGGTGACGTCGATCATGACCATCCTCTTCGATACCGCGCTCGTCTTCATCATCTCGTTCTACATGATGCTCGACGGCGAACGGTTGGTGAAGAGCATCGTCGCGAAGCTGCCGCCCCGTTGGGAGCCTGATTTCCGCATGTTCCAGCGGCAGGTCAATGAGACGTTTGGCGGCTTCTTCCGTGCGCAGATCATCATCGCGCTCATCTATGGGCTGTTTACCTGGCTTGTTCTGCTAGGTCTTGGCCAGCCCAACGGCTTTCTGGCCTCGTTGCTGGCGGGCCTGATAATGATGATCCCCTTCATCGGCTCGTTTGGGGCGTTTGTGCCGCCGCTGCTGCTGGTGCTGCTGCAAACGCCGAATGATTCGCTGATCGGCAAGGTGATCGTGCTGGTGCTCCTATTGATTGTCGCGCAGCAGATCGCGCTCCAGTTGATCGCGCCGCGGGTCTTCGGCAAGACGCTGGGCATCAACCCGCTCATCCTCTTTGCCGCGCTGCTGCTGGGGGCGAAGTGGGGCGGCGTCTGGGGCGCGTTCTTCGCCGGGCCAATTGTTGCGGTCTTTGCGGCGGTCGGCGAGACGTTCTATGACCGGTTCACGCGGAAATTGCCGCTCTTCCAGCCCGAAGAGGAATCGGGAGAAGAGGCGCCTGCCGAGCCTGTCAACAAGGCGCTCATCGCCAGAAACGGCGATGTGGCCGCGGTGGAAGGCAATGGGCAGCATCCAGCCGAATCCGCCACTGAGCAGGAGAGCGCCACCCCGCGCCACTGAAGTATTGCCGACCAGACCTCACTCCCGGCGCCTTATGCCCCATCGGCCAGAGCAGTGAACGTTGGCTGGAGTGCTGGATAAAGCCACTGGTAGATTGGATAGAGGCGGTCGTACTCCGCCTGCCACTCCGCGTCGGGGACTGTTATCTCGCCTGGCTGGATCGTGGCCGCGCAGGCTGTCGCGACATCGGACCAGATCCCCACGCCGACTCCCGCCAGCAGCGCCGCGCCATACGCCGCGCCCTCGCTCGCCTCGACGGTCTCTAACCGCGTCGCCAGCACGCTCGCCAGAATCGCGCGCCAGAGCGGGCTGCGCGCGCCACCGCCCGAGACACGCACTCGCGCCATCTCTTCCAGGCCTACCTGAGCCAGCAGCATAAACCCATCACGCAGGCCAAATGCGACGCCCTCCAGCACGGCGCGGATCATGTGCGCCCGTGTGTGCCGCAGCGTCAGCCCGACCCATGCGCCCCGTGCCAGTGGATCGGGATGGGGCGTCCGCTCGCCAGAGAGGTATGGCAGGAAGAGCAGTCCCTCACTGCCAGCCGGCGCCTGAGCCGCCTCATCCATCAGCGCGTCGAAGCTGACATTCGGCGCGAGTGTATCGCGCAGCCATTGCAGGCTCCCCGCCGCCGAGAGCATCACGCCCATCAGATGCCAGCGCCCTGGTACGGCATGGCAGAAGGCGTGCAACCGCCCCTCCGGCTCGAAGAGCGGCGCGGAGGTGGCGGCGAAGACGACGCCGGATGTGCCCAGCGTCACCGCCGCCATACCTGGATCGATTGCGCCGACACCCACCGCCTGCGCCGATTGATCGCCGCCGCCCGCCATCACCGGCGTTCCCACGGCCAGCCCGGTAAGCGTGGCAGCCGTCTCGCTAATGATCCCGGTTGCCTCTGGTCCTTCGTGGGTTGGCGGCAGCCACGAGCGAGGGATACCCAAAGCATCGGCGACTTCTGGCGACCAGTCACGTGCGGCAAGATCGAATAGCAGCGTGCCGGAGCCGTCGGCCTTATCCATCGCGAAGTCGCCAGTCAGGCGGTAGCGGATGTAGTCCTTGGGCAGCAGGATATGGGCGGCGCGGGCGTAGATCTCTGGCTCGTGGCGGCGTACCCAGAGCACCTTGGGCGCGGTGAAGCCAGGGAGCGCGTCGTTGCCGGTCACGGCGATCAGGCGACCTTTTCCCATACGCGCGCGAATCTCGTCACACTCGGCGGCGGTGCGCTGGTCGTTCCAAAGAATCGCCGGGCGCAGTGGCTCGCCCTGCCCGTCGAGCAGCGCCAGCCCGTGCATCTGGCCCGTCAGCCCCACGGCGCGAATCTCGTCGCCCGTCACCTCCGCCGCGGACACCGCCGCCCGTATGCTGGCGGCGGTGGCTTCCCACCAGTCGCGCGGCTGCTGCTCGGCCCAGAGTGGGCGCGGTGTGGAGAGCGCGAGTGGTGTCGAAGCGCTGGCGACGGTCTGACCCCGCTCGTCAATCAACAGTGCTTTGGCGCCGGTTGTCGAAAGGTCGATACCGAGCAGGAGCGTGCGGCGTGGCATACTGGTTATCCTTCGGCTACAAGAGGGCGAGCGCGTATCCATGTTGTACATTCGCGGCTATTATTGCATATCATGATAGCGGCGAGCGCATGCTATTCCTGCCAGGCCATCCGCGCCATCTTGTCGGCCACCTCAACGACATCACCGGACGCGAAGAGCTGCTCGAAGCCGCGCACGGAGTCCGCCTTCGTCTCGTCACCGCCGTCATCCAGCTGAAAGACACGATTGGCGAAGTCCACGAACTCCTGGACACACCACTCATAGCGGTAGTACGCCAGCGCTAGCGCGTCGATCTCAGCCTCGCCGTAGCCCGTGAAGAAGAGAGTCTCCTCGCGAGTAGCCGCCGCGTCTGGGCCGACAACGAACATCAGGTCACGCTCCTTCGGCGCGAAGATCGGCTGGTCCCAGTCGACGACACGAAGGTGGCCGTCGGGCGCGACGATCAGGTTGGCGGTGTGGATATCGGCGTGGCAGAGCACGAAGTCGGATGGGCGTTGTCGCAGCCCGCTTCCCAGCCGCTCGGCCCGCTCGACAATTCGTATAATCTCGCCGTTGTAGGCCATCCAGAACTGAGACAGTTCACGCTCATAGGGATTCGCGTAGTCCCGGCGCTGAATGCTCGTCGAGAACTGGCGTACGAACATGCCCCACTTGTGTCTCAGCACGAAGTCTTCGTGCGGTAGTTCTGCCGCCAAATCGGCCGGAAGCTGCGCTGTATGAATTTGTCGGACGAGTGCGCCGTAGGCAATCCACTGGTCGTCCGTCAGGCCAGCCTCCATACCACTTCTACCCTCAATCCAGGGATAGAGCAGCAGCGTGTAGCCCTCCAGGGAGGCCATGAGTTGTCCTGTAATCATCGGCAGCGGTGCGACGATCTGCTTGATGCCCTCGGCCTTGAGGTAGCGGGCAATGGCGGCGGGCGCTGTGTGGATCGCGCCACGGCGCAGCTTGAGAAAGTAGCGCTGGCCGTCGGCAGCGGCTACCTGATAGACCCACGCCGAGGCGTCATAGCCGATAGGCAGAAACGCAATCTCCGCGACGGATACTCCATAGTGAGCGTTCAAGCAATCGGCTATCTTCCGGTCCTGTATGTTTGGTTTCTCGAGCATGCTACCCCGACAATCGAACTTACGGCAGGCTGGCGAGCACGCGCTCGACGTGTGGTAGATACAGTCCCTCACCAAGTGCTTGTAATCCAACTCGCGCTTGAAGGAGCCGCTCGCGCGCCAGCAGATGGTCGCCCGATGCCCGCGCCGCCAGACCGCCGACGTAGAGCAGTTTCGCCTCAGCGTAGGGATAGGGTAGCTCGCGACTGAGCCGCAGCCCATCCGCAAGCGCTTGCTCCGCTGCCGCGAACTCGCCTCTTCGTGTCGCCTGTATCACCCGCACCCTTAGCGCGTCCACCTCTGCCAGCCGAATGTCCTCACGGCGTGATCGCTCAAGACATTCTTCGAGTTGTTCTGCCGCCTCATCCTCGTGGCCCAGGTCGAGCGATGCCCACGCCAGATAGGGCAGCAGGTAGGTGACCAGCCCCTCCTGTTGGCCAGGTCGGTCGAGCAGCGGGACGAGGCGAGCGTGCGCCACTGCGGGCTGCCCCGCCAGCAGATCGCGTTCCGCCAGCGCGGCTTGGGCCAGTCGCAATGCCTGAAGATCACCCGTTTGTTCGGCCAGCGCGGCCCCTTCCTCGATCATCCGGCTGGCGCTCTCTGGGTCGCCCTCAGCCAGCCGTAGCAGCCCGGGGCCGAGCGCAATGTAGGGTGAGACCCACGATGCGCCCAACTGCCGCGCCATTTCCTGCGCCTGCTCGTAGTCGCGGTGCGCCTTTGGCCAGTCGCCTGCCGCATAGGCGTTCAGGCCGCGCCGCAGTAAGAGCAACTCGGTGGCTAGCGGATCGGCCATCTGCTCCGCCAGGGCCAGCGCGCGCTCGACATCGTGCGTGGAGCGGGCAAACTCGCCTTGCAGCAGATAGACGACGCTGACGTTGTCCAGCGCCTGCGAGAGGATGCGCGGATCGCCTAGCGCCTCGGCCGCACGAATCACGTCCTCGAGGGTCTGGCTGGCCTCGCGGAGTTGCCCCAACATGCGGAGCGCATTGCCACGCCGCATCTCGATCTGGCAGCGTAGCGCCTCGTCGCCAGCGTCACGGGCGTAGGCTGCCGCCTGCTCTGTCTCTGTCATCTGCTCACTGTACCGTCCGGCGAGATGTAAAAGTTGGGCATAGACATCGTGAAGCGCCGCCAGCGTCTGGGGCGCGATTCCCTGCGATGCCTCTGGCGTGAGCGCGGGGGCCAGTCGCTGCAATCCCTCGCGGGCGGATCCACGGTCGGCGTAGACCTGGCCAATCTGCGTCAGGACGCGCGCCTGCGACTCGATGTCAGCCTCCTTGCGATATACCTCGAAGGCGTGCTCGAAGTCTGTAAGCGCCTGGTCATAGCGTGCCATGGCGCAGAGTACCTTGCCCCACTTCTCACGCGCATGGGCGGCGTCGAGCGGGCGGCCAAGATGCTCCAGCCGTTCGACCAGCTCCCCATAGGCAGTCTCGCCGGCGGCATACGCCTGCATCGTGACGGCGCGATCACCCGCGCGTTCCAGATAGGTGACCGCCTTCACCGGCTCATCCCCGCGGAGGTAGTGGAAGGCGAGCATCTCGGCTGGTGTCTCACCTGGCTCGTCTTCGAGCGCCACGGCGATTCGACGGTGGAGCGCCGTGCGGCGGGCCGCGCTCAGGTCACGCGCCACCACGTCGCGGATGACGGTGTTGGCGAACTGGTATGCATCGTCACTCGTTTCGTCCAGCAGCCGCGCGCGCACGCAGGTCTCCAGCGCGGAGACGATCTCATCCTCGCTTCGCCCGCCCGCAAGCAGCACCGCGCGCAGCAATCGCAGTGTCGCCTTGTCACCCGCCACCGCGAGCGTCTGCATAGCCTCACTCGCGACCTCCGGCTGCATAGCGATACGCCGACGAATACTCTGCATCACGTCCGATGGGAGCGTGTCGTCCTCTCCCGCTGGCAAGGTTCCGCTTGCGAGCGCTTGCGCCCAACCGACGAGGTAGAACGGAATTCCGCCGCATTGTTGCGTGACGCGTGTCTGTACTTCTTTGCTGATCGTGTCGCCGCCAGGCAGCACTTGCCCCAGGAGCGCAACCGATTCGTCCTCTGTTAGTGGACTGAGCGCGTGCTGGTGGAGCAGCCCTTCGTGTTCGAGGTGGGTCATCGTCTGGCCGAGTGGACTAGTGGCCGACACCTCGCTGTTGCGATAGGCGCCAATCATCCGCAAAGGCGCCATGGTCGAGCCACGAGCGAGGGCCTCCAGCAGATCGCAGGCGTCGGAGCCAGCCCATTGCAGGTCGTCGAAGACCAGCAGCGTGCCTGCCGTGCCTGCGATATTGGCCATGTAGCGCGCCACCGCCGCGAACATCAGCCGCCGCTCCTGCTCTGGCGTCAAGGTCCACGGCGGCAGCTGGACAGTATCGCGCTCGGCCAGCTCGGGAAGCAGGCGCACCAGCCAGCCGCAGCCGTGCAGCGCAGTCTTCAGGTCGGTGGGTGAGCGGGTGGCGATATCGCGCTCGATCATGTTCAGCAGCGGCGCATAGGGATCCTGATAGCTGCTCTGCGGACAGCTTCCCATCAGGACCGCCCAGCCTGTTCCCGCCGCGAGGGAGACCGACTCGTGGAGCAGCCGTGTCTTGCCAATGCCCGGCTCGCCCTCAAACAGGAGTGTCGGTGGCAAACGATCTGATAACAGGCGCTCGATCAGGGCAAGTTCGGTTGCCCGGCCAACCAGTGGTATGCCTGCATGCGCTGGCTCCAGGGCGACTGGTTGCGGCACGAGCGGCGCGCTCCGGTGGCGGGCGGATTGCTCGAACCGCACGCGATCCTGTGCGTCAAGGCCGAGCGCCTCAGCAAGCAGATCGACGGTTTCGCGGCGGGGGGTGCGATTGACGCCACGCTCAAGCGCGCTGATAGCCTCTGGGCTGAGTCCAGCATGTTCGGCCAGTTCCGCCTGCGTCAGCCCCGCCGCCCGCCGGAATCGCCTGAGCAACGCCGCGAAGGTTTGTGGTTGCAGCGTCCCCATGGTCTTGCCCTTCCCTCCCTAGATATAGCCTTCGTTCAGTATATGCTACGAGAGAAGAGGAAGGAAACACGTGATTGCCAGATCGCTCAGGTCAGGCGGTGGCGTTCGCCGGGCATGGCGTCATGCTCGCGCAGGCGCTCGACCAGCCATGCCTCGTCGTGGATTGGAACGCCCAACTTCTCCGCCTTCGCCAGCTTGCTGCCTGCCGCCTCGCCGACGATCAGATGGCTCAGCGACTTGCTCACACTACTGGCGATCTTGCCGCCGAGTGCGGCGATGGCCTGCTCCGCCTGGCCGCGCGTCAGATGCTCCAGCGATCCGGTCAGCAGGAACGTCTCACCCGCGAACGGCCGATTCGCCATATCCTGGTCGGCGCCATCGCCATCGGGAACCGTGAGCGTCAGGCCAGC
>DATBIB010000164.1:0-26653 GCA_036557205.1 Ktedonobacterales bacterium | reverse complement strand
GTCGTGAAGAGTTGCTCGGCGAGCGCCTGGGAGATATGCCCGCGATCCCTGAAGAGCTTGCCAAACAGACGCCACGCGAGCCGCGGAAGTGGTCGCCGATCATCGACGTTGCCTGGCATCAGGCAGAGGGCAAGGACCTTGCCGCGGTCGTTGATCACCAGATGCAGCTTGAAGCCGTAGAACCAGCCGACGGAGGTCGTGCCACAGCGGGCGTCTACGCGAAAGACACGGTGCTGAGCGATGCGAGCGTTCTTACAGTCGCTCAGCGCGGTGGAGTCGATGAAGCTGATACCGGTGCAGGAGCCGAACTGGGTGTGGAGATAGATTGCCAGCAGCAGCAAGACCTGCGGGATAAGGGCCACGCAGCGCGAGTAGCCGACTAGATGCTCAAAGCTGGCTTCCTGACGCACGACCCGAGTATGAAGAATCGAAGGAAGGTTGGATAGGCATGCGGTACATCGCGCAGAACTTGGAACGGGGAAAAGCGCTGCTCCCGACCGGTGATGGCCAGGAGCAGGTGATAGAGCAACAATGATCGTGTGTTATCTGGCGCGTCGGCCCTCGAAGCGCGCCAGCAGACGCGGCCAGAAGTAGGCGGCCAGCGCGCCCAGGATGAGCGCTATCGAGCCAGCGATGGTGATTGCGTTCGCGTCGAACCAGTTCTTGTTCCCGAAGACGTTGACCACCAGCAACTGATAGAGCCAGAGCGCCAGCGCGAAGCCGCCGATCACCGTGAAGCCGATGGCTGCGATAGTCGTCATGCGTGTCTGCGGGTCGCTCGGCAGGATCGACCCCTGCAGCGTGCGCACCGAGAAGAACGCGAAGAAGCCGACCATCGCCAGCAACAGCGCCGCGACAATCCAATTGCCGACCGCCGGAATGTTCCCGATGCCAAAGAGGATCAGGAAGGCGATCACGACTAGGATGCCGACCAGCACATACGGCGCGCGCGTGCCGAAGGGGCTGAGCGCCATATTAACGCCCGCCAGCGCCGGGGCCGCCCAGAGCAGCCGCCCGTTGAGCCGCTGCGCCGTCAGATACTCGCCGTAGGACCGCCGCCACTGGCGCTTCTTGAAGTAGATGCGCCCGCGCAGACTGTGCGTATTGGCGCTGTTGAGCATCGGATTCTGGCGCTCGGCGGAGTCGAGCGCGTCGATGGCGTCGTCGTAGCGCCGCACGTCGACCAGCGCGTTCGCCTTGATGACCTCCGCCTGGGCCAGCGCGCCGGGGCCGAGCGTCGTCCGGCCATAGCGTATCGCCGAGTCGGTCGCCTGCACCGCGCCCGCCGGGTCCTTATCGCTCATCAGGATGACAGCGCGCATCAGGTGGGCATTGGGCGAGCGTGGATCGAGGCGGCAGGCCTCCTCGATCTCGGCGCGGGCCACTTTGAAGTCGCGTTTGGAGGCCATCACCTCGGCCAGCTGCACGTGCGCGTTGGCGTTGCGCGGGGCAAGCTGGATCGCCCGGCGCGCCGTCTCCTCCGCCTCGGGCGGGATGCGGAAGCCGCTCTGCTGGGTCAGCGCGGCGGAGAGCGAGAGCAGCGCATCGACGTTCTTGGGTTGCTCGCGCACCACCCGGCGGATTTCGGCCAGCGCCTCGGTGTTACGCCGCAGTTGCAGCAAAATCTGCCCCAGCAGCAGGCGCGCCGAGGCATCGTCGGGGCGGCGTTCCAGCTGCTTGCGCGTCAGCCGCTCGGCCTCCACCGCGTCGCCGTTGGCCAGCGCCAGCTTGGCCTTGCCCAGCGGACCAGCAGGGACCATACTGGCGCCCTGGTTGCCGCGAAACGACATTCGATTCATACGGGTTTCTTCGTCCTTCTCCCCCCGGCGCCATCCGCGACAGCGAGGACACTGCATGACTGCGTGATGCAGGGAAAATAACAGAGCGCGTCCACCAGGCATGCGTCGGGGCGCACATCACCTCCTATTATAACTCCTTGAGAGGATAGAGCGGAATCTTTCCGGGCCTAAAGCCTCAGAAGCGCCACATTGGGTCGGAGGCGCCGCCTAGATACATCTCACAACCGTGTCCATACGCGCTGACGCATCGCCAGATGAGCGGCAGGAGACTAGCGTCTGGCGGCGCGCTTGATCTCTCTGCCGCCCGATACAAACGCCGAAGCGTGCGCGCAGCATTCACGCAGAATGTGCGCAGAATGGGAAGGGGAAGAACGCCGCCAGAAACCAGACAGCGTGCCGTTTCGGGCGTGGTGAGGAACCAGGGGATATTGACATGGCGGCGCCGGAACCACGTCGCGCCGAAAGAATTTCGGGGCGTCAGGCGTCCCAGAAATAGATGGATGCGACGCCAGGGATGCCGCCAGCATCTATCCTGGGTGCGCCCCCATCGTGCATGTTTCTTGCGTATATCCTGCGTGTATCGTGCGCGTTTCTCGTGTGTTCCTCACATACTCTGGGCTTCGAGTCGGGCATAGCATAGCGGCAGGCATTGGCAGAAAAGGTGATTCCCATGGATGTGGTGCAATATGGACGGTGGCTTGGGGAGCGCCGTCGTGCCTGCGGCTGGACCAGCCAGCGCGCGCTGATGGAAAGCGCGCTGGAACATCCCCACACGCGCGATCTGGGGATCTCGGAGGCGTTTCTCGCGCGCCTGGAGGCCGGATTGCTGGCCTACCCCTTCCGCGGGGCCGTGCGGAAACGTGTTCTGGCATTGATCTGGCTGCTGTGCAAGTCGGCGCGACAGACGCGTGAATATCTGCGGCTGGCCGGGCTGGCCGATCTGAGTGTCGAAGAGCAGGAGATGGTGCGGACGGTGCTGGCGTCTTTCAGCGATGCCGCCCCCGTCGCGCCACCGCTGCTGCTGCCAGCGCGTCCTCCACGGCTGCTGGGGCGGGCCGCCGCACTCAACGAGCTGCTGCGCACGCTGCGCACGATGGAGACCGGGCTGTGCGTGGTGACCGGCATGCCCGGCGTCGGCAAGAGCGCGCTTGCCGCCGAGGCGCTGCACCTGATGGCCGCCGATGAGCGCGCGCGCCACGAGCTCTTCCCCGATGGCATCGTCTCGTTCAGCGGCGCTGGGCGGCGTGGCACGGGTGGGCTGCTTGCCCTACTCGACGAGCTGTGCGCGGTCTTCACCGCCGAGGCGTCGTCGGCCCGCGCCTCTACCCGACGCGCCGAGAAACCCGCCTCCTCAGGCGAGCGGCTGGCGCGGCCCGATGTGGCTGGCACGCTCAACCGCACGCGCTCAGTGGTCGCCGGAAAGCGGTTCTTGCTGCTGCTCGACGATATGGACGCGCGCTTCCCGCTCCGCGACGCGCTCGACGCCGTACTGGCGACGGGACACGCCGCTGGCGCCGTCGGTCCCGCCGAGGCTGAGCGGCGCGTGGTGCTGGTGACGAGCCGGTATGCGCCGGAGGCGGCGCTAATCCGCATTCGTCAGGATGTGGAGCCGCTCGATGCCGATGCGGCGCTGGCGCTCTTCACGGCGCTGCTCCAGCGCGACCTGGCGCCGAGCGAGGCGCTCCACGCGCGCGCGATCTGCATGGCGGTGGGCAATCTCCCGCTGGCGATTGAGCTGGCGGCAACGGCGGCTGTCTCCGAGGGCATCCCACTGCCGCTGCTTTCGGCCAGGCTATCCAGCCACGCGCTCGACATCTCCGCCGATAGCCGTCGCGAGCTACGATTGCGGCTGGAGCGCGAACTGGACGCCGTAGACGCCGACGCGCGCGAGCTGTTCGCGTTGCTGGCGCTGCTGGGGACGCCCGCGTTTACCCTCGAAGCGGCAGCGGCTCTGCGTGACTCCCACTGGCCGGAGCCAACCGCCTCCGACGAGATCATTCCTGAGTTGGCGGCGCTGGCGCCCGATGACGTCGCTGACGCGACGACGGCGGAAGACCGGCTGGCGCGTACCGCGGCGCTGCTGGGCCAGCTGGTGCGGCATTCGCTGTTGCGTGTAGAAGGCGACGACGACGACGATGATGACGGTGGCGATGACGACGGCGACGGCCCTGGCCCTGGGAGTGGCGTAGGCGTTCGCTATCATCTGCAGCCGCTGGTATATGCGTGCGCGCGGGAGCGAATGGAGCAGCTGGATCCCGCCGTGCGCGAGCGCGCGCTGCACAATGCGCAGCATTTTGCCCTGAGTTATCTGTGCAAACATGAGGAGGATCCCAGTGCGCTGGCACGTCAGCGCGACTTCCTGCTGGCGATGGTCGCTCGCGCGGCACGGGGTGGGCAGCATGCGCAGGTGCAGCGGTTTGTCTTTGGGCTGACCGCGTCGCAGAACAACCTCCTCGCCCTGCGCGAACGAAGCGCCGATCTGTTCACGCTGGCTATTCGCAGCAGTCGCCTGTTGCATGACTCGATCTCCGAGGCGCGGCTGCTCAATCGGCTTGGGCTGCTTCGCTACTACAGTGGCTCGACGGCGCAGGCCCGGACAGCATGGGAGACGAGCGCCAACCTCTGCGCGGGGTTAGCGGCGCGAGGCATCGCCTGCGGCGGGCTGGCGTGGTATCCGCTCTACAACCTGGCCCAGTTGACCTGGGAGCTTGGCGAGCTTGAGACGGCGCAGCAGTACGCCGAGATGAGCCTTCAGCATGCGCGAGAACACACCCCGACGATGGTGCTGCCGTCGCTGCTGACCCGCGCCATGGTCGCTCGCGCGCGGGGCGATCTCGTCGCGGCCAGGGCCGATCTGGAAGCATGCCGCGACCTGAAGACCGCGCCGATGGAGGTCGGGCCAGTGGCGACACTGATCGCGGGACTGCGGCCATGCATCGAGGCAGAGATGGCACGGGTGGATGGCGTCTACCGCCACTCAGTCATGGCAACCGAGAAGAGCGTAGCCTACTTCCAGGCCGAGGATGATCTGCTGAGCGCGGCCAATGTGCTGCTGGAGCAGGCGCGCTATGCCGAGGTCCAGGACTATCGCGCCGATGCGCGGCTGTTCGCGTCGCGGGCGGTGGCCCTCGGACGCAAGGCGCACGCCGAATTCGTCCAGGCGCGCGGCCAGGAGCTATTGGTCCGCCTGAATAAGAACACGAGCTGCGCCCAGCCCGGCTGATCCAAACTGACGCACTGCGAGACAACCTCCCTGGCGGATGATGGCTATACGCGGTAGAGCCGACGCTCTGGCGTGATATGCTGTCATCCGCAAGGGAGGTCTGCTTGTGACATTTCTCCCGGCTGAAACCGGGAGCTTTCAGGGATCGAATCCCACGCCATGATGCCCCAGAGCGAGAGCGAACGCTCACAGACAGTATAGTATCATGGCGTGGAGAGTTCAAGGGCCATTCATTATCCACATGAAGGCAGGGAATTTCTGTAATGACGACGTATATCGCGCTGCTGCGGGGCATCAATGTCGGCGGACACCGGCTGATCAAAATGGCCAACCTGAAAGCTATGTTCGAGGCGATGGGCTTCGGCGCGGTGCAGACGTATATCCAAAGCGGCAATGTCGTCTTCCGGGCCGACGAGGCGGAAGCGCCGCTCCGCCAGCGCATCGAGCAGCGGATCGCGGCGACGTTCGGCTTCCCGGTCACGGTTACACTGCGCACGCACGACGCATTGGCGCGCGTCATCACGGCCTGCCCCTTCGCGCCGGATGCCCTGGCGGAGGGCGAACACCTCTACGTGGCGCTGCTGGCCGAGACACCCACCTCCACAGGAATCGAGCGGCTGCTGGCCAGCAAGACCGAGCCAGACGAGTTCCGCGTGGTGGGCCGCGAGGTCTATCTGCTCTATCGCCAGAACATGCGCGCGACCCAGCTCACCAACAATATGCTCGAAAGCAGGCTCGGCATCCAGGCGACCTCGCGCAACTGGCGCACCCTCACTACACTCGCCGCGATGGGCAAGACGCTGGCTGGCGAATAAATGGATGTTCTCGTGCCAGTTCTGTGTTGCCAGGCGAGCGCATCATAGCAGCGCATATGAGTAGAGTGTGTTTACCAGCAACCGCTTGCAAGACCCCTTGTAAGAATCATGCATACACACTTATAGAGAAAGTGAGGAAGCCATGGACGACACCGGAACCACCGTCAGGGTCGGCATAGATTCTACCCTTGCGCCGTTGATGGCTTTCGAGGTATTCGCCGAGGAACTCGCCAGCGCCCTTGCTGGGCAGGGTCTGAGTTTCGAGGCAGGTATGGATGGGCTAGTAACACAGGGCACATTTGAGGTGGGTCGCATCATTTCGTGGCAGCCAGGCGAACTCATACGGCTGACATGGCATCAGGCAGACTGGAACCCTGAGGAAATAACTGAGATCGAGGTGCGGTTTGAGGTGATGGCTAACGGCAACGGGACGCGGGTGACGTTAGAGCATCATGGCTGGAGCGGCCTGATTGGCGACTCTACCGAGGTTCTGGGCTGGTTCGCAGGTGAAGTCGCCGCGCCGTTCCTCCGCGCGACCGCGCCTATGGATATTGGTAACTGGCTGACGGATCGCAGAGCCCGTCGGCCATCAGGAGTACAGGCGCGTGCCGTCTACCGTGCCCCCACCTACCATTATCCCAACTTCAAGGTGATCCTAGCTGAACTGGCTCTTACCCCTGATGATGACCTCATAGAGATCGGTTGTGGTGGCGGCGCCTTTTTGAAGGACGCGCTGACGAGCGGATGCCATGCAGCGGCGATTGATCACAGCCCAGACATGGTACGACTCGCCAGCGAGGTGAACCAAAACGCGGTAGCGCAGGGCCGACTAGCGATTCATCAGGCCAGTGCGGATCATCTGCCCTTCCCCGACGCGACCTTCACCTGCGCCGCGATGACAGGTGTTCTCGGCTTTCTGCCCGATCCAGTCGCCGCATTGCGAGAAATACGCCGGGTGCTGGTCAGAGGCGGTCGACTTGTCGTACTCGGAAGCGATCCGGCGTGGCGCGGCACGCCAGCGGCGCCAGAGCCGATGGCTTCACGATTGCGCTTCTATGACGATGATGAACTCAGGCAACTGGCGCTCGATGCGGGCTTTGTCAGCGTACAGGTGGTCCGGCGTGACCTGGAGCCATTCGCACGGCAATCCGGCGTGCCCGACGAGGATCTTCCCCTGTTTAGTGGATCAGGCTCACCATTCCTGCTCGCTCGATAACACTGTGCTACGCTTGAGCCAGTCGCTATGGCGAGTTGCCGGTGAGCGGATAATATTCCAGGCCGGTCGCGGTTGTTGGGATGTTCGCCCGCCCCCAGAGCGCGACCGCACGGCCGCCGGAATCGTACTGAACCGTCACTGGCGTGCCTGCAGGCAGTGGCGCGATGGCTCGCCAGGTATTCGCCCCGGCGCGTAGCGCGTAGGTGATGTCAGGGGAGTTGGCATTCGCAAAACAGAAGGCATAGACCGAGTCATCTGGTAGGACGAACATGGCAGCGCCTCCCGTCGCGGGATTCGTTGGGAAGACCGGCAGTTCTTGCCAGTAATCGCCGTTATCATTCGACCGCAAGGGGACGAGTATACCCGGCGTCGGGAGAAAAGCCCAACCGACGAGAGTGTGGGTGAATGGCTGCGCCGCCTGAAGCGTGATGGGGCTGCCTTTGTAGTTCGCGGAATATACAATCCAGTGCGCGCCATCATCGGCGCTGCGCACCTGGATGGTGCAGTAG
This sequence comes from Ktedonobacterales bacterium, assembly GCA_036557205.1. Lineage (GTDB taxonomy): Bacteria > Chloroflexota > Ktedonobacteria > Ktedonobacterales > JADMIN01 > DAHUXT01. The sequence goes on along the minus strand of DATBIB010000164.1, from coordinate 19,091 downwards.
CTGGCGCAGGACATCCCATCAAGCGAGGCATAGAGCGTCGTTCCGCTCGAAAGCAACTCGATGTTGCTGAACTGCATGGGACGTCCGATCAGTTGTTGCGCATCTACCTCCGCGAACGATCCGTCTCGCTGGCTGACGAGCAGGTGGCTGGGCGCGTTGGACAAGATGGCGTCGCTGCCGCCCGAGAGATTACCCCATATTGCCAGATACATTTGGGAGTTTGCCCAGGTGACATCGTAGACGTTCATCACGACGGGCAGGTGAAGTTCCTCCCAGGTCTCCCCGCCATCGTATGAGTCGTAGAGCCGGGACGCGGGAAGATCGGCGGAACATTCACCGACATTCGGACATTCGTCAACGACAAGGACAACATAACCGCCAGCATCAGGCGAGACATACACCCGGCAGCTACCACCTGTGGCGGGCGTTGGAAGCGCGTTCCAGGTGTTCTGATGAACGTCGTAGATGCTCACCGAAACGGCGGAGCTAAGCGGATCCATGCTACACACGTATCCCAGCGCGCCATTGGATGTGAACGCGATATCCCCCGCCGAGTCTGGACCGATGGGCTTCCAGCCGGAGCCGCGCGCTGGCGGCAGATGCGCATTGAACGCCTGAGACGTGCGCGTTGGCTGGATATTTGGCTGACGCGGCAAAGCGTCTGGCAGCCAGTGGATCGCCAGCGCCAGCGTGACGATAGCCGCCAGACCTATCGAGACGATATTGAGCAGACGCCGTTGCGAGAAGCCGATGGGAATCGGGCGCAGCGACGAGACGCGCGGCTGCTCCTCCTGCTCGTCATCGGAGGTCGTGGCATCCGTGGCATCTGGGGGCGTTGCCGATGATTCGGGCGGCTCTGTGTCGCGCATCGGTCAGCCCTCCTGTTCGGCTTCGGCGGCGTCCAGATTGAAATGCGTGCGCGCGGCCCGCGTCACCCGCGCCATCACCGTCTCCACGGGCAGCTTCAGCTTCTCCGCCAGCGCGCGGCAGTCGTCGTATTCCGGCGTCACGGCGATTATCTCGGCGCCAATCGTCTTCAGCTTGACGCGCACCGGTCCCAGCGGCGTCTCGATCTCGCGCACCTCACGCCCCGCCTTGAGCCGCTCGGCGTGATGCATGCGCACCCCCAGCGTCGCGCTCTCGCGCAGCATCCGCGCGGCAAGCTCGCTGGCGTCCTCTGGGCGTGCGATGACGGTTAACAGCGTGGCGGGCCGGTTCTTCTTCATCTGCAACGGAGTATAACTCACGTCGAGCGCGCCGCTTGCCAGCAGGCGCTCCATCAGCCAGCCCAGCGCCTCGCCGGTCATGTTGTCGATGTTGGCCTCGATCACCGTCACCTCGTCGCGCTCGAAGCCTGACTCAGCCCGCCGCAGTGCTTCTGGCGCGTTGCCCAGGACGGCACGCAGGCAGTTGGCCCAGGGCAGCTTGCGCGTCCCGAAGCCGTAGCCGATGGCGCTAAGCCACAGCGCCGGGCGCTCGAAACGGGCGAGCGTCGCCACCAGGGCTGCCCCGGTTGGGGTGACAAGCTCGCCCTCAGTAGGGACGGAGCGCCAGACGGCATCTGTTCCCCGCAGCAACTCGAGGGTGGCGGGCGCGGGCACTGGCAATGCGCCATGCGCCGAACGCACCCGCCCGGTCGTCAGCGGCAGTTCCGAGCAATAAATATCAGTGACATTCATGATTTCCAGGGCGAGCGCCGCGCCGACGATATCTACAATCGAGTCTACCGCGCCGACCTCGTGGAAGGTGACCTCATCGGGCGTCGTGCCGTGGATGGCGCCCTCCGCCTGCGCCAGCCGCTGGAAGATTGCCAGCGCGCGCTCGTATGCACGCTGGGGGAGCGAGGCGGCGTCCAGCAGGGCGGTGATGTCGGCCAGCCGACGATGCGCGTGTGGCGCGCGCTCATCCAGCCGGACGTGGAGCCGCGTGCCGCTGATACCATGCTCGGTGACAGGCTCTGTTTCCAGGGCATAGCTAGCAAGCGGCAATGGCGCCAGCGCGTCGCGCAACGCGGCGAGATCGAGGCCAGCGTCGAGCAGCGCGCCGAGCAGCATATCGCCGCTGATGCCGGAGAAGCAATCGAGCCAGAGCAGCATGGGCAGATCTCCTATGGACCAAGCGCATAGAGCGTGCGACGCCACGCCAGAAGGCTGGCGGCTGAAGCCGCGCCTAAATGACCTCGCTACGCTCGGCCACAAAACCCGCCTGCGCGGGTTTCAACGATCTGCTCGCGACCGAGTGCTATGCGTAGGGCATGTATTGGGAGTCCGCGCAGGGCAGCCCAAAGGGTACAGCTAATCCCGGGATCAGCGTCCCGCTTACCATCAGCAGACCAGGTACGAGCAGGACTAGCCGCGGCATTCATGCCGCGAAGCTGACCTATCACATATCTCGCCGAAGCTGACTTATCACATATCTCGCCGAAGCTGACCTACCACACATCTCGCCCGCGACTCGTATCCGCACGGACGCCTATGCATCTGCCCCTACCTGTAGCACCTTCTCGCAGATATCATACTGCCGCTCGACGCGCATGCCCACGCGCTCGTAGAGCCGGGTCGCGCCGGTGAGACTCTGTGAGTCGACGCCCAGCGCGACGGTGCGCATCCCACGGCGATAGAATGCGCCGAAACTGTGACGCAGCAGCGCCTCGCCCAGCCCGCGCCCGCGCCAGGGCCGCCGCACCGCCAGATCGTTGACCCAGCCACGATCCGGCAGCATCTCGCCGAGCAGCACCCCGGCCACCTCGTCGCCGTCCATCGCCATCAGCCAGAGCGAGGGGTCGAACGTATCAATCTCGATGTTCGCGCGGGCGAAGTCCTCATACGGCTGCTCGGCATATCCCCAATGGTCCTGGAACGCCTCGCGAGCGGCGGCATGCGTGGCGCGCAGGGCGGCGTCGGTGACGGGAGTGCGGACGGTGATGCCATCCGGCCAGACGACCGCTGGAGGCTCCTCGGCCAGCTCGACAATCATACCCCACATGCGGCGGACGACCTGATAGCCGGACTGCTCCAACAGGCGCCGCGCTGGCTCGTTCGCGGCGGCGATCCATTGCTGGAGAACGACATGGGCATCGGGCGCGAATCGGTCCATCGTCTCGCTGGCGCTCCGCTCGATGCGCGCCAGCAACGCGGAGCCGATGCCGCGTCCGCGCGCGTCGGGGAGGACGCTGGCGAACGCCTGGAGGTCGGTGCGCTCGACGGGCTGCAAATGGGCAAAACCGAGCGCCTGCTGTCCCTCAGATGCGACTGCCAGCCAGGCATTCTTTCCCCAGTCGAAGTCGGAGCGCTGCCAGACAACGCTGACGCCATCGAGCATGGCGGGGTCGGGGCTGCCCATCTCCTCTGTCTCGCAGGCCGTGATGAGCACTATGATCGCCTCGCGGTCGTCGGGCGCACACGGGCGAATGGAAACGTCAGGAATATCGAAAACAGTCATTGGGTGACTCCTTGCAGTGAGAGGTGCGAGGACAATACTCGTTAGAGGACGGATATGCGCGCAGAACTACTGCCCTTCCTCGCATCGAAGAAGGGTGTGCCAAGGCGCTGGGTCAGAGTATTGTTGTTTCGATGGTTTTCATGGTGGCAATCCTCATATCTTCACGGATGGTCAATGCCCGCGATCTCGATGGCCCGCGCCTCAGCCGTCGGGCGCGTGGCAAACCAGCGCAACGCCTCGCCCGCCAGATAGACCGACCCGGCGACGCAGACCAGGTCGCGTGGTCCCGCGTCACCCAGCGCGTCGGTGAGCGCCTGGGCGGTATGTTCGACCGGGCGAATATCCAGCGCGGACGCGGCCTCGCGTATGACTGTGGCAAGCTGCTCCGGCCGGGCGGCACGCGCAATCGCCGCCGCGGTGGTATAGACACGCGCCGCACCAGAACTGGCAATCTCGGCAGCGACGCCCTTTAGGTCTTTATCAGTCATCAGGCCGACGACCAGCAGCAGCCGATCCCAGGTGAAGTGGCGGCGGAGCGCGGCGAAGAGGTGCGCGAACGAGTCGGCGTTGTGGGCGCTATCGACAATCGCCAGCGGCTCATGCTCGACAATCTGGAGCCGCCCCGGCCAGCGCACATTGCGCAGTCCCGCGCGAATCGCCGCCTCATCCAGCGGCAGGCCGCGCGCGCGTAACGTCTCCGCCAGAGCCAGCGCCGCCGTCGCGTTCTCGATCTGATGCTCGCCGAGCAGCGCCAGCTCCACCCGCTCGTAGCGCCCCGTCGGCGTCGTTACGTCGAAGAACTGACGGGTCTGTTCCGCCGCGCCGGGCGACCAGATGTAGTCGCAGCCGCTGCCCTCTGGTCCGATGCGCACCAGTGGAGCCTGCCGCTCATGAGCAACTCGCTCGATGGTCGCCACCGCCTCGGGCGCCCGCGCCGAGCAGACGACTGGTACACCTTCCTTGATGATGCCCGCCTTCTCGCCCGCAATCACGCCCAGCGTGTTGCCGAGGATGGCCATGTGATCGTAGCTGATGCTGGTGATGGCCGTCGCCATCGGCTCGACGACGTTGGTGGCATCCAGCCGACCGCCCAGCCCGACCTCGATCACCGCGTGGTCCACGCTTGCCGCGCGAAACGCCAGGAAGGCCAGCGCCGTGGAGACCTCATAGGTGATGTAAGAGCCGTAGGCCGACCCCAACGACTCCACCGCCCGGCGAAGCTCTGGTAGGAGCGCGATGAGCGCCTCGGCGGCGATGACCTGGCCATCGACGCGGATACGCTCGCGGAAGGTATGCAGGTCGGGCTGGGTGTAGAGTCCAGTATGGAGTCCCGCCGCCCGCAGGATACTCTCCAGCATCGCCGAGGTCGAGCCTTTGCCCTTGGTCCCGGCGATATGGGTGACGCCATAGACCCGCTGCGGATCGCCCACCCGCGCCAGCAGCGCGCGCTCGCGGGCGAGGTTGTCCTCGCGGTCGTGGACGAACACGCCGGTGCGTTCGGTATCGCTGAAGCCATAGATCCAGGCCAGCGCCTCGGCCCAATTCTCAGGCCAGTTCGCGGGCGGGCCAGATTGCGACTCGTCGCCGATATCGCTGCTATCGCTCATGGGTTGTCCTCCTGCCAGCCGCGCACCACCGCGTCGCTCATGCGGACGACCCGCGCCATCTGCCGCACGTCGTGAACACGCACGATATCCGCGCCCTGAGCGATGCCGAGCGCGACGGTCGCCGCCGTCCCCTCCACTCGGTCATCGACTGGTGTGCCCAGCACCAGCCCGATATGCGCCTTGCGCGACGTGCCGATCAGCAGCGGACGCCCCAGCGCACGTACCTCGCGCAGTCGCGAGAGCACCCGCAGGTTTTCGGCACCCGCCAGTCCAAAGCCGAAGCCGGGGTCGAGAATCAGGTGTTCCCAGGGAATCCCAGCAGCCAGCGCAACCTCGATGCTGATGGAAAGCTGGCGCAGCACGTCACCGACCGGCTCATGGCGCGGCTTGCCCCGCAGGTTGCTCATCATGACGACGGGAACCCGCCGACCGGCGACGACGCCCGCCATCCGCGCATCGCTGTGGAGTCCGGTGATATCGTTGACCAGCGACGCGCCCGCATCGAGCGCGGCCTCAGCGACGCTCGCCTTGTAGGTGTCAATCGAGAGGATGACCGAAGGCGGCAACGTGGCGGCCAGTGCGGCAATCACCGGGACGACGCGCCCGCGCTCGATGGCGGCGTCCAGCGGCGGCGCGCCTGTGGTGGATGGGCGGGTGGACTCGCCGCCGATGTCCAGCATTTCCGCGCCATCGGCCACCATCTGTTGCGCGCGGGCGACCGCCGCCGCGACGACAACATCGTTGGCGACGCCATCGGCTGCCAGGCCATCCTGTGAGAAGGAGTCGGGGGTGATGTTGAGAATCCCCATGACCCAGGTCTTCGTGCCCCAGGCGAGTGTGTGGCGACCCCAGGCGGTCGGCGTGAGCGATTCAGGCGCATCAGGCATAGTCGTTCAGGCGCTCCTTAGTAATAGACGATGAATGGCACGAAATAGGCTGGCGGCTGAAGCTGCGCCTAGGGGCCTCCGCTGCGCTGCGGCCGCAAAGCCCGCCTGCGCGGGCTGCCACACCTACTGACAAGTATTCTCTACAAAGTGTGCGAATACCAAACGATCAGGATTAGCCACGGCATTCATGCCGCGAAGCTCGCCCGGCATGCACGTCGCCCTCGTCCGCCCCATGGCGGCGGCGCATCACTCCATCCCCACTGCTTTGCGCAGCGCCGCCAGCTCTTTCGCGGTCAGTTGCCGCGACGCGCCTGGCTTGAGCAGCCCCAGCTTGAGCGGCCCCACGCGCACCCGCCGCAGCTCCAGCACGCGCAGCCCCGCCACGGCCAGCATCCGCCGCACCTGGCGTTTGCGCCCCTCGTGCAGCTCGATGCCAAACCAGACGCCCTCCTCGGATGTCTCATCGATGATCCAGACGCGGGCGGGCGCGGTGGGCCGCTGCTCGCCGGGAAGCTCCATCCCGCGCGCGAAGGCCGTCATCGCCTCCGCCGAGGGGCGACGATTCACCAGCGCCTCATACTCTTTGGTCAGCGCGTAGCGGGGATGGGTCAGGCGGAGCGCCATCTCGCCGTCATTGGTCAGCAGCAGCAGCCCCTCGGTGTCTACATCCAGCCGCCCGACCGGATAAACCCGCTGCGCCACCCACTCGGCGGGCAGCAGATCGAGCACCGTGCGCCGCCGCTGGGGATCGTGCGCCGTCGTCACCGTCTCGGCGGGCTTGTTGAGCAGGATGTAGAGATGGGTAGCGGCGGGACGCACCAGCCGTCCGCGCACGCGCACCTCATCGCTGGCTGGGTCCACGCGCACGCCCAGCTCGCGGACAATCGCGCCATTCACCGAGACAGCGCCGTCGGTAATCAGCTCTTCGGCGTGGCGACGGGAGGCGATGCCCGCGTGCGCCAGATATTTCTGCAGCCGCTCGCCGCGCTGCCGCTCATTGTCCGTTTCCGCGCTATCCGCCATACCAGCCCATCTCACGCTAAGCCGCCCAAAACGTCCGCTGGGCAGCGCCCTGTACATGATACCGCGTGGAGCGACAGCGCGGCAGCCAGAAATCTGCCGTAGCTCTTGCCAGGTACGTTACCATAGGGAAGCGGGCAACTGGTGGGCGTGGTAGTGTGCAGAGGGAGTGGCATGGCTGAGACGGGCGCCGAGGTGAGCGCGGCGAATCGTTCGTTTACCCAGCAGGAGCAGCGCGAGGCGGCTGAGTTCGTGCTGCGGCTGGGCAATGCCCTGCTTCAGGCGGGCTACCCCATCAACCAGATCGGCGAGCTGCTGCTGGCGCTCTCGCACTCGCTGGACCTGCCACAGCCCCAGGTGTATGTGACGCCGACCGTGATCGAGGTCACCATCGGCCCGCTGACGCACCAGCATCGCGCGCTGCTCGTCACGACGCCGGGCGATGTCAACCTCGGCCACCTGACCCAACTGGACGCCATTGCCCGCGCCGTCGCCGCTGGCAAGCTCACCCCGCGCGACGGCATCGCCCGGCTGGAGACGCTCTCAGCCGCGCCGCCGCTGCATAGCGCGCTGCTGGTCGGCCTTGCCTATGCGCTGACGGCGGCGGCGTTCGCCCGGACGCTCGGCGGCGGTCTCCGCGAGGTTCTGGTAGCGGCGCTGGTGGGCGGTGTGACGGGCGCATTGTCCGTCGTAGCACATCTCTTCGCGCGCCTTCAACTCATCTTTCCGCCGCTGGCCGCGTTCGTCGCCAGCTTTATGGTGACGGCGTGGGCGGCGCGGGTGACGCCAGTTTCGGGCGATCTGGTGACGCTGGCGGGCCTCTTCGCGCTGCTGCCCGGCTTCACCCTGACTGTGGCGCTGGAGGAGCTGGCCTCGCGCGATCTCGTCTCCGGCACGGTGCGCCTGACCTCGGCCTTCATCACGCTCTTCGGTTTGATTCTGGGCGTCGCGCTGGGCCGCCAGTTTGGCGTGCGGCTCTTTGGCGACGGCAGCCCGGCGACTCCCGATGCGCTGCCCGCGTGGACGTACGTGGTAGCCGCGCTGGTAGCCGGGCTGGCGTATACCCTCTGGCTCCAGGTCGAGCGGCGCGATATCGTCTGGGTCGTGCTGGCGTGCCTGATTGGCGCGCTGGCGGCGCGGGCGGGCGTGATGGTGCTGGGGCAACAGCTTGGCGCGTTCGCGGCGGCGCTGGCGGTTGGCCTCGCCAGCAATCTCTTCGCGCTGGCGACGGGGCGGCCAGCGGCGGTGATGCAGGTGCCGGGGCTAATTGTGCTGGTGCCCGGCAGTATCGGCCTGCAGAGCTTCCAGGCGCTCTTCACCGCGCAGACAGTGGTGGGCATCCAGGCCGCCTTTCAGATGTTCCTGACGGCGATTGCGCTGGTCTATGGCATCTTCGTCGCCAACCTGCTGCTGCCCTCGCGCCACCCGCTGCGCACGCTCTTTGGTGTGGTCAGCCGTATCGAGCAGACGGTGCTGCTGCGCGGCGGAAGGGGTGGAAGGCGAAGGCAACGATAGGCTGAACCAGCCGTTGCTGCCTCAAAGTGCCGCTCTTCGCCACGACAGCGAGAATGGTATCAGTGCAACACTGGGAACGCAGCCACCTGCGGCACACGCATCGTCCGCCCTGGAGAGCGATAGCACCAAGGATAGCTCGAACCCTGGAGACGCCTTGAGCATGAGTATCATCACACACTACCTAACCTGGCCGGGCCACGACGCGGGCGGCGCCCTCCCGCCCGAAGATGTCCTCGTCGGCATCCTGACCGATGACGCCTGGCAGATGCCGCCGACCTGGCCGCCCCTCGAACCCGGCGAGACGCTGGTCTACGTCCCGCCCCAGTGGATCGGCGACTGGGAGACCGGCCATCGCCTTGCCCCCGGCTATCAGCATGTCTGGCGCGTGCCGCGCGCGTCGCTCTGCCCGCCGCTGTCCAGCCCGCGCTTCGGCCCCTATCGCCCCGGCGCTCTTCCCCCCAGCGCCACTGGTCCAGCCGCTCGGTCCAGGTGGTCGCGCTCGCGGACTGAGTCGGCCCTACCGACTGAAGAGATTGGGGAGACACGCCCATAGCGACTCCAGTGAGACGGCGCGAGTCAAGCTATCTGACCCAGTTGGAGCAGAAACACACGGCTTGCACGACCACGCGGAGTAGGTGGGTACGTTTTGGAGGATGGATGATTTATACTGGTCACACGTCGGCACGGCGGGACAGATGGTGGCGTAGATGGCGCACGTAGCGCAGGTAACAGGGGCAGCGGCATGGTGAGAGCATTTCTGCTCGTTCTTCTCGCGTATGTGGCGGCGGGCGTGATCGCCGTCGTCGCTGGCATCCTGCTGCGCAACCAGGCGTCGATGCTCTCGCCGATCCTCGTCGTGGGCGCGGCGGATCTCGCGGCGACTATCGTGATCTTCCTCTTCAGCGTCCTGGTTCGCAATTCCAGCATGTACGATCCGTATTGGAGCGTCGCGCCCGTGCCCATTGCGCTCTTCTGGCTGCTGCAGCCCGGCTCTAACGGCTTCGCCAATCTCCGTCACGTCCTCATCTTCGCGCTGCTCTGCCTCTGGGCCATCCGACTGACCGCGAATTGGGCGTCGCAGTGGCGCGGCCTGGGGCATGAGGATTGGCGCTATCGCGACATCAAACGACAGGCGGGCCGATTCTATTGGCCCGTCAGCTTTCTGGGGATCCATCTGCTGCCGACCATCCTGGTGTTCGGGGGCTGTCTGGCGCTGTGGCCCACGTTGAGCGACCAAAATGCGCGCCTGTCCTGGTTGGATGTGGTGGCTGCGCTCGTGACGCTCACGGCCATCGTCATCGAGGCAACGGCGGATTGGCAGATGCGCCGCTTTCGCCGCAGCCTGAGCCTATCCGCCAAACGTGAAGACATACATGCCACCATGCCGCGGGGATTGTGGTCGCTCTCACGCCACCCCAATTACTTCGGCGAGGTCTTGTTCTGGTGGGGGCTTTACCTCTTCGTGCCGCTGACCTATCCAGACTTCCGCCTCGTGGTCATCGGGCCATTGCTGATCCTCGGGCTGTTCCTGGGCGTCAGCATCCCGCTGATGGAGCGCCACTTGCTCGCCGGGCATCCTGAGTATGTCGAATACCAGCGCCAGGTGGTGTCGCCCTTCTTCCCCTGGTTCCCCCGGTTCGTTCGCGGACAACGAGAACACAAAGCACCGCTCCGGCGCGACGAGTAGGATTGAACCTCCCTTGCGGCTACGGCTCATGGCACTACTCGTTGCCAAGAATCTGCTTGAGCGCCTCACGGTGTTCCTCGAATACCCGCCTGCCTTTTTCTGTGATTTCCACGTACGTCTGCGGTTTCTGGCGCACGAACGCCTTGGTGATGGTGAGATAGCCCGCCTCCTCCAGCTTGTGCAGATGTGCGCCCAGGTTACCGTCGGTGAGGCCGAGCGTGCCCTTGAGAAAGCTGAAGGTCACCTGACGTTCGGTCGGGACGGCGGCCAGAATCGCCATGATGCGCAGGCGCACAGGCTGATGGATGACCTCGTTGAGATGCGCCATCGCTAGCGCCGCCTCAAGAGATAGAGGCTCACGCCAATGAGCGGCAGCCCGGCAAAGACGGCGATCCACAGCCAGAAGTAGTTCGGGACAAGCCAGTAGCCGAGCGCGGTCATGACCGTGATGCCGATGCCGCAGACGATGAACAGGCGCTGTTGCAGCAGCAGTCCGGTGGTGATAGTGGCGAGCATCACGACGGTGATCCACAATGCTGCTACCTGCATCGTCGTCAGATCGAGCATGAACTGCCACAAGACGAAGAATGCATAAAGTACGCCAAAGAAGATGGGCAAGCGGCTATGGATGAACGCGCTGCGTGAGCCGGGCGTGAAGCGGACAGCGGGCGAGAGCCGTTGCGCGAACAGGAAGCTACAGACGACGCCGACCAGGATCGTCTCGCCCGCGGACCAGACCGGCGAGAGCGGCTGCCACTGCGCGACGGCAAAGGCGACCGTCCAGACGATGCCGCAGACCAGGGTGCAGTAAAGCCAGACGCGCAGCAGGTGATTTGTCTGCGCCGTCGCCTGGCGGATGTCGTTCAAGGCAGCCTGTGCCTCGTCATGGGATAGGTTCATGATATCACTCACATCTTTCTCATAGAGTACTCTGTGATGTAGAGTACTCTATACAAATACATCGAAGAACGCGACTTGTCAAGGGCATCGTGGATTTTCGTGAGGTCGGGGAGGAAAGTAGGAGTAATGTGGGGGTGACATTTATACTGCCGAGGACATATTGTGACTGGGCGGCGGCCCTCTCCCCCTAACCCCCTCCCCTGAAGTGGGAGGGGGATCAGGAAGCCAGAGAGCGGAGGTAGCGGCTAGCTGATAGCAGTGGCCAATGCGGACAGGGATACAGGAAGTGTTATACTTCTTTTGAGATTTAGCAGAATCTCCCAGGCAGGAGAGAAGTATGAGTCAGAGTGCCCCCTCACATAGTCCTATCGAAGAGATCGCGGAGTTCTTTGGGCGTGGGCCATCGCGCGAAGAAATTCGGCAGTTTCAACTCTCCGACGAGACACAGACGTGGATCAGCGAATTGCTCGACAAGGAAGACGACGGCATTCTGAGTGCAGAGGAACGGCATCAGTTAGACGAGTTGCTCATCATCCATGATGTCGTCACGCTTATTCGGTCACAGGTTCCTCCAGACGCACCACACTCCGAGGAATATATCGGATATGAGTGAGCGCGTAGATCCTGCGCTTCGGGCACAGGTGATTACTCGCGCCGCCCACTGCTGTGAGTATTGCGGTCTCCCCGATGATGTTGTCCTCATCAAGCATCAGCCAGACCATATCATCGCCAGCAAACATGGTGGCCAGACGACATTGGAGAATCTGGCGTATGCCTGCTATGCATGCAATCATCAGAAGAGTTCTGATATCGCGTCCATTGATCCCCACACTGGCCTTGTAACACGCCTATTTCATCCGAGGAATGATCGCTGGCTCGATCACTTTCGCTGGAATGGAGCGATTATCGAGCCGCTGACAGAGATAGGACGCGCCACGGCTGCTTTACTGCGCTTCAATGAGCCACATCGCGTAACCATTCGCGCCAATTTGCTGCAGAGCGGGCATTTCCCATTTGCAGGTTCTTGAAGATTTGATCTGCGAGTTCCATGCTACGCGACGGCGCCGCGCGGGCGGACGAGCGAGAGCATCGGCTCGCCGCTGTCGAGCATGTTGACGATGCGTGAGCCGCCGGAGTTCGTGGGGGTGCGGGTGGTGAAGCCGATGGCTTTGAGCATCTGCGGCTGCTGCGCGGCGCGTAGCTCCTCGGCGACCAACCAGAGCAGGTCGGAGACATCCATCTCCAGCGCCTCGGCCAGCCGCTCCAAGACGACCGGCGAGGGATATTTCTTGCCACGCTCGATCTCACCCAGATAGACCACCGAGATAATCGAGCGCTCGGCCAGCTCCTTCATCGTCAGGTGGCGCGCGGAACGCTCGCGCCGGACGACCGTGCCAACGGTTTCCTGCAAGTCAGCCATGTGGTCGCCTCCTGACCATCACTTCGCACCAACGAATCCCGGCAGAGTCCGCTATCTATGCTCTCAGCATACCTTAGCCCAGCGCCTATGCTGAGAGCATCGCTTTCCCCTTCAATTCTACGTCAGACCGGGGTACCGTTCAAGCAAGATCGTACCGTCGGAGCGAGATCCGCGCCACAGGCCGCAACGTTCCGACGATACTAAAACTACGAAGGGGATACCACCGATGATGCACTTTCAGCCCTATCTGGCCCACGAGGTCAAGCCTGCCTCGCCGCCACCGACACCCATCGTCTTCGAGCGCGCCGACCCCGCCCGGTGGGAGTATCACGTCGTCGCGATTGATCCGCGTGAAGACGAGCCGCTGGACGAGCAGGCGCTGGCGACGCTGGGGAGCGATGGCTGGCTGCTCGCCAACATCCTGACGCTGCCCAGCGGCCAGACCATTTCCCGCATCTACTACTACTTCGTGCGTCAGGCTGAGTAGTATCGTTTCCAATATTCGCCCGCCAGCGTGCGGGCAGGAGGATGACCCACCATGTCGTATGAACTGACTATACCCCAGGCAGCGAACGCCGCCAGCCTGGTCATTCCCACCGTCATCGAGTCGGGGTCGCGCGGCGAGCGCGCCTACGACCTCATCTCGCGGCTGCTGCGCGAGCGGATCGTGCTGGTCAACGGGATGGTCGAGGACCAGATGGCCAACCTCATCATCGCTGAGCTGCTCTTCCTCGCCGCCGAAAACTCCGACCGCGAGATCAATATGTATGTCAACTCGCCGGGCGGCGTGATTACCGCTGGACTGGCGATCTACGACACCATGCGCTCGATTCGCAGCCCCATCGCCACTACCTGCGTCGGCATGGCCGCCAGCTTCGGCACAGTCATATTGATGGCGGGCGATCCTGGGAAACGCTATGCGCTACCACACTCGCGCATTCATATCCACCAGCCATGGACGCAGAGTGGCCCCGGCGGCCAGGTCACCGATATCGAGATTCATGCGCGCGAGATGCTGCACACCCGCGAGGTCATGAATGAGATCATGGCGATGCATACCGGCCAGCCGCTGGAGCGCATCCAGCACGACACCGAGCGCGACTACTATATGAGCGCCGAGGCCGCCCGCGACTATGGTATCGTGGACGAGGTGCTGCAACTGGAGGACTGGCACGCGCGGGGAACGAAGAGCCTGAAGGCCAGCGAGCGGTAGACCTCACCCCCTGACCCCCTCTCCCGCGAGGAGAGGGGGAACCAGAGTGCGCGTAGGCGTGGCTAATCCCGGTCATTCCGCACCTGCGTTCATGGGGAGGCGGATACAGTACGGGAGTGGTTAGCCGCGGCATTCATGCCGCGAAGGTGGCCCACCACTTCCCTTGCCAGTTTAGGTAGTTGTTGTGAAAGGAATACGCGATGCGCGTACTGATTCTCGGCGGCACGCAGTTTCTGGGTCGGCATCTGGCGGCAGCCGCGCTGGCGCAGGGCCATAGCGTCACCCTCTTCAATCGCGGCACGAAGAGCGAGGGGCTGTTTCCCGAGGCGGAGCATCTGCGCGGCGACCGCGACGGCGACCTGACCGCGCTACACGGGCGCGCATGGGATGTCGCCATCGACACCAGCGGCTATGTGCCCCGCGTCACGCGCGCATCGGCGGAACTGCTGGCTAACGCCGTCGAGCACTACACCTTTGTCTCCAGCATCTCCGTCTATGCGGGCTGGCCCGAGGCGCCACACATCGACGAGACGGCGCCCGTCGGCACGCTGGCCGATCCCACCGTCGAGGAGGTCGATGGCGAGACATATGGGCCGCTCAAGGCGCTCTGCGAGCAGGCCGTCGCGGAGACGCTGCCGGGGCGGACCCTGATCGTGCGTCCCGGGCTGATCGTCGGGCCGTATGATCCGACCGATCGCTTCAGCTACTGGCCTGCGCGTGTGGCGCGTGGCGGCGAGATGCTGGCGCCGGGCAGGCCGGAGCGGCTGGTGCAGGTCATCGACGCGCGCGACCTGGCCGAGTGGATCCTGCGGATGGCGGCCGAGCGCGCCACCGGGACGTATCATGCCACCGGGCCGGGGTATCCGCTGGCGATGGCCGAGGTGCTGGCGGAGTCGCGGCGGGTGAGCGGCAGCGACGCAGCCTTCACCTGGGTTCCCGACGACTTTCTGGAGCAGCAGGAGGTGGGCGCGTGGGTGGAGCTGCCGCTCTGGATTCCCGAACGAGAGGGGCCAGGCGTCGGCGATGTCAACTGCGCGCGGGCGATTGCCGCCGGGCTGACGTTTCGCCCGCTGGCCGAGACCATCCGCGCCACGCTCGACTGGCTCGCCACCCGGCCCGCCGACTATACCTGGAAGGCTGGCCTGACGCCCAAACGCGAGGCCGAGGCGCTGGCCGCATGGCACAATCGGGGGCAGGACGCAGTCTAGCGAAAATCGGAGGATAGCATGGCAGACCAGCGCATTGGCATCTTCAGCGACATGCATGGCAACGCGGTAGCCTTCGATGCCGTGCTGGCGGCGCTACGGGCCGAGGGCATCAAGCAATTTATCTGCCTGGGCGATGTTGCCGCGACCGGACCACAGCCGCGCGAGGTGGTGCAGCGGCTGCGTGACCTGAGCTGCCCGGTGGTGATGGGCAACACCGACGACCACGTGCTGGCGCCGCCCGCGCCAGACTCCGACGACGAGAATACGATTCGCATCCGCGAGATCGACCAGTGGAGCGCGGCGCAACTTTCGCCGGATGAGCGCGCGTTCGTGGCGAGCTTCGCGGCGACGGTAACGTTGCCACTGGCGGACGGTGGCAGTCTGCTTGGCTACCACGGCTCGCCGCGTTCGTACAACGATATCCTGCGGGCAACCATGCCGACGGAGGAGCTCGATGCGCTGCTAGGCGAGGTGACGGCGACGGTGCTGGCGGGCGGGCATACCCACCAGCAGATGCTGCGGCGGCATCATCAGGCGCTGGTGATAAATCCCGGCAGTGTCGGCCTGCCGGTGGATCGTGTCCCGGCGGATTCCAGCGCGCGCAATCCGGCATGGGCGGAATTCGCGGTGCTGACGAGCGGCGGCAATGGGAGCCTGCGGGTCGAGCTGCGGCGCATTCCCTTCGATGTGCAGGCGCTGCTTTCAGCGGCGCGGCAGAGCGGCATGCCGCACGCCGAGTGGTATGCGGGCGACTGGGATATTGGCCGAGGTATCTAGCGGCGTGATCCAGCAAAAACGGGCGACATATGGTATACTGAGAGGCACGCAGTGATGTGCTTATGGTGTGCATGCTGCGTTCCACCTCACGGGGATGTCGGGTTTCGACAGGCAGGAGAGGTGATCGTTTGCAGGCCGAGGTGCCGGTACGCACATCTCGTTAAACAACCGGCAAAACTATAGCTGCCGACAAGCAGCCACAACTCGCTCTCGCCGCCTAAAAACGGCCGAAGCGCATCCGTCCGACTTGCGTCTCATGGGCCGGGTACGGGTGTAACACAATGAGGCTGGGTAGCGCGGACACCCGCTAGGCGCTGCCAAGAGCCAGCGGGCAGGTGTCGCTGGACCCCGCCGGTGGGGGCCAGTGATACGTCATCAAAGCGCCGGATAAGCCTGTAGCATATCGTTCATCGCGCTTGTTTGGACGGGGAGTTCGACTCTCCCCCATCTCCACCCGCTCGGCCCCGACACGTTCAGGGTCGAGCGTTTCTCTTTGGGTGTTATGGCAATACTTGACTCCGGGGCGCCTTAACAGGCTCTGGATCGGGCGGCATATGTCGTGGCGGTGCGGAAGGGAAACCGCCCGGCTGTGAGTGGCCACTAGCCACTTTGCCCGCCTGTCAGGATGACTTAGGGATAGTATGCGATTGGCACGTATCGTCGCGCATGTCTTATATATAGAGATTGAAGAGGACGCCGTGTGGCTGGGTCTCCTACGTACACGTCGGAACTCGAAGCAAATGCGCCTTGTCGTCAAATGCATACTGAACCCGCACGTTCGATGCGCCACGACCCATATCCTGAACGTCGCTACGTTCGTAGCCTGACGATGTTCACTCACTCATCAACTCATCATCCATTATCGAGGTCACACGTTCAATGCCTGGGCTTCGTCTATTCCAGGCCCGATCTGAACATGCTCTGACAAGCTCACGAGATCGATTCCAGCTCTGTTGTAACATCGTTCTCGCACCATGGGAATCCTTGCATCGTTGAGGCATAATGGCTGTATCCATCGGTTGTTGTTTGCTTTGCGTTAGGCAGGTTGATCATGAATGATGCGCCAGCACAGAACACTCGACTTGGGATATTCATTAGCAGCACTGATGATGTGGTTGTTCGAGAATATCGGCTACTAGCCCGTGAAATCATCGAGGATGAAGAGTTCAGGGATAAGTGGTACCCGGTCGAGATGAGCTCCTTCTCGGCACGAACGCCCCCAGCGGCTGAGGTCTGTAAAAAGGATGTCCTTTCATGTTATGCCTACGTTGGCATCATTGGCCCGATATACGGATCAGTTTGTGAGTCGGAAGGCATCAGTTACACAGAGTTAGAATACACCGTCGCACGAGATGCGAACCGTCACATTGGGATCTTCCTGCTTCCAGAGGAACTATTCAAGGATGAACCCTGGGATCTTTTCAAGGCGCAGATGGAGTTGCTGCCGCGGCAAGAAGCGTTTCGCCAAAGGCTACAAGGCCACACCGCGGCTAAGGTCTCAAATTTGGAAGTGTTTCGAACCCAGTTTCGACGCTTCCTGCGTGAGCTTGCGAAGTCACATGACTCAGAGATCATGGCAGCGCAAACAGCATTGCCGCGACCAGGGTATCTCGGCGGTTACCCAGACGATGCTTTCGACAGGCGACCCATACTAGGATACCGACAGCAGCAATTGGATCATGAACTCATTGATGCATTCATCGGGAGCGAGCTGACGCAGACCGACCTCGTCACATTAGGCTTAAGTGTGGCGGGTCGGGATCATCAGCTTGCGGGACTGGGTCTCATAACTGAGGAAGGGGTTGCCCTCGGAGCATTTTTCTGCTTCGCGCCATCCAGACTTCTGGCAGCCAGATTCGGAGCATGCGGACTGCATCTGGTAGAGTATGACGGTGTAGACAGGGGCACATCTAGAACGGTAGATAAGCGTGAGTATGCTGATAATCTCATTCGGCTACATGAGAGGGGAATGGAGTTCTTACGAACTCATTTGCGACGAATAGGAGCAGTAGGACGCTCAGAACGGGATGAACTCGAAATTCCTATTATTGCCTTGCGTGAGGCGCTCACTAATGCATTGATACATCGTCAGTACGATCACGCTGACGTTAAAGACCAACCGACACGGATCGAGATTTACAGCGATCGGGTAGAAATCATTAGTTTTGGGGGTCTGGTCAGCGGCATTTCCGCGGACATACTTAACGACGCGCCTGAAAAGGTAGAGCCTCTTCGGCGCAATCCAGTCATTAGCAAGATATTTCTTAACATGACTCTCGCCGAGCTCGGTGGAAGCGGTATCGAGCGTATTCACTTCGCGTTGCGCAGGTCTGGGTTACCAAAACCTGTTATATACGACAACGCGGCGCCTTCTCCCTCTGTAAAAGTCGTGTTCCAGCGGCCTCGGAGAGATCAATTTACTGGAGCACAGATTATGGTTATGGAGCCTGGCCAATTGCGGGCAGAGGTACAGCGGCTGCTGGATACTCAGAAGGTGCGGCCGACGGCGCCATATATCTTTGCGCACGCGCATTCTCAGATCGTGCGCAATATCGCCTCCGAGGTGGATATGAGAACAGTGCGTGGGGTTCGGGTTCCGCTAGTGCGGGGGCCAAAGGGCAGCGGGATTGAGCGCATTCCCCAGGCGCTCGCCGAAGCGCCCAAGGCTGGACTCCCCTTCCCCTGGCCGTTCGACGACGCGTACTGTTTGAGTGTCGCTAGATTGCTGGCAAGAAAGGATGCGCGTGATGTCCTCGATGCGGCGGTGAAGGCGGTTGGGTCAAGTAGCCTGCTCGTGCTGACGGAGGCGCGCGAGTTCGATCGCGACCAGGGGCATGAGCAGCAGGCTCAGGAGTGCATTGACTACCTGATCGCTGAGGCGCCAACGAATGTGCTCCTGGTCTACCGCACGGATGATATTGGTATTGGCAATCTGATGGACACCAGGCTGCGCCGGGCAACATTCCAGGACTTCACCGTTGAGGCGCTGGCCAAGGAGGAAACGCGGCGGTTCGTGCGCGACTACTTCTGGGAGTACTGGGAGGCGGTCGATCATGTCGCGGTGGCGGCTGACGCCTTCGACGATGTCTATCCGGTCAGCCCCTATATCTTTGAGGATGACCTCCACTTCAACCTGCCTTACTTGCCGATCGAATTGGGATTCAACGCGGTGAGAGTGGTGAAGGGAGGCAGGGAAGCGATGAGCGCGCTGGTGGAGGCGGCGCAGCACCGGCTGAATGCAGTGCGGAGTGCGATCCGGGCAAGTAACGCTCTATCCGACGCGTTTGCGCGGTACTTTGTGACATTGCAGATGGAGCTGGAGGCGCTGCGGGGCAATCCTGAGCCGCAGGCGCGCAAGGGGCTGCTGCTGGTGAGCCGGGAGGTGGTCTCGGCGGAGTTGGCGGCGTCGGCCGTCT
>DATBIB010000163.1:0-87538 GCA_036557205.1 Ktedonobacterales bacterium | reverse complement strand
ATGGTATCCACCGAGGACGACGCGGAGTACGCCGACGAAGATACGCCTCAGGAGGAGCAGGAAATGACCCTGCAACAAGACGGCGAATCTGATGACGAGATGGACGAGGGCGACGAAGAGGGCGATGACCAGCCCGAGCGCCTCGATCCAGGCTACAACTATAGCAATGGCAATGGCAATGGTAACGGCAATGGTGGTACCTTCTATCCGCAACAGCAGCAGATCATCACCCAGAGCACTGTTGACCTCAACATGCTGATGGACATGATCGAGACGGTCTTCGACCGACCCTCCATCAACACCTTCATTCTCATGAGCGGTGACCGCGACTTCACACGCATCTGCGCCCGGCTCAAGCTGCGGCTCAATAAACGAGTGATTGTCGTCGGCATCCCTGGCACGGTCAGTCGCGATCTGATGGCCGCCGCCGATCAGTTCCTGCCGCTTGGCGCGAACGGAGCAGTCTTCTCGCCACAGACGTCGAATCATCGGGGAGTCGCGCCGCACTCACAGAGCTACGGCCCAGCGTTCACAATGCCCAGCGGGCCAGTCATGCCGGATGAGCAGGGTTTCATCCAGTTCCTCGACTACATTGACCGCCACTGGTCGTGGCGCACGATCAGCGGCGTCGCCAACTTCATCGGCGATCCGTACAACCCGAAGAATCGCTTCCGTGGTCGGCTGACCCGTGACTCTGCCCGCGAGCTGCTGCGCATCTGTGTAGATGATGGCATCCTGATGCAGACCTCTGATCCCGTCAATGGTGAGAATCTGCGCCTGAACCGCGATCATCCCGCTGTCGTGATCGGCCTGGGCGACGCGGTCGGGCGCTAGCCGTGGCAAGCGAGACGGATGAGGGCGTGCGGAAGCGCAAGCGCGTGCTGGCGGTAGACGTTGGCACCGGCACGCAGGATATCCTACTTTTCGAGAGCGACCGCGCCATCGAGAACTGCTTTCAGATGGTGATGCCCTCGCCGACCGTCATCGTCGCCGAACGCATTCATCGTGCGACGGCTGAGGGACGGCCCGTGCTATTGACCGGGCGGACGATGGGCGGCGGTCCCTGCGGCTGGGCGGCGCGCGATCACGCCCAGGCCGGATTCGCCTGCTACGCAACGCCCGACGCCGCCCGCACCCTCGATGACGACCTGACCATGGTCGAGCGCGAGGGGCTGATCGTCGTAGACGACGCCGAGGCAATTCAGATTCGCGAGCGTGAGGGCGCGCGGCTAGTCGAGATCGCGATGCGCGACTTCGATGGCGCGGCAATCTATACGGCGCTGACCGCGTTCGGCGTTGATCCGTCGGTGGATGCGGTGGCCGTCGCCGCCTTCGATCATGGCGCCGCGCCGCCTGGCGTGAGCGACCGCCGCTTCCGCTTCGACGCCATCACCGAGCGCGTCCGCGAGCGGCCCGACGCGCTGGCCTTCGCCTATCGCGCCGAAGACTTGCCCGCCGACCTCACCCGGCTGGCGGCGGTGGCGTCCGATGCCGCGCTCTATGGTGACAGCAATATCCCCGTCTTCGTGATGGATACCGGCGCGGCGGCGCTGGCAGGCGCGCTGGAAGATCCGATGGTGCGCAGCCACGAGGAATGTCTGGTCGCCAATATCGGCAACTTCCACACGCTGGCGTTCCACCTGCGCCACAGACAAATCCTCGCCCTTTTCGAGCACCATACCGGCCTGCTCGACCGCGCCAAGCTGGAGGGCTACCTGCGCGAGCTGGCGACGGGCACGCTGACCAACGAGCGCATCTTCGACGACAGCGGCCACGGCGCGCTCACCCTCGCGTCACACATCGCCGTCTCCGTAACAGGCGAAATGCCCTTTCTGGCCGTTACTGGCCCCCGCCGCGAGCTACTGCGCGGCTCAGCGCTCGCCCCCTATGAAGCGACTCCACACGGTGATATGATGCTGGCAGGCTGCTTTGGACTGCTACGCGCGGTGGCGGCGATCGATAGCGATTTCGCCCCGACGGTCGCGGGCGTGCTGGGCGATGCGTAGCAGCCAACAATAGCCAAAACGTTCTCCTATCAGAAATGTGTGCTCTCGACAAGAGAAGGTAGCTCTATGGAGCGATATCTGCGTCCACTGGCTATCGCGGTGGTAATTATCGAGGTATGTACGCCGCTTCTCACCGCTCTCTTAACCATCTCTCCCCAGATTTGGTTCTTTACTGTGGCGGGAGTTGGGTTCCTTGTCTTGGAGGCCCTGATCATTACCGGCACATTGCTCACCATCGTCATGAGTACGCTGGCGCTAGTCTCTGCATTCCAGCGTAACCAGCGCCCATGGTTTCTCTCGTTCCTCGCCCTGGCGCTGCTGAGTGTCTACAGTCCACTCCTGCTTATCTGGATGCGGATTTCACGAACGCCTTTCACTGATTTTTACTCACTTCCCACTCATCGTGCGGCATACTATCTGATCCAGTTGATCCCTGACATATTTCCAGTCTTCCTGGCAGTAGTTGTGTTTATCTACAGCCTGCGCTACAGGCGCGAGAGTTCTCAGAGGCAGGATGATGTATTAGAGATTGAGCGCAGCCGAATCGAGTGATCTTACTTATACGCAACTCATGCCAAAATGATGGAACAGCCGGGAAGGAGATTCAAACGCTATGGCCACCAACCAGCTATCCCTGGCGCGCGCACGAGCGAACATTGGCGCCATTCCGCTCATTCTGGCCGCCGCGCAGACGATTCTACTCTACCTCACCACCAGCTCATCGCCCATCCTGAATGCCATCTACGGCTGCTCGTCGCTCTGCGGGTCGGGCGAGCAGCGCTTTGTGCCCCTGATTGCCGCGCTCTTCGGCATCGCCATATTCGCGCTGCCGAGCGTCATCGGCGCGTTCAGCCGCAGTTGGCGGAGCGCGCTCGTGCTCGCGGTGTTGCCATGGTGGCTCGCTGTGATCGCCCACGCGGGCACGCTGCTCACGCCGTACATCGGTCTCGGTGGTGATGCGCAGGGTGGACGGTTCGACGCGCCGTTCTGGTTGAACGCGGCCCATTTGCCGCTGCTCCTGGCCTCACTGGCGCTCTTCGCGGCGCTGGGCATCTTTGGCTGGCTGGCGCGGCGCGTGATCGCGGGCGAGTAGGGCGATGCAACTTCGGCATTCACACATATGTTAGGCGAGGAGTAGTCGGCCACGATTATATCATGCTGGCGAGAATGCTTTAGTGCAGTGGTCGCACCTGGAAACTATGCAACTGATCTGGTTTTACGCAAAAATACCTATTGATATTGCGCGAGTATGCCTGTATGCTTGGCCTTGATGTAACGTTCTGCAGTTAGTGGGAAGGAGGGAACATTACCTCCGTAGGCACGGTATGAAAGGCCATCTCGATACCTCGATGATTTGCGGTCTCTAGGCTTAATGCAAGCGTTGAAATCAAGCCTTCTCATACGGTTTCAAGAACCCTGACAAAACGGGCGCGGTCCTGGAGGCATTAGCGAACCGCTTGTCAGTGGCAGGTTGTGGGCGGTGTTGGAGTCGGTGCTGCTCCGACAACGAGCGCTACTCAAAGGCGGACGACCATACCTCTCCGACTGGGCCACGCTGTCACTGGAGCTGGCTGCGGTATGACATACCCATCCAGCCAACCTTCTTCACCGATAGTGGCAGGCGGCACGCATTGCATCGTGCCGCGCAAGAGCAGCCAGCGCAGTCGAAAACAGCCTATCGTCCGCATCGAGCGGTAAACCGTTGATAACTTGCTTCCCGCATACTAGTGCGGGGCCTTGCCGACTGGGCGCGGGCTCCGCCATGACCTGACGAACAGCAGAGCGTGATCGAAGGCCGGGTGGTACTCGCCCAGTGCGGCTGCGAATACTTCGCCGAAATCGGGGCGGCGCGGCGGCCATATCACCGTTGCCTGCCAAGTGCTCTGCGATAAAGAGGCCGAGCTGTACGCCGTCGGCCTCTTGGAGGAGTGAGGACGATTCTATGAAGAAATCTGCCATCGTGTTCGCTATCCTCGGCGCTATATCATTTGGCGCCTCACTCATGTTTGAGGATAGCAACCTCACCGAGCTGGCCTGCGGGTTCGGCAGCTCGAATGCCTGCACAGCGATCGGTATCCACCGCGTGTTGGTTGCGCTCGGGGTGATCCTGCTGCTCATTGGCGCAGCCCTCTTCATCGCAGTCTCGATGCGGGCTAAACAAAGCTAGCCCGCCAGTACTCCCTCCGATTTCCCGCTCACACATCACTGTGTGAGCGGCGAGCCTCTCCAGCATGTAGTTTGCGCTCACGAGCGCCCATCAGCGCATTCAGCCGCGGATGGCTGGCGCGGCGCGCGCTCGCGGGCGAATCAGGCAAAGTCTGCCGACCATGCAAAAGCCCCGCCATCCAGAGGAATGAGACGGGGCATCGTGAGAATCATCGCACGCGCACGGAGCACGCGCGCGGAGAATGAAGCCGCGGCGCTAACTCTCCACTTTGGCGCCATGACTCGACGAGCCGCCTTTGCGGCCCGCGACACGCGCCTCATCGCTGTTCCACTCGTGGGCCGTGCCCTGCTCGTGGGCGGCGCGCCCGCCGCGGCTGGCGATCTCGCGTTGCTTCTCGCGGTCCATCGAAGCGAACCCACGGCCGCGGCCCTTCCGTCGTTCCTGCGTAGCACGTTCTGCCATCTCGATTGTCCTCCTGTATCCTCCTGGTTGAGCGCGCCCGCATGCTCCGCGACATCTGCTCGTCGGAGTCCGCGGCAATCACACGCCCCTACATTACTGTATGCCTGTAACCCTGTAAACGATAATTAGCAATTTCCAGGCCAACCTGTGCCATTCGCGCACCACCATCGCCGACGCCTCAGATCCATCAGTTTTACCGCACGCCCTAACACGCCCGCGCCGCCACGCCGATTGACCCCTGTGCGCTGGGCGGACTATACTTGACCCATAATCGCCACATAAGTACTCCCGGCGCAGTGGCGCGCCGGATGCCCCCGGGAGGTCATTGCCATGGTGCAAGCTTCGTCCAGCACGGCGGGCAACCCCGCTCAAAGCCTGCCAGAACAGTATAATGCCAGCGCCGTTTTTCTCGATAGCGCTCTCGCCCAGGGATGGGGCGACCGTATCGCTATCCGCACCCAGACAGAGACGCACACCTATGCCCAACTGGCCGAACAGGCGAATCGTGCGGGCAATGGACTCGCGGCGCTCGGCGTCGAGATGGAGCAGCGCGTCGCCCTGCTGCTCTACGATTCCCCCCAGTTCGCCGCCACCTTCTTTGGCGCGATACGACTTGGCGCGGTGGCCGTTCCGTTCAATACCCAGCTTCGTCCGCAAGACTACCTGTACCTGCTCAACGACAGCCGTGCGCGCGTGCTAGTGGCCGAGACCGACCTCTGGCAACAGATCGCCCCGATGCGCCGCCAGATGCCATTCCTGCGCCACGTCGTCCTGGTGCAGCGCAATAGCGCGGAGGCTAGCGGCCGCGACCCCAACACGGTGGACTTTGCTGCGCTGCTCTCCGGCGCATCCGCGACACTGGCAATCGCGCCGACCACCCGCGACGACGCCGCATTCTGGCTCTATAGCTCCGGCAGCACTGGATTCCCCAAAGGCTGCGTCCATCTGCAACACGACATGGAATACTGTGTCGAGCACTACGCCAAGCCCATCCTCAACCTGACGCCTGATGATATCACCTTTTCCGCCGCCAAGCTCTTCTTTGCCTACGGCCTCGGCAACGGGCTGTATTTCCCGCTGGCGGCGGGCGCGAGCGCCATCCACTTCGCAGGCCGCGTCACCCCAGACGCCGCGTTCCAGGTGATCGCGGAGCAGCGCCCCACCATCTTCTTCGGCGTGCCGACGCTCTACGCCGCCATGCTGGCGATACCAGACGCCGAGCAGAAATACGACACCTCGTCGCTGCGGCTCTGTGTCTCGGCGGGCGAGTCGTTACCCGCCGAACTGTTCACGCGCTGGAAAGAGCGATTCGGCGTCGAGATCCTCGATGGCATCGGCAGCACCGAGATTCTGCACATCTTCATCTCGAACGTCGCCGGAGAGGTAGTGCCGGGCAGCTCCGGTCGCCTGACACCAGGCTACGAGGCACAGATTGTCGACGAGCAGGGCCAGCCAGTCGCCCAGGGTGAGATTGGCAACCTGTTGATCGCGGGCGACAGCATCTGCTCGCAATACTGGAACAAGCACGAGCGCACCAAGGCAACCATTACCGGACGCTGGATCGCCACAGGCGATAAATACTATCAGGACGAGCAGGGCAACTACTGGTACGGCGGGCGCTCGGACGACATGCTCAAGGTCAGCGGCCAGTGGGTCTCGCCGGTCGAGGTGGAGGCGGCGCTGGTGGCCTATCCCGCCGTGCTCGAGGCGGCGGTGGTGGGCGCAGAGGACGACGATGGGCTGGTGAAGCCTTATGCGTTCGTCGTGCTCAAAGCGGACCAGCCGCCTTCGGAGGCGATGAAGGAGATGCTCAAGCAGCACGTCAAGACGACGCTCCAGCCGCACAAATATCCGCGCTGGATCTCGTTCGTCGCGGAGCTACCAAAGACGGCGACCGGCAAGATTCAGCGCTATCGCCTGCGCGAGCAGCTGGCAGAGTCCGGGACGACGGAGTGACAGAGAGGTTACGCTTCGCTGGCGGCTGAATCCGCGCCCGCAAGACCCTTGCTACGCTCCACCACACAGCTCGCTCGAAGGGCTGGCACGGTTCGCCGTGCGCTTCGCCAGATACAACGCAAGGCTGCCCGCACGTGAGCGCCACGATGAAAGAAAAATACCGGCGCTTTTCCCGCTTTCCGCGCCACGAGGCATGACATACACTGTGCTTCGCGGGCGCACATGCATTGCGCATGCGGCTCGTCGCATCTCTCGATTTCAAGCAGGCGTTTTTGTGGCGCACGATTCGTGGCCAATCAAGGATAGATCGATGCATGAGCAATGGTTTAGAGACTATGTCCTCCTCGCATTTCGTATGGACAAAGCCATTCGGAAATTCACGGACAGCCGCTTCGTCGACTACTACTATGGCCCACCGGAGTGGAAGGCCGAAGCAGAAGGCGAAGCGGAGAAGGAATCGTCTGCGTTGGTCCGGGACGCAATGGCGCTACAAGACGCCCTCGCCGAGCAGGGCCTTGAAGCGCACCGGGCAACCTACCTGGAAAAACAGTTGATTGCGCTGGAGACGGTCTGTCGCAAGCTGAATGGCGAGACCTTTACGCTTGAAGACGAGGTACACCGCTGCTTCGATGTTTACCCGGAACGGATACCGGAGTCCCAGTTCGAGCAAGGACTGTCCATGCTCGACGAGATGCTGCCGGGCAAGGACAGCCTGCCTGATCGCTTACAAGCCTGGAGGAGGCGGTATCAACTGGCAGTAACGCCGGAAAAATCCGACGTGCTCCTGAGTCTTATGCAGCGAGCGGCAGCCGAGGCGCGCCACCGTACGCGGGCGTTGATCAGCCTGCCTGCTGATGAGGACATTGACCTGCGCATGGTGAGCGACCAGGTCTATATCGGAGATAACCAATACCTGGGCAATTACCACTCCCGGGTGGATGTGAATACCGACCTACCCACTGACGTGAATGGCTTGCTGATGTTCGTCTGCCATGAAGGGTATCCTGGGCATCACACCGAATTCGTCATGAAAGAGCAGCGTCTTTACCGCGAGCATGGCTATCTTGAGCAAGCGATCTTTCCAATCATCGGCCCTCAGGCGGTGATGAGCGAGGCCATTGCCCGGTCCGCCTTCGAGATGGTTTTCACGCCCAACGAGGCTGAGCAATGGCTGGCCGAACACATTTATCCAGAAGCAGGCATTGAGCCGGAGTCGATTGATATGGCAAGACTGCGCGCCATGCAGGAACTACTGGACTATCCGGTTATGGGCAACGCCGCTTTTCTGCTACGCGATGGCCGTTCAGATGACGAGGTAACGCACTACCTGATGAAGTACATGCTGGAGACCGAAGAACAGGCGCGCAAGTTCCTGGACTTCTTGAAGGTTCCCTTCCAGGAAGCGTACATCTTCACGTATTTCTGCGGAAAACAGTTGATGAATCCCTGGCTTCAAGGGCCTGATCGAGCGAATGCCTTCCGGCGATTCCTGACGGAACAGGTGTACCCTTCAGAGCTTGTACTTGTAAAGGAGAGCGATTAGCCTACTCTAACGCGCGAATTACACGGCATGGGTTGCCCGCGGCGAAGACGTTAGCGGGAATATCGCGGGTGACGACACTGCCCGCGCCAATCGTCGTGTTCGCGCCGATGGTGACGCCGGGGCAGACAATCACGCCGCCGCCGAGCCAGACGTTGTCGCCAATGGTGATCGGCGCCGAAAGCTCCGGCCCAATAATCCGCTCCGCCGCCGCGAGTGGATGGGTCGCGGCGAGCAGCTGCACCGAAGGGCCACACTGCACATTCACGCCAATGCGCACCACATTGCAGTCGAGGATGACGCCGCCGAAGTTCATATAGAAGTTTTCGCCAACGTAGATATGTTCGCCATAGTCGCAGTAGAATGGTGGCTCGATAACCACCCGCCCGCCCATCGCGCCCAATAGCTCGCGCAGGAGCGACGCGCGCAGATCGCCCTCATCTTCGCGTGACTGATTGTAGCGGCGGGTCAGCTGGCGGGCGCGCAGCCGTGCCGCCGCTAACTGTGGATCGCTGGCGTCGTAGAGGTCGCCTGCCAGCATCTTCTCGCGTTCGCTCCGCCCGGTCACATCGCGCCCTTTCGTCAGATACCAGCCGCTTATTTGCCGGATCCGTCGTCATCATCGCGGCCACCCGCGCCGAACTGTTTGCGCAGCGCCGCCCGCCAGTCACCCGCTGTTGGGGAGTCGCCGTCACTCTCGTCGTCGCTAACCGAGGTCCAGCGCTTCGGCGCGCCCGCGCCACCCTCCTCACGCATCACCTTACTCGCCGCCGCGGATGAGCGATGCTCCAGCGCGTGGTGCGCCGCCAGACGCACATCCTCGACCGGATCATGCGCCAGGGACTGCAACGTTGGGCGCGCGTCGGCGTCGTGCAAGCGTCCTAGCGCTCTGGCGGCTGTGGCGCGTTCCTCAGCGGCCAGCGCCGCCAGATACGGGCGCAGCTCGTCGGCCATCCCTTTCAACCCCAGCTCGCCAATGATGCGGAAGAGACGGGCGCGCTCCGCCGGGTGACGCGCCATCGCCAGCGCGGCGCGCAGGTCGTGGGTCACGATCTGCGTCTTCCCGCTCAGGCCCGCCTCCGCCACCGCCATCTCCACCGACCGGCCCCGGCCGCCCTCAAGTAGCGGGCGCAGCCACTCCGCCACCGGAAGCGCGGCCTCGTCGGCGGCGACCTCGTGCAGATGCAGCGCCCACGGATAGTTGTCGCTAAGCCAGCCATAGAGGACGTACGTCATCTGCGCATCGCGCGCGGCATACGCCACCATCGCCGTCGTCAGCGGACGCCTGCCCCAGTCGGCGCGCTGCAGACTCTTATCCAGCCGCACCCCACAGGCGCGCTGCAGCATTGCCTGCAAGCCCGACTCGCTCTGGCCGAAGATCGAGCGGCTGACGGCCTCCAGGTCAACATAGTGGCGGGCGACCAGACCACGCGAGGCAAGCATGCGCGCATCGGCGCTGATGCCATGAAACAGCTTGAGAATCCCCGCCGACTCCAGGGGATCGCGCAGCGGCGAAAGATCGTAGAGGCGAAGCGCGTCGACGACCCACGAGGTGCGGTGGTCGTCATCGATGGCGAACTGAAGCAGCGAGAGACGATGCGAGGGATCGCCCGGATGGTGGACGCGCAATTGCACGAATTCAGCGTCGATAGCAAGCACAGCAGCCTTGCTCAGCGTCTTGGCAAGCTCGCGCAAATCCGATGGACGATCAATATAAAGCCGACTTCGCCACTCGGGGGCCACCACTGGCGGCGCGCTCGTCCCACGATAGCCCGCGTCAATATCGGCCGTTTCCCGGCCCTTGGCCATCCCGATCCAACCTTTCACCCAGCCGATACGATGCTGCAACCCCGTCCTGTTCGTGCACACGACCCTACATCGCATCCGGCGGGTGTTCATCACCTACTGCGGCACTGGCACATTCCATTCTCAGTATACGAAACTCCCGCTGAGAATCGCAAATCAATCATCCACTAGCCGCGCCGATCAGGCGCCATCGCGCTTTCGACAACGTGACAGCAATGCCGGAGGCAGCCAGCGATAGCCAGGCATCCGCTCGATCAGCGCCGGGGTGGCCAGCGGTTCGGCGACGCGCTCCACACTCAGCCCAGCATCGGCGAGCGCGTTGAGATAGCTGCTGAGGGTGCGATGGTGCGCGCCTACACGCCCGCGAACGCCGGGCGCGCCCGCTGGCTGCCAGAATCCCTCGGCGAAATAGTCGCCGGTAGCGCGGATCACAGCGCCGTCGAGCTGCGTCATCCAATCAGAATTTGGCATCTGAATGCAGGGGTGCGTGATCGAGAAGACAAACCAACCGCCGGGCCGCAAGATACGCGCGACGGTGTGCAGCGCCGCGGCGAGATCGGTGATATCCATCAGCGCCATATTACACACCACGCCGTCGAAACCGGCATCGGCCAGCGTGCGGCCGACCCGCGCGTCATCGTGCCGCCAACTGATGGCATGCGCAGCCGTGACCGGCTGGCTGCGGGCGAGAGCGAGCAAACGCTCCGAGATATCAATACCCGTGACATACGCCCCCCGGAGCGCCAGCTCGCGCGCGACGACCCCCTGGCCGCACGCCAGATCGCAGATGATGGCGTCTCGCGGGCGTCCGGCCTCCTCGATCAGCCGCAACGTTGCCGGAATGACCACCTCGGCGAGCAGCGGCTCCGTGCGCACGTACTCGTCGTACCACTCGGCAATCGCGTCGTAGGGGGCATATGAGGCATCGGGCGCATTCGTCATCGCTCTCCTCCTGGAAATCCGCCAATTCGCTTTCCCAGATTGTACGCGCGATTGCCTGGCGTGTCACGCTTCCGGCAGTTGCATGTGCGCGTCGAGCAGCGTGAAATCCGGAATGGTGAAGATCACCCACGCGGGCAGGTGGAGATGCCACCAGAATTTCATCGGCTTGACGATACTGTGCGCGGCGACGAAGAGGCTCATCACCGTGCCATGAGTGACGATGACAATATCCCCCTCGGGATGACGCGCCAGTGTATCCTCGACCGCGCGCGAGAAGCGCGCCAGCGCCTGGTTGGCCGTCTCCTCGCCAAAGACCAGCGCATCCGGCTCGGCGAAGAAGCGCGCCATCGTCGCCTGAAACGTCTCATCGTCCAGATATCCGACGGTGCGACGCTCGTGCTCGTGCAGACCCGCCATCACCTCCACTGTCAAGTCCAGACGGTCGGCGAGCGGCTGCGCGGTCTGCCGGGCCTTTAGCTCATCGCTGGCGATGATAGCCGCTGGCACATTGGGGATAATCACCGCTGGCGCAAAGGGCGTCAGCATCTCCGCCAACTGCTCGGCATCGGCGCGGCCAGTTGCCGAGAGCGCCCACTCGCGCGCTGGCACGGCGGGATTCTTCGCGGGCGCGGCATGGCGAATGAGGAACAGTCGGCGCATATCAGGTCTGCCTTCCAACGAGACTTCGTCGCATGACATACTGCATCAGGAGGCGCAACATGGTTGTTATTCGCCCACTACCCAGTATAGACGCCTCGCTGCTCGAACGCCTCATCACTGGCTACACGTCAACCGAGATGTATCGGGTCACTAGGGATGAGACGCCTGACACGATCCGCTTTGAGCTACGACTTACCACGCTGGAGCAGCCGTTCGTCAAGCGCTACCCGCCGCTCGATTCGGCCGAGCTTCAGCGCTACCGCGATCTGGCGGCGGCGGGCCAGGCGTTCGGCGCGTTCGAGGGCGAGACCTGCATCGGCATCGCGCTCTGCGAGCCGCAGCGCTGGAATAGCAGCCTCACCGTCTGGGAGTTCCACATCGCGCCGAAGCACCGGAGACAGGGCGTTGGCCGCGCGCTGATGGCCGCCGTGGAAGCCCACGCGCGCGACGAGGGGCTGCGCTGCCTCGTCTGCGAGACACAGACGACCAATGTGCCCGCGATCCGCTTCTACCGCGCCCTCGGATTCACGATTGACGCGGTGGATGTCTCGCTTTACGCCAACGACGACATCGAGCGGGGCGAGGTCGCGGTGTTCATGAAGAAGCGCATCACCGATCCTCTATCAGATGAGGCGTAAAGCGTGAAGTGTCAGTCCTTCATCGAGATGAGCAACTCCCAGATGATCGTACCGTCTGGGGATGCGGTGACAAACGCCGGGTCGCCAGGCTGCGCTGGGTTAATGGTTCCAGTGCGATGAATTTTGGGGATCCCCGTACACTCAGCGCCACCTATTGTTCCTGGATAGAGGACTTTGAGAGCGCCGCTCCCCTTGCAGCTATAGAGTATGACGTAGGGCTTACTTGCAATGAAGGTTCCCTGCGCGATGTCGTCCCCATGCGCGCCCGTCGTATCGCTCAGCGTGAGAACGGTGTGCCAGCCAGCCGCCGAGGTCAGCGTCGGCAGTGACGATTTTGGTATTGGAGCGATGGTCGAGGTTGGCTGCGCGGTATTCGTAGGCGCCGGGACGGTTGGTGTGGCTGTAGGCGAGATCGTAGAGGCGGCGCCGAAAAGCGTTGTCCGCTGCTCCACTGGCGTCACCCCACACGCCGCCAGCATGGTATCAACGAGCAGCAGCAACAACGCGACGAGCCACAGCGAACGGTGAAATGATATATGGGACGGCGAAGTATTCTGTAACAAGCCGCGCACCCTTCCGGTGGGGAGCACTACACTATACGGCCCGCTCTATTCCCGACGCTTGGAGCAGGCTGTTTTATACATCGTGCAACGGACCCTGACCGCTACCATCGCCGCGATTTACGGCTTCTACTGCTCGGCCCACCATGCCTGCGCGGCAGACAGAAACTCGATGCTGCACGCGATAACAGCGGGCCTGCCTCATGCTGGCCCATTGGCCAGTTGCCGCGCGCTATACGCTACGCATATACTTTCCCATTGGAAGTATACTGGACTACGAGGACGCGCATGATAACTTCGAAGCAGAGAGAAGACCAAGAGACGATGGAAGTCAGCCAGGCGGATTTTCGCAAGGTGCTGGGGCGATTTGCGACTGGCGTGACCGTTGTTACCACCTGCGATGGTGAGCATCGCCTCGGCATTACCGTCAACGCCTTCTCCTCCGTCTCGCTCGACCCGCCGCTCATCCTCGTCTGCATCGAGAAGACATCCTATCTGCATCAGGTGATGCTGCGCAATGGCTACTTCGCCGTCAATGTACTCGGCGAAGACCAGCTCGATCTGTGCAAGTGCTTCGCCGGGCATTCCACCGCGCGCCGCAATTTCTGCGATACCCCCTCGCATACCGCCGTCACCGGCGCGCCCGTGCTCGATCACTCGCTCGGCTGGATCGACTGCCGCATTGTCAGCGTCTTCCCTGGCGGCGACCACAGCATCGTCGTCGGCCATGTCGAGGCGCTCGGCGGCGGTGAGGGACGCCCACTGCTCTACCATCGCGGCAAATACCCGAAGATCAAAGACCCGTCGGAAGGCTGATTCGACCGATATTCTCCACACACTCGGATATTTAGCCCATGAGTAGACGAGCGCCTCCACCACCCGGCTTATCCCTCATTGCCGTGCCGTCGCCGCTACCCAAAGAGACCGACTACGCCCAGCGCGTCCGGCACCTGGCAGAGCTACACGACGAGATACGTGTCTGCGAGCAGTGCGTGGTGGCGGGCTATCTGGCGCGGGCGAACACCGTCGGCGCGACCCGTGGCCGCATTGGCGACGCGGTGATGGTGGTGGGGCAGGCGCCGGGGCATCTCTCGGTCGAGCGCGGCATGCCCTTCGCGGGGCCGGGCGGCGTCATCCTCGACCGCTGGCTGCAGCAGGCGGGCTTTGCCGCGGGCGCGTTCCACCGTGAGGTCTATCTCTCCGCGCTGACCCGCTGCGACCCCGGCAAGCATCCACGCGGCACCGGCGACCGCAAGCCCTCGCCGCCCGAATTGGCCCTCTGCCGCCCCTACCTGCTGCGCGAGCTGGATCTGGTGCGCCCACAAGTCATTCTGCCGGTCGGTGGCATGGCCATCGCCGCGTTTCTGGGGCCGCAACGGCTGGAGGACGTCATCGGCGAGGCGTTCGAGCGCAACGGCGTGTTGCTCCTACCGCTGCCGCATCCCTCCGGCGTCAGTCGCTGGCTGAATGATCCCGCTCATCAGCGACTACTCATGCATGCGCTGGAACGGCTGGCCGCGTGGCGAACTAGCCGCGTTGTCTAACTCGCGACCGTATGCACCCCAGCTTGTGGCGCGCGCCCCGTAAAACTGTAGATCAGCGTGATGACGGCCAAAAAGAGAGGGGACAGGACTTGCAGGTACCACAGCCAATCGCTTATCGCAACATAAAAAAAGTCTGCTCCAAGTGGAATGACCACTAATCCTGATGCGATCAACGAGAGCGCCAGATAGGTAAGGATGCCCGCAAACCAGACCCACCGGCTTGTTCTCGCCGTGTCCGCAAGTGCGATCACGGTAGCCACAATTGTACCGATGACACTCAAAACCACAAACGGTGCCATGATATAGAGTGCCAAAATCCCTAGACCTAATGCGCAACCATCGGCAGTTAGCGGATCTTCGCAATACGGTGTCGAGAACGCCGCACTGAGAGTCAACAAATAGACAGTGGTTGCCAGCGCCGAGAATATTGAAATGAGTGCCCAGATAGAGACACGCCGCTTACGAACATCCGCAATGGAAGACCACTTCGTCACGGCACTGATGCCTATGATCTCACTCATACCAAGACAGAGCGGCGTTACAAATACGCCCCAGATAAGCACAAAATCCGTGAACCCCAGAACATCTGCCACGAAAGGGAATACTGCAAGCAGCAGAAACGTGAGCGCCCAGATTGCTCGAATGATCGCTGTGCGTGCGGTCGCCTTCATATGTCACTTCTCCTCTCCTTTATCCACCTCAGCAATTGCAGTGGATGTTTCCCGCGACGCCTCTGAAAGGGATACGCCCAGTGTAGCCACCGACAGGGATAGGTAAACAGGGAGAATATGTAGACATGGGCGCATTTCGACTCGCATTTGCGCGCGCTGGTGACTCGGAGATACACCCGTTGCGAGGGGAAGATGGCTGAGGGCCGGCGCTTTTTGCGTCACGTGGCCCTCTCGATGGGGTAAACAATCAAGCTATATCTAGTTTATCGCGATCATACCGTTCAACGTGCAAGACTACCCCCTCGCGGCAGCTAACAGCTTGCTCACCTCGTCCGCCTCGTCGCGGCTGACCGTATGGCCGAGGCCGGGATAGAGGCGCATCGTCACCTGTGCGCCGAGCTTTTCCAGCACTGTGGCGCTCTCACGCACGCGCGCCGCCGGGATGTGTGGGTCCGCGTCGCTGCATCCCAGGAAGATAGGCGTGCCAGCGAGCGAGCCGGGATAGTCGCGCGGCGCGCCATCGGGACCAATCAGCGCGCCAGAAAGCCCCGCGACGCCACCGTAGCGCTGCGCGTTGCGGGCAATGTATTCCAGCGAGAGGCATGCGCCCTGCGAGAAGCCGAGCAGGACCGTCCGCTCCGGTGGGATGCCCGCCTCGGCGACCTGCGCCAGCACGCTGCCCACCTTCGCCAGGGCGGACGAAAGATACGGCTCGTTCTGCTCTGTCGGCGCGGTGAAGGGATAGGGATACCATTGAAATCCAGCAGCCTGGGGCGCGAGCAGCGCATAGCCCGCGACATCCAGCACATCGGTCAGCGAGAGAATGTCCTCTGCGGACGCGCCGCGCCCATGCGCCATCACTAGCGCCGCCCGCGCGCTGGCAAGCGGCTCGCCCGCCATCAGCACTGGCGTCTGCGCATGTGGATCGGTAGGAATACTGTTCGGCCTGTCGCTCATAGCTACGCCTCCATTGGCTGCCATACTAGCACTGTTAGCGGCTTCAGGCCGCCTGCGATTTCTGCGCGGCTATCTTCCAGCCAGGGCGGCAACCGCAAGGAGCGCCCCAGCTCTTCGGGCGACTCATCCACCGCGAAGCCGGGGCCAACCGTCGCCAGCTCGACGATATGGCCGTCGGGGTCAGTGGTATAGATGCTCTTAAAGTAGACTCGATCCAGAACGGGCGTCACCTGTAGTCCCGCTTCCACTAGCTTCTCGCGCCAGGCAAGCTGCGTCTCGTCGTCGGCCACCGCCAGCGCGAAGTGATGCGTCTGGCCCGCGCCCATCCGTCGGCGCGGCTTTTGGGAGGGATCGTGCTCGAAGTAGGTAATCAGCGTGCCGGGCCGTCCATCACCCGTGCCCCAGTACCAGTGGGCCGAGGTGGGATCGTCGAAGTTGTTGGTCATCTTGACACGCCGCATGCCGAGCAAATCGCCGAAGAACGCCTGCGTCCGCTGGATATCGGAGCCGATGGCGGTGATGTGGTGCATCCCCTGCCGCAGCGCCATCTCCGGCGTGATGACCGGAACTGGCTCCGGCCACGTCTCGGCGGCGATGCGCTCCTCATCGCGGTTGCGAATGAGCATCTCGGCGGGCGGCGCGCGAAACTCCGTGCCGAGGGCGTCCGGCGCCTCGTCTATCGTCCAGCCGGGGCCGATGGTGGCGATCTCCAGAATCGTGCTATCGGGGTCGTTGAAGTAGATCGAGGTGAAGTAGTGGCGGTCCAGCGGACCCTCGACTGCGAGGCGCGCTTCGGTCAGGCGGCGCTTCCACATCAGCAGCGTCTCGCGATTGGCCGTCTGGAGCGCGAAGTGATGCGTGCCACCGATACCGGGCTGCCCCTTTACCGCACCGGGCCACTCGAAGTAGGTCACAATGGAGCCAGGCGTGCCCTGCTCATTGCCGAAGTAGAGATGGTAGCTGCGGGGATCGTCGAAATTGACGGTCTGCTTGACCAGCCGCATACCAAGGATATTGGTGTAGAAGTCGATGGTGCGCTGGGCGTCAGCACTGATAATCGAGATGTGATGCAGCCCCAGAATCGACATGGCCTGTTCTCCCTTTCTGGAGGCATGACGCGATAAGGTGCATTATGCCACCTTTCGTCCGCCACAAACAGTTTATGGCTAAACTAACTCGCTGTCAAGTGCGCTCATTACGCGCTGTATGAGCTAGCCTACCGCTCTTTTGGTGATACGGGTTGCCCGCCAGCGAGGCGCCCTGTTACAATGCGCAGGCAAGCGTGGTCTGCGCACGATGGAGCTTCCCGCCGCGATGGTGAAGGAGCCGTCGTCGGGTGGTTTGGCGAAGGAGTGTACTATGCAGTCGGGGGGATCGGGTGGGCCGCGCATATCGCGCACGTCGCAGACATCGAACACCTCACAGATATCGGGCGGCCCGCGCCGTCAGAGTGGCGCGCCCGCGCCAGGCATGCAACCGCCGTACGACCCGAATCAGTACGGGCTACCTGACGTCACCGGCCCATCGCCACGGATGACGCCGCGTGTAGCCTCGTCGGCTACCAGGCCCTCCGCGCCGCCAGCTCAGCCGGGACAGCCGCATACACTTGGCGTCGGCGAGAGACTCGCGCGCAGTCGGCCAACAGGATCGCCCTCACTGCCGCAGGCGCCCGCCCGAGCCGCTACCATCACCCAGCAGATCCGCGCGGTCGCGCCCCCAGATGTAGCGCGCCAGACGCTTGACGAACAGAAGATGCTGGCGCACGAGTTGATCATCCTGCCCGACGCGCTCGAAACATCCGGGCTGGCGAAGTCGCACGCCAACAGCTATATCGAGACCGTGCGCGCCTACGTCGATCTGGCGGACAGCACCTGGATCGCCGTCGCCGAGGAGCGACTGGAGCAGAGTGGCGCTGAGCAGGTGTATCGCCAGAACGCCATCGCCATCGGGCGCCGCATCCAGCGCATGCGCGATGAAAGCCAGATGGCCGCCAGCAATACTCAATTTCCGCTCCCCCGCAGACGCCCTGCCCTCTGGCGGCGCAGAGTGCGGTTGCAGCGCATCGGGCTGCGCGACTGGCAGGCGCATCTGAGCGTCCCCGCCAATCCGCGCATCATGGGGAGATCGCTGGCCCGGCTGCGTGGCGCGACGGCGCTGGCCCGCGCGAGTGACCTGGAGCTGCTGCTCTGGACCTCGTTTCCCGCCATCGTCGGCGATGTCGTCATGGTGCTCTGGCTCGGCCTGATGGTCACGCTGATCGCGATGGTGGCCGAGGGCGCTTTCGCGTCGGCGGGCATGCTGGCGCTGGCGGCTGTAGGGACACTCGTGGCGCGGGTGCTCTACTCGCTGCTGGTGCGGCGCGGCCCGGCGGAACTGGACCATCTGTTTGCGATTTCAGTCTTCTCCACGCTGCGCTCCCCGCGCGCCAGCACAGCGGGTTCGCGTGTCCTCGCGGGGATGCTGCGCGCCTGGGGCGTTCTATTCACGTCCGCTGGCCTGCTGGGCATGCTGGCCGCGCTCGGTTACAGCGCCTGGCAGCTTTTCTTGCAGGCGTTCGTCCTGCCGACGACGGCGCTCGGCTGGGTGGAGTTCGTCGGATCGGTGATTGCCCGCGGGACCTGGCTGCCCGCGCTGGTTGGGCTGGCGGCGGTGAGCGTGCTAGCGCTACCGCTGCTACTGCTCTCCGCGCTGCGGTACATCCGCGAGCTGGCCGGGAATATCGCCTGGGTGCCCGCGGCGCGACGCTATGCGCTAGGCCCAGCGCTGCATGTGCTGGCATTTCTCGCGACGGGCGCGGTCGCCGCGCTGGCGGCATGGGAGGCATTTGCGCCGCAAGATAGCCTGAGCCAGATCGCCTTCACGCACGTCACCGTCGGCACGCTGACCCAGGCGCTGACGCTACAGACGGTGGCGCTCTTCGTAGTCCCGGCGCTGATGCTGCTGGCTGGCGTCGATATTCCCTACCGTGTGGGCATTGCGCGCTGGCGGCGTCACTGGCTGAACGAGCTGACGACGCGCCGCGCGGATATTGACGCGGATGTGCGGCGGCGCTCGGCGGTTGATCCCCTCACCGGCATGCAGGATAGCAGCGATGAGAACCTGCAAGTGATGCAGTATAATCTGACACTCTTGCAGTTCTATATCACCCGCACCGACGAGACCCGCCGCGTCTCCAGCGCGCCCTACGGCCTCTTCGCGGGCATTGGCATCGTGCTGTTGCTGGCGGTGGTGGCGCTGCTGGTGGATGGCCTCGCCCAGCAGCTTGCCCATATGACGCTCAGCATCGGGTTTTAGGGTAGCGATTACCCAGGCGCGGGCGGTTCAACCCGCGCCTGAACGGCCTCGCCTGCTGCGCACACTCCGCCACAAAACCCGCCTACGCGGGTTTCCCAGAGTAACTCACTCAAACGTTGCGCTGGTCAAGAATTGCTCGCCCTAGGATTAGCTGCGGCATTCATGCCGCGAAGTTGGCTTGTACCTCGCCCCGCGCTTCAGCTACGCATCTATCTGCGCGCGCTGGAGGCGACCGCTGTAGTCTATATAGATCGCCTTCCACTCGGTAAAGAATTCCAGCGCGCCCAGTCCCGCCTCGCGATGGCCGTTGCCCGTGCCGCGTGTGCCGCCAAAGGGCAGCTGTATCTCCGCGCCGATGGTGCCCGCGTTGACGTAGACGATGCCCGTCGTCAGGTCGCGCATGGCCGTCTGCGCCGCGTTGATGTTATTGGTGAAGATGCTGCTGGAAAGCCCGTAGCGCGTGTTGTTGTTGACCGCGACAGCCTCGGCCAGCGACTCGACCTCGATGATCGAGAGCACCGGGCCGAAGATTTCCTCCTGTTCGACCCGCATGCCTGGTCGCACGTCGCTAAGCAACGTCGGCGCATAGAAGTTGCCGCGCGCCAGATCGCCATCAGTCGCGATCTCGCCGCCCGTGAGGATGCGCGCACCCTCGTCGCGGGCCACCGCCATATAGCTATGCACGCGGTCGCGCTGGCTCCGGCTAATCAGTGGGCCAACGTCGGTGTTCTCCTCCAGCCCCGGCCCCAGCCGTAGCTTCGCGGCGCGCTCTAAGAGCCGCTGCTCCAGCTCGGCGCGAACGCCCTTCTGCACAATCAGACGGCTGGCAGCGGTGCAGCGCTGGCCCGTCGTGCCAAAGGCGCTCCAGACGATGCCATCCACCGCCAGATCGAGGTCGGCGTCGTCCATCACGATGATGGCGTTCTTGCCGCCCAGCTCCAGCGTCACCCGCTTGAACTGGCGCGCCGCCTCGACATTCACCTCGCGCCCAACCTCGTTCGAGCCAGTGAACGAGATACCCGCGACATCAGGATGCCGCACCAGCGGCGTGCCCACCTCGGAGCCAGTGCCGCAGACGAAGTTCAGCACGCCCGGCGGCAGGCCCGCATCGGCGTAGACCTGCACCAGCAGCCGCGCCGAGTTGGGCGT
The DNA here is from genome assembly GCA_036557205.1 of Ktedonobacterales bacterium. GTDB lineage: Bacteria > Chloroflexota > Ktedonobacteria > Ktedonobacterales > JADMIN01 > DAHUXT01. Next base: position 67,186 of record DATBIB010000163.1, on the reverse strand, counting down.
ATCGGTCGCAGGCTTGAGGACGACGGTATTCCCGGCGATCAGCGCGGCCATCGTCTTCCAGCTGGGGATGGCGACCGGGAAGTTCCACGGCGTGATGCAGGCGACGACGCCGAGCGGATCTCGCACGCCATAGGCGGCCTTGTTCGGCAACTCGGAGGGGACAATGCTGCCAAAGAGGCGGCGTCCTTCACCTGCCATGTAGAAGGCCATGTCGACGCCTTCCTGCACGTCGCCACGCGCCTCCACCAGCACCTTGCCCATCTCACGGGTCAGCGCGCGGGCGATTTCCTCCTTGCGCTCGGTGAGCAGCTGGCCAACGCGATAGAGGATCTCGCCGCGTTTGGGCGCGGGTGTCAGCCGCCAGCCCTCGAACGCCTTGCGCGCCGCCGCCACCGCCCGGTTTACATCCTCAGCGCCGGAGCGCGGAAAGAGGCCGATCAGCTCACCCGTCGCCGGATCGCGATTCTCGCTGGTCTCGCCACTCGCCGCGTCCACCCACTCGCCGCCGATATAGTTCTGGTAGGTCGTTACCTCGCTCGTCTGCGCCGCCATTGTCCGTGCTCCTTTGCGCCTGCACAATCCGCCGTCACTGCTGACATGCTAGCATACCGCCGCCAGCGCATGACATATAGGACTCACATGCTATGGCAGCTTCTCCCACTCTGGTATCATGGCACAGAAAGCGCACGGCACGAAGATTGCGTGCTCGCTATTGCTCGCAGATAGCAGACCGCTCGATAGAAAGGCAGGCGCTTGTGATTCCTATCAGCGATAATCCTGGACCGCGACGGCGCTTTCCGTTCGTCAACTACGCGCTGATCCTCATCAACATTGGCGTCTTCATTGCCGAGATGGTCTACGGCCAGTGCTTCCAGTTCGCCTATTCGACGATCCCTTATGGCATCACCCACAACACCGAGTTTGCGTTGCAGGGCTGCCCCTACGGACAGCCGCAGCCAGTCTATATCACGCTGCTCACCTCGATGTTCCTGCACGCGAATCTGCTGCATATCGGCGGCAATATGCTCTATCTCTGGATCTTCGGCGATAACGTCGAGGACCGGCTGGGCCACTTCTGGTATCTGATCTTCTATCTCTTCTGCGGCCTGGTCGCCTCGGCGGCGCAGATTTTTGTGGATCCCAACTCGCAGCTCATCAACCTTGGCGCCAGCGGAGCCATCGCGGGCGTCCTGGGCGCGTATCTGATCTTCTATCCTGGCGCGAAGGTGCGGTCGCTAATCTTCCTCGGCATCTTCATCACGTTTACCACGCTGCCCGCGCTGGTGGTCATCGGCCTGTGGTTCGTGCTGCAGCTGGTCTCAGGCTTGCAGAGCCTCAACCCGCAACTGGTCAATAGTGGCGGCGTCGCCTACTTCGCGCATGTTGGCGGCTTCGCTGCGGGGCTGCTGATAGCGCTGCTCCTGCGGCCATTCATGCGGAAGCTCCCGCCGCCAAAATCACGCACGTATCCCGCCTGGCCGCAGCCGCCGCAATATCGCGGCTATTGACTCCCCGGCCCTCACCCCCCGCCCCTCTCCGCGTCAGGGAAGGGAGCCAGAGCGCGCCCCATCATGAGAGGCGACGGGGCCACGCTGGGAACAACTCGCGCAGGCAGGGTTTCGTGGCCGCGGGCCAAATTGGTGCGGTTTCAACCGCCCCTGCCATTACACTGAACCAGCCACAAGGAGCAGGCGGAACCCAACAGTTTGGGCGAAGGAGTCCGGAGTGTTGTAGATGCGATGGGCTGCGCGCACGCCGACGGTGCCATGGCTCCACGAACCGCCTCGCATCATTCGCGTTTCGGTATTATTCGGATTCTCTCTACCGTTGTTTTTGCAGAAGGGATAGAGTTGGTGCGGGCTACTCGTCCACTCCAAAACGTTGCCCGCCATATCCTGCGCGTGGTAGGGACTCGCGCCGCTGGGGTAACGCCCGACGGGCGCGGTCGTGCCGATGCCACCCTCGCTTGTGTTGCAGCGCGCCTTGTCGAAGCTATCGCCCCAGGGGTAGATACGCCCATCTGTCCCCCGCGCCGCCTTCTCCCACTCCGCCTCGCTCGGCAGCCGCCAGGGCTGGCCCGTCGTCTTCTCCAGCCAGCGTATATAGGCGTCCGCATCATTACAGGAGACACAGACCACCGGATGGTCAGGATGCGTCTGTTGCATCATCCAGTCTGGCCCATAGTTCTTGCCACCTGATTCGTATTGCGGTGGCTCCCGAACTACTTTCGCTTGGACAGCGCAGGCATACTCGGCGACGGTCACAGGGTACTGTCCAATGGCGAAGGCGTCCACCTCCACCGGATATTGGGGCGTCTCAAAGTCATAGGCCCTTTTGTCACGGCTCTTATCGCTGCCCATCGTGAAGACGCCGCCGGGCACGGGACAGATCGGCGGCAGGATGCACTCGACGCCACCGATGGTGTAGCCTCGAAAGCCGAGGTTGTAGAGCGGCATCGGCGTCAGGTGGTGGGCTGGCGCGCTGTTGGCGGGCGCGGGCGCTGGACCGAGCGGCGGCAAGATCTCCCGTGGCTGGGGTATCGGTGGGATTGTCGACGGCGGCGCGGCGGAGGTTGTCAGTGCGGCGGCAATGGCGTCAATCGCTTGCTCGAACGGCATCGCCAGCGCATCGATCCAGAAGAAGGCGTTAAGCATTGGCGGCACGGTGCAGGAGCTGATACGTACCGGAAGCAAGAGACGCGAACGCTGTTGCGCCAGTAGCCCCAGGAATGTCTGCGTCTCCAGGTCAACCCAGAATGAGTTGAGCGACGCCTCGGTCATCAGCAGCACGAACGCTGAACGAGTTTTCAGTTCATCCTGGATCGCTGAGCCGAGCAGATGGCCATTCTGCGCGTTGTCGCGGTCGTACCAGATATCGATCCCGCGCGCCCGGAGCGCTACGATGTAACGGTCGCAGAGGGCGTTGTCGGCGTGGGCATGGCTGACAAAGGTCGTATGAAATGCGCTCATAGCCGCTGTCTCTCCGCTACACAACCTACTATGTCTGGCTGCCCTGTCAGTGTAGCATCAGCGGCGGTAGCGTTCAAGACAGAAGTCTGCTGTCAGTTCGCGCCTGGCGTTGCGTTGCGCTGGGCAAACTCCTGAGCCACGACATCCATGCGGGCGAAGGTGGCGCCCAGCCCTTCGAGCTGCTCGATCAGCCGCTCCAGCATGAGCATGCGATGGCCGCGCCCGATCACCTGCGGATGGAAGGTGACGGTGAGCACGCCCCACTCCTGCGTGCGCGCCATGTAGCGGAAGTCGTCGAGCCAGTTGGCAAGCACATCATCGGTGCGACGCAGACCTTCCTGCAAATGCGTCGCCGTCCAGAGATACTCGAAGTGGGGAAAGTCATCAAGTGTCCAGCTGACCGGTAGCTCGATCAGCCGGGTTGTCTCCCCGAACTGCGCTGGCTGGTCGAGCGCAATCACATCCCCGTGGCGCGCGTAGTAGGGCATGTAATCGTTCGCCATCATGCTGCTGTCGTAGGTGAAGCCGTGGGCCAGCAGCAGATCAACCGAGTGCGGGCTGAGGTCCCAGGCGGGCGAGCGGTAGCCGGTTGCAGTTGCGCCCGTGAGACGGCGAATCGCCTCATTCCCGCGCACCAGCACCGCCTCCTCATCCTCGCGCGAGAGTTTGACCGGCGCCTCGTGCGCGTAGCCATGATGGCCGATCTCGTGGCCAGCGGCGTGGATGCGCCCGCAGAGGTCGGGATACGTCTCGATGGTATGGCCCGGAATAAACCAGGTGGCGTCGATGCTATGGCTGGCAAGCAGCGCCAGGATACGCTCCGCGCCGACCGCGCCAAACTCCCCCTGCGAGATCGGCGTTGGCGACGTGATCCCGCGCGCGAGCCAGAGCGAGAGCGCGTCAAAGTCGAACGTCAGGCAGACCAGATGGCGTGGCATGGGCAAACCCTCCTTATACTTTACGCTTTGGCTGATTGCAGGCCGAGCAGCGAACGACCCGCGCCCGGCACGCCGCGCTGCTGGATCAGCGCCTTGAAGCCGCCGAGGCCCGCCGGGTTGAGCAGAGCCGCGAGCGCGTTACGCTCCGAGATGCGTCGCAGCTGGTCGAGCTGGCTATTGCCGATGACACCACCCCGTCCGATAGCTGGCGCGCTCAACGCGGCCATCCGCTCGCGCAGACCCAACGCCGTCAGAAACGCCGCCTGGGTGGTCAGCCCTGCCAGCCGCAGCCCATGCTCGCGCCCCGTCTGGATGAGCGCGCTGAAGTTGACGTGCGCCGTCAAATCCTGCGTGCCGGGTTGCGCCAGTGGCCGCTCGCCCAACTGATGCTGGCTATAGACGGCGAGCGTGCCGCGTCTGCGGTCGCGCGTGTAGAGCCTGCGCGCGGTGTCGCCATAGTCTATCGTCAGCACAAACCCGCGATGGATTCCCGCCGCGACCTGCCGCATCCAGTCGCGCGCTTCCAGACAAACCTCCGCCCGCCAGCCATCGGGATAGCCGCGCCAGGGAATGTGGTACTCGTCCAGGTACGCCGCCACCTCCGGCGTGGAGGACGGCCCCGCGCGTTCGATAAATCGCCCCCGCTGCTCATCCACGTCCACATAGATCTCGCGGAGTGCGTCGCCCTGCTTCTCGACGAGATGCACCGGGAGCGCGTCGACCAGCTCATTCGAGACGAGGCATCCGGTGACGCCAGCGCCGGGTAGCGCCGCGTCCAGCCCCGCGGCCCAGGTGAGCGCGTGCTCTGGCGCCCCCAGCCGCGCCAGCTCCGCCCGCAGCCTCCCCTCGCGAGCGGCGTGCAGCGATGTGCCAGCTGGGGCGCGGTCATCCAGCATATAGCGCAGCGTCTCAGCCCAGTCGGGCGCATGTTTCAGCGCCCAGCCCCAGACATCGCGCGCCAGCAGGCCCCGCCCCCCACCCGACTCGACGACATCGAAGCGCGCGGGCCGCCCCAACAGTTCCCACATCTGATGAAGCTGCCGGGCAATCGATTCGCCCCAGAGCGGATGCAGGTCGCCGCTGGTGAAGTAGTCGCCTTCCCAGCCGACTGGCTCGCGCCCCTCGCCGCCGCCGACGTAATAGCCGTAGGTCGGATGATAGAGCGCGACGGCCATGAAGCGCGCGAAGGTGATCGGACCAGCCTGCCTGATCTCGTCGGCCAGTAGCTGCGAAAGTTCGCGCACGTCGCCACTCCTTGCGTCGGTCCTACTCTACCGGCGGTCAAATTCGCGTTCGAGCGCGGCGAGGCTGAGATGCACCATCGTCGGGCGGCCGTGGCAGCAACTCTGATGCGCATCCACCTGTTCAAGCTGGCGGATCATCTCGCGCTGCTCCTCGGGCGAGAGCGGCTGGCCCGCCTTGATGGCCGCCTTGCAGGCGACGTTGGCGAGCGCGTGCTCCTCCCAGGTCTCGCCATGGCTGGCCGCCTCACTATCTGCGCCGACCAGCTCCAGCAGCAACTCGCGCAGGGACTGCGGATGCGCCTGCGCGCTGAGCGTCGCGGGGACGGCGCGCACCAGCATCGCGTTGCCACCGAATGGATCGAGATCGAAGCCGATGCCGCGCAACTGCTCCAGGTGGTCTTCGACCGCCTCGCGCTCGGTGGCCGCCAGCTCGACCGTCTGCGGCTCCAGCAACCCTTGCGACGCAACACGCCGTGCGCGCCACTCCGCCACCATCTTTTCCAGCAGAATGCGCTCGTGGGCGGCATGCTGATCCACCATGTAGACGCCGTCCGGCCCCTCGGTGATGATATAGCTCTGCGAGACCTGTCCCAGCACCCGCAGCGCCGGGAGCTTCTTGCCGCCGACCGCGCCCTCCGCCGCGACGCCGGGGACCGCGAATCCGACTGCCGCGCCGCGCGCTACCGGTTGGCCCGCCTCGATACCGGTGCCCCGCCAGAGTGAGCCGGGTGTGGCTGTTGCTGCTGATGGCGAGTCAGGGAGCGCGCCATCCTGTGGGACGAGCGGTAAATCAGACGACGGCCATACGGGGGCGCTGAACGCCCGCCCGGAGAGTTCCGGCGTCTCGGCGGTGGCGAGAACCGCCGCGCGCACGGCCCGCTGGACGGCGGCGTAGACCAGCCGCTCGCGCAAGAACCGCACCTCCGTCTTCGCCGGATGCACGTTGACATCCATCTCCGCCGGATCGAGCGCGATGTTGATGACCGCGATGGGATGCCGTCCGGTCAGCAGCAGCGAGTGATACGCCTCCTCGACGGCGTAGTTGAGCGTGCGGCTCTGCACCCAGCGGCCATTGACGAAGAACGAGATGAACTGGCGCGTCGCCTTGTAGCATGATGGACGGCTGACATAGCCGCTGACCCGCGGGCGCTCGCTGGCCGTGTTCTCTTGAGGTGGCTCGGCGTCGCTTTCATCATCCAGCGCGACCATCTGTTCGGCGACGCGCAGCCCATAGACGGCGACGATGGCGCTCAACAGCTTGCCATCGCCGGGCGTGCTGAAGACCTGCCGCCCCTCGCTGATCCCGGTGAAGCGGACGCTCGGCCACGCCAGCGCATACTGCTCCAGCAGGCGCAAGCAGTGGGCGGTCTCGGTGGCGCGCGTCTTGAGGAACTTGAGGCGGGCGGGGACGGACGCGAACAGCCCACGAATGGTGATGGTTGTCCCGGCGGGCGCGCCAGCGGGCGTTACCTGCCCCTCCACGCCCTCGTCGACGCTGATCTGCGTCCCGGCGGTGGATGCGCGCGGTCGGCTGAGCAGCGTGACACGCGCGACGGCGGCGATGCTGGCCAGCGCCTCGCCGCGAAAGCCCAGCGAGTTGATATGCTCCAGGTCGGAGAGCGAGTCGATTTTGCTGGTGGCGTGGCGCGCGAACGCCAGCGGCATGTCGTCCGCCGCGATGCCATTGCCGTCGTCGCTGACGCGTATTAGATCGAGGCCGCCGCCTGCGATCTCCAGCCGGATCGTGCGCGCGTCGGCATCCAGCGCGTTCTCGATCAGCTCTTTTACCACCGAGGCCGGGCGCTCGACCACCTCACCGGCGGCGATCTTGGCGGCGACATCCCGCGGCAACTGGCGAATTGGCATATGACACTATCCCCTGGACAACTCCGTTTATAGGCCCAGTTTCTCCGCTCTATTGTACCGCAGAACGCTGGGATTAACCCGTGAATGGATGTGTATCAACGGACCCAGGTGATATTGGTGGTCGTGTCACCGCCCATGATGGCGCTGGCAGCGGCAAATCCTCCCCGGTCGGGCGCGATCTGCTCCTCGATACTGATTTCGATGCTGCCCGGCCCTGGCTGAAACGGCGTATAGTCGCCAGTCAGTGCGACAGTCGCCACGCCGCCAGTCTGCGTCACCGTCCCGTCGAACTCTGGCGCCGTCGGTGTAGAGCCTGGCGGTGGTGTTGGGGTGGGTGGCCCGCGATTTTCGTAGATCGTCGCGGTGGGCTTGCTACTGTTCGGCGTCGGTGTTGGCGGGCCGTGGTTGACGAAGGTCGTGGGGCTGGGAACCCCTGTGAGTGGCGTGGGCGTGGCGGCGATAAAGAAGTTGTTCGCAATCGAGTCGCATGAGGCGCCGGGCGTCCCCTGACACGCTGCGATCACTTCGAGCAGCGTGATGCTGCTGTTGGGCGGCGGTATGGGGAGGGCGAAGCGAATGGCGAGCGCGCCATCTGTGGGAATATGAACCGTCGAGCCAGCTCGCGGCGACAGGACGGCGTATTGGCCAGCGGGGACGGGCACGACGCCGGTTGTTGAAGCGCCATCTTCGTCGGTATATGTGAAGCGATATGCTCCGCCGGGAGGCTGACGCGGGCATATCCCCACGGATGGCGCGGTGGCGGACTTTACATCGCTGCCATTGCAGGTCAGACGCGCCTTGTCGGCGAGAGAAACCTCCTGGCCGCTCTGCGCCACGAAAATATGGATCAGCGACTGCACGGTCGGCGCGTCGCCATACTGCCCATTGATCTGGATCATCAGGCGCAACTGTGATGCTGGCAGGTGCGTGACGGGCGGCGGAATGGCCCGCCTTGGCGCAATGCTTATGGCGGAACACGCCAGGAAGGCCAGCGCCAGACTCATCAACGGCAATAGCCATAGCAAGAGAGGCCGACGACGACCGATAGGAATGCGCTCGTTCAGCATCGGGCTACACTTCCTCTCAGCGCGTCCAGGTGAATTGGGTGTGAAGGGTATCCGAGTAGCCAACCGCCACGAAAGCAAAGTCACCAGGATCAGGCGTCACCTGCGCCTCGACGGCCATCGAGAGGAAGCCCCTTGCAGGCTGAAACTCGCTGTAATCGCCTGTCAGCAGGATGGTTCCGGTGTTTCCGTTCTGGGTCACGACAACGGTTGGAGTGGGGGAAGGCGTGGTCGGCGTTTGCGTTGCGCCTGGCGTTGGCGTGGGCGGCAGAGCGGGGATAGGACCGCCTGTCGGCGTTTTCCCCGGCAGCGGCGTGGCGTTTCCAAACTTCGCGGCAAGCGGCGCGACGGTAGCAACTCCGAAATCCTGGCCCGGCGTCGCGGTTCCGGTGGGACGCAGATTCGTATAGACCGCGCCGCACGGCTGAGCATCCGAGACACTGCATGCCGCGGTGACATTGTCTACGGCGACGTTGCCGTTGGCGGGCGCTGTGGGAATCGTGAAGCGGACAGGGAGCACGCCATTCGTGGGGATCGGAACTGTCGCGCCATCCTGCGGCGAGAGGATAGCGAATGTGCCAGCAGGAACAGGGATAACTACGGTTGTCTTCGCGCCGTGCTCGTCGGTATAGACAAGACGATACGCTCCCCCTGGCGGTTGGCGCGGACATGGCGGCGAGAAGCCGTAGGCGTTCCGTTTGATGTCGACTCCATTGCAGGTCAACGTCGCCTTGTCGGGCAAAGAAGACTCACTGGGATTCGTACCCTCAGTGATACGCACTGAAATCTGAACGGTGGGCGCGCCGCTGGATCCGCCGTAGTGCTCGTATTGGCCCGTGATCTGGATCGCCAGGCGAAGTTGCGAGGCGGGGAGATGCGTCACGGGCGGGGGATGGTAGCCGACATGCGAGCCGAGGCTAATGCCGCAAGCAAGTATAGCAAGCGTCACACTCAATAGCGGCAGCAGCCACAGCACGGAGCGCGTGCGCTTTCGCGCAATCATACTGGTACGGAACATGGCGCCCCGATCCTTTTTCCGCATGGTGGCACTATGCGCCCTCTGCGCATGCCGCTGGCCATAACTATTCCTGCTGCAATATACGGCAGTGCCCGCCTGATTCTCTCCGTCGGCGCGGCGATTCCTATGCGATAGCTTTCTATTTGGAGGTTGCTCTACAATAGGATTCGCCCATCGCGGCGGACGGGATACACAGCGGACAGGGACACCATTTCATGACACTTGAAACGGCCAGCGCGGACAACGCGACGGCAGGGAAGCCGCGGTACCACGCGAACCACTGGGTCGTGTTGCTGCTGGCTTTTACCATGGCGGGCGTCGTCGAGTCGCAGGCTTTTGGACACCTCACCGCCTTCCGGCCACTCTATCTCCAACAACTGGGCGTGCCCGCCCCCAACATTCCCACCTGGACGGGCGTGCTGGCGGCGCTGGGCTTCGTCATCGGGCTGCCGCTTCTGCCGTTCTGGGGTGTCTGGGCGGACTTTTTACAATCGAGCTTGCGAGCCTCCTGGCGGCTAGCTCGCGCATGCCCTGTTTGGTGAGTTCCTCAACAATTTCGGACATGACAGCTTCGGGGTCGTCGTCCCTGGGTGAGACGGCGCTTGCTCCATTATACCGTGCAAGTTGCAACGTCTGCAAGTTCCGCTCAATCTCGGCCAGTTCTGCGCCTTCTTCCAAGTCCAGGTCAAAGTGCCTGCCGTCGTTGTCCTCTGCCGTCGTCGGTGGTGGCGGCAGATGGAGCGCAGAGGAGGGCAACGCAATCACCAGCTGCGCCTGCGGGGTATGATCGCCCTTCCTCCACACATGCACCTCGGCTTTGATTGCCTTCAGGAATTCGCGCTGTTGCTCGTTGGAGAGCATGGCGGCGCCACTGAGCCACGCATCGAACCACTGCCGCAGGGAGCGGGCAAGGTCTGGATTGCCCCGCGCTCGGTTGAGCGCTGCCAGTGCCTCGTCGTGCCGCTTTTCAAGGCCAGAGACGGTCTCGGCCAGCATGCGGGCGTGGGCTTCCAGCGGCGCTGCGAGGGGGTCACCCGGCGCATAGGTGTTGAGACGCGCCATGGCGTTCTGTATCTGCTCTTTGGTCTCCTTGATGGTCTGCTCAATTGTGCGTACTTGGCCCATGGCGCTTTCGGCGTCACGCTCCCAGTCCTCAAAGATGCGCTCCAGAAAGTAACCGCGCTGGATTTGGTAGTGCAGCGTCGCCTGGACTGCGTTGTCCAGCACTTCAGCAGAGATGCCGACGCCTTTGCAGTCCTTCACACCATGCGCGTTCGACTGCATACAGCGATACCGTATGAGCGTGGTGCCATCGACACGAGGATGTCGCTCGGGATGGGGAGCGAGCGCCCAGCCACAATAGCCACATCGCGCCAGCCCGCCATAGAGCAAGGTGTTCGGCGTGTGCTTGCGATGGCGATAAGCGTACTTCTTGTTCGCTTCCAGCCGGGCATGGACGCGGGCAGCATCCTCGCGCGTGACATAGGCTGGCGCATAGGCAGGAACCAAGGTTTGGTCGGAGTGCCTGCTATAGCGGAACGTCGGCACCATCCCGTTCTCGTCTCCACCCCAATAGCGTGCATCATTCAAGATGTCGCCAATGGTGACGGCTGTCCAGCGTGGCCCTATTGCGAGCGCGTTGCTGCCCCTCGCCACATTTCGGTACTCCCGTGGCGTCTTCACTTGTTCGCGGTTGAGTGTTTTCGCCATCCCCGCCAGTGTGGGGTGGTCAGCCGTCAGGAAGTGGTGCCAGATGCGCCGGACAATCTGCTGGCTCTGTCCGGGGTCGAAGTCCAGGCAGGTCTTCTTGTCGTCAACCCAGACGTAGCCATAGAGCGGCCAACTGCCTGGGTTGGGGCGTCCTAACTGCATCACCTTGTTGCGCTTGCCCTGGAGGCTTTGCTTGCGCCGTGCCTCTTGTTCGCCTGCACTTACGTAGGCGTCCAGAAACTGCATGAGTTGCCCGGTCTTGGTGTCTTCGTATTCCCTGTCGGCAAACTTGAGCGAGATGCCCGCTCTGCGCAATTCGGTCATCACCTGCATGTACTCGCCCATGTCCTCTGAGCGGGTGAAACGGTTCATCCGATCCACAATCAGCACGCTAAACTTGCCAGCGCGCGCATCTTCCAGCACATTCTGGAACTTGGTGCGCTTGTCGAGAATCCAGGCGCTTTCGGCGTCCTTAACAACGTAGAGCACCTGTAACCTTAGCTCCTGGGCTTTGGCCAGCCCGTTGCGCTCTTGTGCGTCCAGGCTGCCTTTCTCTTCACGGGCTTGCTTGTCGCTGCTGACGCGGCAATACACGACGCAGACGTTGTCGCTGGTTCTCTGGGCGTTCGTCATCGTGGGGTGTTCCTTTCGGTTGCTTCACAGAATAGCACGAATGCGCCAGGCAAGGGATTGCTCCCTGCTGGCGCGGTCGGTGTCGTGGCCTATTCGGCCTTGGGCTTGCGGGCGATTGGCGGTGTGGGGAACTTCCTGACGCGCTCGTCCTCTGGGATTGCTTCCAGAAGCACACGGCATTGGGCGAGAATGGCGTCTACTGCCTCGTCGAAGCCTTGGCCGTATGCCATTCGACCGCGAACGCTGGCCCGTAGGCTGGCAATCAGGTCTTTGCTTGGCGTGTTGGTCTGGCGGGCAATCTCGCGTGCCAGGTGGTCAACGGGTGCGGCGCGTAGCTGGCGCTCCTCTTCGCGCAACCGTGCCTTTTCGGCGCGAATTTGGGCGAGGCGCTCTTCGGCGTTAATCTGGTTGTCCACAAATTTCTCCTGTGTCTCGCGTTGTTCGGGTGTTGCTACGGGTGCCGCGCTCCGTGGGCGCAGCTGTACGGGCGTCGTGTTCTTGCTGATGATCTTGGTCGTCGTTGCGCTTGCCATTGTGTGTCGCTCCTTTTCGCGTGTGGTGGAACCGTTCCACCTGAGCCATATCATAGTCTCACGTGCAAGATAAGTAAATAAGAAATAGTACGTACATCAAGAACGGGGAGACTAGGCGCAGTCGGGGGTGACGGTCTCTCACACCTGCCCTGTCGGCGACACATGCGGCTCCAATTAGGTAAACCTAATTGGAGCCGCGTGATACGCGAAGGTGTGCGTACGGTGTGTGTAGGGCAGTGGTACATTAAATGTACAGCCTTGGGGTAGCGCGTTGTCGGATGTTAGTCGAGTGTGCGCTCCGGTGAGTCTTGGGTGCTATGGGGCTTAACTGAGGGAGAGGAGCATAGCCGTCTATCGGCTTGCCTCGTGTATACTACATCGAGTCATACCCGTTGTCTGCTTGAGAAGGAGGTCGCCTCATGGCCGAGCAACTGCGTGTCTTTGTCAGCCATACCAGCGAGGATAGCGCCTTTTGCCACACCATTGTGGCGGCGTTGCGCGGGGCGGGTGCGGACGTCTGGTACGACGAGCATAACATGGGCAGTGGCCGCCTGGCGGACGAGATTCTGCGCGAGCTGGGGCGGCGGCTGAGGTGGAGTCGGCGGAGCAGTGGGCGAAGGCGCTGGGGGGATAGCCCTCCTCGCTTGGCCCATTAGATCTGTCGCCCGTGCTGGACTTGCTCAACATTCAGGCGAAGTGATATGTGCTGCTTGACCTCAGTTACGTCTTCCCCTCATAATGCGAGGTAGCGGCCAGAAAGAAAGATAGCTTGCAGAGGCAGGGCATGTATGGCGAACAAGCTCATCTACGGCGATAATCTCGACGTTTTGCGGGATCGTCCAGACCTCATCCCAACCGGCAGTGTGGACCTAGTTTATCTCGATCCACCGTTTAACAGTAGCCGTAGCTATAACGTCTTGTTTAAGAATGAGAACGGTGCCGAGAGCGATGCGCAGATTGAAGCGTTCGAGGATACGTGGCATTGGACGCGGAATGGCGCCGAAGCGACTTATCGCTACCTTGTCCTGAACACGAACGATGATATCTCCAAGATGATTGCCGCGATGCGTAGCTTCATCGGTGAGAACCAGATGATGGCGTATATCGTGATGATGACGGCGCGTCTCATCGAACTGCATCGTGTGTTGAAGCCGACTGGGAGCCTCCACCTGCACTGCGACCCAACCGCCAGCCACTACCTGAAGGTTATTCTCGACACGATTTTCGGACCTGACAACTTCCGTTCCGACATAACGTGGAAGCGCCACAGCGCACATAATAATGCCACTGTGAACGTGGCAGCCGTTACCGATACGATTCTCTACTATGTTCGCTCCGGGAAGGCCACATTCAATACGCAGTACGTTCCATACAGTGAAAGCTATGTGAAAGAGTTCTTCCGCTACCTAGACGAGCAAGGTAGACGTTACACGGTAAACAGTCTGAAGAATCCTTCGGTTCGTCCCAATCTCATGTATGAATACAAGGGCTATCCTTCACCACCAACTGGATGGACCTGCACACGCGAAAAGATGGAAGAATACGACCGCCAGGGTCGGTTGGAGTTTCCCAAAAATCCGGACGGGCGTATTCGGTTGCGTTACTTCCTCGATGACATGCCAGGTGCGCCGGTAACAAACCTATGGGACGACATTCCCGCTTTGGCCGGACAGCACTCGGAACGTTTGGGCTATCCGACACAGAAACCACTTGTTCTCTTAGAGCGCATTATCAAGATGAGCACCAATCCCGGTGATGTGGTGCTGGATCCATTCTGCGGTTGTGGGACGGCAGTCGCCGCCGCTCAGAAGTTGGATCGCCAGTGGATAGGGATAGATATTACCAGTCTCGCCGTCGCGTTGATGAAGTACCGGCTGGACGATATGTATCCTGGCATCGCGTATCAGGTCGAAGGTGAGCCGAAGGATATGGACGGCGCGCGCGACCTTGCCATACGTGACCGCTACCAGTTCCAGTGGTGGGCATTGTCACTGATCAAGGCGCAGCCGCTCGGTGGCAGCATTGGTAGCCGCGACGGCAAGAAGGGCAGTGATAAGGGCGTTGATGGGGTGATCAACTTCCTCGACGATAACAGCGGTCAACCCAAGCGCGTCATCGTGCAGGTAAAGTCTGGGAACGTCAAGTCCGGCGATATCCGCGACCTAAAGGGCGTGCTCGACCGCGAACAGGCGGCGATGGGCATATTTCTGACGCTGGAGCTACCGAGCGGGGACATGGAGAAAGAGGCGACCGTAGCAGGCTACTATCATTCCCCTGGCTGGCACAAGGACTTCCCACGCCTCCAAATCCTCACCATTGGCGACCTGCTCAAAGGCAATGCCCGCGTCGAGATGCCGCCTGAACACCAGACATTTAAGCAAGCGCAACGCGTCAAGCGTCAGCCCGATCACGCGCAAGCGATACTCTTTGGTACGGCGGACACCGATGCTGGGGACATGGACGACGAAATAGATTACGAGGATGACGACGTAGCGAGCCAGGGATAATCGCGCCTACGACAAGCGCCTGCCGCGTCAAAGTGCATAGCAGGCGCAGATAGTCAACGATATTATCTTTAGCTCCTACAGACGCGGATACCGCGCAGTCAGCGCATTCACGATCAATCCACCGATAACGGTAGCAGCGACAGCCACCAGAAGCGTGCGCTTGGTTGCTTTGCTCATGATCGCTCCTTTCGGGCCATGACCCTCTCCGCTATTCCAGAGCAGAGCGGAGGCGTGAATTGGCCCACGCCACGCTTATCATTCCTCGACGCATGGTGGAGCAGCGAGGTAACGGAGTTATCCACGACTTTTCAACAAATGTTCAACAGCACCAGTCTGGCGTGGATAACCGTTTGATAGCCCGGAGTGACTAGCCTGAGCGGGTCAGGCGCTGCCCGCTAGCATGTGATACGCTGACGATGTCAAAGGCGACACACAGCGACAGACGCTGTTAGTGTCGTCTTTTGCGTTGTCCTGGGGTCCGCCGGTTTGGCGTCAACCCATCGAGTTGCGGCCAGTGAGCCGCAAGAGGGGAATAGGAACGTACGCATGGAACGACTGAGTGAAAATCCGCGTGACCTTTTGATCGCACCTCGCCAACTGCGGGCAGCCGAGGCGAGAATCGACACAAAGAACTATGTGAACCTGTATCACCAGACCTTCCCAGGACGCTTCGATGTATTCCTGGAAATAGACGCGGCACAGACACTCGCCAGATTGCTGCGAGCGAAGGAAAACGGAGAAGCAGGCCCTGTGTTCGTGAGCAATTCACGCTTTAACGCGACCGGGCGTGATGTGGTTACGCTCCTCATCCGTATGGGCATTCCAGGTCAGTTCTCCATTTACATCGGTAATGAAGACGCCCAACGGCTGGCTGGCGAGCTAGAAACGGCAGCCAAGAAGCTGGGTGGCTAAGAGAAACCCACGCACCACGTCGCCAGCCTGTTGTGCACATATTGATCGGGGCCGTAGTCATTGCAGGACATGGCCCTGTACCACTCGCTAAAGCTAGTCTGCCGCATCAATGCGTGTATGCTGGCGGCGCACCTCCGCGATGACCATCGACACCAGCACGACGATCGCGCTCACCAGGAGCAACTCACAGAAAACCGCCAGCGTGACAAAAAAGGCATCACGCGCCACCGTCATAGCTGACTTAACGAATGGATCCTTCTCGCCTGTCAGGTCGGTCATGTCTTGCGCCAAGCGCGCGCTGACTGACTGCAATGTAGGCCAGCAGAAGAACATCAACACGCCGCAGACGGTGATGGCGGTAGGCTTCCACGTGTCTTTGATCTTCTGGAGGAGGTCACTGAGAACTTTAGGCATCTTATCGCCCCCGTACCTGTTTCAATGGAGGATGAGGGCTGCGCCGCGGAGAAGCTAAGGCGCTGGAGGCAACAGATCACCGTTACACGACTTTAGTTGTCGTGCGTGGTATCATGTATGTGCATCAGCGGCTGACCTGTGCTTAGCTCTTGCTCGGCGCAGACCCCCAGTCCTTTGCGTTGGCTTTATGCCTGGCGACTAACCGGTACAGCCAACATCGTTGAGTCATGGAACGCTCAATGCGGTCCAGCGGAAGCCCGGAGGCAGTGCCAATGCCGTTCGGGCTTTTTGCTATGCATGAGCAGGACGCACTAAAAATTGTCTATCCCACCGTCAGCGTATGGCTCCCAGACACACTATGTCAACTGAGGTGTCGTCAGTGACACAGCCCTCGCAATTGCCGCATGACAGCGCCAATTTCAGCCAACAAAAAAGCCCCGACTCCGTGCGGAGTGGGGCTTGATTTCTTGCATAGCCCTACCCCGCTGAATGCAGCGCTCAAAACACGAGCGATAAGGTTCAGGGCGCGCCATTGCGCCCTCTCGATCTCCAACCCTATTCCCGTGTCGAACAACAATGCATATACAGCAGGGTAAAGCACCTGGACCACACAAAACGTTGAGGCGCCTTACACCTCCAAACTCATTTCATCCTTTCGGCATCCAACTTGAGCATTTCAACCTCTCGTACCCCTCTTCAAGGCTACTTCCAACAAGTAGTGGTGCGAAAAGTATGAAGTCGGCGTGTGGTCCTCCACTATCCCAACCTGGCGGGGAGTTAACTTAGGAACAACTCCCTACGCGCATAGAAAGTATATTTCTCCGTCTCCTGGCTTGTCAAGGTACCATCTGGCATGTTGGCACTAGAAGCCTATTTCTCGCCCACGCATATCAGAGAACATGCAGAAAGCCCCGTACCAGGAAAGGATAGGTACGGGGCCGAAGCCGGGTAGCGGCAAGAGGATACAGCTACTGGTTAAGGCAGCCGCCGTCACGCCAAGCCAACCGTGTTGTGCTATACTGCCGAGCAAACAGCATTCCGCCCATCCCCATAGGAGCGCAGTATGGCGAAGCCCAAGATTTTCGTCAGTCACAGTACACTCGATGCGGAATTTGCCACGAAACTGGTCAACGACCTGAAAGCTGCCGGAGCCGATGCGTGGATAGATAGCACGGACATGGGTCCAGGCAACTTCCAACAGCGCATCGACGAGGCCCTGACTGGATGCGAGTGGTTCCTGCTTGTCTTGACACCAAACGCGCTTGCGTCTAAATGGGTACGCTTGGAGGTGGATGCGGCGATCCGTTTCAGGAGTTATGGCAAAATTAAAGGATTGATCTTCATTAAAGCGGCGGACATAGATCACACTACCCTTCCCGCATTCTGGGGTACGATCAATATCTTCGATGGCATCTCCGACTACGCCCCAACTTTACGGAAGATACAGGAAGCTGTCGGAGTGTCTCCAATAGGGACTCCTCCAGGGATTGGCTCCCATCAACGTGAGGCGAAATCCAAGGATCTAGTTGGAGCAGCAAAGGAGATACCAAGCGCGAAACGGCCATCAACTCCGTCAACGTCGCCTTCGGGGAATATCATAATCAATTATGGACACAATATAGGACACGATAGAAGACGCCAAACATCTGCAGAGCAGCTCGTTGGTGGTCTTGTTTACTACCTCACCACGCGTTACGGGGAGGATCAGGTCCTAGTCGAGCCGGTTATTGAGCCGGGTGATGATATCGAAGAAGTCGTGGAAACCGCTGTGAGTACAGCTAAAGTCATGCTCAGCATAATTGACCCTGGGTGGCCTCACCCAACTGATGATACCGACCCACCACCGTGGTTTGTTGGTCGTCATAACGTCGCTATGATGGAACACCTCTTCGCGCAACGGCATAGAATTCGCGTGATCCCGGTCTTAATCTACAATGCAACGATGCCGATGGAGTACGACATGCCAAGTGAACTAAGAGCGTGTTTTGCAACAGACTGGGTGATGTGAATGTGTGCGCCCCTGCGGATGCGCACGAGTATCGGAGCGTCCGCTTTGATTGAGGCGCTAGCAACTGGCATGCAGGGCCAAGCAGACCACGTTTGGGACGTATTCACAGGAATGTTGCATAGCTTGACATGGACAGGATTCCTGTGTATTATGAAGACATGAACGAGCGCACTTCCAATCAGGCGGGCCCCCTGATGATCGGCGCACTCGTCGCGATCATTGACCAGGAGCTCCGCAGGCGCGTCACAGCAGCGCTGCACGCCAGCGGTTTTTCTGACTATCGCGCAACCTACCGCGGCATCTTCATGTGGACACGCGCCGAGGGGAGTCGCATCACCGAGTTAGCCAAGCTGGCACAGATCACGCAGCAATCGATGAGCGAGCTCGTCGCTGAGCTGGAGCGCCGCGGCTATGTGGAGCGGACTCCCGATCCCACGGATCGTCGCGCAGTGTTGGTGCGGCGGACGGAGCGGGGATGGCACGTGAACGCGATCTCACGTCAGGCTGTGGCGGAGGCGCAGGCGGAGTGGGAGTCACAGCTCGGCGCACCGGAGTATGCACACCTGCTTGAAGCGTTGCGGCGCATCGTTACCCTGATTGACCCTCCGACAGCCGGTGTCGCCGGTCACCCGCGCACGCTCGCACTCAGCGCGCCTTTCACCGTTTCCTCAGCGGGCGCTGCCACGCAGTCAACTGCGCCAAGCGCCCGCAGCGCTGCTCGCAAGGGCAAGCGTACGGACCAGGGAGAACGCGACACCTCACCAGATCAACCAGACAAGGAGCCACGAAAACCATGATTGCACGCATCGGCTACTTCGGACACCTGACCACCGAGCAAGAGGCGGCAAGTTTAGATAATCTGCGCAGGCGCTTTAAGCCAGCGATCTCGTCCCAAGAGGGCTACATCGCCGGCTACTGGCTGCGCCGACCTGATGGGCGGTTGATCTCGCTGTCCATCTGGGAAAGCGAGAAGCACTTACGCGCTGGCGGCACGCGGGCGCAGGCCGTACCGCTCCTGCCTGGTCAAGTGGCCGAGTTAATTCCACATGCCGAGCTTGAGGAGATCTGTCAGGTGGTGGATCAGGCGTAATCCAGCCGTGCGCCACAAGGCGTATCGGAGTCCACACAGGCGTTTCGCAGGTCGAACCACAAGTGCGCCTATCTGCAGGCAAGAGGAGAGTAAGAGCGAAGCAGGTTACGGACGTACTGATAGGCCGCTATTGGTGGCACTCAACCTTGTCCCACTCCTCTTCTCTCCTCTTCTTCGCCGATTCTCGGCTGTGCTCGAAGGCATCGGTCACGCGAGCGCCGTGTCCCTGCGCGATGATCACTCATTACTTGTGGGGTGCATCCGTGGACTTTTGTGGACTTTTATTGATCTGCTAAAGACTGCTGGGAGCGGTCTGTCTTGGGGACCTGTTACAACCTGCGTCCCTGGCGTGCTGTCAATAACCGAACCATTGCCACCACGATCAACGTTTCGCTCGTTTGGACCTTGCGCTCATAATCTTTGCTCATGCGTCGATTCCGCGACACCCATGAAAAGGTCCGTTCCACGACCCAGCGTTTGGGTTGAACGGCGAATCCACGTATGCCAGGGAAATGCTGCACCACTTCAAGCTCCCAATCGCCCACAGCCTTGCACCAGTCGGCCAACTCTTGGCCTCGATAGGCCGCGTCAGCCCAGATCTTCTTGAGCCGAGGAACGAAGTATTTCAGTCCTGCCAGCAGACGACGGGCACCCTGGGTGTCGTGCATGTCAGCCGGGGAAACGTACACGGAGAAGGGCAAGCCCAAGGTATCCACCAACAGATGGCGCTTGCGCCCTTTGACCCACTTATGCGCGTCGAATCCGCGGATGCCGCCTGACTCCTCCACGGTTTTCACGGATTGGGCGTCCATGATAGCTGCGCTCGGATCGGGGTCTTTGCCCATGCACCGACGTTCGTTCTCCCGCAACGCCTGGTAGAGGCGCGTCCACACACCAGTGCGGCAAAATTGCTTGAAATGATAGTACACGGTCTGCCATGGCGGAAAGTTGCAGGGAAGATAGCGCCAGGGGCAGCCAGTACGCAAGAGATAGAAAAGGGCGTCGAAGACTGAGCGGAGAGTGTGACGGCGCAGTCGGCTGCGTGGTGACCTCATGGGCAAGATCTGTTGGAGACAGCCCCACTCGGCGTCGGAAAGGTTACTCGGATAGGTAGTGCTCATGTTCGGCAGTGTAGCCCATGTCGCCGCTTGTCGGCTCTACCAAACACGTTCTAAGATATTTGGCACGACGCCAGCCATTTAGCGTCTCGC
This sequence comes from Ktedonobacterales bacterium, assembly GCA_036557205.1. Taxonomy (GTDB): domain Bacteria; phylum Chloroflexota; class Ktedonobacteria; order Ktedonobacterales; family JADMIN01; genus DAHUXT01. The sequence goes on along the minus strand of DATBIB010000163.1, from coordinate 47,069 downwards.
TAGAAATGGGCAAATACGGGGAGGTGGATTGGGATCGTACCCTTGAAGGTCTTGTAAGAGTGCTCGATAAGATTCTCGCTGCGAGCACCTGAATCACAAGGTATGGCCATCGGTAAGAAACTAGCCAGCCGGGTAGCGGCTAGAGGATACAGCTGCCCGGCCAGAGGGAAGATGCGGAGAATTTTCGGTAGATGCAATCAGCTGCAGAACCGCTAGACGGGGTTGTTGCGGGGGATTGGCGCAGGCTCAGGGTGCAGCTTCGCCAGTTCTGCTTGGTGGCGGGCTATCTCAGCTTCAGCGAAAGCCCAGTCGAACACCACCTTGCCACCATCGACGACCTGGAGGACGCTCAAGCCGAGCGCTGTGTGGCGCTGCAGGCCCGGCCCATCTGCGCGTCCAGCGAGAGGCGGATGTCTCGAACCTGGGCGATCCCCTCCTTTACAGCCTGGACGAGTTGGAAGCGATTGCCGCGGAAAAAGGAGGCGTCCGTCAGCTCCTGGACGAGAAGTGGCGCAAAGTCTACCAAGCGAACACCCCACGTGGGCTGTTTACCGCTCGTGAGATGCATGCGGCTTGAGGTTCGCAGTTCGCGGTTTAAGGTCCATGCCTCGACGCTCATGCAGATCGCCTTGAGCGCATCTCACCGCTCGTAACGCTGTCTGTAACGCTCCCGTGATGCAGACGTGGTAAGTTGGTGACAAGTGCTACGGTTGGCTGCCCACACTTGGACGGCATTTGGACGTCCGCGTGGGCGCCGCCACCAGTCGGCATGGGATGCTCCACAGACGAAGGGGGGAGCGCGTGGCCTCAAGCATACGCTCACCGAGGACTCCTCGCGACACTGATGATCGCGGCGGCAAGACTGCGGCAGCTGTGCGCGGTGAAGGTGGAGACACACGCCTACAGGGGCTGCCAGTACTCGTGGCGCGTGTCATCTGGTTGCTACTCCTCATCGTGACCCTAGTTACGTTCGCGGTTGGTATCCCAGCCTATGTCACTAGTCTCACGCAGGCTCGGGACGAGAACGACGTGCTCACGCCGCGAGCGGCCGCGGCGCTGGGGCAGCTAGGGATCGGGCTGAACGCCTTCGCGCTGGTGGCTGCCTTACTAGCATGCGCCATTGTACTCGTCACCCTCGGCCTAGCGTTAGTGCTCGTCTGGCGGCGCGGCGACGACTGGATGGCCATGCTCATCTCGCTCTTCGTCATCATCAATACCGTTGGAAACATTGGCGTCTCGAACAGCGTTGCTCCCAACTTCGATTCGGCCATCGTACTGTTTCTTTATGTGCTGCAGCAGGTCTCGATTTCGGCACTCTTCTATGCTGGATTCCTGCTCTTCCCCAACGGGCGATTCGTGCCGCGTTGGTCGTGGCTGCTGCTGGTCGCCTTCGTAGTATGGAACCTCATTGTGACCCTGACAAACCTTGGAATCTTCATCGTCCTGGGCTATCCGCTCTTCTATGGCATAGCCCTCACTAGCATCGTATATCGCTACCGCCGCGCCATGACGCCAGTGCAGCAGCAACAGACGAAATGGGTGGTCACGGGACTGATCGCCTCACTGATTGCCAACCAGCTCTTCTGGCTGCCCTCCGGCCTCACACCGCTCGGCAACACCATCTATCTCCCACTGTCCTACCTCGGCTATCTGATAGCGTTGCTGGTGGTGCCAGTGACCTTTTTCATCGCCATCCAGCGCTATCGCCTCTACGACATCGACACCATTCTCAACCGCGCACTCGTCTATGGCTTACTGACGGTCATTCTGGCGGCGATCTATGCAGCAGGCGTTGTCGGCAGCCAGGCCATCGTGAGCGCGCTGACCCATGCGCACGGCGAGGGGCAATCACCAGTGGCGATTGTGGTGACCACGCTGATAATTGCGGCGCTTTTCCAGCCGCTACGCCGCCGAGTGCAATCTATCATCGACCGCCGCTTCTATCGCCGCAAGTACGACGCAGCGCACACAATTGCGAACTTTGCAGCGACCCTGCGTGAGCAGGTGGACCTCCCTGAACTTCGCGACAAACTCCTCAGCGTGGTGGACGAGACGATGCACCCAACGTATCTTTCCGTCTGGTTCCGGACGCATGATGGCGGCGGTGACCATGTTGATGATTAGCTGTGAGCCGTGACACGAACCACCCAAGAGTGTGGACTCTGCAGACATCTCTCCCTACACTTGAAGTACGTCGGTGGAACAAACCTCCGCACTTCGATTGTCCATCTCCAGTACTTAGCTTCACATGCTGTCATCCCGAGGTTGCTCTCTGCCGCTGGCTGCGACGAGCGACCGCTACCGCCTCCCGAAAGCGTGCATTGGCGAATCGCTGTGTTTCTGCGATGCGCGTACACGTATCTTCAATGATCGCGGTCGCCTCAGTGGCTGCCCGCACACGAAGATGATTCACCAGGACCTCGGAACTCAGGTCGGCATGCGGGTTGTCGCTCACCGTCGCCAGTACCGGGAGCAGAGCCTTTCGATACATTAGCAGGGCTTCCGCCAGGTAGAGGCGGTGTACGATGTTGCTCCCAAGGCAGCGGTTATGGTGGCTTCGCCTTTCTCAACAGGTGCCACGTAGTCAGCGGGGTATGCCCCATAGTTAGCATCAGATGTCGTCATGCGTCGTTCCTTTCTTCATTCTGTTTCGAGTCAGTTTGAGCCTGTTCCGCTTAGTCAGATGTAGGACGGCGCGCCATAATGCGCTCGTATTCGCGCTGCATGTATTCCAGCGTCCTAGGGCCGTACCAGTCCTTACCCATCTCAGTCGCGAGGTCAATCGCTCGGAGCAACGCCGCAAGATTGTCCTTTGGCCCCATCCACTCCTCCCAAGTGATGGTTTCGTAGCTGCCATCCAGGAATCGGTGGCGCAGTTCGGCAGCGACGGCTTGCTGGTGGGCTGCCTCGTCAATCGCTGCCTGAATGCGTTCTTCTGGCTCGTCCGGCTGGGCGATACGGGAGTAAGCTTCGATGTTGTTTCGGCTCTCTCGTACGGCCATGAGCGCGGTGCGGTCGTCGCCCTGTTGTTCGTTTCTGTCCAGAATGCGAAGCGTACGCTCGTTCAGGCCGCTCAGCATTTGGAGCAGGTTGTCTGCGGATAACATGTCTTGTAACTCCTGTTTTCGTGCGGCTGCTCGGTGCATGCACTTGCGTTCGTGTCGTATTAGGCCAGGGCGGGACAAGCCATAACGAGCCGCCACGCTGTCATAGCTCGTCCTGTGTAGGAGCAATGTGGCCTCTATCGCCTTGCGTTGAGGATGGTCACAAGTGTTGCAATTTCGGCCCATAGCGTTCTGTCTCCTCCCTGGCTGTGCTACTTGGCTTCTACAGGTGTCTTCAGGCGAAAGCCGACCAATCGTGCCGTGCCATTGAAGATGGCCTTGGCGCTTCCGTCCTCGTGCTCTAGTGGTTGCGCGCCTCTCCTGTATAGGGCCATATACAGGCAGGTCATCAAGTGGCGCTCGTTGTCTCTAACCCACATCTCCTTGGCCTCTGCCCATGCCTTAAAGGCTTCTCACAACTCGCCACTCGACACCCGCTCGAACGGGTCAGGCGTGGTGGAGAGGGCCAGGAACGCATTAACATCGTCCTCGGTGCCTCTCGGCCAGTCGGGATGTGGTCGTACGTGTTTCATGTGTTGCTCCCAATCTTCACTGTGTGTTACACAAGCCAAAACACTGCTGGCTAGCCAAGGGGCTTAATACGTGCCCCCTTACCCCTTCTTGGCTATGGTAGAGTTGCCTCGCGTAAGCCGAGGGGTAAAGGGGCATAAATTACGCCCCTTGCCAACCTTACGGCATTACTGCGCCTCCCAATCTGGCATAGTTACCCCCCACCTGGCGCGGGCAGCATCGGACCACCGTAGCCCAGGCCAGTAGTCCAGCCCAGCGAACCGGGAAGAGCTATGGGTGAACGCTCCAACACGCCATTTGAGCGCATCCTCGAACGCTTTCTGGAGTGCGCGAGGCTTCTGTATCCACTCGCCTGTGCCTTGTATGTAGTCCCGCATTACTGACCACGCCTCGGACTTCTTAATGCCGTCGGTGGGGTCGTTAGTAACCACGAACAGCTTGTCTATGGCCGTACTGAATGGATCACGGCTGTTGCGTACTTCCTTCTTGGCCTGTACAGCGGAGGCAGGTGGATGCAAGATGCCGCGCTGCGAACCGTACAGGCGCTCGAAGCCACGTATGGCCATCGCTAGCACGGCATCGCCAACTATGGCAGGGTCGGTTGTGGCGCGTTCCTCGTGTTCCTCGCGTGCTGTCTCTGGTACTTGGTGGTCGCAGTCCAACACCTCGATGCGGTCGTATGCAGCGCTCTCATCCGCTGGCATACCGTACTCCTTGTTACCGCTCATCCAAATGGAACAATGGAACGTGAAGTTACCACCGCCACCCTTGTCGAAGAAGTTGCGCAGGTGTGTGGCGTCGCCACCGCTGTGGATGATCTTGAACAGGGCCACATCGAACTTGGTGTCTGGGTCAACCTCTGGAACGGTCACAATGCGTGCGTCTTTCACCCGTAGCAGGTCGGGTCTGGCTATGTCGCCACCCTTATGCGGATTCTTGGCGAGGTTGGTATCGGCTAGGCTGGCACCGTAGTCATTCCAGGTGTTACGGAACATTGCCAAGAAGGTACTCTTGCCTGAGTCGTGTGGGCCGATGAGTTGTAGACCGTGACGCTTGGGCAGACCAGTGAGACAATAGCCTCCCATATCCGCCAAGAATGTCTGGTGGTCTTCCTCCGGGTGGAACCGTGTAAGCGCTTGTTCGATGAGTGGGTGTGTCGCCGCTGGCCTGTAGTGGGCGAGAGCCACGCGGCGTATGAGGTCGTGTGGGTTATGGAGATGCGAGCTCACCTTACCTGCGGTCGTATTGAGGTCGAGCGTGCAGTCTAGCACGTTGAACATGAGCGGGTCAGCGTCGAACTGCTCTGGCTTGACGGCTAACTCTGGCTTGCTCCTGGCGAGTTCAAGCATCGCAAGGATACGTGCCTCTGAGCCCATACGGACGGCATAGAGCGCACACTTGTCATACTCGGCAACGCCTCCCACGCCGTAGACATTGGGTTCGCTCGCCTTTGCACCGACTAGTGCGCGGAACTCTCGCACCACCGTCTTAGCCCGCTCCTTGATGCTCTCGGTGCGGTCGCGCTCCCACACAACCTCGTTATAGCTGTACCAGCATTTCTCCTCGGCACAGTACAGGACTTCGCCAGCCCATCGCGCTGCGAAGCGGTCTGCATCGCCGTCAGACTCCAGTGGCAATCCGTCAGGCCCAAGCATTCCACGGTCGCGCTTGGCTTTGAGGTGTAGCCACTTGCGAAGCTGGCGTACGACAGCCTCGGTGAAGTGATCCTCGGCTAGTGTTGGCCCTCCCGAGACAAAACTGCCATGGTCGCCCTTCTGGTAGGTGTCGCGTACAGACGTTAGTCTGTTCTCAACATCATGGTCACCTGCTGCGATACACACGTTTTCCACGAATGCCAGGGCATCGTCTATGCTCATGCCCCCGTACCAGCAGAGACCAGACAGAGGCAGGGAAGCGTCGTGGCGTTCCCCGTTCCGCCAATAACGAGCAGCGAGCATAACAGCCGACAGCCGTTCACCCGCCGCATAGATGGCGCCCCAGTCAATATCGCCACGTTCGCCTGTAGCATCTGGCTCCCACCGTACGGGGTCAATCACGCCGTCCTCGGTGTTGACCGAGCCAGGAGCGAGCGATTGACGGCCTGAGAACCGCAGTTCCAGCAGACATGCTTTCAACCCAAAGCGGTCAAGCTCCTCCTTGGGTGTTGGGTCGTTGAACTTCTTGTAGCGAACACCGTCGGTAGACAACATGCGATAGAGCCAGTGTGAGGCGGGCTTACGACTGCGCCCCCATACCATTCCGGTCGGTGGGAGGATGCGCCTTGCCACACGGTGAGCGCAGAGGGCATCCAAGTCCACATCCAGCGTGTTGTCCGAATGCGTGCCGAGAAGTATGCCGTTGTTTGTACGCCTGCCGAAGACAGCTTCTAGGTCGTCAGCTTCGTAGAGCTTGTCCTGCCAGCCGTCTGTGGTTGGGTGCTTAGTGCCGTACGGGACAGGCACCGAGTGTATACCCTGGCTCAAGAAGAATCGTGCAGATTCCAGCGGTGCGTTTGGCAGGTCGTTACCTGGCCTGCATGTGTTGTGAGGTTGGGCATTCACGAGAACGCCTCCTCGTTGCCATTCGAGCCACACTGCGCGTAAAGCATGGGTACGTTTAGGGTGTACCCTTTACTCGGGGTAAAATCCGAGGTATGATGTACTCGGTCGTAGTTATACATGCAAGTGCCTTTCGGTTGGGCTAGCACCCAACTGGAACAATGCCGCTCGTTCCCCGCCAGGATGAGCGGCATTTTGTTGTCTAGCGGACTCCGCGGACACGTGGAACCAAGACAGGTTCTGGCCGCACTTCCTCTGGTAGCGGTTCACGCTCCAAATCCTCCATGAACTCGGCGATTTGAATGCGCAGAAGCTTCCCTGGTATCAACTTGTTGTTGAGATAGAGGCTGATGTTGGTACCAGAGGTGCTGCACCTTCGTGCCATGTCTGTGTACTTGAGATTGTGCTGGGCAAGGGCCACCCGAACCTCACGCGGGGTGTATCCCTTGTACTCGACCATTTCTTCGACTGCCATTTGTCCTTCCTTCCATTCAGAACACAACTGGGGCGTTACGCACAATACGTAAAGTTGTTGACCTCAGCATCGCCTATAAATGGTAAAAAGTAAAGGGCAAAACTACATTTTACGTGTAGTACTTAAGTCCTACAAACCCGGAATATTTCAGGCTTCTCGGCCTTGCGAACGAGCGGTGTTACTCGCATTCTTCAAGCAACGAGACAGCGCCATACCACCCGGTCGGGTAGCTGGCGCTGCATTGGGCCGTAACACCACCGATTCGCAACCTCCGTGGTGCAGACGTGCGTTAGGCGGGTGGGGCTGCTACATTTTACAGCCCTGCCGCCTCTAGCACCTCTCGCGCCTTCTTCCAATACCTTTTGCTCTGGATCACGTGCAGTTCGTTCGCGCAGTTCGTGGCCCACCTTGGGGGGATTGTGGCGACAGTCTCTTCTGCCACCTGGGCAATCCAGTGCAGGGCCACGAAAGCGTCCCAGGTCACCAACGCTTGCGCCAACTGCTCGTCAGTCCATGTCTGTGCGATGGCCTCGATGTCGTATTGCTCCACTTGCTCCAGCAGCTTTGGGAGCAAGTCGTGGAACTGCTGGAGCGTCATTGCCATGGCCTCTGGGCATTCGGGAACAACGTCGTCTCCCAGCATTCCCATGCTGGATTCAAAGTCTGACCTTCGCTCTGCCGGGTCTACATCGTGCATTGTCGTAATTCTCCTCACTCGAAACGCGCTACGATTGCGCAGAGACTGTCGTGTCGTCCGAAGTTGGGCCGTCTAACAGCGCTGGCATTTCTGGGGCGCTCTCGGCCTTCCTCCGTTGTCGCTTAGGGCGTGCTGCTGGCTCTGGCTCCTCGTCGTGGTAACGTTGCACGACCAGATACTTGTAGCCATATGAATTCTCAGCCCACGTGTAGCGAATGCGCTTTGCGTCCAGTAGGTCACCAGCTATCCGCAGCTTTGCCTCTACGATTGCCTTGGAATACCCGTCGTAGTAGTGCAATCGTGCGGAGGCGTGCCTGTCCCAATCAGGATTGATCGCTGCGTAGTAGCCAATACCCTTCATGTTGTGGCGTAGTTCGCCAGGGAACGTGCGGTCAAGCCATAGCTGCAAGGCTTCGCGTGCGCCCAGGTCGCTGGTGTCAGTCTGCTCGGTGGTCGGTTCCACTACCGTGTCCATTTCAATACTCCCATCTCAAACACAACCTCTGGCCCCAGCGACCTTGCGCCAGAGCCAAAGAGGACAGCACCCGCAACGTACGGATGCTAAAACGCTAGCACCGCCACCAGTTCTACCAGGGTTTCGCCCCCGCGATTGAATAAAGTCGGCCTGGGCTGATCGCTACTCGCGGAAGCTCATCATCGTACGGAGCGCTTACGTCGAGGGCATCATGTTCACCGTCGCCGCGCTCGCGCCCAACGTCTGGGTACTGGCGGTGGCGCAGCTTTTCAGCGGCTTCGTACTGGGCAATACCGGCGTGATGCTGGCGATGCTGGCGGATGTCACGCCGCGCAAGCGCCTCGGCATGGCAGTGGGTATCGCCAGCGCGGGCTTCCCGATTGGCGCGTCCATCGGCCCGTTCTTCGGCGGGCTGATCGCGCAGGGGCCGGGCATCCGCGCGCTGCTGGGGGTAGACGCGGGCCTCTCGGCGCTGATGGGACTCGTCCTGACGATCATCGTGCGCGAAGAGCTTCACAAGTCGCGCACTGGCGAGACGGTGGGGCGGATGCTGCGCGCGGCGGTGCATGCGATTGTCTCGTCGCCAATTGTGCTGCGGCTCTTCATTCTCTACTTCCTGGCGATGTATGGCTACTCGCTCGCCTCGCCGTTCATCCCGATTCTGCTACAGAAGTGGTATACCGGCGATCCGCGCGAACTGGCGGGGGTGATCGGCCTGACGCTGACGCTGGCGGGCATCGCGATGGCGATCATGACGCCGATCTGGGGACGCATCGGCGATACGGCGGGACGCTGGATCGTGCTGCCGATCTGCCTGGCGGGGATCATGGTCGGTCTCTCAGTGGCCGCGCTGACCCACTCACTCTTCCCGCTCCAGCTCGATATCATCGGCATGGGACTTTTCCAGGGCGGCATCGGCACGACGGTGATCGCGCTGCTGGCGCTGCTCTCGCCAGAGGAGCGGCGCGCGCCCATCCTCAACTTCTCGCTGCTGCCCTCGCAGCTCTCGTGGTTCTTCGGCCCAATCACCGGCGCGGCGATCTCACGGGTGGCGCTCTCGCTGCCATTCATCGCGGGCGCGTGCTCAGTGACGGCGGCTCTGGCGTTTGCCTGCGTGCTGGCGGTACGTGCGCACCGCGGGAGTGTGGCGGCGAAGGCCGCATCGGTAGGATAAGCGGCATTGGGCCGTCATAGAAAATCGGCAAGGAGACCCCCTACTTTAGTGGGGGGATGAATTGCCGTTCCTTCCTTTCTGTGCTATACTGTTCTTATGAACAAAACACTCTCCCGCACCATCTGTTGCAAGCTGGATGTGGACGGCCATGATGAGACATTGGCCGCGACACAGCGTGCCTTTAATGAGGCCGCAACGTGGATTGCGCGGGTGTGCTGGGATGAGGGTATCACCAACACCAACACGGCGCATCACCGCGTCTATGGCGAGACTCGCGAGCGGTTTGGATTGGGCGCGCAACTGGCGGTCTGCGCCAGAGCCAAAGCCGTGGAGGCCATCAAGGCGGTCAAGGCCAAGGCCAAGCATCGTGAGCAGGCCACCTGCCCCCAATTTGGCCCACGGGGCAGCATCCGCTACGATGCTCGCACCTATCGCCTGATGAGTCTCGATCGGGTATCGCTGAACACCCTGGAAGGCCGCGTGGTCTGCCGCCTGCTGCTCGGCCCACGTCAACACGCAATGCTGGTAGACCCCGCGTGGGAAATCGGTGGCGCTGATCTGGTCTGGCGACGTGGCGTCTACTACCTGCATGTGACGCAAAGCCGCGAGGCGCCAACAGAAACCGAACCAGGCGGCGGCATGTTGGGTGTTGACCTGGGCATGGTGAACCTTGCGACTGATAGCGAGGGTGAGACGTTTAGCGGCGCAAGAGTGAAGATTGCGCGCGCCCGCTACCACTCCCGCCGTCAGCGGTTGCAAAAGGTCAACACCAAGAACGCCAAGCGCCGCCTGCGCAAGAATGCGGGCCGCGAGCGCCGTTTCCAAAAGGATGTGAACCACTGTATCAGCAAGGCCCTGGTAAAGAAAGCCGTCGTCTCGTGCAAGGCACTCGCCCTCGAAGACCTGAGTGGGATTCGGGAGAGGACAAAGGTTCGCCACGAACAGCGCTACGAACGGCATTCCTGGGCTTTCTATCAACTGCGCCACTTCCTCACCTACAAAGCGGCCTGGGCAGGCGTGCCACTGCATCTGGTAGACCCACGGAATACCAGTCGCACGTGTAGCCAATGCGGGCATTGTGAGCAGGCCAACCGGAAGACTCAAGTCTCGTTCCTCTGCCAGCGCTGTGGCTTTGCACTCAACGCGGACGTGAACGCCGCCATTAACATTTCGCGAAAAGAACCCTATCGGGCCGCAGTCAATCGGCCTATGGCGTCACCCTCGCGGGGTAGACGCAAGCTCCCGCATTTATGCGGGGGTTGTTGACGTATCATTGTTCGTAGTCGAGTCATGAGGATATGTGCGAGACGGAGGCAGCGATGCAGGACATGACGACGGTGCGCGTGGGCGAGGCGCGCGTGACCCTCATCAACGCGGGCGATATGCGACTGATACTCTCGCGCGAACTGGAGGTGCCCGAAGAATTGTGGCGCCCGCAATATGCCGACCTCTTCGAGCGGCCGGATATCTGTCCAAGCCTCAGCGTCTACATCGAGCATCAGGGCGTTAGGGTGCTGGTAGACGCCAACGACTACCGGGCGACGATGGAGCCCGACTCGCAGTACGCGCTGCCCGACTATACGCCGCCTCCCTCGATTCCTGACCAACTTGTGAGCATGGGCGTCCAGCCGGAAGACATTACCCACATGGTCATCACGCATGCCCACTGGGATCACTTTGCGGGCACAACCTCGCCCGCTGACGGTGGATATGCGCCCACCTATCCGCAGGCGCGCTACTTCCTGGGCGCCGCCGACTGGTCGGACGCAGAGATGCAGACCGCACTGCAGGATTCCACGTCGCTGGAAGCGCGGACGCTGGGCGTGCTTCACAATAGGGGCATGCTGCATCTGGTCGAAGGGCCAGAGCAAATCGCCGAGGGGATCGACATTCTACCAGCGCCGGGCGAGACGCCGGGCCATCAGGTCGTGCGCGTCCAGTCGGCGGGCGAGACGCTCTATATCCTCGGCGACGCTTTCCACCATCCCATCGAAGTCGAGCATCCCGACTGGATGGTTAGCTGGGCCGACGCCGCGGTCATGCTGACGACCCGCCGCTGGCTCCTCCAGGACGCGCTGGCCGAACACGCGCTGCTAACCGCCGCCCACATCGCCGACTTTGGCCACGTTACGCGCGCCGACGATGGCAGCCTGCAATGGGGCGCCGTGTAATGGCGTATCTCGAAGGTTTTAGACGAGGGCAACATTTGTGGTAGGCAAGAGCCGCAGGCTGAAGCCCTGCGGCTACTTCCGTGAGTTGGTGATGCTCGCCAATGGTGCGGATACTTTGGAGCGCCACGTTGAAACCCGCGCAGGTGGGTTTTGTGGCCGCAGACCATTTAGGCGCGGTTTTAACCGTCCGCTTCCCACAGCTAATCTTGATCGTGCGGCATGCCGCTACCGGAAAACCGCAAACGTGCCGAGCGCGATTAGCTCCGGCATTCATGCCGCGAACCGGATCACCTCTAACGTCGCCCACAAGACAACCATTGCCAGATGGGCAATTATCCCTTATTCGCCAGCATGCGCTCCAGCGCCACCTTCGCCCACTCTGCCGTCTCGTCGTCCACGTGCACCTGGTTGACCACGCGGCCCTCCACCAACTCCTCCAGCACCCAGGCGATATACGCCGGATGGATGCGGTACATCGTCGAGCAGGGGCAGACGACCGGATCGAGGCAGAAGATGGTCTGCTCGGGATGCTCCTTCGCCAACCGGTTCACCAGGTTGATCTCCGTGCCAATGGCCCAGATGGTCCCGGCTGGCGCCTCCTCCACCGCCTTGACGATGTATTCGGTCGAGCCGTTCAGGTCGGCGGCGGCCACCACCTCGTGGCGGCACTCTGGATGCACCAGCACGCGCACGCCGGGATAGTCCCTGCGCGCCTGCTCGATTTGCGCGGCGGTGAAGCGCGCATGCGTCGAGCACCAGCCCTTCCACAAAATCACCTTTGCCAGCATCAGCGTCTCATCGTCCTCGATGCCGCCGAAATCGAGCCGCTGATTCCAGACGACGATCTGCTCCTCCGGGATGCCCATCTTCAGCGCCGTGTTGCGGCCCAAATGCTCATCGGGGAAGAAGAGCACCCGCTTCCCGCGCGCGAACGCCCAGTTCAGCACCTTCTCCGCGTTGGAACTGGTGCAGACGATGCCGCCGTTGCGCCCACAGAACGCCTTCAGGTTGGCGGCGGAGTTAATATAGGTGACCGGGATGACCGGTTGCGGCTCACCCTCCGCGCCTGTTGTCTCGTCGCGGTAGAGCGCATCGAGCGCCTCCCAGCACTCCTCCACCTCGGCGATGTTCGCCATGTCAGCCATCGAGCAGCCCGCCGCCGGATTCGGCAGGATCACCGTCTGATGGGGTCCACTGAGGATATCGGCGCTCTCCGCCATGAAGTGGACACCGCAGAAGAGGATATAGTCGGCCTCCGGGCGCGCCGCCGCGAACTGCGCCAGCTTGAACGAGTCGCCACGCGCGTCGGCATATTTGATGACCTCGTCGCGCTGATAGTGGTGGCCGAGAATTACCAGCCGCGTGCCCAGCTTCGCCCGCGCCGCCATAATGCGCCGGTCAAGCTCGTCGGCATCCATCAGCGCATACTCGCGGGGGATGGCGTCGGCGCGTTCCGACCCGGCGTGGCGCGGCTTGTGTTGCGCCAGGTTGCCCGCCTCGCGCTCGCGCCACTCATCCAGCGAGGGCAGGATGCGCGCGTCTCGGCTCTCGACGCAGATTTCGCCCTGCGGCAGTGTCTCCAACTTGATAGCCATATGTAAGTTGCTCCTATCCGGTGTAGGTGCTGAGAAAATGCGTGGGCTAGTTCTCGAAGTCCAGCGCAACGTCGAAGCTGGGCGCGGAGTGGGTTAGCGCGCCGAGCGAGATCAGGTCAACGCCCGTCGCCGCCACTGCTGCCAGCTTCTCAGGATCGGTCCCAATATTGCCCGACGCCTCGATCGTGATACGCGGCGCCTGCTCGCGAATCAGCGCGACGGCGCTCCGCAACTGGTCGGGCGTCATGTTGTCCAGCAGAATCGCGTCGGCTCCGGCGGCGATAGCCTCTCGTACCTGCGCCTCGCTCTCACTCTCGACCTCGATCTTGAGCAGATGCGAGGCATGCGCGCGGGCACGCTCAACCGCAAGCGTCAGGCTGCCAGCGGCGGCGATGTGATTGTCTTTAATCAGGATGCCGTCGTCCAGTCCGGCGCGGTGATTACTCGCGCCACCCATGCGTACCGCGTACTTCTCCAGCAGTCGCAGGCCCGGCGTCGTCTTGCGCGTATCCACAATGCGCGCATGCGTGCCTGCTACCGCCGCGACACACTGTGCTGCCAGCGTGGCGATGCCGGAGAGGCGACCCAGGAAGTTGAGCGCCGTCCGCTCCGCCGTCAACAGCGCCGCCGCGTCACCAGAGACGCGCGCCAACGTCGTGCCTGCCTCAACCGCCGAGCCGTCAGGAACAAGCGTCTCGAACTTGACGTTGGGATCGAGCTGGGCGAAGGTCAGCGTGGCGATGGGCAGCCCCGCGATGACACCCACCTGGCGCGCGACGATACGGGCGCGGCTCCGCGTCCCTGGCGCAATCGTCGCCTCCGTCGTCACGTCGCCCCGGCCCACGTCCTCGGCCAGCGCGCGGCGAACCAGTTCGGTATCGAAGATGGGATCGAAGGCGGCCCCCTCCCCCGCAGGGAGAGGGGACTGTCGGAATGGCTTTGGCGAGTTATTAGACATGGGCCGCCACCTCTCGCGCATCTTGCGAAGCAACGACCGTTGCGGCATGCAGCAGCGAATGGACGCCATCGAGCGCCGCGTCGCGGTCGGGGAAGTCCTCGCGGAAGTGACCGCCGCGGCTCTCCTGGCGGGCCAGCGCCACCGTGGTAATCAGTTGCGCCGCCAGCAGCATATTCGCCGTCTCCGGGTCCACCGGGCCGGACGCCGCCAGTGCGCGCAGCGTATCGTTCGCCTCCGTCAGTCCTGTCGCGTCGCGGCGCAGCGAGACAGCGCGCCACATCGTCTCACGCAACTGCAGGCGTATCACGTTGGCGACAGGAGCAGACAGCGCGCGTTCGGGCAGCACGATACCATCCGTCTCGCGCTGGACGCCGGGCAACGGCGAGGTCGTCGGCCAGTCGCCCGGCTGGGCATCGCCCGCCAGCACCGATGCGACACGGCGGCCAAAGACCAGCCCTTCCAGCAGTGAATTGCTGGCGAGCCGGTTCGCGCCATGCACGCCGGTGCACGAGACCTCACCGACCGCGAAGAGGCCGGGAACCGTCGTCCGTCCCCAGGTGTCCACCGTCACGCCGCCCATAAAATAGTGCGCGGCAGGCGCGACGGGAATCAGGTCATGGGCAAGGTCGAGGCCGTCCTTGCGGCAGGCAGCGGCAATCGTCGGGAAGCGCTCGTAGACCTCGTGTTCGGGCAGACGGCGCAGATCGAGGAAGGCGGACGGCGCGCCTCCGGCCAGCATCTCGCTGAGGATGGCGCGGGCGACGACATCGCGCGGGGCCAGCTCGGCGTCGGGCGAGTAGCGCGGCATGAAGCGCTCGCCCGCCGCGTTGCGCAGCCAGCCGCCCTCGCCGCGCACCGCCTCGGAGATCAGGAACGTCTCGCCCGATGGCGAGACCAGCGTGGTGGGATGGAACTGCACGAACTCGACGTCGCTCACCGTAGCGCCCGCGCGCCACGCCAGCGCCAGCCCGTCCGCCGTCGCCCCCGCCGGATTCGACGTGCGCAGCCAGAGCTGGCCCGCGCCGCCATTCGCCAGCACAATGCCGCGCCGCGCCAGAATACGCCGGGTCTCGCCGCCATGGAACACCTCCACGCCGACGCACGCGCCCTCGCACAGCACCAGATCGAGCGCCTGCGTATCTTCGAGCACCGTCGCGGCGGGCCGGGCGCGGATCGCGGCCACCAGCGCGCGCTCGATCTCCGCGCCGGTGGCGTCGCGCGCATGGAGCACCCGGCGGCGGCTGTGCGCTGCCTCGCGAGCCAGATCGTAGCGGTGGGCCAGATCGTCTTGCGCGACTCCCTCCCCTGGCCCCTTCCCCGCAGGGAGAGGGGAATGATCGAAGCGCGCGCCCTCCGCGATCAGCCAGGCGACGGCGTCGCGCGCCTCACGTACCAGCACATTCGTCGCCGTCTCGTCCACCAGCCCCACGCCCGCCGCCAGCGTATCGCGCAGATGCAGCTCGGGATCGTCGTCGGGGCCGACGGCAGCGGCCAGCCCGCCCTGGGCATAGCGGGTATTGCTCTCGCCCAGCGCCGCCTTGGTCATCAGGACGACGCGCACATCTTCAGGCAGATTGAGCGCGACGGTCAGTCCGGCGATGCCGCCGCCGATGATGGCGACATCGCATACTAGAGGTGTATCGTTCTCCGTTGGCGCGGTCATCTATGACTCCTCATTCGGGCAATGAAGAGCCTTCACTGCCCGCACGGACGGCGCCAACAGCGTGCCATCCGTCACCGTTAAACGTCTGTTAGTGTTTAGTGTACGTAATACACTAACTCGTGTTGGGAATTATACCACGGCGACGGAAAGGCGACAATGGGACGATTGACACTGACGATGTAGCTGGCGGAGATGGGTAAATATCCGACAAGCGGCGTCACTGCTGGACATATAGCCCATGCTTGCCGCCGTAGTGCTTGACATCGCGGCTCGTACGTGATATATCTCTGGGGAGCATGTTTCACGCGACTCGCGCGTCGAACCTGCCCTGGTTTGCTGGCAGATATCTCCGTGTACATTTGCTCCTGGCTATTGGGGGACAACCCCCTCCCCACACATGCGATGCTCGCCGTTTCAAGATGTTCCGGCGGTCTGGCTGCATAAAGAAGTGTGTTGAACGACGCCCGTAGCAGTGTCGTATTCCCTATCGTAGAGATCCTTCAAACATCCCCAACAATTCATTCACCGAAAGGAGACAGAGCCGCGCTTCACCGCCATCCACCCCTGGATGATAGCGTGCGGACGACTACACCCCGGCTCTCGAATGCACATACCATGAATATTACCGAACTAGAAACAAAAACCGTTGGCGAGTTACGTGATATAGCCCGCGACCGCGACCTCTCCGGCTACACAGCGCTGCGCAAGCAGGAGCTGATCTTCCGGCTGCTCCAGGCTGAGACCGAGCGCCAGGGCAACATCTTCAGCGCAGGTGTCCTCGAAATCGTCGAGGAGGGCTTCGGCTTCCTGCGGCGCGGACGCTTCATGCCCGGCGGGATGGATGTCTACGTCTCGCAGACGCAGATTCGCCGCTTTGGCCTGCGCACCGGCGATATGGTCTCTGGCCAGGTGCGCCCGCCGAAGGACAACGAGAAGTTCTTTGGCCTGCTGCGCGTCGAGGCGGTCAACGGCATGGACCCAGAAGCCGCCAAGCACCGCCCCAACTTCGACGGCCTGACGCCGATCTTCCCACGCCAGATGTTCGACCTGGAGACCGACGCCGCCAACATCACCGGACGCCTCATCAACCTGCTTTCGCCTATTGGGCGTGGCCAGCGCGGCCTGATCGTCGCGCCGCCCAAGGCGGGCAAGACGCTGCTGCTCAAGACCATCGCCAACTCGATTCTGGCCAACTATAACGACGTGCAGCTGATGATCGCGCTGATTGGCGAGCGGCCCGAAGAGGTGACCGATATGCGCCGGAGCGTCAAGGCCGAGGTCTATAGCTCGACCTTCGACGAGGAGCCAGAGGCGCACGTCCACGTTGCCGAGATCGTCAACGAGCGCGCCAAGCGGCTGGTGGAAGGCGGCAAGGATGTGGTGGTGCTGCTCGACAGCATTACCCGGCTCACCCGCGCCTATAATCTGGCGGTCGCGTCCAGCGGGCGTACGCTCTCCGGCGGCCTCGACCCCGCCGCGATTACGCCGCCCCGGCGCTTCATCGGCGCGGCGCGTAACGTCGAAGAGGGCGGCTCGCTGACCATCATCGCCACCGTGCTGGTAGATACCAACAGCCGCATGGATGACGTTATCTATGAGGAATTCAAGGGCACCGGCAACATGGAGATCACGCTCGACCGAAAGCTCTCCGACCGGCGCATCTTCCCGGCCATCGATATCACGCGCACCGGCACCCGCCGCGAGGAGCTTTTGCTGGACGAGAACGCGCTACGGGCAGTGGTGGTGATGCGCCGCATGTTCGCCACCCTGGCAGAGCAGCGCGGGCTGGAGGCGATGGAGGCGCTGCTGGCGCAGATGGCGAAGACGCAAAACAACGAGGAGTTCCTGGCAAATATTGCCAGGAGCATCCAGTCGTAGGGATGCGTACCGTTAGCCTATAGGCCGTCCAACAAAGGACACGCCATGCAATTTCATCCCTGGATACTACTGTTCGGGGTGGATTATCTCGGCATAAGCATTCTTTCCTGGATGAGCCCCTTTACAATGGATGGATCTGTGGACAGAGGTATGTCCCAGTTTATGGGCTGGTACATGTCTCCGATTTTAGGGGCTGTTTTGGTGTTGGGCGCGTTTGTCAAGCCTCACGATGTGATGTCAGAGGACACTATTCTTCCGCTTTGGCTGCATGTAGTTCTGGTTGTGTGGTTTCTCGCAGATGTCTTCCTACTCGTCAGACTTCGTCGGCAGCAGCGCCAGTGGAAGGCCGCCGCGAATGATTCCGCGTTCATAGCAACTCAATCCGAGGACTGATAACTCGCGCCAATCGAAATGCCGTCTCGACATCTGGCCGAAGTCTTGATTGCGCGGCCTATAATTTGTAGTGATATGTATTCCGGCGGGCGACGACGCCTGCCACATCATGTATCGGATTCGTCCGCAAGTCGCGGAAACATATCTCAGGTGGACACCGTTGCCCGTCAGACCCCAGGAGTGGGTCAGGCGGGCTTTTTGCGTCCATTTCTCAGATTTTCACACGAGGGGGAGATTTCATCTTCATGCACATACAGGAACTTCAGCGCCGCTATCTCGCGGGTGAGCGTAACTTCGAGAACGCTGACCTACGCGGCGCACAACTCACCGATCTGACGCTGACAGGCATCCGCCTGCGCAACGCCGATCTGCGTGGCGCGACCCTGAACGGCGCGTCGCTCTGGGGCGCAGACCTTTCCGGCGCTTCGTTAGAAGGCGCATCGCTACGGGCAACCGATCTGCGGCGCGCGTTTATGGTCGGAGCCGATTTGCAGTGCGCCGACCTCACCTACGCGCTGCTCGTAAGCGCCGACCTGACGGGCGTCATCCTGCGCGGCGCCAACCTCAACCACGCCGATCTCTACTGCGCGCTGATGAACGCCGAGCAGCACAACGCGGCCATCGAGGCAGGCGCGCTCGTCTACGACCCAGCGCTCAGCGAGCTGCGACATTCACTGGCGCTCCGGTAAGCGCCGATTCATATCGGAGGCCGGATACATATCCACGGACATCCATCACCGGGGTGCGGACATCGTCGCCGCATCCCGATTGTTTTTAGCTGGAACGGCGCCAAGGCACTTTCATGTGAGAACTCACATCCTTTCTCCATCGTTCTTTCACCTGCTCCACCTACACTTTGCCCTGTCACTGGTCCGCCAGCGCGGCAGATCGGTGGCAGGGGCGAGGCGCATCCGCCTGGCAGTGAGCGTGACGCGCCTCGTCACTCATGTCATGGCGCTTTCACAGGGAGAGGAGACACGCCGATGAACCCGTATGATGAGCCAATGGCCATTCCGCCGCCGCTGGAGGCCGCCCCACACAGGAGCCGCCGCTGGCTGGTTCCTGTTGCGCTGGCGCTCGCCTTTGCGCTCACACTGGGCGTGGGAGCGTTCGCGGGCGCGAGCATGCTCAAGACGGCCCAGGCAGCAGGTGGCGGGCCGGGACTCGCACAGTTCTCGCAGGCAGGCACGCCAGGCGCGCGCGGGTCCGGCGGGCAGGGCCAGTGTGAGACCTACACCGTCTCCAGCGTCAGCGGACAGATCATCCTCGCCAAAGCGGCGGATGGCTCGACAGTGACCATTCACACCTCATCGAGCACGAAGTACACCAAAGGCGGCCAGTCGGCGTCGGAGAGCGCCATCACTGCGGGCAGCCAGATTCACGTGCAGGGCACGAAGAACAGCGACGGCAGCATCAACGCCACGCAGATTGACGTGCGCTAGCAGGCGCCGTTCGCACAGCAATACGCACACGAACGAAAGCGGCAGGTCGGAGGCCAACCCGACCTGCCGCGCGACATCTTCGCCGCAGTACGCCCTTCCTCCTTCCTCAGTCTGGACAACGGCAAATAAAGCGCCCTATAATCCGCGATACGCAGCCTTGCTTGTTCCCCGGCAGATTTCCCCGCGAATCCCCAGTGGTGTTGTAGTGCGGCTGATTTGGTGGTCTGGGCAGCGTGCCCTCATCTCACTTTCGTGCCAATCCATGCAGATCGAAGTGGATCGAATCTGTGCGAATGGAAAGAGGCCCCGCATGAAACGTCGCCTGCGTCTGTTCCTGCCGCTGTTGTTGCTGGCCCTGCTCAGCAGCCTCGCCTTCAACGTCCATCTCGCCCGCGCCGCCGGAGCGCAGACACTCACCGGATCAATCGACGGCGCCGCCTATCTCATCCAGGCGCCCGAGAACTGGAACGGAACCCTTGTCCTCTATAGCCATGGCTACGTCGCCCCCGGACAGGCGAATCCGGCGCAAGATGTCGGCGACGCCATCACCGGGCAGTGGCTGCTGAGCAATGGCTATGCGCTGGCTGGCTCGTCGTACAGCCAGACTGGGTGGGCAATCCAGCAGGCATTCCACGACCAGATCGCCCTCCTCAATTTCTTCGACAAGACCGTCGGCCGCCCGACACGCACGATTGCCTGGGGACACTCGCTCGGCGGCATCATCACCGCTGGTCTTGTGCAACGCTATCCCCAGCGCTTCGACGCCGCCCTACCGATGTGCGGCGTGCTGGCGGGAGGCGTGGGAACCTGGAACCAGGCGCTGGATAGCGCCTTTGCCTTCAATCTGCTGTTGGGAGGCGGCGCGCTTCAGGTAGTTCACATCACCGACCCCGGCGGCAATCTGACCGCGGCCGAAGGTGATCTTGTCGCCGCCCAGGCCACGCCGCAGGGCCGGGCGCGCCTGGCGCTGGCCGCCGCATTGGGTGATCTACCGGGCTGGTTCAACTCCACTTCGCCAGAGCCAGTCGCCAACGACTTCGCCACGCAGGAGGCCAACCAGTTTCTCTGGGAGCAGCAGGTAGACTTCCCGTTTGCCTGGGCATTGCGCGCCGAGCTGGAGGGCCGCGCTGGTGGCAATCCGTCATGGAACACTGGCGTGGATTATCGCGTGCAGCTGGCTCACTCGGTCGACCAGCAAGAAGTCATTGCCCTCTACAAACAGGCGGGACTCGATCTCAATGCTGACCTGCGGACGCTGCAACAGGCGCCGCGCATCTCCGCCAATCCGGGCGCAGTCGCCTACCTGAACCGGTACATCACCTTCAACGGTGAGATCGACATCCCTGTTCTGACGATGCACACCACTGGCGATGGCCTGGTGGTGAACGAGGATGAGCAGGCATATGCCAGCGTCGTACGCGAGGCGGGCAACAATAGCCTGCTACGCGAGACCTTTGTGCATCGCGCGGGTCACTGCGCCTTTACGCCAGCCGAGACCATCACCGCATTCCAGACGCTCATCAATCGGCTGGACACCGGCAGGTGGAAAGACAGCACCGATCCCAGCACAATGAACGCGGAGGCCGCCGCGCTCGGCCCCACCGCGAACATCCTGCCCGCATCATTCATTCAGTTCCATCCAGCGAAGTTCCTGCGCCCCTTCGCTGCGAGGTGACCCACTGGCTGAATGCGAAAACCTTCGTAATCGTCGTGTGACCGTTCAAGGCCCCCAATCTCAGGGGGCCTCTTGAATTGGCTCCAGCACCACGATGGGGATGTCGCGTTGCGCGCGTTCCGCGTAGCCCGCCCATGCCGGCCAGATGGTAAGCGCCACCGGCCAGATACGTTCGTACTCGTCCGGCGTCGCGGGCCGCATGCGCACCGCCCAGCGCCGACGCTTGAGCTGTACCGTCGCCTCGGGATGCGCCTGGAGGTTGCGATACCACTGTGGCACGGTGCGGCTACCGAAGTTCGAGGCGATGAGCGCCAGCAGCCCATCCGCGCGGATGTAGGTCAGCGCGGTGGTGCGGGGCTTGCCTGACTTGCGGCCAATCGTGGTGAGCAGCACATTCGGCAGCGGGCCAAGGCGATGGCCGACGAGGCCGCCGGTTGCGCGATAGCTCGCGATGTGCAGCGTCGTCAGCGCGCGCTGGAGCCAGCGCCGCCACCAGACACGACGCCAGACCGTCGTATACTGCTGCCTCGCTGTCATCGAACTCCACGCTTCATTGGTCGCAACACCCTCGCCAGCGCCCACAATTCTCGTACAACACCAGAAACGCTAGCCGTTGGCTCCAATATATTTCGGCAGCGCCCAGTATAACACGATATTCGGCGCCGTTGTAGGTCTTCTCAAGGGGTTGGCGACGAACGCGCGGTAGATGCGCCACGGCGAACAACGCGGAGTGAGGACCACGTAGGCGACCATTATCCGGGCGGTTCCACATCCTGAAAGACCACTGGCTACTCGTTTTCGTGGTTTTCGCGTAACCTTGTGGCAATTTCGGCGGATATGCCTCTGGTCGCTGAGTCGGCCGCCGAATGGGAGGGGTTACATGCGAAACATATCGGGAACTGCGCCAAATACCGCGCCCAATGATGTGGCGAGAGTTGGGGATGAGAGCCTTCCGATGGGAACCGTCGAGCAGGAGCCACTGCTGACGCTGCTGCGCCACCGGCTCATCAACTTCGGGACGATGAGCTGGCCACTGCGGCTGCTCGTCGCGCTGACACTGGCCCAGCTGGCGCTGATCGGCATACTGACGGCGCTGCGCAACATACCACAACCAATGGTCACTGTTCTGGTGGGGGACAGCCGCACGCTCGCGCTGCCAACGATCGCTGTTGTCGTTGGCTTCTTCTCCTTCGCGCTCGCCCTGAGCGCACTCTTGACCGGCGCGCTGCATGGCCACTGGATTGCACGGCTGCTCGCCGTGGCGACGTTTGGTTTCGTCGTCTTCGTCATATTTGGCGATGAGGCCATCTTCACCACTGATCCCGCGACGCAAGAGATCACGTCTCCTGTGAATGCGCAACTGCTGTGGCTGCCCCTGCTGGCGCTGCCCCTCATCGTGGGCGCCTGGGCGCTGGTGGTCTCGCTCGTCCTGTGGAGCCGCGCGCGGTCGGGGAAATCGGGCCGCGGCGGCGTTCTCGCGGTCGTCACCTTCGTCGTGATGCTCGTCTCCATCCTCGCGTGCTTCGCGCAAGGTGTCGGTTACCTGAGCTTGAGCGGGCGCGGCGATGCATTTCCCAGCATCCTCGCCGACGAGCTCTGGATACTCTCCTATCCGCTCGTGACCGCGCTACTTTTTGCCGGAACAGACTATGCTGAGTGGGGCGAGACCGCGGGCGCCCGCCTGGCGTTCGCACATGGCCGCGCGCGTGCGACCCGGCCTCTGGCGCTCCTCACCGTGCTCATCTGCCTTGCGGTGGTCGTTGGCGTGCCTGCCTTCATCTTGCTTCCGGGAGTGCAACTGGCGGGAAGGAGCAGCTCTGTGCCTCAGCTACTGCTCGGCTCACTCCTGCTCGATCTCGTGCTGATCGCGGCGCTCTGGGGCGCGATCTGGCTCGGACGGGTGCGCCACTGGCCGCCGCGGCGCGTCTCCTTCGGAACTTTGTTCCTCTCGACGCTGGCGGTGACGCTCGGCGTCACATTCGTAGTCAATGGCAGCCCACTCAGCATCCTGTTGGGCCTCGCACTCTGGCCAGTCCTGGGCATCGTCCTGGTGATCCGTGGACGCTGGCGACCAGACGCCGTATCCGCCGCCGGATTGTACTTGATTGTCGTTGGCCTGAGCGTGATCGCCTTCGCCGGAGCAATTGGCGCCTTCGGCCAGAGCGCCGTGGTAGCGTTGGGAGGCGTGCAGATTGCCGTAGCGCTCTTCACGCTGGTCGCGCTGGCGTGGCTGGCCCTGCGCGGACGGCTCGACGTGAAGCGCGCTTCACTCGTGGCCCGCTTCTTCGTGCTCAACGGCGCGTTGCTGCTAATCGCCGTTGTCTACATCGCGCTAGCCAACGCCGGTATGTTTGTCGGAACCTTCTCGCGCGGACTCGGCCCCGTTGCGGCGGTGTTGATCGTGCTGGCGTTCCTGTGGGATTTCCTAACCTCAGGCGCAGAGGTGACGAACGTCGACGGTCGTCGCTTCCCACGTAACACGCGTATCCTGCTCTATGCTGGCTATACAATGCTGGTCGCCACGATGGTGCTGTTCTTCGGACCAGTGACGCCCAATACCATCATCGGCCAGCAAGACCTTTTCTTCGTCTTCAATCCTGACCTCTGGCCGCGCTACGGGCTGCTCCTCCTGGGGGTACCGCTGCTGGTCACGAACTTCGTGCTGGGCGTCAGTCGCGGGCGCAGCGTCTCTCGCCCGGCGCAGCCTGCCGTGCCGCCCCGACAGCCTTATGCGCCCAATCCGGTCTACCCAGCCTATCCGACCTACCCAGCCTACCCGCCGCAACCGGGCGCGCAACCCTATCCCCCGGCGGTCGCCTACCCGCCGCCGGGCTACGCGCCACAGCCGGGCTACGCGCCACCCTATCCCACACCCTATCCGCCCGCGCCGCTGCCGCCGCCGGGCCAGCCTCCCGCTCGTTGATTCACCGAGCCGGGAAGTTTGCTAGCCGGTGTAACCATGACCGAAGTCCACCTGGAGGACATTCAGGCACGCAGTACACCGGCCGAGCACGCGCGCTTCTCGCCGGTCATGCTCATTCTGGGGAGATCAGCATATGCCCAAGGAGATTATTCGTACCGACAAGGCGCCTCCGCCACCTGCTGGCTATAGTCAGGCCGTCAAGGCGGGCGGATTCGTCTTTGTAGCAGGACAGGGTCCATTCGATCCCGCGACGGGAGACGTGGTGGGAGAGACGATTCAAGAACATACACGACAGTGCCTCAGAAACGTCGAGGCCATCCTCACAGCGGCCGGTAGCTCGCTGGCGAAGGTCGTAAGCGCCACCTTCATCCTCGGCGATGAAGGCGACTTCGCGGGGATGAATGAAGAGTGGGTACGTTGGTTTCCAACTGATCCGCCCGCACGTCAAGGCGCTCAACTGCCCATCCACCCCAAAGGGATGAAAGTGTCGATTGCGGTCATCGCGGAGGCATAAGGCGGGGTCTCTATGAAGCCTGCGAGATGATACATATGTGGCAGGGCGTGTCCCCACACCCTGCCACATGGTTGTCCTTACTGCGGCGCGCTACGACGCTACATTCTTTTTGAGGATGGAGAAGGTGTTTTCGTCGTTGCGTGTCGTCAGGAAGGCGTAGATGGTATCATAATTGCCCGTTTGCGCGTGTACGACGAGCAAGCCATCTATCTCTTGCGTGACTGACCCAATCAGGCGCCAGCCGCTGTCGCCGGGTTTCCAGGCGTAGAGGTCACTGCCCGCAAAGTTCGATGAGTCTTTGGGATCGGCTGTCGCGGGTGGTATCACGTCGATCACCACCGAGCCATCGCTCAGCGTGCCAAGCAAGCCCATCTGGATGAATGCCGCGTGACCACGTGGTATGCCCTGCGTTGGCGCGCTCTGCCAGGTGACGCCGCCATCCGCGCTGACCTTGACATCGCTCGGAGCCTGCGAGAAGACCGGGTACTTTCCCCCCATCTTGTCGGTCGCCTGAGAAGTTGTGATTGGAGCCGCCATGTAGAGCAGCGTCGCGCCACTCGTATGGCTTTGCGTCAGCGCCATACCACGCTCATTGGGCGACGCGAGCTGACGGACCTTCACCCACGTTGCGCCCGCGTCTGCGCTCCGCCAGAGCGTCAGCGCGGCCTGCTGGCCGAAGCTGCATGTGGTCGGGGTTGTAACGGCGTAGAGGTCTACGCCGGACACGTTGGCCGCGTAGTCGCAGACGTTGGCCGCGCCATGAGCCAGCAGCGGTAGATCGGCGAAACTCCAGGTGCGCCCGCCATCGTCACTGGTGACCAGACGGCTACAGGAATCAATAGCGCAGGAGAATCCCGCGAAGAGGCGCTGACCCTGCGCGCGTAGGGTATTCGACTGCATCGGGCCACCAAAGCCATCAGACAAACTGGCCGCGAGCAGACCTTGTTTGGACCCATCGGCCAGTGGCAGGTCTGTCGCGCTCCAATGCGCTCCACCATCAAAGCTGCTGTATTGGAGCCAACAGAATCGTATATATCCTTCGCCCGGGTTCACGATGCTGTTGGCAGGACAATGGGCGACGGTTGTGTCAATCAGCGAGAGAAAGACGGTTTGTGGGTCGAGCGGACTGACACCGATGCCCGCATAGCCGATATTGTCGGTTGGAATGGGCATCGCCACCGTGCGCCATGTGGCGCCGCCATCGTTGGTGGCCCGCAGCGTGGCCGGGAGACGCTGTTGCATTCCCTTCGCCATCGTCTCATAGACAACCTGCGGATTGCTCGGCGCAATGGCCGGGAGGTCGTTCGCGCTGAAGCTGGTCGAGTAGTCGAGCTGCGTGAGGTCTACCCAATCGGTTGTGCGCGCGATTGTCGGCGATGCGGCGCCAGCGGGCATCTGGTGCGACGATACGCCAGCGGAGCGACGTCCCGCGTTCAATGAGAGGATAGTGATGAAGGCGACGACGACGGCCACTGTCGCCAGCACCGTGACCCAGCGGCGCATGGTCGTATAGCGGGGCGCTCGATGGGAGATGGCAAGCGCATGAGGAGGAGGCGGCGCGGTGACCGTGGCGACTGCCTCAGGCTCCCGGTTGGCGGCTGCGCTGTTGGCGACGATCTGGGTGGCGTCAAACTGGGCGATGCGCTTCTGGAGCCGCTGGTTGATGTGCGCGATGGTCTCGCGCGAGGCTGCTCCATCGTGCTCTAGCCTATGATAGAGTTCCCGCGCATCCTCGGGCAGACCGCTGAGGTCGTCATCGCGTGCGTTGTCCATGTCGAACCGAGTGGACATTTAGGTGTCCTTTCTGGCAGGTGTATCGTGGGCTGGTATCGCCTGGCGGCCGTCACCGAGCGCGCGTCGTAGCTGTATAAGCGCCCGGCGCAGACGAGTGCGCACCGTCGCTGGCGGTTCACTCAGCAGTTCGCCGATTTCCGTCGAATCCATGCCGATATAGAAGCGCAGGGCAATGATCTGGCGCAGATCGGCGCTTAATGTCAACAGTGCCTGGCGCATATCGAGCGCGTTGATGTGGTCGCTGGCGCCCAGTGTGACACCCTCTATGGAAATCACGGAATCGAGATGATCGAGGTCATCATGGTCCTTGCTTCGCGCGCGCCAGGTGCGGCAGACGTTCACGGTAATCTGCATGAGCCATGCGCGAGTGGAGTCCGCCTCGCGCAGCCCAGGCCACGCGCGCCACGCGCGCATGAGCGCTTCCTGTGCGGCGTCTTCGGCGTCTGGTATGCCTACGAGGGCAGCCGCCATGCGCGTTATCGTTGCGGTATGCGGTGTGACGAGCGGGGCAAATCGCTCATAATCCATGCCACGGTAGTCCTTTCGCTACTGGCGCGCTTACTGGAGAGGCATGTAAGCCACAGGCGCTGATGTTGTCATGGCGCCTGCTAGTGAGACTCGCCATAGCGATGAAGTGTTTCCGATGTGCAGTCAAGCTTGGTAGGGCGAGGGGAACTCGAACCCCCACGGGAGTTTCCTCCCAGCGGACTTAAAATCCGCTGAGCTATCGCCGGACGCGCACTTTTCCAGGTGCGATAGTTACGATCGCGTTGGCGAGGGATTGCCCAACCAGAGATGCTAGACCATCAAGGATGACCTGCATCTTCGCAGCAATCACCAGTCGATCAGGCAAATCGGCAATGACAATACCCGCATGTGGTGGCGGATAGGCGCGGATGTCAGCAAAATCACTATCCTGAGTGATGATTATCCGCGCCTGTCCCTGTGCATAGCGCCACACGTCGGCATCGGGGTGCGCGCCCAATCCGACCTCGCGAACGTCTTCGGCCTGATAGCCAGCGGTACGCAAGAGTGATGCGAGCAGCCGTGAAAGGTTTTCGTCAACCAGGAAAAACCAGCCACCAGTAACAGGGCTAGTTGTTCCGCCGATCGACGTCCTATGCATCGGCAATTACGAAGACTTGCTCGTGGGCGACTAGACTTGCCGCGTAGCCGATTCCTGCCTGTAGCTGCTCCTGGGTCAGCCCGTAGGCATCACAGACCATTTCCATACTATCGCCAGCGGCCAATGCCCCCAGGACAGGAGCCACGAGAATGCGCGTGCCGGTGAAGACTGGTTTTCCGTGCGCGACCAGTGGGTCTACCGACACGCCGGGATAAATCTCTCCCGCCGTGAATGATTGCGCCATACGCACCAATCCTTCCTCCATCTACCAGACTCTCGTATTTCCTGGTAGGGCGGGAGGGACTCGAACCCTCACGGGAGTTTCCTCCCAGCGGATTTTAAGTCCGCTGTGTCTGCCATTTCACCACCGCCCCAGGCGCGTTTAGGCGCGTATCTGTCCGCCAGCATACCACACCTTCCCCACCTGAACCAGCGATACGATACTCTGCTTCTGGCGCTGCCTGATAGTTGACACCGCCAGCCTGCCGGGGCATACTGCCGGGAGGAAGCACATGCGGCTTTCGTAGAGACGGTTCTTCGTCCGTCATTGACGGCTGATTGGCGGCCGATTATGGAAGGAGCCGTGGCGATGGCATGGTGGCAGTTCCGGCGACACTCTGACGATGGACAGGACACAACCACTGGCAATACGAGGAGGCGCTCGCTGATGGGGCGCCTGTTCCTGCGCGACGTGCCGTATGTCTTGCCGAAAGATATGGGCGAGGTCAACCGGCTCGACTTTCAGCACTACATGATGCGCTCAGCGCTTCGCGGCAACTACGCGGCGCCCATTGGCACGCCAGATAGCATTCTGGATGTGGGCAGTGGCACTGGACGCTGGGCAATCGAGATGGCGACACTCTTCCCACGGGCCAGCGTCGTTGGGATTGATGTGGTTGCTCCCCAACCAGACGAGAGCGCTGCTGGCGCCATCCCGCAGCCCGCCAATTATCAGTTCGTGGCTGGCAACATCCTCGAAGGGTTGCCCTTCTCTGATGGCAGCTTTGCCTATGTGCATCAGCGCTACATGATCGGCGCGATCCCTCGCGATCAGTGGCCGCATACCGTTGCGGAGCTCGTGCGCGTGACGCGACACGGCGGTTGGGTCGAGCTCGTGGAGGCTGGCACATCACGCGGCGGTGGCGCGGCCCTGGCGACGGTGGACGGGTGGGTGGCCTCGGTGCTGGCGCGGCGGGGTCTGGATATCCACCTTGGCTCCCATCTGCGCGAGTTCCTGGAGGGCGCTGGCGCGAGCGCCATTACCGTGCGCGAAGTCGGCCTGCCGCTGGGAGCCTATGGCGGCCGCATCGGCACACTGGTCGAGTCGGACTACTTCGCCGCGGTGGATGCCATGCGCGCGCCCGTGATCGCACTCGGGATGGCGACAGAGGAAGAATACGACCGTGCCGCGCAAGCCGCGCGTCAGGAGGTGCAGCGGGGCAAGTGCGTCTTCCCCGTCTATGTCGTCTATGGTCATCGTCCATAGCATGCGGGCGACCGGGGATCCGCGATAGCGCGGAATGATATGCTACCGCTATGGGCTCATTGGCCCTTCGATCCCAAAGCGTCCTTGTCCCGCTATCTGAGGCTGTCTCCAGGAGGTATCTTGCGTGGCTGATTCCACATCCGAAGCTGCTTCGCCGACGATGCGTACGCGCGTCACCGAGCTATTTGGCATCCGCTATCCCATCGTCCAGGGCGGGCTGGCGCACCTCGCGTATTCCGGGCTGGCCGCCGCCGTCTCCGAGGCGGGCGGGCTTGGCCAGATCGGCATGGCCTGTTTCGAGACGCCAGAGGAGATGCGCGCCGACATTCAGCAATTGAAAACTCTGACAACGCAGCCGTTTGGAGTCAACTTCCCGCTGGGCCACATACCCGTCGAGCCCTTCGTCGCCGTCGCGCTGGAGGAAGGCGCGCACGTCATCTCGATTACCGCTGGCAACCCGGAGAATGTCTTGCGCCAGATCGCCACCAGCGGGGTGAATCCGCTGCCCAAGACGATGGTGCTGGTCGCGGGGACGCGCGCCGCCAAAAAAGCACAGGATCTCGGCGCGGATGCGGTGATCGCGGTGGGCTATGAGGGCGGCGGCCACCTCGGACGCGACGACGTGGGCACACTGGTGCTGACGCCGAAGATTGTCGAGACAGTGAGCATCCCGGTGCTGGCGAGCGGCGGCATCATGGATGGGCGCGGCATGGCAGCGGGCCTGGCGCTGGGCGCGGATGGTGTGGAGCTGGGGACGCGCTTCATCGCCGTTCAGGAGTGCATCGCCCACCAGAACTACAAGGAGGCGCTAGTAGCCGCGACCGAGGCCGATACGGTCATTATCGAGCGCACGATGGGACGGCCCGCGCGTGTCCTGCGGCGCGGCCCGCTGGTAGAGCGCATCCTTGCTATCGAGGATGACCTGACCCGCCGCAACGCCAGCCGCGAAGAGGCGTTCGAGGCGCTCTATCCGTTGATTCGCGGCGAGGTGAACAAGGCCGCGGCCATCGAGGGACGGCTCGACGATGGCTTCATCTGGGCGGGCGAGGGCGTCGGCCTGATCCGCGACATCCCCACCGCCCGCGAGCTGATCGAGCGCCTGGTGCGCGAGGCCGCCGCAGCTACCGAGCGCACGCGCGGCATGTTCGGGTGAGGTAACCCATGCGCGTGCTGGCGGGCGGTTAAAACCGCGCCTCAATGACCTGCGGCCACAAAGTCCGCTCTCCGGGCCGCTACCGCTCCGCTCGCGCGGCTGCCCATCGTGGACTACCCAGAGTCGGCTTCCATCAGGAGCCAATGCTGGCCAGGGTC
Source organism: Ktedonobacterales bacterium (assembly GCA_036557205.1). Taxonomy (GTDB): domain Bacteria; phylum Chloroflexota; class Ktedonobacteria; order Ktedonobacterales; family JADMIN01; genus DAHUXT01. Next base: position 17,126 of record DATBIB010000163.1, on the reverse strand, counting down.
TTGAAACCCGCGCAGGCGGGTTTTGTGGCGAAGCGAAAGCGATGCCGTTCAGGCGGGGTTTTAACCGCCAGCCTGTCTACGATGTGACATCCTGCAGCCCATCGAGCTGGTAGACCTGGAGCGGTAGCGTCTTGCCCTTGACCACCAGCGGATCGAGCGCGTGGGCGATTATCTGCGGGGCAACGGCGGCATATGTGGCCGCACTGAGGATGATCTGGTCGGCGGCGCCCGCCTGGAGCCGTTGCGCGATGTTCACCGCGTCGCCAATGGCGGTGTAGTTCTGCAGGCGCTCGCGCGAGCCGATATTGCCGACGACCGCCAGCCCCGTATGCACGCCGATGCCATAGTGGACCGATTCGGCGTCGGGTGGCAGCGCCGCGTGGTGCCGCTGGAGCGCCGCGCGCATTGCCCAGGCCGCGCGCACGGCCCGCGTCGCATGGTCCGGCTGAGCCAGCGGCGCGTTGAAGATGGCCATCAGCGCGTCGCCGATGAACATCGTCAGCGTGCCTTCCTCGCGCCAGATCGCCTCCGTCAGAATGTTGAGATAGTCATTGAGGATGCGTACCAGCTCGCCGGGAGCAATCCGCTCGGCGAGCTGGGTGTAGCCGCGAATATCGGCGAAGAGCACGGTAATCTCACGCGTCTCGCCGCCCAGGTTGATCGCGGACGAATCTGCCAGCAGCTGCCGCACCACCGCCGGATGCACGTAGCGCCCAAAGAGCCGCTGAATCTCCTCGGTCTGGCGCTGGCTCCGGCGCAGCTCGGTCAGGTCATCCACCACCATCGCGACGCCCAGCGGCTCGCCCTGGCCATCCCCCGCGCGCAACGGCGAGACGTTCAGCCGCAGGCTCACCTCACCGCGCTGCGGCAGCGTGCGCGTCACCTCATGTCCCAGCGTCGCCGCCGCGCCATTGATCGCCTGGAAGAGAATGTGCGCGAGTGTCGGGTCGCCAATGCTCGCCAGCACCTCCTGGTACGACCGCCCGATAGTCCCGGAGGCGACGAGATTGAAGATGCCCTCAGCCGCCCGGTTAAATGTCGTCACCATGCCAGCCGTATCCGCGGTAATGACGCCGCTGGCAATCGAGGCGTAGATGTTCTCCATGTAGGTCTTCATCGCGGTGATTTCGCGCACGTGGTCGCGCAGATCCTCGAAGAGGCGGGCATTATCAATGGCGATAGCCGCCTGATTGCAGAAGGCGGCCAGCAGATCGAGATGCGCGGTGTCAAAGAGCGCGCGCTCCGTCCGGCTATCGACATAGACGACGCCGACCGCGCCGCCGCGTACCCGGAGCGGCGCGCACATCACCGAGTGGATGCCCTGGATGACGACACTCTCATGCTGGCGCAGCCGCTCATCCATTTGGGCGTCGGTCGTCAGCAGCGGGCGCTGGCGCTCCCAGACATCGCGCACAATATTGCGGCTCAGCCCAAAGTCACCCTGGGCCAGCGGGCGGCCATCGGCTCCGCGCGCCGCCGCGAACCGCAACTCGCCATCGGCTTCGTCACGCAACATCAGGAAGCCGCGCTCGGCATGCACCACGTCGATGAGCTGGTCGAGTACGCGGCTCAGCACGTCGTCAAGGTCGAGTGAGGTATTGAGGTCCTGTGCAATCTGGTAGAGCACCGAGAGCCACTCGCGCTCGTCCTGGAGCGCCGCGACGTTGTCCTGCGCGGTCTGCACCGAGGAGCTCAGCCGCTTGAGCGCATGCTCCAGCTGCGCCAGGCGAAGATCGGCGGCGCGTGCGGTTTCGAGCGCCTCTGCCAGCAGGCGGGTGCGTGGATCGCTCAGATTGGCGGAGAATTGCCCTTCGGCGGCAGGCTCAAGCGAACCAGCGAGGCGATGCATGGCGGCGGCGATTTCTGCCAGTCCGGCGGCTATCGAGGCGACATCCTGCCGTGCGCGCGCCTGGGCAGCGCGTGCCACACCCGCGACGTGAGCCGCCTTCGATGGCTCGCCCAGATGCGTGACGAGCGCACCCTCATCGTCGAGCGTTGGCGTGGGAATCGACGATGGTGGTGGTGGCGTATCTTCGGGCGGCGTCACCGCTTCTGCAGGCCGCGCACCCGGCGCCGAACCAGCGCCCATGCCCAGCACCACCGTTGGCTCGTCGTCGAGGTTGGGTGCATCGTTGGGAACTGGCCCAGACTGCTTACTGTCTCCAGAATCTTGTGATGTCGCCATAACATTCCGATCCGTGTGAGCGTCTGTGCGCCAGTGCGGCGTAGCGCCGTCATCCGCGATCATCGCGTGGTGGCGCATCGTGACATGCGGGGCGCATCCATCGGCGCGGGCGCGTGTCACCAGGAAAGCGGTACAACGAGTATACCATGACGGTGAGCGTCCTGTGTATCCTGAGGTCTGCTGTGTGGGATCACTTCTGGATTCTGGTTCCCCTTCCATCTTCCGCTGGCCTATCCCGCCGTCCCAGTAACAACGTCCCAGGCAAAGTACGTATGGGACGGTATCTCTGCTCGCTGGATACGTGACCGACATGTGACCGACATGTGACGCCGCCGCCGCTCTCGTAACTGGCATGTGACATGCGGCCTCATGTCGGGTGCTACCATCTGAAGTGGACGCAAGGAGCATTGATAGCGGCAGACAACCGCGAGGCCACCTGAAGGACAGATGAAAGGATGGTTCGACTATGAGCGTGCTCGACGAATTCAAGCTAAATGGGACCGTCGCGCTGGTCACGGGCGCGGCGAGTGGCATCGGGCGGGCATTCGCTACCGGACTGGCCGCGGCGGGGGCGCGTGTCATGTGCGCCGATGTCGCCGAGGAAGCCGCGCAGCAGCTTGCCAGGTCGCTCTCCGATGTCGGCTACGAGGCGAGCGCGGTGCGCGCCGACGTGTCGCGAGAGGATGAGGTTCGCGCGATGGTTGAGAAGACCGTCTCAGCCTTTGGCAAACTGGATGTCGCCTTCGCGAACGCTGGAATCGGCGGGACAGGCGCATCGTTGCCCGAGATGTCACTAGAGGCCTGGCGCCAGGTGATCGATATCAATCTTAGCGGCGTATTCCTGACATTCCGCGAGGCGGCGCGGGCGATGCTCCGCAACCCAGAGCCGCGGGGACGTGGGCTGCGCGGGCGACTGATCGCCACCTCCTCGATCTACGGCTCGGTCGGCGATTTCGCGGGGCAGGCGCAGGCCTATACGGCGGCAAAGGGCGGCGTCACGAATCTGGTGCGCACCGTGGCGATTAGCCTGGCGGCCCAGCGCATCAGCGCGAATGCGATTGCGCCCGGTTTCGTGCGGACGAATATCGGCGGTGGACTGCTGACGCATCCGACTGCGGAGACACAACCATTCGTCGATGAGATTGTGCGACGAACGCCACTGGGCCGTCTGGCGGAGCCTGAAGAGCTTGCCGGGATCGCGGTCTTCCTGGCCTCGCATGCCAGTAGCTATATGACCGGAACGACCGTAGCCGTCGATGGCGGCTGGCTCGCCTGGTGAGAACAATCACTCACAGGAGCGTGCCGCAGAGCATGCCAAGCACGGCGGCGGTGAGACCGATGGCCAGCGAGCCGAGCGCGTTCAGCCATGCGGCGCGCGTCTGGCCGCTCCGGTAGAGACTGTGCGTGTCGTAGCTGAGCGTGCTGAAGGTGGTGTAGCCGCCGAGAAAGCCCGTGCCCAGCACCAGCCGCGCCTCTGCCAGCGCGCCGCCTGCTCCGCCAGCCGTCGTCAGCAGGCCCAGCGCGAACGCTCCCGTCGTGTTGATGAGCAGCGTCGCCAGCGGAAACGTGCCTGGCCAGCGCTTCGTCGCCCACTCTGAGAACGCGAATCGCGCCGCCGCGCCAGTCGCCCCCGCCAGCCCAAGCAAGAGTAGCACCGCGACTCCAGGTAGGGAAGAAGTCATCAGTCGAGCACCTCGTCTTCCATCTCTTCTTCCAGGCTCGACACGACGTCGATAAGAGGCTTGCCGTGCTTCGCCACGCGCCGCTGGACGAGCGTGCCCGCCGTATTGTAGCCAGCCCAGGCGCAGCCGATACCCATTGCTAAGCTCGTGATGACGTAGAAGGCGGCCAGCGCGGACAGTCCTGTGCGCGCCAGCATCTCGCCGCCGACGACGTAGGAGCTGAAGGTGGTGTACGCGCCAAGAAATCCAGGGCCAGCAGCCAGCCGGAACTCGTGGGAGATCGGCACGCCACGCTCGCAGAGGCCGTAGAGTAGCCCAAGCGCCAGCGCGCCGGACAGGTTGATAGCAAAAATATCCCACGGGAATCGCACCGAGGCATGTGGGAACAGCGTCAGAGTTAGCGATGTGATGGGGGTGGCAAGGAGCGCCCGCGCCAGTGTGCCGCAGAAGCCGCCCGCGAACACGAGTGCGATGTTGCGCATAGATGTGATTAACCTCGTCTGGAACCGGGGGATGTGCGTGAGGAGTCGGCGCCGTTTTGAGGCACAAAAAACTCCTACTCACGACCCCGCAATACAGCTTGCGAGCCGAGCGTAGAAGCCATCAGCGCCGCCATCGTGGGCGGAACGGTTGGGTGGTGAGCCTCATCACCAGCATCGGGGCGTGCCTGCGCAGGCGCTTCACCGACTACGATGGGATCTTACCACACAGCGGCGTGTTGTCGCCAGATCCCCCACCCGCTAAGCCGAACTACCATTGTCAACGTGAGATGCCCAAAGGGACGCTGCCACGAATGGCGGCATCCCTTTAGTTTTTCGGATTGCTCGTAATCGGCGCTGTTCAGACCAGCTAAACAATGTGACCTATAGGCTGACGATTACCGTAGGTGCGAGGCAGCGAGAGTTGCTCCCCGCAGCTGGCTTGATTGTACCCTCGTTGCAGGTCGCATTGAGCGTCACACTCGCCAAATCACTGACTGAGAGGGTCCAGTTATCGGACCACCAACTGCTACGGCTCCCTCCGCAACCAACATGCAATTGCAAGGTTGTCGGCAGTGTCGTTGAGAGGGTCCTCGTGTACGTTCCGGCATAATGGTTGCTCGTTGTCCAACTCCAAGATGCAAAGCCGCTGCCACCGCCGCTGCTTTGCACCCAAATGCCATACAGGGGATGGGAGGCGCAGTTCACGGTCCCTTTGACTGTTATAGAAGTGGGCAGCTTCTTCTCGAGCGTCCCGAAGTACACGTACTCTTTGAAATTGCGACTCGCGGGCGGACCAGTCCAAATATCTCCATTGCCTGGGGTGTGGGCGTTGAACTCATTGATGGTGATGGTTTTCACCGACCCGTTTGTGTTGTAGGTGATGTTGCTGACGAAGGCCACGTGTCCTGGGTTTTTCTCGACCCATTTCCCTTTGTTATCGTAACCCCATGTTGACGGTACGACCGCCGCCGCGCCAATTTTTGGCGAAGTCCCAACTGATGGGGATCCCTGGTATGGCGTCACGGAGCGGTGATCGTACCGGTATTTCGCAGTGTCATACCAATCCCCTCCGTTGCCCAAGCCTGTGAAATACTTGGGATCTACACCAAGTTGAGAGAGCTTCCAGGCGACATACGAGGTGCAGTTCCGCAGAAAGTATCCCCATGGGTCGGCCTCTCCATACACCACCTTGTTCACGGTGTACAACATGGCCGCATAGTACTTGCAATGCGGATCAGTAGGAGGGCAAGTTGAGTAACCATAGTCGTATGTGGAAGGGCGCAATGCGGTCGCGTTGACCCAGGGATAGTGCAGAGTACTAGATGTATACGGATCGGCGTGTGCCGGATTCGCCTGGCTGAAATAGAGCGCGGCTCCCCCCGTAAGGAAAGTCAAAAGCAGAAGAACTGGGATAAACTTCGTGCGGAGCAAGAATGCTCCGACCTTACTGAGACGTGTGTTCCTCATTCTACCTGACACCCCTTTCAGCGCCATCCTCTGCTTGTAACCGCCAACTCGTCTGCCAAATGAGACGCGCATAGCAACAATACGTTCTACTATACCAGTAAGTTGCATCAACTAATAGTACATTTAGCCTAGCCAGCTCTGAAACTTGAAGAGGCGCATCAGCATCAAGCGTCAGTACACATCATCTCGTAAATCTATCCGAGGGACTGAACCTACTGCGGGCGCAAGCACTGTTTGAAAAAATCTGGGTATTTGCTGAAGGCAACGTGGGCAGTGAGCTTATGGCACCATTCACCGACCCGCTGACGCTGGAGGCACGGCTTGCTTGGACGCATCAGCGGAAGACAGGCGACTTCGATGCGAGCATGGGTACCAGCGAGGGCGTGACATACTATCGGAAACGCACCGACCCGCTGGTCGCGCTCTGGAGGATGCGTCGGAGCGGCCGTACGTCGAGCGGCCACACAGATTGTTAGCCATAGATGAAAAGAACCCCAACCCCCATAGGGGCAGAGGCTCCAACATCCACAGCTTGGTGGGTGATACTGGACTTGAACCAGTGACCTCGTCGGTGTGAACGACGCGCTCTGCCGGCTGAGCTAATCACCCAAGTGTCGGCCTCATGGGCTGCTAAAGCCCGTGGATGCCCATCAAGAATAGCATATGCGGGCGGCGGGCGTCAAACGCGGGATGGGCGCACATCGTCACTCATCGCTCTGTTGCTGTTTGCCAGTCGGGGCGCGTCCGTAGAGCCTCGCCATCTCGGCGAGGCGTGTGGCGACCCCTGGCGTTAGCAGGTCTGGCGGGCAGCGCCATACCCAGTTCCCCTTCGGCTTCGATGGATAATTCATGCGCGCCTCGCTGCCAAGCTCCAGCGGATCTTGCAGCGGCAGCACCGCGATGTTCGCCACCGAGGCCTCGGCGGCGCGGATCATATCCCAGACGATGCCATGCTCGTTACTGCGCAGATATTTCAGGGCGTAGTCGCGTTCGGATGGCGCGAGCGATGCGAACCAGCCACGGGTGGTGTCGTTGTCGTGTGTGCCGGTATACACAACCGTGTTGCGTGTGTAGTTGTGCGGCAGGAAACCGTTGCTGGCGTCGGAGCCGAAGCCAAATTGCAGCACGCGCATCCCAGGGAGCTTGAGCTGCTTGCGCAGCGCCACCACCTCAGGGGTAATGACGCCGAGGTCTTCGGCGACGAAGGGCACATCGCCCAGCGCATCGCGGATCGTGGTGAAAAGCGCCTCGCCCGGCCCTGACTCCCAGTGGCCCGATACCGCCGTTTCGGCCTCGCCCGGAATCTCCCAGTACGCCTCGAAGCCGCGAAAGTGATCGAGCCGCAGGAAGTCCTGAAGCTGTAGCGCCTTCCGGACTCTCGCGATCCACCAACGGTAGCCATCAGCCGCCATTTCATCCCAGCGATAGATCGGGTTTCCCCAGCGCTGTCCCGTCTCGCTGAAGTAGTCTGGTGGGACGCCCGCAACCACCGTTGGGCGCCCGGAGTTATCCAGATGAAAGAGCTCCTGGTGCGCCCAGACATCGGCGCTGTCATGGGCAACGAAGATCGCGAGGTCGCCCATGATGCGGATGTCGCGCGCATGCGCCTGGGCGCGCAGGTCCGCCCACTGGCGGAAGAAGAGGAACTGCGTGTAACGGTGCAGGGCAATCTCATCGGCCAGCGTGGCGCGTGCGCTGGCAAGCTCCTCCAGGTCACGTATGGAGTACGGGCGTGGCCAGTCCGTCCAGGCCTTGTCGCCGAAATGGGATTTCAGCGCCATGAAGAGCGCATAGTCGTCGAGCCACTCGCTTTGCTCGTCACAAAATACTTGAAACGATTCGCGTAGCGCTACGTCATTGTAGTGTTGGAAACGTTGATACGACCGCTGGAGCAATCGGTTTTTCCATGGCCTGGCGGCATCGAAGTCCACCCTCGCTGGATCGAACGCGGGCGCGTCGGCGAGATCGCCCTCGTCGAGCAGCCGCTCGGCCAGCAGCGACTCTGGCGAGATGAGCAGCGGGTTACCCGCGAACGCCGAGAGCAGCGAATAGGGGGAATCGCCGTACCCTGTCGGGCCAAGGGGCAGCGTCTGCCAGATACGCTGACCGCTGGCGACGAGAAAATCGAGAAAGTCAAGGGCGCCCGGGCCGAGGTCGCCGACCGCGAACCGACCCGGAAGCGACGTGGGATGCGCCAGGATACCACTGGCCCGGGGCCACTTCATTGCGCGAGACGCTCCTGCTAGGATTAGGATGGAACGTAGGCCGCAACCAACGACGTGAGTCGCGGCGGAAACACGTTGTAGTCTATCGCTCCGGGCATGCGGCGTCAACGCCACGGGCAATACTGGCGCTGCGTTTCCCGGCAGAGTACATTGCTATTGGGAAGAAATCGTGCCGCGACACCGGAATGGGGCAGGTCTATGCGCGATGGGTTCTCAGACGAAGATGAGGATGGCTCAACCCTCGAATTCGACGACGATTCGACCCTGACCGGCCGCCATCTGCGGCGACTTCGGCGCGCCATCGTGCGGACGCTGCCGGTGCTCCTGCTGACGGCGCTGCTGCTGGCGGTGGCTGGGCAGCCCGAGCTTGCCGTGCTCTTTCATCGCACGCCCAACGATGCGCCAGTCCCCATCACAGTGGTGTGCGATGTACCCTGGGCGCTCATTCGGGTGGACGGCCGTGGGCCAGTGACCACCTGCCACCAGGGCGTGGCCGGCGCGCTGCCGATGGCGCGACTCTCGGTGAGCGTGGGTCAGCACACGTTGATCGCGACGGCTGAGGGTTTCGCGCCCTATCCAATCTATATCGTCGCCCATGCTGGCACGCCTGGCCTCTATCTGACCGAATTCTCCCTCACAGCCCACGGAACCACCGATGCGCTCGATGCGGTGAACAGCTTCTTTGCCACGGACTATGAGCAGGTGGTCACGCTCCCAGCCTCACTCTGGCGCGCGCTTGGGCTGCGCGCCGCGCCGTCAGGGCCAGCGCTCGTCGTCCATGAGCGCTTCGAGGCGGCCGCGCTCGACGCGTACGAGCCATTCTATACTGAGACGACCTATCAGCGTCCCATCGCGCCAGAGACGGGGATGGTTGGGGTCGCGGCGGTAGTGCAGGAGCATGTCACCATCTATGACACCTGTGACGCCACGCCGCTGCTCGAACGCCGCATGCCTGTGCTCTACACAACCCGCGCCAGCGTGACCTTCTCACTGCATACCGGCGCGCAACACTGGACGGCCACGAAGCCCTATGCCCTCAACCCCACGGCGGATATCTTTACCGCGCCGGACGTTGCCGCCACACCCGTCACGCCTGGTTACCTGCTGGCGCTGACGGCCCGCACCGCTCTCGCCAACTGGCTTGGCAGCCGGAGCCTCGTCGCGGGCGCCATCACCGCCGTGCCGCTGACCAGCGCATCGGCCTGGTCGGATGGAGTCGTGCTGACGCAACGCACCAGTACGCGCACGCAACAGGGGCCGCAAACTGCTGGCGGCGACTCCTTGGCTATCTGGCTCTACACCGGCGGGGTGCTGTTGGCGCTTACTTCAGCCGCTCATACGCTTTCGCCGGGGACTACAGCTCCAGCGCTCACCGTTGCTGAGCTGCAAGAAAGTCTGGCGCACCCGCCCGAGCGCGACTGTGGCGGCGAATAACGGCCTCGTTCTTGCTATGCCCTGGTTGAGTTAGATGTGATACATATTAGTGGATGAATGCGGACGGTGATTGCCGCGAGGTGTGCGGCCACAACGCACGTCTGGGCGACGTGTCCGTTTTACAGGATGAGCGTCTTGGTCGGGTGGCCCTGCAATGAGATGACCAGCTATGGCGGAAAAGAGGTTGGCAATGGCTGACGTTCGGTTTGAGCACGTGTATAAGAGCTATGGCGACAACCCACCGGTTATTACCGACCTGAACCTGGAGATCGCCGACCACGAGTTTCTGGTGCTGGTTGGGCCATCTGGATGCGGCAAATCGACCGCGTTGCGTATGATTGCGGGCCTCGAAGACATCTCGCAGGGCAATCTGTACATCGGCGACCGCCTGGTCAACGATGTGGCGCCCAAGGACCGCGATATCGCGATGGTCTTTCAGAATTACGCGCTCTATCCGCATATGACGGTCTTCGACAATATGGCCTTTGCGCTGACGCTGCGGCATACCCCGAAGGAAGAGATTCAGCAGCGTGTCGAGCGAGCGGCGCAGATGCTGGGTATCACCTCGTATCTCAAGCGAAAGCCGCGCGAGCTCTCCGGCGGCCAGCGGCAGCGTGTGGCGCTGGGCAGGGCGTTGGTGCGCGATCCGCGCGTGTTTCTCCTCGATGAGCCGCTCTCGAATCTGGATGCCAAACTGCGGGTCCAGACGCGGGCGGAGATCAGCCGGTTGCATCAGGCGACGGGAACCACCTTCGTCTATGTCACCCACGATCAGGTAGAGGCGATGACGATGGGTGACCGTATCGCCGTCCTGAACGCTGGCGTCATTCAGCAACTGGGGACGCCGCAGCAGCTCTACGAACACCCCGCCAATCTGTTCGTCGCGGGCTTCATCGGCTCGCCCTCGATGGACTTTTTCGAGGTGAATCTGCACCGCAAGAGTGACGGCCAGGCCGAGATCGTGGTGGGCAAAGGAGATGAAGCGCAACGGCTCACGCTCCAGGGGCAGGCGGCGGAGGTGGCCACGGGTCAGGCGCCCGGCGTGGGGGATACCTCAGATGGACGCCCGTTGATCGTCGGCATTCGCCCCGAACACTTCAGCCTGGACGGCGCGCAGAGCGGCGACGGAACCACCATCTCGGGCGTAGTGGATGTCGTCGAGCACCTGGGCAACGAGCAACTGGTCTATGTGCGGCTGCCCGGCGCCTACGTCCCCGAAGCGTCGGAGACGAAAGGCTCGACAGCGCGACTCGCCGCGGGCGCGAAGGTCTCCCCAGGAGAGCGCATCTCGCTCCGTGTCGATACGAGCCATCTACACTTCTTCGACCCGTCTTCGACGCAGAGCCTCGTGTAGACCACATGAGGTGTTTGTGCTTTCATGTCTCTCGCCCCTCCCTGAAGGTCGTCGGGGAGGGGTGTTATTTGCCCGCGCATGCCACGCATGTTAGAATGCGTGCGACATCGCGCGAGTCGTGTGGCCGCCAGGTGGGGCCAGACTGTGAATAGTGTGCGGAGGATTCTGCGGTGGGAACACTCGACGGGAAGACCGGTCTCATCTTTGGGGTGGCCAATCATAACAGCATTGCCTGGGCGATTGCGCAGAAGCTGGCGGAGGAAGGCGCGCGCCTCGCCTTCACCTATCAGGGGCGGATGGAGCAGAACGTGCGCAAGCTCACCGCCGCCAACATGCCGGATGCGCCGGTTCTGCCCTGCGATGTGCAGAGTGATGAAGAGTTGGATGCCGTCTTCGACGAGGTTGGCAAGTTCTTTGGCGGGCTGGATATCCTGATCCATAGCGTTGCGTTCGCGCCGACTGACGATCTCCGTGGTCGTGTCTCACATGTCTCACGGGCTGGCTTCACCGCGTCGCTCGATATCAGCGCCTATTCGCTGCTGGCGATGGCCAAACGCGCTGAACCGCTGATGCAGCAGCGTGGCGGCGGCAGCATCATCTCGATGACCTATCTTGGCAGCGAGCGCGTCGTTCCCGGCTATAACGTGATGGGAATCGCCAAGGCGGCGCTGGAAGCCTCGGTGCGCTATCTTGCCTGGGACCTCGGCCCTCAGAATATCACCGTCAACGGCATCTCGGCTGGTCCGCTGCGCACGCTTTCGGCGCGTGGCGTCGGCAATATCAACGCGATGTTCGATCTGGTGGACCAGGTGGCGCCACTCCGCCGCAATATCGAGCAGGGCGACATCGGCGATATGGCCGCTTTCCTGTGCAGTCCGGCGGCGCGCAACCTGACGGGCGAGGTGATCCACCTGGACGCGGGCTTCCATATCATGGGTCTGGGCACGATGTAGTCCAACAGACATCGCATGAGCAACGGGCCGATCAGGCCAATGCGGAAGCACGGCGCCAATGGCTGAAACCCCCAAACCACATACCAGTGATGCCCCGGACACCATGGCGGAGCTGGCGCGTACGCCCCGGCGTATCCGCACGCTTCAGGTTGTCTCTGGCGTGCTGATGGTCGCGGCAGTCGCGCTGCTCGTGCATGCGCTGCTCACGCCCGCCGCGCCCAGCGCCGCGACCCCTGGCCGGGTAACTTCGGGCGCCGGACCGACCGCGACGGCGGCGCCCACCGATCCGCTGGTTGGGCATCTCGCGCCCGACGTGACCGTGCATGACATGCGCGACCACCTGACGGCGTTGTCGAGCCTGCGCGGGAGCGTCATCCTGCTCAACTTCTGGTATGTCTCATGTCCGCCATGCCAGATCGAGATGCCCGCGCTCGAGCGCGCCTACCTTGCCCACCAGTCGCAGGGCTTCAAGGTCGTTGGCCTGGACGTGGTGGATGACGCCTCAACCATCTCGGCGTTCACCTCACGTCTGGGTATCACCTACCCCATCCTGCGCGATATTGGCCAGCGCGCCGTGCTGGCGTATCAGGTGCGCGCGACGCCCTCCTCCTATCTGATCGACCGCGACGGCGTCATCCGCGCCGTCTACATCGGTCCCATCAACACCTCGACCTTCCAGGGCGACCTGGCAGCCCTGCTCGCTTAGATGGCGCTGATGGCTATATTCGGTCAGGTTTTGCGCGGTGGTTCCTGGCGCGCGAAAGTCCCGACGCCACACGACACCGGACCTCGAAAGTATGTTTGCTTCATTGCACATGAAGCGCCGGAGTCATAGGCTCAGTTGCTTTTGCGTCCTATGCCCGTGAGGAAGACGCCATTCTCGGAGTAACATCTCTGAGTGGCGCGTTAGTCACGGCAGTGTGCCTAGGCGCAGTTCATACACCACATCGGCGCCTACCACGGTGACCTTCTCAAGCGAAGCAAAACGGGTTGGTGACGAACCCTGCACCCAACAATACGGATCCCCACAACCCCTATTCGGGTCACCCGCGTAAGGGAAATGGTCAGTTTGCGTCCAACCATTACTTGGCATGCTCGATGCATAAAAGGATCGTATGTTGTCTGCCGACGCAGTAACGGTGCAGACCTCGACGATCTGAAACTGGTACGAGCCATCAGTGAAGGTATCACCGAAGTACGATACTGAAGCATCTGGGAAGCCTACATCTTGAAAATCGGCTCCAGCAGTTGGCTGCCCTGTGCTTCCAGCAAAGCCAGGCTGTTGGAGGCATGAGTCAATGGCTGCGGTGTTACCTGCTGCGGTGTTACCTACTCCATTGTTACTGCCAGTGACCTCAGTTCCAGTAGCGACACTCGAATTTCCTCCAAGTACATGGCCAACCAAACTTGTAATGATTGCTGCTAGAATGATGATCGTTACGATGCTCGCCAGTATGCATCCGATATTGCCAAAGATTGAGGTATTCCCGCCGCCTCGTGCTGAAACTGACTGCACAGGAGGTAGTCCCGCGCCTAACACTTCCGATGCTCGAAAATACTCCCGTTCAATAGTCTGGACGGCCTGGGCGTATGCTGCTGAGTTCTCTCTCTCAAGTATTCCGAGTTCTTCATACCAGAAATTAAACAGAATTTCTGCTGCATTCATAGGAGTTAGCGCTATTTTAGGTGAGCCATAACGCGGAAAGACGCGATAGACTTCACTTGTACTAGGGGACGGGCTAGACGGGGCAAATGTTGCAACCTCAATGTCAGATTGTGGGTCAAAATGGACAAAGGCCGTGAGGTAAGGCGACAGCACGGAATGTGACATTATCCCTGGATGTGACTTTACTCGCATGGTTTCAAACTGTGCGATCACCAGGAGCTTTTGGTCGACTTGAGAACCAGGCATACTCTCCCCTTTTCGCTGATACTCCCGATTGATAGATTCATATCCCTGGCTCTGCCCTCGTTGCGCACTATGCAGCACGGGTTAGCAGGTAGTTCATAGCTGCATACTCTTGGATACTGGTATAGGTGATTCTCTCCACTACTATCATACGGATTTGCTGTTGAACCAAGAATACCAGTCATTTCCTTGTAATGCATATAGGTAATTATACTTGGGTTGCGATATCCAACATGCTAGACAGCAATCGAACGACATGCAAAAGGCCCGGCGCCATACGACACCGGACCTCGAAAATACCACCAAATATACCGAGAAACTATTCCAGATAGTCCTTGAGCTTGCGGCTGCGACTCGGGTGGCGCAGCTTGCGGAGCGCCTTCGCCTCGATCTGGCGGATGCGTTCGCGCGTCACCTTGAACTCTTTGCCGACCTCTTCGAGCGTGCGGCTGCGGCCATCGTCCAGCCCAAAGCGCAGGCGTAACACCTCCTGCTCGCGTTGGGTCAGGCTGCCGAGGGCGTCTTTCACCTGCTCGCGCAGCAACTGGTGACTGGCGGCCTCCGCCGGGGCGAGCGCGCCCTGGTCCTCAATGAAATCGCCGAGATGGCTGTCGTCTTCCTCGCCGATGGGCGTCTCCAGGCTCACCGGCTCCTGGCTGACCTTGATGATCTCGCGCACCTTATCCGGCGTAATCTGCATCTCCGCCGCGATCTCTTCGGCGGATGGCTCGCGGCCAAGCTCCTGGAGCAGACGGCGGCTCGTGCGAATCAGCCGGTTGATCGTCTCCACCATGTGCACCGGGATGCGGATGGTGCGCGCCTGGTCGGCGATGGCCCGGGTGATGGCCTGGCGAATCCACCAGGTGGCATAGGTCGAGAACTTGAACCCCTTGGTGTAGTCGAACTTTTCGACGGCGCGGATGAGGCCGATATTGCCTTCCTGGATCAGATCCAGCAGGCTCATGCCCCGGCCGATATACTTCTTGGCGACACTCACGACAAGCCGGAGATTGGCTTCGGTCAACTGACGCTGCGCTTCTTCAGCATCGAGCATGATGCTCAGGTGCTGCGTGGCGAATGGCTTCGTGCGCTCCCGCTTGCCACGCTCCATTCGCTTGGCCAGCGAGATCTCCTCGAAGGCGGAGAGCAGCGGCACACGGCCGATCTCCCGCAGGTACATGCGCACCGGATCGTCCAGATTGCTTTCCAGCTCACTGGTCAGCGCACCAAAGCTCTCGCGCAACTCATCCCACTTGTGGCTGCCAGTGGTTCCGGTATCATCATCCCCGTTTTCCACCACCGCCCAGGAACTCTTTGAAGGATCTAGCGGATCGATTGCCATGTCTTCATCCTGTAGTTTGAACAAGTCGCCGACTGCGTCGTCGTCGGAGACCAGCGTGGTCTCTTCCTCGGCGACAGATGCGCCGAGTAGCCCGGACGACAGGAACATGAACGGGTCATCGCTCGCAAAGCCGTCCTCGCCAAACTCCTCCTCTTCGTCGTTTTCGTCGTTTTCATCGTTCTCGGCAGGAACTACAAAGGCGTCGTGTGATTCGTCAGCCACACGCAGCAGCGCCAGTCCCAACAACACGCGCCGGGACGCTGCCCGTGGAGCTGGCATGCCATAGGACGTTTCCGCTTCAGAAATCGCCGTCGCTGTATCCGACGACCACGAATCATTGGACAGAATATCAGCCTGTCTCATTTTGCCGTCTCGCCTGCGCTGAGCCATTTCCCCGCAATCCCTCCTGAAGAACGTCCCAACCAGCAGCGAAGGATGCGCGTCCCGTATCCAGTCTTACAGGACGTCAGAACAGACGCTCGCCCGCCACGCGGGCCGCTGCGTCCCATTCACGCCGGGGTTCCCCACCCGGCGCATATCCCATCACTCTACTGAAACGAACATCGCCGCAAAGGTAACTGTGAACCGCTAAATATCCGTGCTCCCACGGCTGTCATCCCCAGATATCCGTCGCCGCGTCGATGGCCCGGCGCTGTGACAAGAGCAGCTTCTTGCGCGCCATCAGCGTGCGCAACGCCTCGTCGTCATCAGCCTCGCGTACCAAGTAGTCCAGCTCGGCCATCTCTGCCTTCAATCGCATCCGCTTCAGCCGATAGGCGGCTTTGCTGGCGATTTTGGTAAGCGACGGGCCGGATTCCGGCAGGCCCAGCGAGACGCGCGCGCCCGCTTCCATGGCGACATGGCGTAGCTCCTCAGGCAGCATCCCGATGAATGCGGTACCGTCACCCTGTGCGGATGGGGCGAGTTTCCCCTCGCGCGTCGCCATCGCGAAGATGGCATAGATCGCGCGCATATCCGCGCTGGTGAAATCGCTCTCATCGAGAATCGCGAAGATATCCATCCATGTCGCCGGGTTCGCCGCCAGCAGCCCGATGCAGTACTCCGCCTGCGACAGCTCCGCCAGCATCTCGCCCGTCGCCCCGGCAGCGCCTGAAGCTCTATAGTTGAAGAACGGGCCAGATGGCGACCCATCCGCCTGGGGGTACTTTGGTCCGGTTGAGTCGTCAGGATCGTCTGATTCTGCTTGTCCAGAATCTACCGGGCCGCGGGGCCGCCCGCCCGGTCCGCGCGCCTCACGGTCCAGCCGTCGGCGCGTCTGGGCAAGGTCGCGCTGCACGTCCCGTACGTCCAGATGCAGGTGGGCCGCCAGCCGGTCCGCGTATTCACCGGCCAGCGTGCGATTGCGCACCTCCGCCAGAATCGGCAGCAACCGGCGCGACGCCTCCAGCTTGCCCTGCGGCGTGTCCAGCGCGAGGTCGGTGGTCTGGGCGGCGATGAGATAATCGATCAGCGGGGCCGAATGCTCGATAGCCTGCTGCCAGCCCGTCGCATCGCGCCGAGCGAATTCGTCGGGATCTTCATGCGGCGGCAGCTTCGCAACAGTGATTTCGGCGTCCACCTGTTCCTCAAAACGAACGATGCCCCGTGGCATGCCGCGCCTGCCGTTATGCGTCGCCCAGCCCTCCTGCTGCGCGCGCGCATTGTCTGGCGCTGGCCCTGGCACCGGCACGACAACGCGGTCGAACGCCTGCTGCGCGACGGTGATGCCACGGAGCGTGGCCGACTCTCCCGCGGCGTCGGGATCGAGGGCAAGCGTGACCCGGCGGGTCAGCTTCTTGATCTGGCGGATATGCTTCTCGGTGATGGCGCTGCCGATGCAGGCGACGACGTTGCGCGTGCCATATTGGTGCGTCACGACGGCATCCATGTAGCCCTCGACGATCACAATTCGGTTGCCACGGCGAATGGCGTCGCGGGCCAGATCGAGACCGTAGAGGGTGGCGCTTTTATCGAAGAGCAGCGTCTGTGGGGTATTGAGGTATTTGGGATTACTGCCATCCAGCGCGCGCGCGCCAAAGGCGATGGTCTGCCCGCGCGCGTCGCGGATGGGGAAAATCAACCGATTGCGGAAG